>NZ_CP107532.1:1461250-2191875 GCF_025813715.1 Methylobacterium sp. FF17
GACATCGAAGGACCCAAGGCCGGCGAGGTTCTCGTCGAGCTGATGGCCACCGGCATCTGCCACACCGACGCCTACACCCTGTCGGGTCTCGATTCCGAGGGCAAGTTCCCGGCGATCCTCGGGCACGAGGGCGCGGGCATCGTCCGCGAGGTCGGCGCGGGTGTCACCACCCTGAAGCCCGGCGACCACGTCATCCCGCTCTACACGCCGGAATGCCGCAACTGTAAGTCCTGCCTGTCGCAGCGCACCAACCTCTGCACCGCGATCCGCGCCACGCAAGGCCAGGGCGTGATGCCGGACGGCACCAGCCGCTTCTCCTGCGTCTCCACCGGTGGCAGCCCGGGCGGGTCGAACACCGTGTTCCACTACATGGGCTGCTCGACCTTCTCGAACTTCACGGTGCTGCCGGCGATCGCGCTCGCGAAGATCCGCGAAGACGCCCCCTTCGACAAGATCTGCTACATCGGCTGCGGCGTGACCACCGGCATCGGCGCGGTGATCTACACGGCGAAGGTCTGGCCCGGCGCCAACGTGGTGGTGTTCGGTCTCGGCGGCATCGGCCTCAACGTGCTCCAGGCCGCCCGCATGGTCGGCGCCGACAAGATCATCGGCGTGGACATCAACCCCGACAAGCAGGCCATGGCCCGCAAATTCGGCATGACCCACTTCATCAACCCGACCGAGATCGGCACCGACAAGGTGGTCCAGGCCATCGTCGACCTCACGGGCGGCGGCGCGGATTTCTCCTTCGACTGCACCGGCAACGTCCACGTGATGCGCCAGGCGCTGGAATGCTGCCATCGCGGCTGGGGCGAGTCGATCGTCATCGGCGTGGCGGAGGCCGGCCGCGAGATCTCGACCCGTCCGTTCCAGCTCGTCACCGGCCGCGTCTGGAAGGGCTCGGCCTTCGGCGGTGCGCGCGGCCGCACCGACGTGCCCAAGATCGTGGACTGGTACATGGAGGGCAAGATCAACATCGACGATCTCATCACCCACACCATGCCGCTCGACGAGATCAACCACGGCTTCGACCTCATGCACGAGGGCAAGTCGATCCGGTCGGTGGTGGTTTACTAGGACCGGCCATTCCGGAACGACTGACGAACGAAGCGCGGGTCCCCTCTCCTGCGGGAAAGGGGCGGGGTGAGGTGCGTGATCTCTCCGGAGGTGGACCACACCTCACCCCAACCCTCTCCTTTCGGGAGCGGGAGCGCGCTGCGCCTCATCAGTCCGAACGCCTCAGAGAATCCTCGCGCCGCCACGAACGCTCCGCTCCCAGAAGGAAAGCTCCGCACCATGGAAACCATCTCGAAGGCCCGCGCCCATGGCGGCACGCAGGGCGTCTACAAGCACGATGCGGCGACCACCGGCTGCCCGATGACCTTCGCGGTGTTCGTGCCGCCGCAGGCGGAGCACGGCCCGGTCCCGGTGCTGTGGTACCTGTCGGGGCTGACCTGCACGCATGCCAACGTCATGGACAAGGGTGAGTACCGCAAGGCGGCGGCCGAGCACGGCGTCATCGTCGTCGCGCCCGATACGAGCCCGCGCGGACCCGGCATCCCCGACGAGGAGGGCAACTGGCAGTTCGGCTCCGGCGCCGGCTTCTACGTCGACGCCACCCAGGCGCCCTACGCCGCGAACTACCGGATGTGGAGCTACATCACGGAGGAGCTGCCGGCCCTCGTCGCGGCGAACTTCCCCGCCGACATGACGCGTCAGGGCATCTTCGGCCATTCCATGGGCGGCCACGGGGCCCTCACCATCGCGCTGACCTATCCCGATCGCTTCAAGTCCTGCTCGGCCTTCGCGCCGATCGCCCAGCCCTCCACGGCCGGCTGGTCGAAGCCTGCCTTCGAGAAGTATCTCGGCCCCGACGAAGCGGCATGGCGCGCCCACGATGCCACCGCGCTCATCGCGGACGGCAAGCGCTTCCCGGAATTCCTGGTGGATCAGGGCACCGGTGACAGCTTCCTGCAGGACGGCCTGCGGCCTTGGCTGCTGGAAGAGGCCTGCAAGGCGGCCGGCATTCCCCTCACCCTCAACATGCGCGAGGGATACGACCACTCCTACTTCTTCATCTCGACCTTCATGGCCGATCACATCGCCTGGGCCGCCGCCCGCCTGAAGTGACGCCGGACGGCGCGCGCAACGGAGCGTCAACGTCTCCCTGGCCTGATGGGGGCATGTCATCCGCCCCCGTTGCCGATCCCGCGCCCATCCCGGACCCTGCCGCCGAGCCCGACTCGGCGGCGGACCCGTTCGCGTTCCCCGGCGATGCGCGCCTGCGGGCCGCCGCGCTCGCCTGGCAGGACGAACTCGCCCGCGAGCGGCGCCTCTCGGCCAACACCGTCGAGGCCTATGCCCGCGACCTGCGCCAGTTCCTGAGCCACCGCGCCGCCCGTTACGGCACGCCCGGCATCGCGGGCCTCGTCGCCCTCAAGCCCCGGGATATCCGGGGGTTCATGGCCGCCCGCCGCGCGGACGGGGTCGGCGGGCGCTCGCTGATGCGGGCGCTGGCGGGCCTGCGCTCGTTCGCCCGGCACCTCGAGCGGGAGGGTCACGGCAGCGTGGCGGCGCTCGGCGCCGTGCGCTCGCCCAAGGTCGAGCGGCGCCTGCCCCGGCCGATCCCCATCCCCGCCGCGCGCGCGATGACGGGCTCCGAATTGCGGGCCGGAGAGGACCGCGAACCCTGGATCCTCGCCCGTGACGCGGCGGTTCTCGCCCTCCTCTACGGCTCGGGGCTCCGCATCTCGGAGGCCCTCGGATTGCGTGCCCGGGACGCGCCCGGGACGGGACTCGACGCGGTCACGGTGCTGGGCAAGGGAGGCAAGATGCGGATGGTGCCGGTGCTGCCCGTGGTCGGCAGCGCCATCGCCGCCTATGTCGATGCCTGCCCCCATCCCCTCGCGCCGGACGGTCCGCTCTTTCTCGGGGCCAAGGGCGGTCCGCTCTCCCCCCGCGTCATCCAGTACGCGGTGGCGTCCATGCGCGGCGCGCTGGGCCTGCCGCCGAGCGCGACGCCGCACGCCCTGCGCCACTCCTTCGCCACCCACCTGCTGGCCCGCCGGGGCGAGTTGCGGGCGATCCAGGAACTGCTCGGCCACGCCTCGCTCGCGACGACCCAGCTCTACACCAAGATCGACGCCACCCGCCTGATGGAGGCCTTCGACGCGGCGCATCCGCGTGCGGGAACCGCGCCGCTCCGAAGCACCGCCCTGGGTGTGAGAAGCGGCGCGCACCCGCGTCGCGACGCGGTGGGGGACGACGCCCGGACCGCGACCGAACGATCGCGTCCCGGACCCGTGGCTCGGGGCTTGTAGGTGAAGGTGCTGATCTCGCAGACATTGACGTTGCGGCGGAGGCCCGGCTCGAAAGCGACGACCAATGCCCGTCTACCGACCAAGCCGAACTCGCCTCCGGGGACCGACCGCATGATCCCACACCGCCGCGCCGCACCGGCCGCCCGATGACGCAGAGCCTACTCGACGCGCTTCGGCGCGGGGATTGCGCGGGCGCGCGGGAATTGCGCTTCCCGCCGGGCCTCACCGAATTCCCGCGCGAGATCCTCGCTCTGGCCGACACGCTGGAACTGCTCGACCTCAGCGGCAGCGCCCTGTCCACGTTGCCGGACGATTTCGGCCGCCTGCGCAAGCTGCGGGTGCTGTTCTGTTCGGGCAACCGCTTCACCCGCCTGCCCCCGGTGCTGGGGGATTGCCCGGCGCTGAGCCAGGTCGGCTTTCGCGCCACCGGCCTCGTCGAGGTGCCGGGCGAGGCCCTGCCCCCGGCCCTGCGCTGGCTCACCCTCACCGACAACCGCATGGCGCGCCTGCCCGATGCCATCGGGGCGCGGCCGCTCCTTCAGAAGCTGATGCTCTCCGGCAACGCCCTGCCGAGCCTGCCGGAGAGCCTCGCGAATGCGCCGAACCTCGAACTGGTGCGGCTCGCGGCCAACCGCCTCGAGGCGCTGCCGCCCTGGCTCTCCGCCCTGCCCCGCCTCGCGTGGACCTCGTTCGCCGGCAACCCCTTCGAGGGCGAGCCCGTCCCCCTCGTCGTGCCGTGCGTCCCCTGGGGCGACCTCGAACCCGGCGCGCTCCTCGGGGAAGGGACCTCGGGACGGGTGTACCGCGCCCTCCGGCATCGGGGCGACGCCGCCTCCGAGGCCGTTGCCCTGAAGCTTTTCAAGGGCACCATGACCAGCGATGGGCTGCCCGAACGCGAGATGGCGGCCTGCCTCGCCGCCGGCGCGCATCCGAACCTGACCGGGGCCCTGGGGCGCATCGCGGATCATCCGCAGGGCGCGTTGGGACTGGTGATGCCGCTGCTGCCAGCGGACTGGCGGGTGCTCGCGGGGCCGCCGAGTCTGGCGAGCTGCAGCCGAGACGTCTACGACCCCGCCCTCGCCCTGGCGCCGGACGTCGCCCTGCGGATCGCGCGCGGCGCGGCGGAGGCCTGTGCCCACCTGCATGCCCGTGGGATCCTGCACGGCGACCTCTACGGGCACAACCTGCTGTGGGACGGGGCGCGGGGCGCGGCGGTGGTCAGCGATTTCGGCGCGGCCTCGACGCTTCCCGAAGGACCGGCGGGCGCGGCCCTGCGGCGGGTCGAGGTCAGGGCCTGGGGGCTGTTGCTCGGCGAACTCCTCGCGCTCGCGGGCGTCGAAGCCGGCCCCTGGCGCGCGCTGGAGCGGGCCTGCACCCAACCCGTCGTCCCGGAACGCCCGGATTTCGCGGAGATCTTGAGCGTCCTCCGGGCCGCATCTCCGGCGTGAGCCGGGGATCGGCCCCGATTTCGTCACGGTGAACCGCCAGGGACCGCAGCCATCCTCACAGGATTGCGGTCACGATGAAGAGAATCACCTACGCGCTTCTGGTCATCGGGGCGCTGGCGGCGCCGCAGAGCGCCCTGGCCGCGAGCAAGACCACGGTGGGCGTCGGCACGGGCGCGGTGGCCGGCGCGCTGGTCGGCGGCCCCGTGGGAGCCGTGGTCGGGGGCATCGTCGGCGGCTATATCGGCGCCACTTCCGAGAGCCCGCGCCCGCGTCGCCGCCGGGTGCGCAACGCCCGTCGGGCCGCGGCTCCGCCGCCGCGCCGGCTGCGCGTAGCGGAGGAGCCCACCCGCCCGGTCCCGGCGGCGACGGGCAGCCTCACTCCCGTCACGGCTGCCCCAGCGGCCGCGAAACCTGCGCCGGCTGCGGCCGGAACGACGTGGCGCGACCCGCGCTGACGCCTCTCATCAGGCGCCGCCCCACTGCATCGTCAGCCCGCCGTCGACCACGAGGGTGTGGCCGGTGACGTAATCGGCATCGTCGGAGGCGAGGTACAGGATCGCCTTGGCGATCTCGTCCGGCTGGCCGGCGCGATGCCACGGGATGCGCGCCAGCGACTGTTCCAGCACCTTCGGGTCTTCGAAGCGATCGCTGGTCATCGGCGTCTCGATCAGGCCGGGCGCCACGTTGTTGACGTTGATCCGGTCTTCGGCGAGTTCCCGGGACAGGCTGCGGCAGAGCGAGCCGACGCCGGCCTTCGACATGCCGTAGGGCGCACTTTCCGGGGTCGGCAGGTGCTGGGCCACCGAGGAGACGATCACGATCTTGCCGCGCCCGCCCTGGGCCCGCCGCACCCGGATGAAGGCGCGGGCGCAGAAGACCGGGGCCATCAGGTTGACCCGCAGGATCTGCTCCAGCTTGCCGTCGTCCATCTCGGCCACGGGCATGCCGCTCATGGCCTGACCGGCATTGTTGACGAGGATGTCGAGCACGCCGAGTTCCTCGGCGACCTGCGCGAAGGTGGCCTCGACGGAGGCCGGGTCGCCGACATCGTTGCGGATGACGAGGCAGCGGCGGCCCGCGGCCTCCACCCGGCGGGCGGTCTCGCGGGCACCCTCCGCATCGGTGTTGTAGGTGATCGCCACATCCGCGCCCTCGCGGGCGAAGCGTTCGGCGGCGGCCTGACCGATGCCGGAATCCGCCCCGGTGATGAGTGCGCGCTTGCCCTGCAGCTTCATGATGAGCCGGTCTCCCCGCAATCGTCGGATGGTTTGCCTCGGAAGGCCTGCCTGGGACGGCTTGCCTCGGAAGGCCTGGCCGAGGGGGCCGACCGTCGCCATCGGCGCCCCGATGCGGGATCAATCGGCCGGGGCCGGGCCCTGTTCCGATGCCTGACCCCGGACCGCGACGAACTCGACGGAATCGGGGCCAGCCCGCGCGACGGCGTGGCGGCCGGTCGCCGAACCGCGACGAGCAGGGGCCGGGGTCCGGGGGCTGAAATCAGCCGTCGTCGCCCGCGACTTCGACGCGCGCCTTGAGGATTCCCATCAGCGCCGCGTCGCGTCGGGCGGCCAGTTCGGCGAGGGAACGGCCCGCCGCCTCCGCCTCGACGCCGGCCACGATCCGGTCCTTGACGTCCGACGTCAGGTCCGGCGTCCCCAGGCTCGCCCAGCGCCGGACCTGACTGGCACCGAGATGGTCGAGGTAGTGGCGGATACCGCCCTCGCCGCCGCCGAGGTGGTAGGTCATGTGCGGGCCCATGGCGGCCCAGCGCAGGCCGGGGCCGTTGCACAGGGCGGCGTCGATATCGGCGACGCTCGCCACCCCCTCCGCCACGAGGTTCACGGCTTCCCGATAGAGCGCGGAGGCGAGCCGGTTGGCGATGTGGCCCGGCATCTCGCGGTTCAGGACAACCGGACGGCGCCCGAGCCGGGCGTAGAACCTGCTGGCCCGCGCCGCCACCTCCGGCGTGCCGGCGACGATCTCCACCAGCGGCACGAGGTGGGGCGGATGGAACGGATGCGCGACCAGGATGCGCTCCGGCCGGGTGCAATCCGCCACGATGGCGCTGCGCAGCATGGCCGAAGTGCTCGATGCGACGAGGACCGACGGGGGCAGCAGGCGATCCACCTCGGCCAGAAGCGCGCGCTTCACGGCCTCGTTCTCAGGTGCGTTCTCCTGCACGAAATCCGTGCCCGCCAGGGCATCCGCCTGGCGCTCGTGGAAGCGCAGCGCGCCCTGCCCCGTGAGCCCGAGTTCGGCGAGTTGCGCGCGCGCCTCGGCGATGGCGGGGGCCGTCCGCTCCGCGAAGCCGGGGGCCGGATCGTAGGCCGCCACATCGAGCCCGTGGGCGAGGAACAGAGCGGCCCAGCTCGCGCCGAGAGTTCCGCAGCCCAGCACGGTGACCCGTGCGATTTCATCCCGTTCAATGCCTGTCAAAACTCACTCCCCTGCCGCTTTACATTCGAATGCAGGTTACGCTTATTCAGCGGTGTACCGACCGTGTTCGCGGCGGACAAAGCGGGCGAAACGACCCGCGCCGGGAGAACGCCCATGTTCACGCGCAACGCCACGGCTCGCGCCGCCCTTTTCTTTCTCGCGACCCTGGGGGCCCTCGGCAGCGCCAGGGCCCAGGATGTCGTCCGCCTCGGCAATCTCAAGTTCGCGCATTACGGCGCCATCTCCTACATGAAGGAGATCGCCCCGAAATACGGCCTGAAGATCGACGAGAAGGTCTTCGCCAAGGGCGCCGACATCTACCCCGCCATGGCGGTGGACCAGATCGATATCTCGGCGTCCGGCGCCGACGGCGCGGTGGCCGCGCGCGGCAACGGCGTAAAGCTCTACGTGGTGGCGGGCTTCGCCAATGGCGGCGTGCGCATCCTGCGCCGGCCCGACCTCGATACGGTCAAGACCCTCAAGGACGTGAAGGGCCTCAAGGTCGCCACCGTGCGGGGCGGCACCCAGGACCTGATGCTGCTCGCCGAACTCGACAAGCACGGGATGACCTGGTCCGAGCGGGCCGGCAAGGACGTGCAGCTGATCTACTTCAACAACTACGCCGACCTGAACCAGGCCCTGTCGCAGAAATACGTCGACGTGATCTGCCAGAGCGAGCCGCAATCGACGCAGGCCATCAGCGCCGGCTACGCCACCGAGGTGGTGAAGCCCTACGACACCCCCATCGGCGTGCCGGTGCGCCCGCTGGTGATGACCGAGAAGATGTACAACGAGCGCCCCGAGGTCGCCGCCAAGGTGCTCAAGCTGTTCGTGGCCGCGACCAAGGCGTTCATCGACGATCCGGCGCTCGCCGAGAAATACGTCCGCGAGACCGTGTTCAAGGGCCAGCTCTCGAGCCAGGACTTTCGCGACGGCATGGCCAACGCGAAGTACACCTACGACGTGCCAGCCGGGCACATGCAGACCACGACCGACTACATGATGAAGTACGGTCTGGGTAAGATGGTGAACCCGCCGAAATCCGATGCCGAGTGGGTGAAGACCGACCTCCTCGAGAAGGCCAAAGCCGAACTCAAGACGAACTGAGCCACAGCATGAACCGGCTCCGTGGCGCCATCGTCCCGATCGCCCTCCTCGTCCTGTGGGAAATCCTCAGCCGGGTGGGCGTCTTCTCCCCGATCGTGCTGCCGCCGCCGAGCGCGGTGGCGGTGAAGTGGTATTCGGGCCTCCTGCCCGGCCTGCCCTACGATCCGGCGGCCGAAAGCTACTGGCACTGGATGTTGTCCGGCGAGATGCCGCACGATGCCATCGCGAGTCTCGGCCGCGTGCTCATGGGCTTCTGCGTGGGTGCCGGCCTCGCGGTGCCGGTCGGGCTCATCCTGGGCACCAGCGACCGGCTCTACGCGCTGTTCAACCCGCTCCTCCAGATCCTGCGGCCGATCCCGCCCATCGCCTACATCCCGCTCGCCATCGTCTGGTTCGGCCTCGGCAATCCGCCGGCCCTGTTCCTGATCGCGCTCGGCACCTTCTTCCCCGTCCTGGTGAACACCATCGCGGGGGTGCGACAGGTGGACTCGATCTACATCCGCGCGGCCCGCAACCTCGGGGCGAATTCCTGGACGATGTTCCGCCGGGTGATCCTGCCGGCGGCGAGCCCCTTCGTGCTCGCGGGCATGCGCATCGGCATCGGCACCGCCTTCATCGTGGTTATCGTCGCCGAGATGATCGCGGTCTCGGACGGGCTCGGCTACCGCATCCTGGAGGCCCGCGAATACATGTGGTCCGACAAGATCATCGGCGGGATGCTCACCATCGGCATCCTGGGCCTCATCATCGACGGGGCGATGTCGCGCCTCAACGACCACCTCCTGCGCTGGCATCGCGGCCTTGAACGCTGAACCGGGACGCCTCACCATGTCGGCGCAGATCGAGATTGCCAACGCCAGCAAGGTGTTCGGCGTGGGCTCCGGAGCCGTGGCGGCCCTGGACGACATCACCGCGACAGTGCCGGAGGGGCAGTTCCTCTGCCTGCTCGGCCCGTCCGGCTGCGGCAAGTCCACCCTGCTCAACGCGGTGGCGGGCTTCACCCCCTTGAGCGCCGGGCGGATCAGCATGGGCGGCCGCCCCGTGACCGAGCCGGGCCCCGACCGGGGCATGGTCTTCCAGGAATACGCCCTGTTCCCCTGGATGAACGTGGAGGACAACGTCCGCTTCGGCCTCGACATCCAGGGTGTGCCGCGCGCGGACGCCACGGTGACGGTGGACCGCATCGTCGCGACGCTGGGCCTGTCGGATTTCCGCAAGCGCTATCCGAAGGACCTCTCGGGGGGCATGCGCCAGCGCGTGGCCATCGCGCGCATCCTGGCGCTGGACCCGCCGGTGATGCTGATGGACGAGCCGTTCGGGGCGCTCGACGCCCTGACCCGGCGCACCCTGCAGGACGAGCTGCTGCGGATCTGGGCCGAGTACCGCAAGACGGTGATCTTCGTCACCCACTCCATCGAGGAGGCGATCTACCTCGCCGACCGCATCCTGGTGATGACCTACCGGCCCGGGCGCATCAAGCGCGACATCACCGTGGAGATTCCGCGCCCGCGCGACACCGCCTCGGGCGAGTTCAACGGCCTCAAGCGCGAGCTCGCCGGGCTGGTGATGGCCGAGCAGCAGCGCTTCACCAGCGCCGAATTGCACGGCTCGGCGGTGGACTGACGCCTCCCCGGAACGCACGCGGCCGGTCGCCCGCCCGTGGTAGTCCGGAAGACGCATTGTGCCGCGTCGGATGCGCGCTATGGTTTCCGGGCTGCGGGTGAAGCAGGCGACGACCGGGGTCCACCCGGCCGGCGGCGGGGCAGCACCGTCCCACCCGCTCCAGTGATCCGCAACCTCGGTCCCGGCCGACGGCGCCTCCGCCGGCCGGGACCGTCAGGCTGCAGCCATCGTCCGGTCGCCCTGCGCCCGCAGCCGCTCGAGGAACGCCGCGGCGAGCCGCCCGCGCTCCGCCGGGTCCTCGCTGCCCTGGCGCAGGAGCACGCGGTTGTCCCGCCGCTCGATATGCGCGTGGGCGGGCACATGCAGGGCGGGCGCGTTCGGCCGGAGGTCGGCCGCCAGCCCCTGCGGTCCACCGCTGAGGCGGTGGATGCCGAGCGCGAGGCAGCCGACCCGGAGGCGGGCGAGCGCGATCAGGTCCTCGAAGGCGGCGGGCGGCGGGCCGAAGCGGTCGACCACCTCGCTGCGCAGGGCCTCGACCTCCTCCGCGTTCGTCAGGCGCAGGGTGCGCGCGTAGAGGCTGAGCCGCACCTCGGGCTCGGGCACGTAGTCGCCCGGCACGGCGCCCGAGAGGCCGAGACGGATCTCCGGGTTCCAATCCTCGGCCGGCTCGCCCTTGGCGGCGCGGAGCGCCAGGTGCAGCAGGTGCTGGTAGAGCCCGAGGCCGATCAGCTTGACGTGGCCGGCCTGGTTCTCGCCGACGAGGTCGCCCGCACCGCGGAGATCCAGGTCGCGGGCGCTGATGGCGAAGCCCGCCCCGAGGCGGTCGAGGGCTTCCAGCGTCCGCAGGCGCTTCTCGGTGGCGGGTGTCAGCGGCTTGTCGGGGCGGTTGAGCAGATAGACCACGCCCCGCCGCTGGCCCCGTCCGACCCGGCCGCGCAGCTGGTGCAGCTGCGACAGGCCGAAGCGCTCGGCATCCCAGACCAGCATGGTGTTGGCGCGCGGCACGTCGAGGCCGCTCTCGATGATGCTGGTGGCAAGCAGCACGTCGCCCTCGCCATCGGCGAAGCGCACCATCACGTCGTCCATCTCGGCAGCCTTGAGGTCGCCGTGGGCGATCATCGTCGTCAGGTCCGGCACCAGGCGGGCGAGGCGCGCCGCCATCGGGGCGATGTCCTCGATGCGCGGGCAGACCACGAAGCTCTGGCCGCCGCGCCGGTGCTCGCGCAGGAGAGCGTCGCGCGTCGCCTCGTCCTCGAAAGAGGCGATCACGGTGCGGATGGGCTGGCGCACGGCCGGGGGAGTCGCGATCACGCTGAGGCTCTGGAGCCCGACCAGCGCGCTCTGCAGCGTGCGGGGGATCGGGGTCGCCGTCAGCGTCAGGACGTGGCCGTCGCTGGCCGCCCCGCGCAGACTCTCCTTGATCTTGGCGCCGAAGCGCTGCTCCTCGTCGATGACCATGAGGCCGAGATCCGCGAAGCTCACGCCCTTGGCGGCGAGGCAGTGGGTGCCGACGACGAGGCGGATCGAACCGTCGGCGAGCCCGGCCTTCACCCGTTTCGCCTCCGCCGGCGAGACGAGGCGCGAGAGGTGGGCGACCTCGATGCCGAAGCGCGCGAAGCGCCGCGTGAAGGTCTGGACGTGCTGGCGCGCCAGCACGGTGGTCGGGGCGACGATCGCCACCTGCTTGCCGGCGAACAGGGCGGCGGCGGCGGCCCGCAGCGCCACCTCGGTCTTGCCGAAACCGACATCACCGCAGACGAGGCGGTCCATCGGGCGCCCGGAGGCGAGGTCGTCCATCACGCCGGCGACGGCGCTCGCCTGATCGCCGGTGAGCGCGAAGCCGAAGCCGGCGGCGAAGCGCTCCATCTCGCGGTCCCGTGGCGCCAGGACCGGTGCCTGGATCGTCCGGCGCTTCTCGGCGTCCGCCAGCATCACGCGCGCGGCCCGCGCCATGCAGGCCTCCGCCTCCAGGCGCCGCCGTCCCCAGCTTCCGCCTTCGAGCTTGTCGAGGGTGACGGCCTCGACCTCGGAGCCGTAACGCCAGATCCGATCGGCCTGCGAGACCGGCACCATCAGGATGCCGTCGCCGGCAAAGCGGAGGCGCAAGGCGTCCTCGCTGCCGCCGTCACCGGTGCTCACCGCCTCCAGGCCCTCGAACACGCAGAGCCCGTTGTCACGGTCGACGGCGACGTCGCCGATGCGCAACTCGACCTCGCCGATGGGCAGGATGGCACTCGGGCCGCCGGCCGCCGCGCAGGCGGCCCGCGCACCGAACAGGTCGGCGGCGGCGATCACCGCCATGCCCCGGTCCGGCACCCGGAAGCCGGCCTCGATCGGGGCTTCCAGGCTGAGGAGCGCCCCGGATTTCGCCGCGACGGCCTCAGCCCAGGCCCGGACCGTCCGCGCCTTGCGGCCAAGCGCCCGCTCGGCGATGCGCACCAGCCGCGCCAGCGGCTCGGCCGGCCCCGTGAGGAGGATGCGGTCGCCCGCCTTCAGGCGCTCGCGCAGGGTCTCGGCGAG
This sequence comes from Methylobacterium sp. FF17, assembly GCF_025813715.1. Taxonomy (NCBI): domain Bacteria; kingdom Pseudomonadati; phylum Pseudomonadota; class Alphaproteobacteria; order Hyphomicrobiales; family Methylobacteriaceae; genus Methylobacterium; species Methylobacterium flocculans. The sequence continues at coordinate 1,473,705 of NZ_CP107532.1, forward strand.
CGCCGTGTTCGGTCGCGCCTTGCGCACGAAGGCCGGAATGGCGAGGTCCTCGGTCCCGTCCGCCTGGGCCTCGGCGACACGGCGCCGGGCCAGTTGCGTCGCCCAATCCTCCGGGCTCAGGTAGAGGCCGGCATCGTCGGACGCACCGCGCCGGGACCGGGCCGCGGCCTCGCGGCCCTCGGCGATCTGTTCGAAGAAGGCCTCGGCCCGCTCCTCCGCCCCGTCCTCGACCACGAGTCGGGCGTCCGGCACCTGATCGAGGACGGTGGTGAGGGAGGGATAGTACCGGGTGAGGCCGTGCTCCTGTCCGGTGAAGGGCTCCAGCCGGCTCTCGGAGCCTTCGGGCAGGACGATCTCGGTGGCCGGATCGATGACCAGCACGTCGGCTTCGGCCAGCGAACGCTGCGAGACCGGGTCGTAGGAGCGGATCGCGGTGACGCGGCCCTCCTCGTACTCGATGCGGCAGGGGCGGTCGGCGGCGGCCGGGAAGACGTCCACGGTGCGGCCCCAGACCGCGACCTCGCCGGGCTCGTCGACCCGGTCGTCGAGGATGTAGCCCAGCCGCTGCAGGAACGCAGAGACGGCGGACGGATCGAGGGCGTCGCCGACCCGGAGTTCCAGGCGCGCCTGCGCCCAGGTCTCGGCCGGGGGGACGCGCTGGATCAGGGCCGGGGCGGTGGTGAGGACGATGTCGGGCAGAGCCGTCGTATCCGTGAGCCAGCGCAGGACGCCGGCACGCGCGCCCATCACCCCACGCGAGGGCGAGGCGCGATCGTAGGGCAGGCAATCCCATTCCGGGTAGAGCGCGACTTTGCGCTCCGGCGCCAGCGCCCGCAGGATTCCCGCGATCGCCTCCAGCCGGTGGCTCTCGCGGGCCATGTGGACGAGGGGCTTGCCGGCTTGGGTCAGGTCCAGGAGCGCGACCGCGAGGGCGCCGGTGGGCACGATCGGCGCGACGATCTCGGAGGTCGCCGGGCTCGGGGCCGGCTCGGCCGCCGGCTGTCCCTTTCGGGTGGTCGCACGCCGGGTCGGGGTTTTACGGGTCGGGGCTTGGGATGCGGAGGTTTTCGGCGCGCGCGCCGAAGCCGGGGAAGCGTTCGCGGAAGACGTCTCGGTCCTGCGTTTTGCCATCTGAGAGGTGTGCTGCCCGGCTCGAGGATTGGACTCAAGCAACGCGGGTCGCGGGGTCCGGGCTCCGTACTCGGATCGTCCGTCCCCAGTTTGTCGCAGTCCTGTGGACTACATCTCGGGGTCGGGCGCCGCCTCCAGGCGGCCTTGCGCGATAGCGGCTTGGAAGGCTGCGAAATCGCTCTCGTTCTGGTCGCCATAGGCGAAGGCCCAGTCAGCCAGAGCCTCGCGCAGGTCGCATTGTCGGTCGCGGCCGCAATAGCCCGCGATGGCGGCCGCATCCCCGGTGCGGGCGTGTGCTCGCGCCAGCAGGGCGCCATAGGCCCAGGAGAAGTAGATCAGCGGCTGGCCGCTGAGGCCCGCCACCGGGATGTCGCCCTTCATGTTCTTCATCTGGCGCACGTAGAACGGCCGCCCGTCGATGGTGGTCCAGCCGAGCAGCGGGTCGCCCACCGCCTGGAGCAGGCGCTGGCCGTAGATCACCCGCTCGCCCTCGTGGTCGCCGTAGGCATCGGGCATGCCGGCGAGGTAGGGGGCGTGGGCCGGCGTCACCGCCTCCTTCACCTGGAGGAAGAGCACGTCCTGATCCGAGTTGCCGCACAGCAGCGCGACGTAGGCCCGGGTGCCGACGCTGCCGACCCCGACGACCCGGTGGGCGACGTCGACCACGTGGTAGCGGCTGAGCATGAACCGGCGCTCGCGCGGCAGGGTCTCGGCATAGTGCTCCAGCCCGCCGATCACCGCCTCGCGGGTCTCGGCATCGACGCCGGTGAGGATCGGCGCCTCCGCCTTGAAGCGCCAGCCGCCGTCGGTGCGGCGCTCGCCGACGCGGGCGAGCAGGCTCTTGTTGTGCTTCTTGCGCGCCTTCTCCACCGCCTTGGCGATGACCGCCTTGGAATCCTCGTCGATGGAGAGGCCGGCGAAGTCGAGCCGGTCGGCCCGCGCCGCCTGGTGCCAGACGTCGAGGGGCCCCTGCGGCGCCAGCTCGGTCATGGTGTGCTGGTAGCCCGCCACCGCCGCGAGGGCGGCCTCGCGGCGCTCGGCCTTGCCGACCCCGTCCGTGCGCGCCGCCACCTCGATGCTGGCCACGAGGCGCTTGAGGTCCCATTCCCACGGGCCGATGGTCACCTCGTCGAAGTCGTTGAGGTCGAGGACGATATCGCGCTGCGGCGTGCCGAACAGGCCGAAATTGGCGAGATGCGCGTCGCCGTTCATCACCACCGCGATGCCGCTGCGCGGGGTGTGGGCGAGGTCCCAGGCCATGATATGGGCGGCCCCGCGCAGGAAGGCGAAGGGCGAGCTCGCCATGCGGGCGACCCGGAGCGGAATGAGATGCTCCTGGCGTCCCGCATGCGCACCCTCGATTAGGGAGACCGGGTCCGGACGGTCGCCCGGCGGGTGCCACGCCCCGTGGCTCGCGTGCGGCACGACCTCGCGCAGGGCCTTGCCCGCATGACGGCGCTTGTCCCAGGGCTCGCCGGCCTCGCGCAGGTTGATGCGCGGGATGTCGGCGAGCGGCGTCAGCAGGATGTCCTCCGCCGCCGTGACGGTCGCTTCCTGCTCTCCGGCGTCGCGCACGTCGACACCCTGCGGACATTCCATGATCCGTCCTCACACACGCTTGTACGACGGACAAATCTTGGCCGTTGGGGTTCGTTCCCGGGGCATCACGTCTCAGCGCCGCGCTTCATCCCCCACGCTGAATCAAACTTGAAGCATTGCGGCTCTGCGCAAGCATACGCCATCAGGCCGCGACGATCAGCGAAGCTTTGGCAGATCCACCGCGATGACGACCGGCGCACAATGCTCCAACACCGGCGGGAGCGGACGGTTATGGTGCGTGGAGGCCGGGGTCCGGATTTGAACCGGACGTAGGGATCCTTGCGGGGATCCTGGCTCAACACTCACCCACCTGGCCGAGGCGGTTGAACCACGGATAGGGACGCACGGCAAGGGAAGAGCATCCCGGTCTAGTCAGGCTCGGCGTCGCTCTTCCACGGTTTTCACCGGCGGCCGTGAGCGCGTGTGCGGACCAGAGCGCTGCCTCAGCCGGAACGATGCTTGCTCGCCTGGCGGAAGGTCCGTTCTGGCGTGCGGGGCACGCGTCCGCGATTGACCCGCGTGGGCAAACGGCGTTGTTGGGCGCGAACGTCCAGGAGTGCTTGAACGATGCCCTTAACGTCCGTGCCGACGACGCCTTACGACGACCAGAAGCCGGGCACGTCCGGCCTGCGCAAGAAGGTTCCGGTCTTCCAGCAGGCGCGCTACGTCGAGAACTTCGTCCAGGCGATCATCGACTGCATCGCCGACCGGGCCGGCGCGACCCTGGTGCTCGGCGGCGACGGCCGCTTCCTGAACCGGGAGGTCGTGCAGACCACCCTGAAGATCGCGGCGGCCAACGGGTTCGCCCGCGTGCTCGTCGGGCAGGGCGGCCTGCTCTCGACCCCGGCCGCGTCCTGCGTCATCCGCAAGCACGGCGCCATCGGCGGCATCATCCTGTCGGCGAGCCACAACCCGGGCGGACCGGACGGCGATTTCGGCATCAAGTACAACACCGCCAATGGCGGCCCCGCCCCCGAGGGCGTGACGGCGGCGATCTACGCCCGCACGAAGGCGCTCACCGAATACCGCATCGTGGAGGGGCCGGACGTCGACCTCGATACCCTCGGCGAGACCCGGATCGGCGACATGACCGTGGCGGTGATCGATCCCGTCGCGGACTATCTCGCGCTGATGCGCGACCTCATCGATTTCGACGCGATCACCCGCCTGTTCGCCGGTGGTTTCCGCATGCGCTTCGACGCCATGAGCGCGGTGACCGGCCCCTACGCGCACGCCATCCTGGAAGGCGTGTTCGGGGCGGAGCCCGGTACCGTCCTCAACGGCACGCCGCGGGAGGATTTCGGCGGACACCATCCCGATCCGAACCCGGTCCATGCCCACGACCTCTACGAGCTCATGCTGAGCGCGGCGGCACCGAACCTCGGCGCGGCGTCCGACGGCGACGGCGACCGCAACATGATCGTGGCGCCGGGCCTGTTCGTGACCCCGAGCGACAGCCTCGCGATCCTCGCCGCGCACGCGCATCTCGCACCGGGCTACGCGAAGGGTCTCTCCGGCGTCGCCCGCTCGATGCCGACGAGCCGGGCGCTCGACCGGGTGGCGGCCTCGCTCGGCATTCCCGCCTACGAGACCCCCACCGGCTGGAAGTTCTTCGGCAACCTGCTGGATGCCGGGCTGATCACCCTCTGTGGCGAGGAGAGCGCCGGCACCGGCTCCAACCACGTCCGCGAGAAGGATGGGCTCTGGGCGGTGCTGATCTGGCTCAACATCCTGGCGGTGACGGGCAAGCCGGCACAGGACGTGGTGCGCGGGCACTGGGCCACGTTCGGGCGCGACTACTACACCCGGCACGACTACGAGGAGATCGATTCGGATGCCGCCAAGCGGCTGATGGACGGCCTGCGCGCCCAACTCGCCGGATTGCCGGGCACGAAGGTCGGCGGCCTCACCGTCGCGGCGGCGGACGACTTCCGCTACGTCGATCCCGTGGACGGCTCGATCACCGAGCAGCAGGGCGTGCGCGTCACCTTCGCGGAGGATGCGCGGGTGGTCTACCGCCTGTCCGGCACCGGGACGGCGGGTGCGACCCTGCGGGTCTATATCGAGCGCTACGAACCCGCCCCCGACCGCCTCGAACTGCCGGTGTCGGAGGTGCTCGCCCCCGTGGTGAAGGTCGCGCGCGATCTCGCCGACATCGCCGCGATCACGGGCCGGGCCGAGCCCAGCGTCGTCACCTGAGCCCGGCGGCCCCGGCCGCAACCTCCGCCCGGATCTCGTCGCCCGAGGCGTCGAGGGCGGGCGGCATCCGGCGCACGGGCAAGCGCTGCCCGTCGAGGCGGTAGGGCGGAGCGAGGACGCGGGCCGCCGCGTGGGCGTCCCCGCCCTGCGGGCTCACGAGGTCCCGGGCCCGCTCCGAGGTCAGGGCCTCGTGCAGTCCCAGGACCTCGCCGCCGGGGATGCCGGCCGCGTCGAGGCGGGCGAGGAGGTCGGCGCGGGTCCAGCGGGCGAGCTCGGCCTCGAGCGCCGGCAGGAGCGCGGCGCGGTTGCGCGAGCGCTCCAGGTTGGTGGCGAAGCGCGGATCGGAAGCGAGGTCCGGGCGCTCCAGCACCCGCTCGCAGAGGCGCCGGTACTGTGCGTTGTTGCCCACCGCGAGCACAATCGGCCCGTCGCCGGTCTCGAACACGCCGTAGGGCGCGATGGACGGGTGGGCGTTGCCGGCCCGCACGGGATCGTGCCCCCGCACCAGGGCATCGAGGCCGTAATAGGCGGTGAGCGCGATGCCGCAATCGAAGAGGCTGAGTTCCACGTGGCGACCGAGGCCCGTGCGCTCGCGCTCGAACAGGGCGGCGAGGATGCCCTGCGCCGCGTATTGCCCGGTGAAGAGGTCCACGGCCGCCAGGCCGAACTTGAGGGGTGGCCGTTCGGCCTCGCCGTTGAGTGCCATCAGGCCGGCCTCCCCCTGCACCACGATGTCGTAGCCGGGGCGCGTCGCCTCCGGCCCGTCCGAGGCGTAGCCGGAGATCGAGCAGTAGATCAGGCGCGGGTTCTCGGCGCTGAGCGCGGCGTGGCCGAGGCCGAGGCGCTCGGCGCCTCCCGTCTTGAAGTTCTGCACCACCACGTCGCTGGACCGTGCCAGCTCGCGGGCCGTGGCGAGCCCCTCCGGGGTGGCGAGGTCGAGGGCGATCGAGCGCTTGTTGCGGTTGGCCGCGTCGAAGTACGAGGTGTTGGTCGCCCCCGTGGGCAGGCCCCAGTCGCGGGTGTCGTCGCCGCGCGTCGGGTGCTCGACCTTGATGACCTCGGCGCCGAGGTCGCCCAGGCACATGGCGCACCAGGGGCCGGCGAGCACGCGCGAGAGGTCGAGCACGCGGATGCCGGTGAGCGGCAGGGGGCGGGCGCCGCCCGCGTTCGTCTCGCCCATGACCGGATCTCCGTTCCCGGGGCCACCCCAGGGGGCCCCTATCTCTCGGGACAGGAGTCATGGCGCGCGCCGCGCGCAGGCGCAACGCCCCGCTTCCCCTGACGATGCGCGCGATCCCGTGCCAGCGGCGCCAGGCACGGCTGGCCTCCCCGGCCCGGCCTGATAGGATCGGCGAAAACCCGGTCGAAGAACCGGCCGTGAGGAATTGCCCGTGAGGAACTGCTCATGAACGCCCCGACGCGCCCGCCCGGCTCCGACGCGCCGTCCGCCCCGCCCTCCTCCGCCTTCGTCTGGGACGATCCCTTCCTGATCGAGGACCAGCTCAGCGCGGACGAGCGCGCCATCCACGAGGCGGCTCGGGCCTTCGCGCAGGAGGAACTGCTGCCCGGCATCGTGGAGGCCTACGCGCAGGAGACCAGCAACCCCGACCTGTTCCGGCAGATGGGCGCGCGCGGCCTGCTCGGCGTGACGCTGCCCGAGGAATACGGCTGCGCGGGTGCCTCCTACGTCGCCTACGGACTCGTCGCCCGCGCCGTGGAGGCGGTGGATTCCGGATACCGCTCCATGATGAGCGTGCAATCCTCCCTGGTGATGTATCCGATCCACGCCTACGGCTCGGACGCGCAGCGCCAGAAATTCCTGCCCCGGCTCGCCTCCGGCGAGTGGATCGGCTGCTTCGGGCTGACCGAGCCCGACGCCGGATCCGATCCCGCGGGCATGAAGACCAGGGCGGAAAAGATCGACGGCGGCTATCGGCTCTCCGGCGCCAAGATGTGGATCTCGAACGCCCCCTTCGCCGACGTCTTCGTGGTCTGGGCCAAGTCCGACGCCCATGAGGGCGCGATCCGCGGCTTCGTGCTGGAGAAGGGCATGAAGGGCCTCTCCACCCCCACCCTGAAGGGGAAGCTCTCGCTTCGCGCCTCCACCACGGGCGAGATCGTGATGGAGGACGTGGAGGTCGGGGAGGACGCCCTGCTGCCCAACGTCTCGGGCCTGAAGGGGCCGTTCGGCTGCCTCAACCGGGCGCGCTACGGCATCGCCTGGGGGGCCATGGGCGCGGCGGAGGATTGCTGGCATCGGGCGCGGTCCTACACCCTGGAGCGCCGGCAGTTCGGCCGCCCCCTGGCCCAGACCCAGCTCGTGCAGAAGAAGCTCGCCGACATGCAGACCGAGATCGCACTCGGCTTCCAGGCCGCGCTCCGGGTCGGACGCCTGTTCGACGAGGGCCGCATGGCGCCCGAAATGATCTCGCTGATCAAGCGCAACAATTGCGGCAAGGCCCTCGACATCGCCCGCACCGCTCGCGACATGCACGGCGGCAACGGCATCATGGGCGAATATCATGTGATGCGGCACGCCCAGAACCTCGAGACGGTGAACACCTACGAAGGCACCCACGACGTCCACGCCCTGATCCTCGGACGGGCGCAGACCGGCCTGCAGGCGTTCTTCTGAGGCCGCGAACCGGCCCCATGCTCTCCCCGCAAGGCGTCTCCCCAACAAGGCTGCTGCCCTTGAGTGCACCCGACACCGGTCCGGCTCCGACGGATCTGCCCCTGGTCGTCCTGACCAACCCGATCCACGCGGAGGCGATGGCCCTGCTGGCGCCGCACGCACGGGTCGTCAGCGCGGGGGACACGGCGCCCGAGACCCTGCGGGCGCTGGCGGCGGAGGCGGCGGGCCTGATCGTGCGGGCGCAACTGCCCGACGACATCCTCGACCATGCGCCGCGCCTGCGCGGGATCGTGCGCCACGGCGTCGGGCTGGATTTCGTACCGCTGGCGGCGGCGACCGCGCGTGGCATCCCGGTAGCGAACCTCCCCGGCAGCAACACCGGGGCGGTGGCCGAGTACGTCTTCGCGGCCCTGTTCCACCTGCGCCGCCGCCTCGGCCCCCTCGACCGGACCCTGCGCGAGGCCGGCTGGCTGAGCGCCAAATCCCAGGCGAGCGACCTCGGCGAGATCGGCGGCACGACGATCGGCATCCTGGGCCTCGGCGGGATCGGCCGCCGGGTCGCCGCCATCGCGCGGCACGGCTTCGGCATGCGGGTGCTCGGCCATTCCCGCAGCGCCCGCGACCCGGACGGCCTGATCGAGGCGGTGGATCGCGAGACGCTGTTCGCCCGGAGCGACGCGGTGGTGGTGGCCTGCCCGCTGACGCCCGAGACGCGGGGTCTCGTCGATGCCGACCTCATCGGCCGGATGCGGCCGGACGCCGTGCTGATCAACGTGGCGCGCGGGCCGATCGTGCGGGACGACGCCCTCGCGGCGGCCCTGCGCGCCGGCACCCTCGGGGGCGCGGCCCTCGACGTGTTCGGGGTCCAGCCGCTGCCCCCGGACCACCCGTATTTCGGGTGCCCGAACCTGCTGCTGACCCCGCACGTGGCCGGCACGAGCGCGAACAGCCTGCGGGTGATGGGTCTCGGCGCCGCCGAGGAGATGATCCGCATCCTGCGCGGCGAGCCGCCGCGCAACCTCGTCAATCCGGCCGCGCTGGCGGTCCGCTGACCGGCACTCTCGGGAGACAACACCATGGCCCTGACCAGCGCGATCAAGGGAGTGATCCCCATCGCCCCGACGCCGTTCCATCCCGATGGCCGGGTCGACGAGACCTCCCTCGACCGGATGTCCGACTTCTTCGCCGGCGCGGGCATCGACGGCCTCACGATCCTGGGCCAGCTCGGCGAGGCCCCGAAGCTCGATCACGCCGAGGCCGTCGCCATCGCCCGGCGGGTCATCGGGCGCATGGACGTGCCCGTCCTCGTCGGCGTCTCGGCGCCGGGCTTCGCCGCCATGCGCTCGCTCGCCCGCGAGGTGATGGATCTCGGTGCCGCCGGCGTGATGATCGGGCCGCCCAACACCCTGCGCACGGACGACCAGGTGGTCGCCTATTACCGCAACGCCGCCGAGGCGATCGGGCCGGACGTGCCCTTCGTGATCCAGGACTATCCGCTCACCTTCTCGGTGGTGATGACGCCGGCCGTGATCCGCCGGATCGTCACCGAGAACCCGTCCTGCGTCATGCTCAAGCACGAGGACTGGCCGGGGCTCGACAAGATCACGGCCCTGCGCGGCTTCGAGCAGGACGGCTCCATGCGCCACATCGCGATCCTGACCGGCAATGGCGGTCTCTTCCTCGATTTCGAGATGGAGCGCGGAGCGGACGGGGCCAATACCGGCTACGCCTTCCCGGAGATGCTGGTGGACGTGGTGCGGCTGTCGGCGGCGGGCGAGCGGGACGCGGCCCACGACCTCTTCGACGCGCACCTGCCGTATCTCCGCTACGAGCAGCAGCAGGGGCCGCTGGGCCTCGCGGTGCGCAAGTACGTCTTCCAGAAGCGCGGGATCTTCGCCTCCGACGCGCAGCGCAAGCCCGCCGCCGCCCTGTCCGCGCAGGGCAAGCGGGAGGTCGACTATCTCCTGTCGCGCATTGCCCGCGTCGACCCGCGCGCACGCATGGCGCCCTGAAACCGGGACGGAAGCGAATCATCATGAGCAAGGGTCTGCGCAAGGGCCTCACCAGCTACGGCGACGCGGGCTTCTCCCTGTTCCTGCGCAAGGCCTTCATCAAGGCGGCGGGCTACACGGACGATGCCCTCGACCGGCCGATCGTCGGCATCACCAACACGGCGAGCGACTACAACCCCTGCCACGGCAACGCCCCGGCCCTCATCGAGGCGGCCAAGCGCGGGGTGATGCTGGCGGGCGGCCTGCCCATGGTGTTCCCGACGATCTCGATTCACGAGAGCTTCGCCCACCCCACCTCGATGTACCTGCGCAACCTCATGGCCATGGACACCGAGGAAATGCTGCGGGCGCAGCCCATGGACGCCGTCATCGTCATCGGAGGCTGCGACAAGACCCTGCCGGCACAGATCATGGCGGCGGCGAGCGTGGACCTGCCCACCGTCGTCATCCCGGTCGGGCCGATGGTGGTGGGCCACCACAAGGGCGAGGTGCTCGGCGCCTGCACCGATTGCCGCCGCCTCTGGAGCGCGCACCGGGCCGGGACGATCGACGCCGACGAGATCGAGGCCGTCAACAGCCGGCTCGCGCCGTCGGTCGGCACCTGCATGGTGATGGGGACGGCGAGCACCATGGCCTGCGTGACCGAGGCCCTCGGTCTGTCCCTGCCGATGAGCGCCACCGTGCCGGCGCCGCATGCCGAGCGCATCCGGATCGCGGAACTGAGCGGGCGCCGCGCCGCCGAGATGGCGGTCTCGGGCGGTCCCCGTCCGAGCCAACTCCTGACCCCGGCCGCCTTCCGCAACGCGCAGGTCGTGCTCCAGGCCATCGGCGGCTCCACCAACGGCCTGATCCACCTCACGGCCATCGCCAACCGGACACCGCACCGCATCGACCTCGACGCCTTCGACCGGATCGGGGCCGAGGTGCCGGTCCTGGTCGACCTGAAGCCCTCGGGCGAGCACTACATGGAGCACTTCCACCATGCGGGCGGGATGCCGGCCCTGCTGCGCAACCTCGGGCCCCTCATCGACCGCGACGCCCTGACCGTCGCGGGCGGCACCCTGCGGGAGGTGGTGGCGCAAGCCGAGGACGTGCCGGGACAGACCGTGATCCGCTCGGCCGGCGATCCGATCAAGCCGGTCGGCGCCATGGCGGTGCTGCGCGGAAACCTCGCCCCGCGCGGCGCCCTCATCAAGCACAGTGCCGCGAGCCCGGGCCTGCTCCAGCATACCGGCCGGGCGGTGGTCTTCAGCTCGATCGAGGACATGACCACCCGGATCGACGATCCCGACCTCGATGTCGAACCCGACGACGTCCTCGTCCTCCAGAATGCCGGCCCGAAGGGCGCCCCCGGCATGCCGGAGGCGGGCTACCTGCCGATCCCGCGCAAGATCCTGGCGCGCGGGATCAAGGACATGGTGCGCATCTCGGATGCCCGCATGAGCGGGACCGCCTTCGGCACCATCGTGCTCCACATCACCCCGGAATCGGCGGTCGGCGGCCCGTTGAGCCTCGTCCGGACCGGGGACAGGATCCGCCTCGACACCGCCGGTCGGCGCATCGACGTGCTGGTGGAGGCGGCGGAATGGGAGTCCCGCCGCACCGCCCTCGACCCGGCGCGAAGGCCGGACTGGGCCGCACGCGGCTATGCGCGCCTGTTTCACGACACGGTGCTGCAGGCGGACGAGGGCTGCGACTTCGATTTTCTGCGGGCCGAACCGACGCGCGAGCCGTAAAGGAAACCGGCGCGCGGGCGCGTCGACATCCGGTCGATGCGAAGCGCCTCCGCCCGACCGTGAAAAGGGTCTCCATGTCCGAAGCCTTCGATCCCCAGCCCGCCGCCGACCTCCTGCTCGCGGCCTACCGCGAGGGCCGGCAACTCACGGACCTGCCGGACGCCGTCCGCCCGCGCACCATGGCGGAGGGCTACGCCATCCAGGACCGTCTCCTCGCGGCCATCGGGGATGAATGCGCCGGCTGGAAGCTCGCCATCGGCAGCGCCAAGGGCAAGCGCACCTCCGGTGTCGGCCGCTCCATCGCGGGCCGCGTGCTGAAGAGCCAGCTCCACGGGGACGGCGCGGCGATCCGGATGCCGCATGCCGGCGCGGTGACGGTGGAGTTCGAGATCGCCTACGTGATCGCGCGCGACATCGACCCCGACGCGCCCGCCGTCGAGGCATCGGACGTCGTCGCCGAGACCCGCGTGGCCTTCGAACTCGTCCTGTCGCGGTTCTTCGACCGCCGCGCCGTCGGCTGGCCGAGCTTCGCCGCCGACAATTCCGCCTTCCAGGCCCTGGTGATCGGACCGGCGATCGAGTCGGGGGACGTCGCCGAGGTGGCGCGCAGCCTCGTGGTCGAGGTCGACGGTGTCGCGCGGGTCCGGGCCGTGACGGGCGAGGACGAGACCGACCCGCTCGCGGCCCTCACCGATCTCATCGCCGTCTCGCGCGAGCGCGGCGTGCCGATCCCCGCCGGCAGCATCGTGTCCACCGGCACCCTGTCCGTCCCCTTCGACCTCACGGGGCCGGGGACGATCACGGCGCGCTTCGCGGGGCGGAGCCTGGGATTCTCGCTCCTGCCCGTGTGAGGGACGCCCCGCCCGCGCGGGGCGCGGGAAACCGCCTCAATGCGCCGCGATGCGGCGGTTCGGGACGATGTCGTTGGCCATGACCTCGCCGAACGGACCGTTGTTGCGGGCGTTCGTCGGGGCGACCCCGGTGGTGGCGCGCAAGGGGAGCTTGGGGAAGACCAGCTCGGCGAAGCGGTAGGCCTCCTCCAGGTGGGGATAGCCCGACAGGATGAAGCGGTCGATCCCGAGGTCGATGTACTCCTTCATGCGGTCGGCGACCTGATCCGCCGAGCCGACGAGGGCGGTTCCCGCCCCGCCACGCACGAGGCCCACGCCCGCCCAGAGGTTCGGCGAGACTTCGAGCTTCGTGCGGTCCCCCCCGTGCAGGGCCATCATGCGGCTCTGGCCGACGGAATCCTGGCGCTTCAGGGTGGCCTGCGCCCGCGCGATGGTCTCGTCGTCGAGGCGCGAGATCAGGCTCTCGGCGGCGGCCCAGGCCTCGCCCTCCGTCTCGCGCACGATGACGTGGAGCCGGATGCCGTAGGAGAAGGTCTTGCCCTTGCGGTCGGCCGCCTCGCGGGCCCTGGCGATCTTCTCGGCGACGCCTGCGGGGGGCTCGCCCCAGGTGAGGTAGACCTCGCAATGCTCGGCCGCGACCTCGATGCCGGCGGGCGACGAACCGCCGAAATAGAGCGGGGGATAGGGGCTCTGCACGGGCGGGAAGATGACCCGGCCCTCCTCCACCTTGAGGTGCTTGCCCGTGTAGGACACGGTCTCGCCGGACATCAGCCCGCGCCAGATGTGCAGGAACTCGTCGGTGACGACGTAGCGCTCGTCATGGTCGAGGAAAACGCCGTCGCCGCGCAGTTCCACCGGATCGCCGCCGGTGACGACGTTGATGAGGAGGCGCCCGTCCGAGATCCGGTCGAGCGTCGCGGCCATGCGGGCGGCGACGGACGGCTCCTGCAGGCCGGGCCGCACGGCGACGAGGAAGCGCAGGCGCTTCGTGAGCGGCGCCAGCGCCGAGGCCACCACCCAGGAATCCTCGCAGGAGCGGCCCGTGGGCAGCAGCACGCCGTAATAGCCGAGCTCGTCCGCAGCCTGCGCGATCTGGCGCAGGTACGAGATCGAGACGTCGCGGGCGCCTTCCTGGGCGCCGAGGTAACGGCCGTCGCCGTGGGTGGGGAGGAACCAGAGTACGTCGGTCTGTCCAGTCATGGGGTCTCTCACGCGGTTTGAGGGCGCGGCGTTCAGGCCGGCGCACGCTCGGAAAGCAAGTGGTCGAGGATGCGGCCTTCGAGGGCCGCGAGGTCGGCGTCCCCCCGGCGGCGCGGGCGGGCCACGTCCACCGTCACGTCGAGGGCGATGCGGCCGGCCTCCACCACGAGGATGCGGTCGGCCATCGCCACGGCCTCGGCGACGTCATGGGTGACGAGGATCGCGGTGAACCCCTGCGCCCGCCAGATCCGCTCGATCATCGCCTGCATGTCGATGCGGGTCAGCGCGTCCAGCGCTCCCAGCGGCTCGTCGAGGGCGAGCAGGCCCGGGCGGCTGACGAGGGCGCGGGCGAGCGCCACGCGCTGGCGCTGGCCACCCGACAGGGTCGCGGGCCAGTTGCCGGATTTCTCGGACAGGCCGACCTCCGCGAGGGCGGCCTGCGCCTTCGCGCGTCGCTCCGCCTTCGGGCCGCCTTCGCCGAGGCCCACCGCGACGTTGTCGACGACCCGGGCCCAGGGCAGCAGGCGCGGCTCCTGGAACATGATGCGCTTCGGGGGCGTGCGCAGGGCCTGCGCTTCGAGGTTGATGCGCCCGGCGCTGGGGCTCTCCAGCCCGAGGATCAGGCGCAGCAGGGTGCTCTTGCCGCAGCCCGAGCGTCCGACCACGGCCACGAACTGCCCGGCCGGGATGTGAAGGTCGAGCCCCTCGATCACCGTCTGGCCGTCGAAGTCCTTCCTCAGGTCGCGGATCGTGATGCCGGTGGCGGAAGGCGCCGGCCCGGTGCGGGCCGGCGCCTTCGGGACGGAGGCCTCACGCGGTTTCAAGTCGCGAATCTCGGTGTCCTCGGGGACGCGAAGGGCGGTGGCGAGCATGGGACGGACCGTCGAAGGGGAGTGGGGGTTTTGAGAAAGAGCCGCATGGCACCGTGGTGGCGCTCTTCGAAGAGGGCGCGTCCCCCTCCCCCTTGCGGGGAGGGGTCAGGGGTGGGGCTGGTTGGGTGACCCTCGGCCCCCAGAGGCTGGCGGAGCCACCCCCACCTCCGGCTCCTCCCCGCAAGGGGGAGGAGAGCCGTGCCAGGATCCGTGCGTCGTGATCAGTCCCAAATGGCGCATCACGCGTTCCGGTAGGCCGGGTTCCAGGCCAGGAACCTGCGCTCAAGCAGCCGGGTCACGGCATCCGCCGCCTTGCCGAGGCCGGCATAGATCACGATGGCCAGGACCACGACGTCCACCAGCATGAACTCGCGCGCCTGCATCGCCATGTAGCCGAGGCCGGAGGAGGCCGAGATCGTCTCGGCGACGATCAGCGTCAGCCACATGATGCCGAGTGCGTAGCGCAGGCCCACGAAGATCGAGGGCAGCGCGCCCGGCAGCACCACGCGGGTGAAGAGCGAGACCGGCGACATGCCGTAGACCCGGCCCATCTCGACGAGTTGCGGATCGACCGAGCGGATGCCGTGCAGGGTGTTGGCGTAGACCGGGAAGAACACGCCGATCGCCACGAGGAAGAGCTTGGCCTCCTCGTCGATTCCGAACCACAGGATCACCAGGGGGATCAGCGACAGGTGCGGGATGTTGCGGATCATCTGCAGTGTCGTGTCGGTCAGGCGCTCGGACAGCCGCGACAGGCCATTGGCGAGGCCGAGCGCGAAGCCGATGCCACCACCGATGAGGAAGCCGACCGCCGCGCGGGCGAAGCTGATCGAGAGGTTGGTCCAGAGTTCGCCGCTGCGCGCCGCCGCCCAGCCCGCCGCGAGGACGCCGGAGGGCGCCGGCATGAAGCGGGTGGAGACGAGGCCGGCGGAAGCAGCCACCTGCCAGCCCAGCAGGATCGCCACGGGGACGAGCCAGGGCGTCAGGCGCTCGGCGGCGCGGGCCTTGAAGGTGCGGGTCTCGGAAAGGGTCGTCATGCGCTTCAGCCCTTGCTCGGCGGGGCGATGGGGTGGCGTCGGGCGATCAGCGGCGGCGTCCTCACCCGGCGCTGGCGAAGGCCGCAGGCCCCGCTTTGGGGGCGGATGCGCGGGCGGCGCGGGCTCCAAGCAGGTCCGCGAGCTGGCCCGCCGCATCCTTGACCCGGGCCTTCACGCCGGCATCGACCAGGACGCCGTCACGAAAATCCGCATCGGAACCGTAGACGGCACTGGGGATCGTGTGGGCGCTGAAGAACCCGAACAGCGGACGCAGGGAATGCTCGACCACGAGGGCGTGACGCGGTCCGCCGCCGGTGGCGGACAGGATCACCGGCTTGCCCACCAGGGCGGCGGGATCGACGAAGTCGAACAGGTGCTTGAACAGGCCCGTATAGGCTCCCTTGTAGACCGGCGAGCCCACGATGAGCGCATCCGCCCCCTCGATGGCCTCGACGATGCGGCGCGCCGGCAGCGGCAGTAGATCCCGCGACCACGCGGCCCCGAGGCCGGTGCCGGCATCCACCATGTCGTAGAGGCGGATCTCGGCCCGGATCTCGGCGCCCACCGCCTCAGCGAGAGCCTCCGCGAGGGCCCGTGTCTTCGAAGGGCGCTGGAGGTTGGCGGTGAAGCCGACGATGCGGGGCAGCGACATGGGATCACTTTCGAATCGGCGCCAAGATCTCGGAACGCGTGAGCGCCACCGTCCCAGAGGAGCACTGGTCAACACGGATGATCCCGCAGATATGCGCACTGTAAAACGTGATGGATTACGCGCCGATCGGTGACGACGCCTTGACGAAAACGTGCCCGTTGCGGGCCGCAAAATCAATAAAACGTTCTTTTGAAAGCAACGGCGCCGGGAGAGAATCTCTCCAACCAGCGGGCATCCCGGAGACGATCTCCGTCGAGGAGCATTATCCTGCCAGAACTTCCACCCGATCAGGCGGTCGCGCCGTCGAGCACGCCGTGCAGCACGACCCGTTCGAAGGCCCGCAGGAGGTCGGCGTCGAGCTTCGGAACCATGGCCTGCATCAGGGTATGGGCTTCCCGATGCGGGAGCGGATCGCGGTAAGGCCTCCGTTCCGTGAGCGCCGAGTGGATGTCGCAGATCGTGACCAAGCGCACGAGGTCGGGAATCGCCGCGCCGGCGAGTCCGTCGGGATAGCCGCTGCCGTCGAGCATCTCGTGATGGTGCCGGACGACCTCGAGGGTCGCGGTGTCGAAGCCGCCCTGGTCCTTGAGGAGATCGGCGCCGATGGCGGGATGGGTGCGCATCACCGCCAGTTCGGCGGCGCTGAGCCGGCTCGGCTTGTTCAGGATCGCGAGGGGGATCTTCGCCTTGCCGAGGTCGTGCAGGAGAGCGGCCCGGGCCAGGCGCATCTGGTCGGCATGGGTGAGCCTGAGGCCCGCTCCGAACGCGGCGGCGTATCCGGCGACGCTGAGGGAGTGCTGGTAGAGTTGCTGGTCGTGGCGCTCGATGACCTCCAGCCAGGTCCGGATACCGCAATCCGAGATCGCCGCGAGGATGGTCTCTGTTCCGGCATCGGCCTCGGCCGGGGTCAGGGGATGTCCGGCCGAAGCAGCTTCGAACAGCCGGGCGATCATGCCGCTGGCGGCCCGCGCGAGGCTCTCGGCTTTTCTGGAGATCGCCGGGCCGGAGGATCCTTCGCCGGGAAGGGCCGGGGCGGTCATCGTCGCGGCGGTGTTGCGACGCGCCGCCTGCCAGGTGTCGATGAGGCCGAATAGGGTGGCGAGCACGACCGTCCGGGGCGCATCCGCCCGCAGGGTCCGGGTCGCCGCGGCCATGCGTCCGGCCGGCGCCTGGTCGGTGAGTTGGAGGCTCGCGATCCGGGAAACGTGCAGGCGTGCGATCCAGGTCCGCGCCAGGGCGACATCCTGGTTGACATCGACCACGGCGACGAGGGGCAGGACGGCCGGCAATGCCTCGCGCGGCCCGATGCAGTGGCAGGCGACCACGTTCTCCACGGCACGGGCGAGCAGGGCCGCAAGATGCGGCCTGTCCGAGACGATGAGGACAGCGGGTGCTTGGGTCACGGGCGGATCCGGTCGACGTGGCGCGTGGTCCGGCCTTCCGCCCGACAGACGATATTTGACAGAAAGTTGTTATCGATAAATTCACGACAAATCATCCGGGAAGACCACTGACCCCTTGTGCGGGCGCCCGTCGATGCGCACCGCCCGCGTGGCGAGACATTGCGTCGTCCGGACCTCGTGAGTCGCGCTGTCCTGTGCGGGGCGGCGGGCCGGGACCGCATCCGCTTCAACTCGGCGGTCGGGCGCCCCATATGAGCCTCAGCCAATCGCCCTCCCGACCACGCCCAGCGCGCGGCCTGCCATCCGGTCCTCGCGAACCTCGCGCCGTAACGGTCCGGCGCTGCGCGCGGCCCGCTCCCAACCGGAGATCCAGCCGATGTTCCAGTTCCGCAAGCGTCCCGAGATGCCCGATCCCGCCGATATCCTGCCGG
Source organism: Methylobacterium sp. FF17 (assembly GCF_025813715.1). NCBI lineage: Bacteria > Pseudomonadati > Pseudomonadota > Alphaproteobacteria > Hyphomicrobiales > Methylobacteriaceae > Methylobacterium > Methylobacterium flocculans. The sequence goes on from NZ_CP107532.1 coordinate 1,491,463, forward strand.
GGCGGCCGAATCCGATCCCCACCGCCGAACGGCACTTCGTCAACGGCAACCCGCTCAAGGGCCCCTATCCGGAAGGCTTCCGGCACATCGTCCTCGGGCTGGGCTGCTTCTGGGGCACGGAGCGCAAGTTCTGGCAGCTGCCGCGCGGGGTGTTCGTCACCGCCGTGGGGTATGCCGGGGGGACGACGCCCAACCCGACCTACGAGGAGGTCTGCTCAGGGCTGACCGGGCACAACGAGGTGGTGCTCGTGGTCCACGACCCGGCGGAACTGTCCCTGGAGGCGGTACTCAAGACCTTCTTCGAAAACCATGACCCGACCCAGGGCATGCGCCAGGGCAACGATGTCGGCACCCAGTATCGCTCCGGGATCTACACGGTCGATGCCGACCAGGCGGACGTCGCCGAGCGGGTGCGGGCGGCCTACGGCGCGGCGCTGCAGGCGCGAGGCTTCGGGCCGATCACCACCGAGATCAAGCCGCTGGAGGCGTTCTACTTCGCGGAAGCGTACCACCAGCAGTACCTCGCCAAGAACCCGGCCGGTTACTGCGGCGTCGGCGGCACCGGGGTCACCTGCCCGATCGGCACCGGCGTCGCCGCCTGAGCCCGGACGCCTCCGTTGAGAGGCCGGCAAGCGCCTCGCCGCGACTTGCCGGCCCGCCTCCCCCATGCGACAGGCCCGCGCGAAGCGTTGCGGTTGCACCGCACGATTCCGGGACCGGGATCGTCGGACAAGGGGATCTCGATATGGAAAGCCTCTTCGAGAAGGCACTGTTCGCGAGCCGCTGGCTCCTGGCGCCGTTCTATGGAGCCCTCGCGATCGGTATTCTGGTGCTGCTGGTCAAGCTGCTGCAGGAACTCGCTCATTTCGTGCTGCACATGTGGGACGCCACCGAATCGCAGGTCGTGCTCGGCGTCCTGACCATGGTCGACCTGTCCCTCACCGCCTCGCTCCTCGTGATCGTGATGTTTTCCGGCTACGAGAACTTCGTCTCGAAGATCGATCACGCCGACCACAAGGACTGGCCGGCCTGGATGGGGACCATCGACTTCACCGGGCTCAAGCTGAAGCTCGTCTCGTCCATCGTCGCCATCTCGGCGATCTCGCTCCTGAAGGCCTTCATGGACCTGAAGGCGATGAGCGACCGGGACCTGTACTGGCTGGTCGGCATCCATATGGTGTTCGTGGTCTCCGGCCTGCTGATGGCGTTGACCGACCGCCTGATCGCGGGCCACCACGACCGCTGATCCCGGGGCGCTTTTTAGGAGAGCGAGGCGATGAACCGGCGCGAGGCGGTGGCGGCGGCCCTGACGCATCTCGCTCCGCGCCTGCCCGAATTCGAGACGGAGGCGGTGATCGACCGGGCCCTGGCCAGCCCGGGCCTGCGCAACGCCCAGGCGGACACCGCCGCTTGGCTCGCCCTCGTGGCCTATGCCCGCCACGTCTTCACCGAGTACGACGCCCTGCTGGATGAGGGCTACGACCGCGACAGCGCCCGCCACTTCGTCCTCGACGAACTCAACGACGTGCTCGCCGAATGGGGCACGCGCCGCCGGGTCTCCGATGCCGAGACCGCTCCGGAGGATGATTCCGAGTCCTCCTGAATCGGTCCTCCCGTGGCTCCAAGGACCCGCCTCCCCGAGGGCGGGCCGGTTCCGCGTGGTATTGCCGACGCAGGGTTGCACCCGAACGGCTTGCCCCCGGTGGCCCCGGACGGCATCGTCCCGGTCGGCCGCGACGTTCTCGTCCGGGCCGGCAATGGTGAAGGATTTCCGCTTCATGAAGATCAGCGCGCGCAACGTCCTCAAGGGCAAGGTCGTCTCCGTCGAGAAGGGCGCCACCACCGCCCATGTGAAGATCGAGATCGCGGGCGGCGAAGTGGTGACGGCCTCGATCACCAACGAGTCCGTCGACAGCCTCAAGCTGACCGTGGGCGGCGACGCCTACGCCGTCGTGAAATCCTCCGACGTCCTCGTCGCGGTGGATTGAGATCATGCGCCGCTTTGCCGCCGTCGTGCTCCTCGCGCTGGCCGCCCTGCCGGCACGGGCCCAGGGCGAGCCTCCGCACAGCCCGGGCGGAACGCCGGGCGCGGATCCCGCCGCCTGCACGCAGTTCGACTGGTCGCTCCTGCGCGAGCAGGCCTGGTTCTCGGCTGCCGGCCTGCCGCGGGTCGAATCCGGCGGCACGCTTGCGGCAATGCCGGCCGCGACCCTCGGCCTGAGGCCGCGGGACGCGATCACCCTGCCCTTCGCGCCCTCGCGGGAGCCGAAGCCCGGCTCCTTCAGCGGCGTGCTGCACCTCGACGCGCCGCTGGCGCCCGGCCCCTATCAGGTCACCCTCTCGGACCGGGCCTGGATCGACGTCAGCCAGGACGAGAAGACCACTCGGCCCGCCACGGCCCACACCATGCGGCCGGGCTGCCCGATGCTCGCGAAGAGCGTGCGCTTCCAGCTCGGCACCGCGCCCATCACCATCGTGGTGAGCAATGCCGCGTCGGACGCCATCCGCATCGCCGTCGCACCCGTGGAGTAGCTCCGGGGGGGCTGGAGCCGCTTCCGTCCGGACGCAATCGGCTCTAGCGTGGCGCCCCACGTTCTCGTTCGATCTCACTTGCTCGTTCGATCTCACTTGCTCGTCCGATTCCACTCGCTCGTCCGATCCGTCGCACGATGCTCCGCGCCGCGCCCGGCGCGGAAGCGTATCCCGGGAGCCCCTCCGCTGACCCTCCTCCGCCTCGTGACGCTCCTGCTCCTCGGCCTCCCCCTGTCGGCACAGGCCCAGGACCGGGGCAGCGTCAATCCGAAGCCGCTTCCGCCCCTCGCGAACCCCGACGCACCCGACACGCCGGCCAAGGCCCTGTTCGGCCGGGCCACGACGCCCGCCTCCGGCCCGGCCCATGCCTACGGCTCCTATGCCAAGGGCTGTTTCTCGGGAGGCGAGGCGCTCGCGGTCGACGGACCGAACTGGCAGGTGATGCGCCTGTCGCGCAACCGCATGTGGGGCACCCCGCCGCTGGTGGAGTTCCTGGAGCGGCTCGCCGCCAAGGCGCCGCAGGTGGGTTGGAACGGCCTCCTCGTCGGGGACATGTCCCAGCCGCGCGGCGGTCCGATGCTCACGGGGCACGCCTCGCACCAGCTCGGCCTCGACGCCGACGTCTGGCTGACCCCGATGCCGAACCACCGCATGAGCCGGGCCGAGCGCGAGGAGACCTCCGCCACCAACGTGGTGCGGTCCGACCGCCTCGACATCGACCCGCAGGTCTGGCGCCCGGAGCACCTCCGGTTGATCCGGATGACGGCCCAGGAGCGCGAGGTGGCGCGCATCTTCGTCAACCCGGCGATCAAGAAGGCCCTGTGCCGGGAGGCCGGCGGCGACCGGGCCTGGCTCTCGAAGGTGCGGCCGATGTACGGGCACAACTATCACTATCATATCCGCCTCGCCTGCCCGGCGGGCCAGGACCAGTGCGGCGACCAGGCCCCGCCCCCCTCCGGCGACGGCTGCGGCGAGGAGCTCGCCTACTGGTTCAGCGACGCGGTGATGAACCCGAGACCCTCCACGAAGCCGCCGAAGCCCAGACCCCCGATGACCCTGGCCGCCCTTCCGGCCGCCTGCCGGGCGGTGCTGAAGGCGCGCTGACCGAACCTCCCCGCCGCCCCGTGCAGGTGGCCAGCCGAACGACAGGACACCGATGGGCGAACGGATCACGATCACGGCCGAGGACGGCACGCAGGCGACCATCGCGGTGGACGGCGCCGAGCCGGTCTCCTGGCAAGTGGCGGGTCGCGAATACCTCTGGAGCGGCGACCCGGCGCACTGGAATCGCCATGCGCCGTGGCTGTTCCCGGTGGTCGGCGCCTCGACCGGCGGCGCGGTGCAGGTGGACGGCCGGGCCTACCCGATGCCGCAGCACGGCTTTGCCCGCGACCTGGCCTTCACGGTAATCGAGCGGGCCGGGGACAGCGTGCGCCTGCGTCTTACGGACAGCGCGGAAACCCGCGTGCACTACCCCTATGCCTTCCGCCTCGACATCACGGCCCGGGTCGGCCCCGGCCTCCTCGACTTCGAGGTCTGGATCGAGAACACCGACACGCGGGCGCTGCCCTACGGACTGGGCTTCCACCCGGCCTTCCCCTGGCCCTTTGCCGGCGGCACCCGCGCGGCCGGGGGCGGCTACGCGGTCCGGTTCGCGCAGCCCGAGCGCCCCTTCGCGCCCGAGGTGGGGGCCGGCGGCCTGCTCCTGCGTGAAGAGCGGCCGATCCCCCTGGAAGGCGCCACCCTGCCCCTCGATCCGGCGATCTTCAGCGAGGCCCTGGTCTTCCGCGACGCGGCGAGCAGCTGGCTGCGCTTCACAGGCCCGGACGGTCAGGCGATCCGCATGGCGGTCTCGGATTTCCCGCACCTTGCCGTCTGGACCAAGCCGACGGCGCCGTTCCTGTCCCTCGAATGCTGGACGGGCCATGCGGACTGGGCGGGCTTCACCGGCGACCTCGTGGAGCGGGACTCGCAGCGCCTGCTGGCCCCCGGCGCCCGAGCCCGCCACGGCGTCACCCTCTCCTTCGAGCCGGAGGCCCGGGGATGACCGGCACATTCTCGGCGGAGGCCTGGGCGCGCAACGCGGCCGCCTACGAAGCGATCCGCACCATGCCGTTCAACGCCGAACTCGCGGCAGGCTCGTTGAGCCGGGCCCGGTTTCTCCACTACATCGTCCAGGACGCGCATTACCTCGTGGGCTTCGGCCGTGCCCTGGCGCTCGCGGCCGCCAAGGCGCCGGACCCCGACCGGATGGTGCAGTTCGCCCGCGCGGCCGAGACGGCCATCGTGGTCGAGCGTTCGCTGCACGGCGGCTTCTTCCGCGATTACGGCATCGATGCCGATACGTTCGCGCGCACGCCGCTCTCGCCGCCCTGCGACCACTACGTCGCCTACCTCATCGCCACCGCCTATGCGGAGCCCTACGAGGTGGTGCTCGGCGCCCTGCTGCCGTGCTTCTGGATCTATGCCGAGATCGGGCGGGATATCCTGTCCCGTGCGCGCGGCGACAATCCGTACCGCGCCTGGATCGACACCTATGCGGGTGAGGATTTCGCCACAGCCGTCGCCGCGATGATCGCGGCCACCGATGCGGCGGCGGCCCAGGCCTCCCCGGGGGCGCGGGCGCGGATGCACCACGCCTACGACCAGGCCACCCGCCTCGAATACCTGTTCTGGGACGGCGCCTACCGCGAGGCAGCCTGGCCGGTGTGAGGCCGAGAGCGGCCCGGCCTCACACCGCCTGAAGCCGGGCCCTCGGCCGGGACTGGTTGCGGAACCGGTCCCGCGCGGCGCGGGCCGCCTGCTCGACGCTGCGGAAGACCGTGCCGTCGAGGGGCGCGAAATCCCGGCTCGAGGAGAAGAAGCGTACGCCGCCGGGTTCCGGCACGACGATCCCGGCCGTGACTTCGCCGATCTCGATGATGCGCGGCGGGGCCGGCTCGACATGGAGACGGTTGCGGGCGCGGTCGGCGCGATGATCCACGAAGCCGGAGGGCGTGTGCAGGTGGTTCAGCGCACGCTCGGCGTCGGTGTGAAGGTGAGGCATGGACGAACTCCGGTGGCCGGCGCGGGGGCCGGCGAGGGTCTGACGGGCGGACGCGACAGGGAGATGTCAGCGTCGACAGCAACCGCCTTGGGACCGGAGGGCCAGGGAACTTTTGCAAACAGTCACGGCAAGTCATCCTTTCCGAGAAGGACCACGAGGCGCGAGCGCGTCGCGGTGCTTTAGCGTTTGATAACGCGGCGCAAGCTACACACTTCAAATCACCGCGGTTCGGCGACACTGTCTCGTCCCGCCGAACATCCTTAAAATGCTGACTCCATCTCGTTTCGTCAACGGATCGATCTTCCGAATGCGCGAAAGAGCATGGCAGAAACCGCCACGCTTACACCCGCCGACGCGAGCTTCCTTCGCACGAGCCCTCAAGCAGCCGCGATGACCGCTGCGAGGTCCCGGTAATCGCGGAACACCCGGGAGGCACCGGCCCGGGTCAGATCGGCCGCCGCCGGATCATGGCCCCAGTGCCCGCCGCCGCTGAAGCCGACCACGCGCATGCCGGCAGCGCAAGCCGCCGTGACGCCGGGCACGCTGTCCTCGATCACGAGGCAGGCCTCGGGTGCGGCGCCCATGGTGGCGGCCGCGTGCAGGAAGAGGTCCGGCGCCGGCTTGCCCCGCGCCACCATGGTCGAGGAGAAGATCCGTCCCTCGAAGAGCGGCAGCAGTCCGGTGAGTCCCAGCGAGTGGCGCAGGCGGACCGGGTCGCTGCTCGATGCGACGCAGGACGGGAGCCCGAGGGCGACGACCGCCTCGGCGACCCCCGCCATCGCACGAAGCTCCGCATCGAAGGCCCGCAGCGTGTCCTCCTTCACCGCCTCGACGAAGCCGTCGGGGGCCACGATCCCGTAGTCGCGCGCGATGTGGTCCATGATCGAGGTCATTGATGTGCCGGCGAAGCGCGCGCGCACCGTCTCGACATCGATCGGCACGCCGATGCGGTTGAGGCCCGCCGTGAGGCGGGCCAGGCTGATCGGCTCGCTGTCGACGAGCACCCCGTCACAATCGAAGATCACCAGCGCGAGGGCCGGCGCGGGTCCGCGGGTCGCGGGCACCGGATGGGGTGGAATCGGGGCGTCGCGCATGGGGGCGGCAAGTCTCGTCTTCGGATCGGGGGCGCGGGGATGCGCCGCCCGCATATGGCCCGGCTTCCCGCGCGAGCCAACCACGCGCGCCCGCTTGCGCCCACAGGCGCGCGCTCCTACTCAGCCTCCAGGCCGGCGCGGATGCCGGTGGGTGCGATCGGGTGCGATGATCCGTTTCTTGAGCCGCTTCCTCGGCCTCGTCTTCCTCGCGGCCGGCTTCGTCTGCCTCGTCTATGATGGTGCCCGCTCCATCGCGAACAACGGGGTGCGCGTCACCAGCGTCAGCGACCTCGCCTTCACCCTGTTCAAGGACAGGGCGAGCGCCCTCCAGGGCAGCGTCGAGGCCGTGGCGCCATGGCTCTGGCAGATCCTGGTGCTGCCCCTGACCCTGGCGCCCGCCGCCCTGATCGGTCTCGTGATCGGCGCCGTCCTGCTCTGGATCGGCCAGCCGGCCCGCGAGCGCATCGGCTTCCTCAGCGGGCCCTGACGTGTGCCTTTTGGCACGTATGTCGCCGGGTCGGTGCCGCGCCGCACGGCGACGGTGCCATATTTTTCACGTCCAGCCATCGTAGGATGGAAAGAACTGTGGAGAGTGGGATCGTCTGGTCGCCCTGCTCTTCGTCTCGAACCCTGTCGGGGATTGTCCGCCCTCATGTCCCGCATCGTCGCCCTCGCCTCCCTGGCCCTCCTCCTCGGAGTTGCCCCCGCCCTGGCCCAGCCGGCACCGGGCACACCGGGCGCCCCCGTCCCGCGCAACATCACCTCCACGGGCGTGACGAAGCCGCCCGGCGGCGGCGGAGGGGACAAGGGCAGCGCCCCCTACTCGCGCGCCTCGACCGAGGCCGACATGGCCAAGGCCCAGCGCGCCGCGGCCGCCCGCGACAAGGCATGGGATTCCAAGATGCGCACCACCATGGGTTCGATCTGCAAGGGCTGCTGACGATTGGTCCGCCGACCCGCCGGCGGCCGTGATCCGCTTCGAGGGCGTCAGCAAGCGGTTTCCCGGTGCGGGGCGCGCGGCCGTCGAGGCCCTCGACCTCGTGGTCCCGGAGGGGAGCGTGTGCGCCCTGATCGGCCCCTCGGGCTGCGGCAAGTCCACGACTCTGCGCATGGTCAACCGCCTCGTCGAGCCGGATCGCGGGCGGGTGCTCGTGGGCGGCGCGGACGTGGCACGGGGCGACCCCGTCCTGCTGCGGCGGCGCATCGGCTACGTGCTCCAGGGCGTCGGCCTGTTTCCCCACCGCAGCGTCGCCGACAACATCGCCACCGTGCCGGGCTTGCTCGGCTGGACGCGAGCCCGGATCGCCGACCGCGTCGAGGCGATGCTCGACCTCGTGGGCCTTGATCCCGCCGCGTACCGCCACCGCCGTCCGCACGAGCTGTCCGGCGGCCAGCGCCAGCGCGTCGGCGTGGCCCGGGCGCTCGCCGCCGATCCGCCGATCCTCCTCATGGACGAGCCCTTCGGCGCCGTGGACCCGGTCGCCCGCGACCGGCTGCAGGTGGAGATCGGCGCGATCCTGAGGCGCCTCGGCAAGACCGTGCTCATCGTCACCCACGACATCGACGAGGCGATGCGGATGGGCACCCGCGTCGTGCTGATGCGGGAGGGGCGCATCGTCCAGGCCGACACGCCGGAGCGCATCCTCGCCCATCCCGCCGATGCCGATGTCGCCGAGTTCGTCGGCCAGGACCGGGCCTTGCGCCGCCTCGCGCTGATCTCCGCCGGAACCCTCGCGGTTCCGGGCGCTGCGCCGGACGCCCCCACGATCGCGTCGGAGGCCTCGCTGCGGGACGCGCTGGCCCTGCTCCTCGCCACCGGCGGCGAGCGCCTCGCCATCACCGGCGACGGGTCCCCGGCGCACCTCACCCTCGCGGCGATCCGCGCGCGGGCGGCGCAGGCGTCGGACTGAGCGGTTCTACTTGCACTCCTCGCGGGCGCGTTTCATCGCGTCGGCGAAACCGGCCAGGGCATACTCGTCGCTGGTGGAGCTGCCCCGCATCGAGGTAGTCTTGATCTGGAGCTTGGCGGTCCGCGTCATCTCCGTGACCACGCGCGTCTCCTCGGCCGGGTTCTGGAGCCAGGCGTTGTTCTCCTTCGTCACGAGGCCGTAGCGGGTGGCCCCGAGGTTCAGGGTCGGATCGGTGGGAGCCGGGCCGGCATTGGCCCTGGCCTGGCTGCTGGCGGGGGCCTGGCTGCTGGCAGGCTTGGCCGGGAAGCCCAGCATCACCGCGACCTCGTTGGCCACGTTCTCGGCCTTGCGCACGGTGACGAACAGGTAGGCGGTGTCGCGCTTCAGGGTCTTGGGCGAGCGCGTCTGGGGCTGGGCGATGGCGTAGCACACCCGCGTCTTGCCCTGGCCGTTGGCGAAGACGTTCCAGTCGCCGAAGATCGCCACCGGTGTCGCCTGCTGCATGCCGGGGGCGGTGACGGGAGCCTTCGCCGCCCGCTCGCGGCCGCGCCGGCGCGCCTTGGCGGGGGGCTCGGCCCCTTCCGGAGCCGCCTCCTGCGCTAGGGCCGGCTTGGCCGCGAAGGGGTGAGGCGCGCCGATCAGAGAGGCGGGACCCGCCAGGACGAACGTGGCGGCCCCGAGCTGGAGACCGCGCCGCAGAACAGGAAGCATGGGTAACCTTTTGAGGACGTCTCGGGGCTGAGAGACCCTGGCAATCGTCCGGAATTGCGGCGCGGGGCGCACGGCGGATGCGGAACCTCGAATGTGTCGCGCCCTCAGGCGGCGTGCGGCTCCGTCGTGAACGCCCCCGGGAGCGTCGCCAACACCGCCGCGGCAAGCGCCGACAGCGGCGCGGGCTCCACCGGCGGGGGTGCGCAGGGCGCCTCGCGGGCGGCGGGCTCGGCCAAGGGCACCTGCGCGCGCGGCAGGGCGCGCGGCTTCGGATCATTGTAGGGCGTGTTGTAGCACTTGCGCACGGAGGCCCAGAACGCGTCCCGATCCGCCTCGGTCAGGCGGCTCAGGGTTCCGTCGATCCGGGCGATGGCGTTGGCCGCGCAGGCCGCGACGTCGTCCGGCGCAATCCAGCTGTCGGGAGGCATGAAATGATCTCCGAAGGACTCGGGCAGGTCCTACACAGCATCACATAGCTGAGCCGTGAACGCACCTGCCCCGATCGCGGTTCTTCGCGCCTACGCGTTTCCGAGGACCGCGAGCCAGCGCGAGGCCTGCGCCCGCACGTTGTCGGGCGCGGTGCCGCCGTAGCTGGTGCGGCTCGAGACCGAATTCCCGACGCCGAGCACGGCATAGACCGCGTCGGTGATGCGGGGTTCGGCCTCCTGCATCTCAGGCAGCGACAGCTCCTCCAGACCGACGTTGCGGGCAGAAGCCGCGCCGACGAGGCGGCCGGTGACATGGTGCGCCTCCCGGAACGGCAGGCCGAGTTCGCGCACCAGCCAGTCGGCGAGGTCCGTGGCGGTGGCGTAGCCGGAGCCGGCGGCGCGGGCGAGCACCTCGGCATTGGGTTCGAGGTCGCGCACCATGCCGGTCATCGCGGCCAGACACAGGGACAGGGCCTGGAGCGCATCGAAGGTGCCCTCCTTGTCCTCCTGCATGTCCTTCGAATAGGCGAGCGGCAGGCCCTTCATCACGATGAGGAGGCCGGTAAGCGCGCCGATGACCCGGCCGGATTTCGCCCGCACCAACTCGGCGGCGTCCGGGTTGCGCTTCTGCGGCATGATCGAGGAGCCGGTGGTGTAGCCGTCCGACAGGCGCACGAAGTTGAACTGGGCCGAGGTCCAGACCACGAGTTCCTCGGCGAAGCGCGAGAGGTGAACCGCGCAGATCGAGGCGGCGGCGAGCGATTCGAGGGCGAAGTCGCGGTCGGCCACGGAATCGAGGGAGTTCGCGGTGGGGCGGTCGAAGCCGAGGGCAGCGGCCGTGGCATGCCGGTCGATGGGGAACGAGGTGCCGGCGAGCGCGGCCGCTCCGAGGGGGCACTCGTTCAGACGGGCGCGGGCATCGCGGAATCGGCCGCGGTCGCGCGCCAACATCTCCACATAGGCGAGGCAATGGTGCCCGAAGGTCACGGGCTGGGCCGATTGCAGGTGGGTGAAGCCCGGCATCACGGTTGCGGCGTGGGTCAGCGCCTTCTCGGCGAGCGCCCGCTGAAGGTCGGCGGCCTGCGCGTCGAGGCTGTCGAGGGTGTCGCGCACCCAGAGCTTCATGTCGGTGGCGACCTGGTCGTTGCGCGAGCGCGCGGTGTGCAGGCGCCCGGCGGCGGGACCGACGATCTCGGTGAGCCGGCTCTCGACCGACATGTGGATGTCTTCGAGTTCGCGCTTGAACACGAAGCTGCCCGCCTCGATTTCCTCACGCACGGCCTTGAGGCCGTCCTGAATCGCGGCCACATCGGCGGATGGCAGGATGCCGGCATCGCCCAGCATCGCCACATGCGCCAGTGAGCCGCGGATATCCTGGGGCGCGAGGCGCTTGTCGAACCCGATGGAGGCGTTGATCTCCTCCATGATCTCGGCGGGGCCGCTCGCGAAGCGCCCGCCCCACATCCGGTTGCTCATGCTCTCTCACGTCCTTGAAGCCGCCCCGCCCGCTTGGCCCGAGACGCAACGATGATGCCCGGTCGCACGGCCGCCCTGACGGCTGGGGCCGTCCTCGTCGCCGCGCTCGGGGCGGGGCTTGCCGTATACGGGACGGGCTCGACCGGCGGCAACTCCGCTCCCTGTGCGGGCTCCGCCGCGGCGGCGGCCCGGATCGCGCCCCTGGCGCGGGGTGCGGTGGCGGCCCTCGAGGTCGCGTCGGCGCCGGTTCCCGCGCCCGCCCTCGCTTTCAAGGGGCCGGACGGGTCCGAGACGACCCTCGCCGCGGTGACGGGCCTGCGGCTGGTGAACCTGTGGGCGACCTGGTGCGCGCCCTGCAAGGCGGAGATGCCGGCCCTCGACCGGCTTCAGGCGCGGCTCGGGGGAGCGGACTTCTCGGTGGTGGCGATCAACGTCGACACCCGCAACCTCGACGTGCCCCCGACCTGGCTGAAACAGAACGGCATCGCCCGGCTCGCCTACTACGCCGATCCGGGTGGGCGCGTGCTGCCGGCGATCCAGAAGGCCACGGGATCCCTCGGCCTGCCCACGACCCTCCTGGTCGATGGGCACGGCTGCACCCTCGGTGTGATGAAGGGCCCGGCGGAGTGGGACGGCGCCGACGGGATCAAGCTGATCGCCGCAGCACTCGGGCGGGACTGACGCCGGGGCGCGGCACCGCGTAGGACCCTGTCGTCGCCGAGCGTCGGGTCAGGGCATAGACATGCCGACACCGGCACGGTCCTGAGAATCAACAGCATCATAGAGATTGGCAATCTCGATCGCCGTCGAGAAGACGATCACTGCCACAACTTTTGATAAACATAAAACGATATCGGAAACACGCGCTTGTTGCATTTATCATGCGACGCCGCACACGAAAATAACCGGTCTATTGGGTGGCACATCTCAACCGAAGGGTGCTGGGTGAAAATTAAGCTTCCTGCCGCAAGGCTGGTTGTGCCTCTTCACCAACCGGCTCACCGCTCCATGCCCCTCCGCGCGCTGTCCATCAGGACCAAGCTGTTCCTTGGCTTCGGCCTCGTCTGCCTCCTCGTGGCCGGGATCGGGGGCTTGGCGCTGATGCAGCTTCGCGCGGTCAACGACGTCGCGCGCGAGATGCGCGCCGAGCGGCTGCCGAACGTGCAGTTGGTCGGCAAGATGCAAGTGCTCGTGCTGCGCACCCGGACCAATGGCGCGCGGTTGATCACCGCCGATACGCCGGACCTGCGCAGCGAAGTCTCGGCGACCTTGGCCAAGCGCGAGGTCGAGATGAACGGCACCCAGGACGCGTTCGCCGCGCGGCCGAAATCGCCGGAGGCCGCCGCCCTCTACGAGAGCTTCCAGACGGACTGGACCGCCTACAAGGCGATGCAGGAATCCGTGATCGCCATGGTGAAGGCCGGCAACGCCCCGGCGGCCCAGCGCATCTACAACACCGACATGTCCACGGGCGTGAACGCGGTGCTCGCCGCCCTTCAGAAGCTCGTCGAGCACGAGGAGCGGGAGGCCAGCGCGAGCGGGGCCCGGGCCCAGGCGACCTACGACACCGCCCTCCTCACCACCGTGATCCTGGTCGGCCTCGCCCTCCTGATCGCGCTCGGTGCCGCCATCGGCCTCGCCCTCGGCGTGAGCCGGCCCCTGCGCCGAATGACGGACGCGATGGGCCGCCTCGCGGACGGCGATACGGGGATCGCCGTGCCGGGCGTCGGGCGGGGCGACGAGATCGGCGCGATGGCCGGCGCCGTCCAGGTGTTCAAGGACAACCTCATCCGCACCCGCGCCCTGGAGGCCGAGACCGAGGCCGCCCGGGCCGGGGCCGAAACCCTGCGCCGCGAGGGGATGCGCAGCCTCGCCGACCAGTTCGAGGCGGCAGTGGGCGGTGTCGTCGCCCAGGTCGGCACGGCCGCAGCGCAGTTGCACGTGACGGCCGGCGGCATGTCCGGCACTGCGAGCCAGACCGCGCAGCGTTCCGTCGCGGTGGCGGCGGCGGCCGATCAGGCGGCGACCAACGTCACCACGGTGGCGGCGGCGGCCGAGGAGCTCGGCTCCTCGGTGGTGGAGATCGGCCGGCAGGTCCAGGGCTCGGCCACCCTCTCGCGCGAGGCCGTGACTGCGGCCAGCCAGACCGCGTCCTTCGTCCGCGACCTCAGCGAGGCGGCCCAGCGCATCGGCGACGTGGTGGCGCTCATCTCCAGCATCGCGGGCCAGACCAACCTCCTGGCGCTCAACGCGACCATCGAGGCGGCCCGCGCCGGCGAGGCGGGGCGCGGCTTCGCGGTGGTGGCCGCCGAGGTCAAGGAGCTCGCCAACCAGACCGCACGGGCCACCGACGAGATCACGGGGCAGATCGCGCGTATCCAGGGTTCGACGACCCAGGCGGTGGAGGCCATCGGCGGCATCACCGGACGCATCCGCGAGATCAGCGAAGTGGCCTCCTCCATCGCGGCGGCCGTCGAGGAGCAGGGTGCGGCCACCCAGGAGATCGTGCGCAACGTGGCCCAGGCCGCGATCGGCACCGGCGAGGTGACGCAGAACGTCACGGGTCTGGCGAACGCCGCCGAGGAGACCGGCCTGGCAGCCTCCGACCTCCTGGCCTCGGCCTCCGACCTGTCGCGCCAATCCGAGCAACTCGGGGGACAGGTGGCACAGTTCCTCGCGACCGTGCGGGCGGCCTGACGTCGGTTCGTTCTAGAGCAGGGCGTCGAGGCGGCTCACGACCCGCTCGGGCGGGAAATCCGGATATTCCTCGGGCAATCCTTTGCGGTTGACCCAGACGGACCGGAAACCGAAGGCCGTGGCGCCCGCCACGTCCCAGCGGTTCGAGGAGCAGAACAGCACGTCACCGGGCGCGACCCCGAAACGCGCCGTGGCGAGACGGTAGGCCGCCGGATCCGTCTTGAAGGTGCGGGCGGCCTCCACCGAGAGCACCGCGTCGAGCCGGTCCGTCAATCCGGCGGACGCGACCGCGCGCTCCAGCATCGGGCCGTCCCCGTTGGAGAGGATGGCGGTGCGCCAGCCCGCCTCCTGGAGATCCCGGAGCGTGCCCGGCACCTCCGGATAGGCGTCGAGGTCGCGATAGGCGTCGAGGAGCCTCGGGCGCAGGGCCCGGTCGACATCCGGATAGGTCGCCAGCGCGTGGTCCAGCGCCCGCTCCGTCAGGTCCCAGAACGGGGTGAAGCGCCCCATCAATCCCAGCACCCAGCTATATTCGAGCTGCTTGTTGCGCCACGCCTCCGAGAGGGCCCCGGCATCCGGCCCGATCGCATCGGCATGCCGCGCCACCGCCGCATGGACGTCGAACAGGGTGCCGTAGGCATCGAAGACGGCGACGCGCGGATCCGGTCCGGCCATTGATGGGCTCCTCAGGCGCGCCGCAGGCGAACGCCGAACAGGCGCAATGTCCCCAACAACAGCACCGCGTAGACCACTGTTCCGGCGAGCCCCAGCACCGCGAGCACCGCGATCTCGCGCAGACGCGGCAGGGCCGGCACCAGACTTTCCGCCAGGGGCAGGCCGTAGCGGGCGGTGGCCGCGAGGGCGGCGCAGGCCACCACGACCCCGAGGGCGGTGACGCCCAGCGTCCGGCCCGGCGCCATCCAGCCGCGCCGCCAGGCGAGGGCCACCAGGATGACGAGGTTGATCCACGAACCGATCGCGGTGGCGAGCGCAAGGCCGGTGACGCCGTAGGGCCCGGTCAGCACCACCTTCAGCGCCACGTTGATCGCGATGGCGGTGAGCGAGGCGATGAGGGGCGTCGTCGTGTCCTGACGGGCGTAGAAGCTCGCCAGTGCGCTGCGCAGGAGCACCACGGCGGGCAGCGCCAGCCCGTAGGCCGCCAGCACGGAGGCCGCGCGGGCCGCATCCTCCGCCCCGAAGGCGCCGCGCTGGAACAGGGCCGTCATGATCAGGGCCGGCAGGATGAGGAAAGCCACCGTGAAGGGTGCCGAGAGGGCCAAAGAGAACCCGGCGGCTCGGTTCTGCGCCGCGTGCGCCCCGGCCACGTCGCCCCCGGCGATGCGCCGGCTCATCTCGGGCAGCAGCACCGTACCGGCGGCGATGCCGATGACGCCGAAGGGCAGCTGATAGAGCCGGTCGGCGTACCACAGGGCCGAGACCGCGCCGACGGGCAGGAAGCTCGCGATGATGGTGTCGGCGAAGGTGGCGATCTGCGGGCCCGCCGAGCCGATCACCGCCGGGCCCAGCACCCGGAAGAAGCGACGCATGGCCGGATCGCGCAGGGTCGGCGCGGTGAGCGTCGGCGCGATGCCGGCGCGTCGGCACCCCCACCAGACGGCCACGAACTGCAGGACGCCCGAGACCGTGACGCCCCAGGCGGCGGCGTAGGCGGCGTTCGGGAAGAAGGCCGCGAGCGCCAGGGCGACCAGCATCGACAGGTTGAGGAGCACGGGTGCGCCGGCCGCCACGGCGAAGCGCCGGTGCGCGTTGAGGAGGCCGGAGAACAGGGTCACCAGCGTCATGAACAGGAGGTAGGGGAAGGTGATCCGGGTGAGCGAGACGGCGAGCGCGAAGCGCTCGGGATCCTCGGAGAAGCCCGGCGCCAGGGCCCGCACCACGAGGGGCATGGCCGGCATCGCCAGCGCCAGGAACGCGACCTGCACGATGAGCATCAGCGTGAAGATGCGGTCGGCGAAGCGGCGGGCCGCGCCGGCCTCCGCCGTATCGGTCTCCGACAGGCCGGCATAGCTCGGCACGAAGGCGGTGTTGAAGGCGCCTTCGCCGAAGATCGCCCGGAAATGGTTCGGCAGGCGGAACGCCACCACGAAGGCATCGGCCACCGGCCCCGCCCCGAGGATCGCGGCCATCACCACGTCGCGGGCAAAGCCGGTGACGCGCGAGACCAGCGTCCAGCCGCCGACGGAGAGGATGCTGCGGATCATGGGGCTCGCTCAACGGGCATCACGAACCCTTCCCCCTCTGCGGGGAAGGGCGGATTCGCGCGGGCTGGATGACAGTCTGAGACGGAAGGGCCCGACGTCATCGATCGAGCCCCATCGGGACGCCGCCGGCCTCGTGAGGGGGCCGGCATGGCAACGCCGCGAGCCCGACGACCCGCGGCGCGAATGGTCCGGTCGTCGGTCTTACTTGGTGGCCTCGCCGTACATCGTCTCGACGTGTTCCCAGTTCACGAGGTTCTCGATGAACGCCTTCAGGTAGTCGGGGCGGCGATTGCGGTAGTCGATGTAGTAGGAATGCTCCCAGACATCGACGCCGAGGATCGGCTTGGCGCCGTGCACCAGCGGGTTCTCGCCGTTGGGGGTCTTCATGATCGCGAGCTTGCCGTCCTTGACCGCGAGCCAGGCCCAGCCGGAGCCGAACTGGCCGATGCCGGCCTGGATGAAGTCGGCCTTGAACTTCTCGAAGCCGCCGAGATCCTCGTCGATCTTCTTGGCGAGCGAACCCGGGACGGCGCCGCCGCCGTTGGGCTTCATCCACTGCCAGAAATGGATGTGGTTGTAGTGCTGCCCGGCATTGTTGAAGAGCGGCTGGTTGTTGCCGTAGGCCGAGACCAGCACCTCCTCGACGCTCTTGCCCTCGAGACCCGTGCCCTCGAGCAGCTTGTTGCCCGTGTCGACATAGGCCTTGTGGTGCTTGTCGTGGTGAAACTCGAGGGTTTCCTTCGACATGTAGGGGCCGAGCGCGTCGTAGGCGTAGGGCAGTTCGGGCAGGGTGAAGGTCATGGGCAACTCTCCGGCTCGTGAGACATTGGGCGGGACGGCACGCGCGTGGGGGATGCCGCCTTCGCACCAACGCGCCGTTACCTAAGTCGATGCCTGGCCGAAGTCGATGCCCGGGACGGCGCAGCGCCCGGCGCCCGATTTTGCAAACGCCCGCCCGGCCTTTAGTGTGCGCGCCGCATCGTCAAGGTGCAGGCGTTTGTCGAGAAGTCCATGAACATCGCGCTGTTCGCGCTGGCCGCCGTCATGATCGTCGGGGGCATCGTATCCGTCATCCAGGGTTTTCCCTTCGTCCGGCTGGAGAGCGGTCTCGCCATGACCATCGCGGGCGCCACCACGGCGTCGGCCGGTGCCGTGGTGCTCGGCCTCGCCGTTGTCGCCCGCCGCCTGCGTGGCCTCGAACGCACCCTGACCACGACGGCGGCCCCCCAACCCCTCCCGGAGGCGGCGCCGCTCGATGCCGAGGCTGCCGCCCCCGCGCGCCAGCGGCCGAGCCTCGCCGCCACCGCCGCGAGCCTCGGCGGCTTTGCCGGAGCCGGTCTCGGGACCGCCGCCGCGACGCGCGCCGGCCGGGAGCCAACCTTCTTCGATCCTGCGCCGCCACCGGCGCCGGAATCCGCCTCGACCGAGGCGCCGACCTCCGCCGAGGCGCCTCCGGCTGAGCCGCTCCTGCCGAACCTCCTGCCCGAGGGTGGGTCGCCGGAGCCCGCCGGACGGACGGAACCCGTCTTCTTCGCCGCCGAGGGCTACCCGGCCGAGGCGGAGATGCTGTTCGAAGCGCACGAGCCGAAGGCACCGGACGCGCCGCACACCCCGGAATTTTCAAGCGCGGAGACGGCCGACGGGACCGTGCCCGCCCATGAACCCTCCCCAACCGCCCCGGCAGAGGCACCGGTGGAGACCCCGCCGGCGCCCGAGCCGGTCGCCGTTCCGCCCGCCCCCGCCGAGACGGCGGAGTTCACGGAACTCCCGGCCGCTTCCGAGCCCGTTTCGGAGCCTCCACCGGTCGAGGAAGCGCCCTTTGTCGAGGCCGAGCCCGTGGTGGTGGGCACCTATGCGTCGGGCGGCAACACCTATGTCATGTACGCGAACGGCGTGATCGAGGCCGAGACCCCGCGTGGGCGCTACACCTTCGCCTCCCTCGATGAACTGAAGGCGTTCGTGGAAGCCGGCGGAGAGACCGACGCGCGCGGCGCAGCCTGAAACGTTCGCCGACCCGGTCCTACGATCCCGGCGTGCCTGCGCGGAAGCCGGATCGCGCTTCCGGCCTAAGCAGGCACCCCGTCCGGTGTTTTACGGAAACATTGTCGCGATAACGACGCGTCTCGTCTTGTCGATTTCGACGGAGAACCGCACTCCAGCCATGACCCATGATTTAGTCTTATATTAATCCCCGTTTGGTCTTGTCATGCCGCTGGCCTCTTTGGCCGGAACAGGCTTGACGATGAGATCCTGCCGAACACACGCGCGCTTTTTACGGATGGTCTTGCCTCTCGGCAGGGATCGTCATGGCGTATCGGCGGTCGAATTTGCCCTTATAGCTCCGATATTGATGGCCCTGCTGGGTGGTATCTTCACCATCTCGATGGTCATGCGGGCACATAATAGCCTTCACACGTATGCTCGGGAGGCTGCACGCGGCGTCGCCATCGGCTACATGACCGTGGCAGAGGCAAAGCAATTCGCCGAGACACAAGCCAAGGACGAACTCAGGGTCGCTGTGAGCGCCGCTATCGACCCGGCCACCAAGGGCGATCAGACCGACCGCGACGTCATCGTCACGCTCCCGATCTCCCAGGATGAATTGGCCAAGATGACGCCGTTCGGAAATCTGGTTCCGGGTGGCCTGACGAGCCGAGTCGTGATGCGAAGCATCGCGGAATGACCGTCCGGACTTCGGGTCTGCTCAGGACTTTCGCGAAGCACGATCGGGGCAGCGTCACGCTGCTGTTCGCCCTGCTCGGGCTCATCCTCATCGGGTTCGCAGGTCTCGCGCTTGATGTCGGCTTGGCCCAGAAGGAGAAGAACAGCCTTCTGACGAGCGCCGAAGCGTCGGCACTGGCGACTGCGAGGCATATCGGAACCGCCAGCCGAACAGTGGCTCTTGCCACGGCGCAAACCTATGCCGGACTGAATCGACCGGGCATCGAGCACCTGGTGACCGACGTGGATCTGCAATTCGGGACCTGGAGCAACGGCGCGTTCACCGTGGGCGCGGGCGGAAACGCCGTTCGCGTCACCGCCTCCCGGACCAAAGCCAAGGGCAACAGCCTGAAAACGACCTTCGCGCACTTCTTCGGCGTGGAATCCTGGGACGTCTCGGCGAGTGCCGTCGCGGTCTCCGCACCCCTCTGCATCCTCATCCTTCATCCGGACCACAACGACGCCTTCGACGTCGACCCCGGGGCACAGATCGATGCACCGGATTGCGGTGTTCAGGTCAACTCGAAGCACAAGGAATCCCTGGAGCTTGGCCGATCCTCATACGTCAACGTCAGGAGTATTCGCGTCGTCGGCGGTGTCGACAAGGCCGATAGTGCGCGTGTCTATCCAACCCCGATCACCGGCGCGGATGCTGTCAGCGACCCCTATGCCTCCCTGACTCCCCCCGTGAACAACACCTGCGGGGGCGCGAAGAAGGTCACCGGAACGGTAACCCTCAGCCCTCAATTCGCGTTCTGTAGCGGTTTGACGATCGACAACGGAAACGTCACGTTCTCGCCCGGCGTGTACGTCATCAAGGGCGAATTCACGCTCAAGAACGGCGCTTCAATCGTCGGAAAGGATGTACTCATCTACATGGAAGGCAAAGGCAGCGATCTCTTCTTCCATAGTAAGACGAGCTTCAACCTGAAAGCCGCAACGACCGGAGCGTATGCGGGTATCGTCCTCTGGTCCGACAAGAACAATACCAACGATCACGATATCTATTCGAAATTCGGCGCCTCCGCCGAGGGAACCATTTACGCGCCCAGTAGCCAGGTCGAATTCGAGAACGACGTCGTCTGGGACGCCAACTGTATCCGGATCGTGGTAGCCCGCCTGGAACTCGACAACAACTCAAAGTACTACGCGTCCGATCCAGGCGCTCATTGCAGCAACAATATCAGTCAAGGCGGCGTCCGACTGGTGCGGTGATAACGCTGAACCCGGTTACTCGACGATGATATACATCAAAAGCATCCTCTCGGTTCGAATACAACACTCGGCTTCGGGGTCGCCGTGCCAGGGAGACGGAGCGGATCCGGCCTCCCAGGAGTCGATGACGATCCCCACCCGCAGCGATCACCCTGTCCGCAAGGCCCCGTCGAGCACCCGGGCGACGTGGCGGGCCTCGATCCCGAGGCCGTCGTGGATCTGGTGGCGGCAACTCGTTCCGTCGGCGACCACGAGGTCGTCGGGGCCCGCCTCGCGCAGGGCCGGGAACAGCGACAGCTCGGCCATGGCGAGGGACACGTCGATGGTCTCGGCGCCGTAGCCGAAGGCGCCGGCCATGCCGCAGCAGCTCGACTCGATCACCCGCACGTCGAGCCCCGGCACCGCACGCAGCACCATCTCCACCGCCCCCATGGCCGCGAAGGCCTTCTGGTGGCAATGGCCGTGCAGGTGCGCCACCCGTCCGCCCTGGTCGGCGAGCGGCAGGGCGATCCGCCCCGCCGTCAGGTCCACCGCCAGCAACTCCTCGAACAGCAGGCTCGCCTTGCCGAGGTCCGCGGCCTCGGGGCCTGGCAGGAGCGCGGCGAACTCGTCTCGGAAGGTCAGAAGGCAGGAGGGCTCGAGGCCCACGATCCGGGCACCGGCCCGCACGTAGGGCAACAGGGTCGTCAGCGTGCGCCGGGCCTCCGCGCGGGCCCGGTCGGTCTGGCCGGAGGCGAGGTAGGTCCGCCCGCAGCAGAGGGGACGCCGTCCGCGATTCGGGAAGACCCGGTGCAGGCGGTAGCCGGCGGCGACCAGCACCCGCTCGGCGGCCTCCAGGTTCTCCCGTTCGAAGGCCCGGTTGAAGGTGTCACCGAACAGGATGATGTCGCGCAAATCGCCCGTCACGTCGTCCGGATGCGCGGGTTCGCCCGTCTCGCTCCAGGGTCTGCGCCATTGTGGCAGCGTCCGGCGCGCCGAGAGGCCGACGACGCGCTCCGACAGCCGCGCCAGGGCGGGCAGACGGTCGCGCAGGTTGAGGAGCGGCGCGAGCCGCGCGGCCGTGCTCGCGTAGAGCGGGAGCGCCGCCACCAGCCGCTCCTTGAGGGGAAGGCCATGCCGGGCGTGGTAATGGTGCAGGAACTCGACCTTCATCTTGGCCATGTCCACGCCGGTGGGGCATTCGCGCCGGCAGGCCTTGCAGGAGACGCAGAGGTCCAGCGTCCGCTTCATCTCGTGGCTGGTGAAGGCGTCCGGCCCGAGCTGCCCCGAGATCGCCAGCCGCAGGGAGTTCGCCCGACCCCGGGTGAGGTGCTGCTCGTCCTTCGTGACGCGGTAGGACGGGCACATGGCCCCGCCCGCGAGTTTACGGCAGGTGCCGTTGCTGTTGCACATCTCCACCGCAGGGCCGAAGCCGCCCCAGTCCGACCAGTCGAGGGCGGGGACAGCGGGGGCCGTCACCGCGTAGCCCGGTTGGAAGCGCATCAGCGAGCGATCGTCCATCCGGAGCGGCTGGACGATCTTGCCGGGATTGAGCCGGTTGTCCGGGTCGAACCCGCCCTTGACCGCCTCGAAGGCCCGGGTCAGGCGGGCGCCGAACATCGGTTCGATGTATTCCGAGCGCGAAATGCCGTCGCCGTGCTCGCCGGAATACGAGCCTTTGAAGCGGCGGACCTCCGCGCTGGCCTCCTCGGCGATGGCGCGCATCTTCGCGACGTCCCCGCCCTGCTTCATGTCGAGGATCGGGCGGACGTGCAGGCAGCCGACCGAGGCATGGGCGTACCAAGTGCCGCGCGTCCCGTGCCGGGTGAACACCTCCGTCACCGCGTCGGTGTAGTCGGCCAGATGCGCCAGCGGCACCGCGCAATCCTCGATGAAGGAGACGGGCTTGGCGTCCCCCTTCATCGACATCATGATGTTGAGGCAGGCCTCGCGCACCTCCCAGACCGACTTCTGGCGCACGGGTTCCGGGACCTCCACCACGGCATGGGCGAAGCCGTGGTCGCTCATGCAGGCATCGAGGCGCGCGAGATCCTTCAGGAGCGCGTCGCGGTCGTCGCCCGCGAACTCCACCAGCAGGAGGCAGTTCGGCTTGCCCCGGGTGATGTCGGCGAGCGTGGTACGAAAGAGCGGGATGTCGGCGCCGAGGACGAGGACGTTGTTGTCCACGAGTTCGACGGCCACGGGATCGAGGTCGACCAGCGCCTTCGTCGTCTCCATGGCGGCCCGGAAGGAGGGGAAGTGGCAGACGCCCATGACCCGGTGGATGGGAAGCCGCGAGAGCTTCAGGGTCACGCTGGTGGTGGCCGCCAGCGTCCCCTCGGAGCCGACGAGGAGATGGGCGAGGTTCGGACGTGGTTCGATCAGGGCGTCGAGGTTGTAGCCGCCGACCCGGCGCTGCACCTGGGGGAAGCGGGCCAGGATTTCTTCCCGCTCCGCCTCGGCGAGGGCCCGCATCGCGGCGGCCAGGTGCTCGGCCCGGTCCGGGCCTGTCACGCCGCTGCCGTCGTTGCCCGTCAGCCCGAAGCCGAAGGCGGTGCCGTCGGGAAAGAGGGCCTCCATGGCCAGCACGTTGTCGCTCATCTTGCCGAAGCGCAGCGAGCGCGCGCCGCAGGAGTTGTTGCCCGCCATGCCGCCGATGGTGCAGCGGGTCGCCGTCGAGGGCTCGACGGGGAAGAACCAGCCGTCCGCCTTCACCCGGGCGTTGAGGCGCTCCAGCACGATGCCGGGCTCCACCGTGATGGTGCCCCCCACGGGATCGTAGGCGCGCACGCCGTTGAAGTGGCGCGAGCAATCCACCACGAGGCCGCGCCCGATCGGCTGGCCGTTCTGCGAGGTGCCGCCGCCGCGCAGGATGACGGGCACGTCGTGCTCGGCCGCGATCTTGAGCGTCGCCGCGATATCGGCAGCGCTCCGGGGCAGGACGACGCCCGCCGGCACGATCTGGTAGATCGAGGCATCGGTGGCGTAGCGGCCCCGAGTGAAGGCGTCGAAGCGGGCCTCGCCCTGCAGCGCCTCCGCGAGACGCCGCGCGAGGCCGGCATTCTGGCGGGTCGCCGCGCGGGGCGTGGTCGATGGCTCAGCCGTGGCGGTCATGCTTCAATCGTCCTCGCGTGGGGCCGGACGCGGCCTCGACGCCTGAAAGCTTGGTTGGCAGGGCAAGAACTTGGTTGGCAGGGCAAGAACTGGGTTGGCAGGGCAAGAACTTGGTTGGCAGGGCAAGAACTTGGTTGGCAGGGCAAGAACTGGGTTGGCAGGGCAGGAACCGGGTGGCGGACGCGGCCGCCGGAGCTAAGGTTACGGCTGTATTTTGTATACGAATAGGACCGCCCGATGATCGACTTGTTCAGCGACACCCAGACGCGGCCCACGGACGGGATGCGCGAGGCCATGGCGCGGGCCGTGGTGGGGGATGAGCAGTCCGACTCGGACCCGACGACGCTGGACCTCTGCGCCCGGGTGGCCGACCTGCTGGGGTTGGAGGCCGGCGTGTTCATGCCGTCGGGCACGATGTGCAACCTCGTCTCGGTGCTGGTGCAGACGCGGCCCGGGGACGAGATCGTGGTCGACGACCAGTCCCACATCTTCAACACCGAGGCCGCCGGCGCGGCGGCCATCGCGGGCGTCTCCGTGGCGGCGCTGAAGACCCCGGCGGGGGTCTACACCCCGGAGGCGTTCGAGGCCGCGATCCGGCCCCCGGCCCGGACGGCGCCGCGCTCGGCGCTCGTCTCCATCGAGCAGACCACGAGCTTCTCGGGCGGGTCGGTCTGGGCGCTGCCCGACATGCGGCGCATCCGCGACATCGCGCATGCGCGGGGCCTGCGGGCGCATATCGACGGGGCCCGGCTCCTGAACGCCGTGGCCGCCACCGGGATCGCGGCGCGGGACTACGCGCAGGGCTTCGACAGCGCCTGGATCGATCTCAGCAAGGGTCTCGGCTGCCCGGTCGGGGCGGTTCTGTGCGGGAAAAGCGATTTCATCACAGAAGCTTGGCGCTGGAAGTACCGGCTCGGGGGCGCCATGCGCCAATCCGGCATCCTGGCGGCGGCGGGGCTCTACGCCCTCGACCACCACGTGGCGCAGCTCGGCCGCGACAACGCCCACGCGGCGCTCCTGCGGGACCGGATCGCGGGGGCGCCGGGGCTCGCCATCGAAGCCGGGGCGGCCCAGTCCAACATCCTGTGCTTCTCGGTGGAGCCGCTGGGCGTCACCGCCCCGGATTTCGCGAAAGCCTGCCTGGCGCATGAGGTCCGGGTCCGGGCGATCGGCACCCACCAGATCCGCGCCACCACCCACCTGGAGGTGGACGAGGCCGGCATCCTGCGGGCAGCGGCGGTGATCCGGGCCGAGGCGGAGCGCCTGTTCGCGGCGCGCGCCTGATCCGTTCCGCGCCCGGTCCGTGGGCCCGCGGGCGGCGGAATGCGGGTCTATCGCCCTGACATCTCTCAGCTTTTTCGAACCAGGCGGTGTCCCCTCCCCCGTGTGGGGAGAGGCCGGGAGCGGCGCCGCCGGCCGGGGCCGGCCGAGGGTCACCGATCCAGTCCCACCTCCAACGCCTCCCCGCACCGGAAAGGCGGGCCGGTCGGTGCCGGACGCGGCCATGGCTCCGGTCAGCCCTCGGCCGCCGCGGTTTCCCGCGCGGCGGCGGCGCGGCGCTTATTGCGCAGGTGCCGGAACAGGATGTCGCTGAGTTCCGGGCCGGCCCGGCGCCGCAGGGCGTCGAGGATTTCCTCGTGCTCGCGCATGGCCTCGCCCCAGCGGTCCCGGTCCTTGTCGAGGTTCGCCGCGTAGCGGACCCGGCGCAGGCGCCCGGCGAAATTCGCGTAAGTTACTGCCAGCACTTCGTTTTCTGCGGCCTCCACGATCCGGTCGTGGATGGCCTGGTTGCCCGTGAAGTAGCCGTGGAGGTCGCGGCGGAGATAGGCGGCGTACATGGCGTGGTGCAGGCGCTCGATCTCGGCGAACCCGTCCTCCGTGATCCGCTCGCAGGCGAGGCGGCCGGCGAGCGCCTCGAGGCCGCCCATCACGTCGAAGAGGGCGACCATCTCCTCGGGGCCGATCTGGCGGACCCGGGCGCCCCGGTTCGGCAGGAGCTCGATCAGCCCCTCGGAGGCCAGGACCTTGAGGGCTTCCCGCAGGGGCGTGCGCGAGACGCCGAAGCGCTCGCACAGGGTCCGCTCCGGCACCCGGGCACCGGGGGCGAGGTTGCCCTCCACGATGTAGTCGCGCAGCTGCGCCAGCAGCGTGCCGTGCAGCGAGGTGCAACAGGATGCAGCCGCCGGTGCATCATGCTGCGCGGCGACCGCTGCATCGTCGGCTGCGGGATACACGGAAGATTCGAGCATCATCGTTCCAGTTGTATCAGCCCGACCCCGGCCGGTCGAGCCGCATGGCGCGCAAAATAATGCTTGTGCCGATCCAGAATGAATGCAAATTTTGGGTCGACCAGCGTGATGGCGACCGAGATCGCCGACGATCGTGCGAGCGCCGACGAGGCTTTGCCCTCAGTCCCCGACTTGCTCCCAATCCCCGACTTGCCCGCGAGGCCCCGATGACGACACGGACCGGACGTCACTTCCTGCACATCCCGGGGCCGAGCCCGGTCCCCGAGCGGGTCCTGCGCGCCATGGACATGCCGGTGATCGACCATCGCGGGCCGGATTTCGCCAAGCTCGGCCGGGCCGTGCTGGAGGGGTCCCAGGCGGTGTTCCAGACGAAGGCGCCGGTGATCCTCTATCCGGGTTCGGGCACGGGCGCCTGGGAGGCGGCCATCGTCAACACCCTCTCGGCGGGCGACCGGGTGCTGATGTTCGAGACCGGCCACTTCGCCACCCTGTGGCGCGGGATGGCGGCGCGCTGGGGCATCGAGGTCGAGTTCGTGCCGGGCGACTGGCGCCGCGGCGTCGACCCGGCCCGGGTCGAGGCGATCCTGGCCGAGGACCGGGCGAAGTCGATCAAGGCCGTGATGGTCGTGCACAACGAGACCTCGACGGGCGCCACCAGCCGCATCGCGGAGATCCGCAAGGCCATCGACCGCGCCAACCACCCCGCCCTGTTCCTGGTGGACACCATCTCGGGGCTCGGCTCGGCCGAGTACGCCCATGACGAATGGGGCGTCGACGTCTCGGTGAGCTGCTCCCAGAAGGGCCTGATGCTGCCGCCCGGCCTCGGCCTGGTGGCCCTCTCGGACAAGGCGCTCGCCGCGACGAAGACCGCCACCCTGCCGCGCTCCTACTGGGACTGGCAGGAGATGCTCAAGCCCAATGCTTCGGGATACTTCCCCTATACGCCGGCCACCAACCTGCTCTACGGCCTGCGCGAGGCCATCGCCATGCTGATGGAGGAGGGCCTACCCAACGTCTTCGCCCGCCACCAGCGCCTGGCCGCCGCCACCCGCGCCGCCGTGGAGGCCTGGGGCCTGGAGGTCCTGTGCCAGGAGCCGTCCGAATACTCGCCCGTGCTCACCGCCGTGGTGATGCCGGAGGGCCATGACGCGGATGCCCTGCGCAACCTGATCCTCGAGAAGTACGACCTCTCGCTGGGGACCGGGCTCGCCAAGGTCGCCGGCAAGGTCTTCCGCATCGGCCATCTCGGCGAGACCAACGATCTGATGCTGATGGCGGCGCTGTCGGGCGTCGAGATGGGCCTGAAGGCCGGCGGCGTGCCGCATGCCCGCGGCGGCGTACTCGCGGCGATGGACGCGCTCCGCTCCGGCCTCGACGATTGAGGCGACACCGCCCTCCCCCTCGCGGGGAAGGATCGCGGGTCGGGGTGGCCGGGTGCCCCCCGGTCCCAGGCGGCCAGCGGAGCCGTCCCCACCCCTGACCCCTCCCCGCAAGGGGGAGGGGAACAGCGCCGATCACACCCCCCCCCGCGTGCCCCCGCAAAAAGCCCGGCGATCAGACCGGGCGGGGCGGTGCGTTCAACCGGAGGAAACCCCGATGACGCCAGCAAATGGACGCGTCTCCGCGTCGCTCCCTGACCAGAATCCTCTTGCTCCAAATCCTCTGGCCCAAAATCCCCTGGCCAAAAGTCCAGCGGCCAAAAATCCCTTCTCGGCATCGAACAGGGTGCTGTTCCTGCTCTGCCTGATGTACTTCGTGACCTATCTCGACCGGGTGAACATCGCCACGGCCGGCGGCGAGATCATGAAGGATCTCGGGATGTCGAACACCCAGTTCGGCCTGATCCTCTCCGCCTTCGCCTACCCCTACGCCATCTTCCAAGTCATCGGCGGCTCGGTGGGCGACAAGTTCGGGGCGCGGCGCACGCTCCTCGTCTGCGGCCTGATCTGGGCCTCGGCGACGATCCTGACGGGGCTCGTCGGCGGGCTCATCAGCCTGTTCCTCGCCCGCGTGCTGCTGGGCTTCGGCGAGGGCGCGACCTTCCCCACCGCCACCCGCGCCATGCAGAACTGGACGGCGCCGGGCAAGCGCGGCTTCGCGCAAGGCATCACCCACGCCTTCGCGCGGTTCGGCAACGCGGTGGCGCCGCCGATCGTGGCCTTCCTGATCTATCAGGTCGGCTGGCGCCTCGGCTTCGTCATCCTCGGCGTCGCGAGCTTCTCCTGGGTCGTGGTCTGGTACGCCTATTTCCGCGACGATCCGAAGGACCATCCGGCGATCACGCCCGAGGAACTCGCGGTGCTGCCCGAGGCGAGCAAGGTCGGCGCCAAGCAGAACATCCCCTGGGGCCGCCTGACCCGGCGCATGCTGCCGGTGACGCTGACCTACTTCTGCTACGGCTGGACCCTGTGGCTGTTCCTCGGCTGGCTGCCGAGCTTCTTCAAGCTCAACTACGGGCTCGATCTGAAGAACTCGGCCCTGTTCGCCTCGGGCGTGTTCTTCGCCGGCGTGGTGGGCGACACCCTCGGCGGCGTGTTCAGCGACCGCATCCTGAAGCGCACGGGCAACCTCAAGCTCGCCCGCCTCAGCGTCATCGTGGTCGGCTTCCTCGGCGCGGCGGCGAGCCTCACCGGCGTGTTCTTCACCCGCGACCTGACCCTGGTGGCGCTGCTGCTCAGCTCGGGCTTCTTCTTCGCCGAACTGGTCATCGGCCCGATCTGGTCGGTGCCCATGGACATCGCGCCGAAGTATTCGGGCACGGCCTCGGGGCTGATGAACACCGGCTCGGCGGTGGCGGCGATCATCTCGCCGATCGTGTTCGGCATGATCGTCGATGCCACGGGCTCCTGGACCCTGCCCTTCGTCGGCTCCGTCGGCCTCTGCCTGCTCGGCGCGGGCCTCGCCTTCACCATGCACCCGGAGCGCCCCTTCGCCGAAGAGCCGGAGGTGCCGCTGGGACGGGTGGTTCCGGCGGAGTAGCGGGCCGCGCGGGCCCCTCTCCTTCGGGAAAGCCAGAAGGTGAGGTGTGCGATCCGTTCGGAGATGGACCACACCTCACCCCCGCCCTCTCCCGAGGGAGAGGAAGCCGCCGAGTGCCTCGCACGGAGGTGGATCGATCTTCCACGGACGAGGCGCCTGCGCCCACCCGACCACCGCCCCACCGGATGCCCAGCAACCCACAGGAACCCGGCACGATGGACGAACCCGTGCACGACGAAACCCGTCCCCTCCCCCTGTCCGGCCTGCGCGTCCTCGACGTGACGCAGGTAATGGCGGGGCCGGTCTGCAGCATGCTGCTGGCCGATCTCGGGGCCGACGTCATCAAGGTCGAGCCGCCGGGCACCGGCGACCAGACCCGGGGCGCCATGGGGTTCAAGATGAAGGGGCCCGATAGCATGGGCTTCCTCAACATGAACCGGAACAAGCGCAGCCTCGCCCTGAACCTGAAGAACCCGGCCGGGCGCGACGTCCTCCTCGACATGGCGGAGCGCGCCGACATCCTGGTGGAGAACTACCGCCCCGGCGTGATGGCCCGCCTCGGCCTCGGCTACGAGGCGATGCGCGCGCGCAACCCGGGCCTGATCTACGCCAGCATCTCGGGCTTCGGCCAGACCGGCCCCTGGGCCAAGCGCCCCGGCTACGACCTCATGGCCCAGGCCATGTCCGGGGTGATGAGCGTCACCGGCCATCCCGGCGGGCCGCCGGTGAAGGCCGGCGTGCCGGTGGCCGATATCGGCTGCGCCCTGTTCGCGGTCTACGGTATCCTGAGCGCCTATATCGGCCGGCAGGCCAGCGGCGAGGGCCAGTACATCGACGCCTCGCTGTTCGATTCGGCGCTGGCCTTCTCGATCTGGGACATCTCCGAATACTGGGGCACCGGCCGGGTGCCGGAGCCGCTCGGCACCGCCAACCGCATGAGCGCGCCCTACCAGGCCGTGCGGGCGGCGGACGGCTACTTCGTGATGGGGGCGACCAACGGGAAGCTCTGGCGCCTGCTCTGCGACGTGCTCGGCCGCGAGGACCTGCTGGCCGATGCCCGCTTCCTCGACATCGCCGGCCGGCTGGCCAACCGCGAGGCGCTGATCGCCGAACTCGAGGCGAGCTTCGCGGCCAAGGACGCGGAGACCTGGGTGACCGAACTGCTGGCCGCCGGGATCCCGGCGGGCCGCATGAACACCTATCCCGAGGCCTTCGAGAGCGCGCATGGCCGGCACCGTGAGATGCGGATCGAGGTGCCGCACCCGCACGAGGGCAGCGTGCCGAATATCGGCTTCCCGGTGAAGCTCTCGGGCACGCCCGCCCGGGCCCGACGGCACGCGCCGCTGCTTGGCGAACATTCGGAGGAGGTCCTGTCCGAATTCGGGCTCTCGGCGGAGGCCATCGCGCGCCTCGCCCGCGACGGAGCCTTCGCGGCATGAGCGCCCCCGCCGAGGACGGCGCGGTCCATACCCGCGTGGCGGGGGGCATCGCCCACATCACCTTCGACCGCCCGCAGGCGCGCAACGCCATGACCTTCGCCATGTACGAGGCGCTGGCCGCCGGGCTGGCGCGCATCGAGGCCGACCCGTCCGTGCGCGTGGCCGTGCTGCGGGGAGCGGGCGGCCAGGCCTTCGTGGCGGGCACCGACATCGAGCAGTTCGTCGGCTTCACGGGCGCGGACGGCGTCGCCTACGAGGCGCGCATCGACGCCTACGTCGCGGCCCTGGAGGGGTGCCGCGTGCCCACCGTCGCGGTGGTCGAGGGCTTCGCGGTCGGCGGCGGGCTCGCCATCGCCAATGCCTGCGACATCCGGATCGCGCAGGCCGGCGCGCGCTTCGGCGTGCCCATCGCCCGGACCCTCGGCAACTGCCTCTCGCCCGCCAACCTGCGCCGCCTCTCGGCCACGCTCGGCCCGAGCGTCGTCGCCCGCATGCTGCTGCTCGCCGAGATGCCGACCGCCGAGACCCTGGCGCCGCTGGGCTACCTCGCGGCGATCGCCGAGCCCGAGGCCCTCGAGGCCGAGGTCGAACGGACCTGCGCGCGGCTGCTCGGCCATGCCCCCGTGACGATGCGGGTGACCCGCGCCATGCTGCGCCGCCTCGCCCTCGACCCGGGGGCCGAGGCCCCCGACCTCATCGCGGACTGCTACGGCAGCCGGGACTTCGCCGCCGGCGTGGAGGCCTTCCTCGCCAAACGCCCGGCCGCCTGGACGGGCACCTGATCCGAAGTTTTGCTGGAGCCTGACCGAAGATCAGGCTCGGGGAGATCCGGCGGACGACCGCCGCCGCGCCGTCGCGCGGGCAGGCCCGATCGTCGCCGTTCGGGCAAGCCCCGCAGGACACCCTGGACGAAATCCGGGAAGGACCCCCGCATGACCCTCTACGCCCTCGGCCCCCACCACCCGCGACTGGCCGATCCGGACCGCGCCTGGATCGCGCCCGGCGCGCACGTGATCGGGCAGGTCCATCTCGGCCTCGACGTGAGCATCTGGTTCGGGGCGGTGCTGCGGGGGGACAACGACACGATCCGCCTCGGCGACCGCTGCAACGTCCAGGACGGGGCGGTGCTGCACGCCGACCCGGGCTTTCCCCTCGATCTGGGCGACGACGTCACGGTCGGGCACCGCGCCATCGTGCATGGCTGCACCGTCGGGGCCGGCACCCTGGTGGGGATGGGCGCCACGATCCTCAACGGCGCCCGCATCGGGCGCGGCTGCCTCGTCGGCGCGGGCGCCCTCGTGACCGAGGGCAAGGACTTTCCCGACCACAGCCTCATCGTCGGCGCGCCGGCGCGGGTGGTGCGCACCCTCGACGCGGAGGCGCTGGCCCGGCTCGCGCGCACGGCCGAGAGCTACGTCGCCAACGGCCGGCGCTTCGCGGCGGACCTGCGGGCGTCGTAACGCCCCCGTCCGCCGCCCCTACTCGGCGGCGCGGGCGCCGGGCGCGCGCGCGCTCAGGAGGTCCGTGCGGAACTTGGCGTCGAGGCGCTGCATGAAGTGCTCGGCGCAGCACATGTGCGCGTGCATCTCGGCGCGCACCGCCTCCGCGTCCTCGGCCCGGAAGGCCCGGACCAGGGCGCGGTGGCTCGCGAGGTTGTGGGCCCCGAAGGCCTCGTGCTCGGTCAGGCTCTCGCTGCGGAACTCCACGAGGTCGCGCAGCAGGCTGTTGAGGAAGCGGCACATGAAGGCGAGGAGCGGGTTGTCGCTGGCGTCGCAGAGGATGTCGTGGAAATCGACCTCGGCGATGCGGCCGGTCCCGCGCGGCCCCGCCGCCTCCGGGGCTGCGCAGGCCGCGATGTTGGCCTCCAGGCGCGCGAAGGCGGCCTCGTCCAGGCGCCCGACCACGCTGACCCCGAGCTGGACCTCCAGGCTGCGGCGCAGGGCGTAGACCTGGGCGAAATCGAGGGCCTGGAAGTGCAGGAAGCGGCGCAGCTGCTGCGCGGCGGCCTCCACCGGGATCGGGCGGATCTCCGGGCCGCCCTGGGGGCCGGACTGCATCGTCACCAGTCCCTGCACCTCCAGGGACTTCAGGGCCTCGCGGATCGTGCCCTTGGCGCAGCCGTAGTGCCGCATCAGCGCGGCCTCGTTCGGCAGGCGGTCGCCGGGGGCGAGGCGCTCGCGGGCGATGCGGCGGTAGAGATCCTCGGCGATCTGGTCCGAGAGCTTGATCCGCCGCAGCGGGGCGGGGCGCGTGCCCATCACGGCGTCCAGGCCGCGTCGGGGTCGAGGGGGAAGGCCGGGCGGGCGAGCTTCCGGAACGGGAACAGCGCGTAGTCGGAGCTGGTGACGCCCCGGCTCGCGCATTCCACCACCGCGCGGGCGATGGGCTCGAAGACGGGCCGGCAATACATCCGCGACTTCAGGATCAGCACGCGGGCGCCGGCCGGGTCGAGCCCGAGCGACGTGAACACGGCGAGATCCCAGGGCTCGTGCGGCTGCTCGGAAACGAGGATGCGGGCGGCGCCCGTGTCGATCACCGCCGCCCGGCCCATGCCGCAGCGCTGGCCCGTATAGGTCGGCCCGGTGATGACGTAGTCGCCGTCGCCGAGGGCCGCCACCGTCCCGCTCACCGCGAGGGGGGCCCGGGGCGGGAAGCCCGGCAGGGGCACGCGGTTGCCGAGGTCGATCGCGACCCGGGCGCCCAGTCCGGCCGCGTGCAGGGCCGCGACGGCCTCGGGGTCGCAGATCGGGCCGGCGACGAGGCCGTCCATCCCGGCCTCCAGCGCGGCGGCGAGCACGTCCATCACGTCGCAGGTGCCCCCCGACATGCAGTTGTCGCCGTGGTCGAGGAGGAGGACGGGGCCGTCGCCCGGCCCGGCGAGGGCGGCCCCGGCCGCCGCGAGGGAATCCGCCAGCGGCGCCTCGGCGTAGACGAAGCTGTCCCGGGCGGCCCACAGGCCCTGCGCGAGGTCGGCGGCGGCCCGGTCGGCGGCCGCCTGGGTCTCCGCCGTGACGGTCACCGAGACGCCCGCCTCGGACAGGTCCGCCAGCGAGAAGCCGCCGAAGATCGTCGCGGCGAGGACGCCGGGGCGGGCTTCCGCCGCCGCCGCCGCCCGGACGGCATCCCGCATCGGGCCCGGCACGCGGGTGTCCATGCGCAGCGTGTGGGCGAGCATCGGCGGGTGGATCCAGGCCCGGGCCGGCGCCAGCCCCTCGTCCAGCATGCGCCCGACGATGCCGGCGACGCGCTCGCCCGTCTCGGCCATGTCCACGTGCGGATAGGTCTTGAAGCCCGCGAGCGCGTCGCAATGGGCCACCATCCGTTGCGTGACGTTGCCGTGCAGGTCGAGGGCGACCCCCAGGGGAACGCCGGGCGCCAGGGCCCGGACGCGGGCGAGCAGCTCGCCCTCGCCGTCGTCGTGGCTCTCGGTCACCATCGCCCCGTGCAGGTCGAGGAGGATGGCGTCGCAGCCGGGCCGGATCGCATCGAGGATCGCGCTGCAGAGGACCTCGAAGGCGGCGTCCGCCACGGGGCCGCTCGGGTTGGCATGCGCCGTCACCGGGACCGCGACGGTGGCGCCCCGCGCCTGCGCGAACCGGATGAAGGCGCCGAGCGCCGTGGTGGCGTCCTGCCCCGCCGCCAGCGCGTCCGCCCCCCAGAGGGGGTTGAAGGCGGCGAGCGGGGTCGCCAGCGGCGAGAAGGTGTTGGTCTCGTGGTTCACCCGGGCGGTGACGATGCGCATGGGGGTGCCTTTCACGGGAGCCGGATCAAGCCGCGGGGGTGTGGCGGGCATCGTAGTCGAGCACCGCGTCGAGGAGCACCTGCGCGCCCGCCGCGCATTCGGCCGGGGCGGTGGCTTCCGCCGGGTTGTGGCTGAGGCCCCCGGCGCTCGGCACGAACACCATGGTGGTGGGCACGAGCCCCGCCACGTGCGCCGCGTCGTGCCCGGCCCCCGAGACCATGTCGCGGGTGATGTGGCCGCCCTTCTCGGCGGCGCGCCGCACGGCGGCGATGCACTCGGGGTCGAAGGCGACGGGGGCGGTCCGGGAAATGATCTCGAGGCGGCCGTCGAGGGCGAGCCCGACGGTGACGCGGTCGAGGGCGTCGCGCAGGGCGGCCTCCATGGCGTCGAGCACGGCCTCCTGCGGGTGGCGCAGGTCCACGGTGAGGAAGACCCGGCCGGGGATGACGTTGTTGGAGTTCGGGCTCACCGTGAGGTGACCCACGGTACCGACCGCGTCGGGGGCATGCGCGTGGGCGGCGGCATCCACCGCCTCCACCAGCCGGGCGGCGCCGAGCAGCGCGTTGCGGCGCAGCGCCATCGGGGTCGAGCCCGTATGGGCGGACTGGCCCTCCAGGGTCACCTCGTACCAGCGCATGCCCTGCACGCCCTGCACCACGCCGATGGCGGCCCCGTGCGCCTCCAGGATCGGCCCCTGCTCGATGTGGAGCTCGAACATCGCCCCGAACGGCACCGCGCCCGGCGCCACCTCGCCGCGATAGCCGATGGCGTCCAGCGCCGCGCCGAAGCGCGTCCCGGCGGAATCCTCGCGGGCCTCGGCCCAGTCGCTCCCGTAGATGCCCGCATAGACGCCCGAGCCCAGCATGGCGGGGGCGAAGCGCGCGCCCTCCTCGTTGGTCCAGTTCACCAGGAGGAGCGGCGCTTCCGTGACGTAGCCGGCCCCGTCGAGGGTCCGCAGGACCTCCAGGCCCGCGAGCACGCCCAGCACCCCGTCGAACTTGCCCCCCGTGGGCTGGGTGTCGAGGTGGCTGCCGAGGGCGATGGGCTTCGCGTGCGGGTTCCGGCCGGGGCGCAGGGCGAACATGTTGCCGACCGCGTCCACCGTGAGGGTGCAGCCCAGCGCCTCGACCTGCGTCCGCAGCCAGTCGCGCACCCGGCGGTCGTCGTCGCTCAGGGTCAGGCGGGCGATGCCGCCGTCCGGCGTGCCGCCGATGGCGGCGGTCTCGGTCAGGCTGTCCCAGAGACGCCCGGCGTCGATGGCGAGGTTCGACAGGGAGCCGGAGTTCGACGGGGTGGCGGAATTCGACATGGGGTTCCCGGTGCTCACGCTGTGAAGTCTCACGCGGCCTTGACGCCGAGGTAGCGGTCGCGGGCCGCGTCGTCGGCGATGAAGTCGGCATTGCCGGCCGCGTAGGCGACGCGGCCGAGTTCGAGGATGTAGTGGCGGTCGGCGAGCGCGGTGCAGACGGCGAGGTTCTGCTCCACCAGCAGGATCGGCACGCCCGCCGCCCGGATGGCGCGGATCTGCGCCACGATCTCCTCCACGATGACGGGGGCGAGGCCCTCCACCGGCTCGTCGAGCATGAGCAGCTTGGGCCCGCTCAGGAGCGCCCGGGCGATCGACAGCATCTGCTGCTCGCCGCCCGAGAGCTGGGCGCCCCCGTTGCGGCGGCGCTCCTCCAGGCGCGGGAACATCGCGAAGATGTCCCGGCGGCTCCAGGGCGAGCCCCGGCGCTCGGCGATGGCGAGGTTCTCCTCGACGCTGAGCAGGCTGAAGATGCCGCGATCCTCCGGCACCAGGGTGAGGCCCGCCCGCGCGATGCGGTGGGCGGGCCAGCCGGCCACATCCGTGCCCTGGAAGCGCACGCGGCCCCCGCGCGGGGTCAGGAGCCCGCACACGGCCTTGAGCGTCGAGGTCTTGCCGGCGCCGTTGCGGCCGAGCAGGCAGACGATCTCGCCGGACCGCACCTCCAGGCTGACGCCCTGGAGGATGTGGCTCTTGCCGTAATAGCCGTGGACGTCCTCCAGGCCGAGGGCGGGCGCGCTCACGATGCGAGGTCCCCGGTGATCATGTTGCCGAGATAGGCCCGGCGCACCTCGGGATCGTCGCGGACCTGCGCCGGCGGCCCCTCCACCAGCACGCGGCCCGCGCGCATCACCGTCACGGTGTCGGAGATGTTCATGACGATCCCCATGTTGTGCTCGATGAACAGCACGGTGTGGTCGCGGCCGAGATCGCGGATCAGCGCCTTCATCGCGGCGATGTCGTCGATGCCCATGCCGGAGGTCGGCTCGTCGAGGAGGATGACCTTGGGGGCCGCCGCCATCGCCATGCCGACTTCGAGCCGGCGCTGCTGGCCGTGCGAGAGTTCGCCCGCCGCGCGCAGCGCCACGCGGGTGAGGTCGAGGCGCTCCAGCATCGCTTCCGCCGTCGCCAGCGCCGGCGTGTTGGCCTCGGCCCGGCGCCAGGGGGCGAGCGCCTGCCAGGGCGTCTTGCCCTGTGCCGCCAGCCGCAGGTTCTCGCGGACGCTCAGCGTCGGGAACAGGCTGGTGACCTGGAACGAACGGGCCAGACCGAGGCGCACGCGCTCGTGGTCGGAGGTCCGGGTGATGTCCCGGCCATCGAGGGTGATCCGCCCGGCGGAGGGCGCGACGCGCCCGGTCAGCGCGTGGAACAGGGTGGTCTTGCCGGCCCCGTTCGGGCCGATGATGGAGTGGACGCTGTTTGGCGGGATGCGCAGGGTCACGTCCTGGAGCGCGACGAAGCTGCCGTAGCGCACGCCGAGCGCGTCGGTGGCGAGGATGGGCGCGGTCATCGGGTCGTCCCCGGGGTCGGCCGGACGGTCGCCACGGGATCGGGATGGGCCTGCTGCCCGCGCGATCCCGGAAGATCGGACGCCACGACGGGCCGGTCGGGAGCCGGGTCGTCGGGCGGCGGCGCCCGCGTCACCAGGGCGACGGCGCGCTCGATCAGGCCCCAGAGGCCGCGCTGCAGGAACAGCGTGATGACGATGAGGAGGAGCCCGAGCGCCAGGAGCCAGCGCGGCCAGATCGCCGAGAGGGCGTCGGCGGCGAGCAGGTAGGCCCCGGCGCCCAGCAGCGAGGCGAACAGGTTCGCGCTGCCGCCGATGATCGTCATGATCAGCAGGGTCTCGCTGGTGTGGTAGTCGATGTTGGAGAGCGGCGCGACGCCGATCAGCATGGCGTGGAGCGCCCCCGCGAGGGCCGTGACCGCGCCCGAGATCGCGAAGGCCGCGACCTTGAAGGCCCGCACCGGATAGCCGATGGCGCCGGCCCGGCCCTCGTTGTCGCGGATCGCGAGCAGGGTCCGCCCGAAGGTCGAGAGGGCGACCCGCTGCAGGACGGCGAAGAGGCACAGGAAGAGCACCGCGACGTAGGCGTAGTAGGTCCACGGATCGGCGAGGCGGGCGCCGGCCAGCGACGGGCGCGGGATGTCGAGGAGGCCGTTGTCGCCCCCCGTGAGCCCGCTGAACGTGTAGGCCAGGAAGTAGAACATCTGCGAGAAGGCGAGCGTCAGCATCACGAAGTAGACGCCCTGCCGCCGGATCGAGACCCAGCCCACCAGGGCCGCCACCAGGGCGCCGACCCCGAGGGCGAGCAGCAGCATCACGGGCGCCGGCAGGCCGGCGCGGACGAGGCCGAGGCCGGCGACGTAGCTGCCGAGGCCGAAGAAGATGCCCTGGCCGAAGGACAGGAGGCCGGTATAGCCGAGCAGCAGGTTGCAGGCGGCGACCGCCAGCCCGAAGATCAGGATCTCGCTGGCCAGCGTGCCGGAGCGCATGGCGAGCGGCAGGATCAGGACGGCGGCGGCCGCGAGGCCGAACTGGACGAGGGGCCGGTCGAGGAGCGGGATCATCGGATGCGTCCCCTCAGGCCCGGCCGAACAGGCCGCGCGGCATCGCCATGATGATGCCGGCCATGCCGAGATAGATGACGAGGCGGGCGCCCTCGGGCCAGAGCGTCGCCATCAGGCTCTGGGCGATGCCGACCAGGATGCCGGCGGCGAGCGCCCCCGCGTAGCTGCCCATGCCGCCGATCACCACCACCACGAAGGCGATGCCGAGCGCCTCGACGCCCATGAAGGGCTCGACGCCCCGGATGGGCGCGGCGAGCGCGCCCGCCAGCCCCGCGAGCCCGGCGCCGAGGGCGAACACGGCGGTGTTGATGCGCAGGGTGTCGTAGCCGAGCAGCGCCATGTTCGACGGGGATTCCGAGCCCGCCCGCACGATGGCGCCGAGGCGCGTCCGGTCGAGGAGCCACCACAGGCCGGCGGCGAGGATCGCCGTGAAGCCGATCACGAAGAGCCGGTATTCCGGATAGACGAAGTCGCCGAGGATCATGACGCCGCTGAGTTCGTCGGGGGGCGCGACGTTCCCGCCGAGCGGCCCCCAGACGATGATGACGAGTTCCTGCACCACCAGGGCGAGGCCCACCGTCACCAGGATGTGGAAGGTGTGGGGCAGCTTGTAGACCCGGCGCAGGAGCACCCGCTCGGTGAGCCCCGCCACGCCGGCCACCACCAGGGCGGCGAGCGGCATCGCCACCCAGAAGCTCAGGCCCCGCTCGACGCCCTCGTAGGCGAGGTAGGCGCCGAGCAGGTAGAACGCCCCGTGGGCGAAGTTCACGAATTGCAGCAGCCCGAAGATGATGCTCAGGCCCACCGCCAGCAGGAAGTAGAGCATCCCGAGGCCGAGACCGTTCAGGATCTGGAACAGGTAGGTCACGGGGTCTCCGGGTCGCGTGTGCCTGGCGCGGGGTCGCTCCGACGCGTTCCCCCCTCCCCCTTGCGGGGAGGGGACGGGGGTGGGGGTGGTTCGGCGACCCTCAACCCGCCGGGGCTGGCGGAGCCACCCCCACCTCCAACGCCTCCCCGCAAGCTCGACGGATCGCGGGCAGGCCCGGGATCCGCCGGGGCGGAGGGCCGCGGCGCGCGGTCCTCACGCCATCTTGCAGCCGGCGGCCTCGGGCGAGAGGAACGACTTGCCGGAGTGGATCACCTGCGCGAAGTCGTCCTTGTCCGCCATGGCGGACTTCGCCTTGCCCTTGAGCAGGTAGTAGTCCTTGATGACCTGATGGTCGGCGGCGCGGATCTCCTCCTGGCCCGTCAGGCCGGAATACTGCATCCCCTCGAGGGCCTTGATCACGGCGGGCCCCTCGGCGCTGCCGGCCTTCGCGGCCGCGTCGAGCAGGAGCTTGGTGATCTGGTAGGAGCCGGCGAAGGAATAGTTCGGCGTCATCCTGGCAGTCTCGCGGACCTTGGCGACCAGCGCCTTGTTCAGGGGCGAATCGATGCCGTGCCAGTACTGCGCGCCGAAATACACGCCCTCGCAGAGGTCGGGCCCCAGCGCCTCGAACTGCTCCAGGCCCGAGGCCCAGGCGAGCACGATGGTCATGCGCTTCTTGAGGCCGAAGCTCACCGCCTGGCGCAGGGCATCCGAGGATTGCGAGCCGAAGTTGAGGAGCAGGAGCACGTCGGGCTTCGTCGCGATGGCGTTGGTGAGGTAGCCGCTGAACTCCTTCTCGGCGAGCGAGTGGTAGCTGTTGCCCACGTGCTCGATGCCCTTCTCCTGGAACACCGCCTTGGCGGCACTGAGCAGGCCCTCGCCGAACACGTATTGCGGGGTGATCGTGTACCAGCGCTTGGCGTTCGGCATCTGCTCGATGAGCGGCCGCACGGTCTGCGCGATGGCGCCGAAGGTCGGCACCGTCCAGCGGAAGGTGCCCCGGTTGCAGTCGGAGCCGGTGATCTCGTCGGCGCCCGCCGTGGTGATGAAGACGCCGTCGCCCTTGGTGACCTCCTTGCCCATCACCAGAGCCTCGGAGGAGAGGATGCCGCCGGCGAACAGCCGGGTGCCCTGCGCCATCGCCTCCTGCACCTTGCGGGCGGCCGGGGCCGGCTTGCCCTCGGTGTCGATGTCCGCGACGGTGACCGGGCGCCCGAGCACGTTGCCGGCCTCCCGCGCGGCGAAGGCCGCCCCGAGGGTGGCGAACTTGCCGTTGGCGGCGAACGCTCCGGAGATCGGCAGGGGCGCGCCGATGACGAGGGGGCCGTCCGCCGCCCGGGCACCGCGCAGGAGGCCCGGAAGCGGGACGCCGGTGGCCGCCAGCGCGCCGGCCGCCAGGGATCCTTTGAGAAACGTCCGACGATCCCGCATGCCACCGCTCCCTGTCGCCGATTTCAGCGAACCATCCGATTGATACGCATAGAATGTTGCTTGCGCGGATCCGTCAAGCGGAGAAGTTTCTGCTGCACTGCACTTGAGCGAAGGCTGCTTTTTCGTGCGGATGCTGCCCGGATCGTGGGCAGACCTCGCTTGCCCCCGTCAGAACGTCGGCGGGGTGCAGGCGCTGACCACCTCGCAGGCCACCGGGCCGACGCAGCGGAAGCGGTGGGGGCGGCGGCTCTCGAAGGAATAGGCGTCGCCGGGGCCCAGGATGCGGCGCTCGTCGTCCACCGTCACCTCCAGGCGCCCGCACAGGATGATCCCGCCCTCCTCGCCCTCGTGGACCAGGGGCACGCGGCCGGTGTCGGAGCCGGGCTCGTAGCGCTCCTTGAGGAGTTGCAGGCCGCGCCCGAACAGGTTGTCGCCCACCTGCCGGTAGGAGATCGGCCCCTTGCCGATCTCGGTGAGTTCGTCCGCCCGGTAGAAGACCTTGCGCGGACGCTCCGGCTCCACCGCGAAGAACTCGGACAGCCCGATCGGGATGCCGTCGAGGATGCGCTTGAGGGCGCCGACGGAGGGGTTCACGCCGTTCGACTCGATGAGCGAGATCGTCGAGTTCGGCACGCCGGTGCGCTTGGCGAGGGCGCGCTGGGAGAAGCCGTGCAGGCTCCGCACGTAGCGCAGCCGCGCGCCGAGATCGATGCTCATGGGGCCCGCCGCTGTTAGGGATGTTCAGGATCCGCCAACATTGTCCATGTCCGCGCAAGCATTTCAAGCACATGGCGCGGGGAAGAAAAGGACTTGTTCGGGCCCCGCAATCGGCGCCTCCTTGCCGCCCATCGCCCCCCGGAGACGAGCCATGGACCCCCACGCCACCGCGAACGCGCCCGGCCTCGACGCCTATTGGATGCCGTTCACGGCCAACCGGCAGTTCAAGGCCGCCCCCCGCCTGCTCGCCTCGGCGAAGGGCATGCACTACACCGCCACCGACGGGCGCAGCGTCCTCGACGGCACCGCCGGCCTCTGGTGCGTGAATGCCGGGCACGGGCGCCAGGGCATCGCTTCGGCCGTGGAGCGCCAGCTCACCACCCTCGACTTCGCCCCCTCCTTCCAGATGGGCCACCCGGCGGCGTTCGACTTCGCCGAGCGGCTGGCCGCCATCGCGCCGGGCGGCCCGGAGGCCGGCCTCGACCGGGTGTTCTTCACCGGCTCCGGCTCCGAATCGGTGGACACCGCCCTCAAGATCGCGCTCGCCTACCAGCGCGCCATCGGCCAGGGCACGCGCACGAAGCTGATCGGGCGCGAGCGCGGCTATCACGGCGTCGGCTTCGGCGGCATCTCGGTGGGCGGCCTCGTCAACAACCGCCGCGTCTTCCCGCTGCTGCCGGGCGTCGACCACCTGCGCCACACCCACGACCCCGCGCGCAACGCCTTCTCGAAGGGCCTGCCCGCGCACGGGGCGGAGCTGGCCGACGACCTCGAGCGCCTCGTGGCGCTGCACGGGGCCGAGACCATCGCGGCCTGCATCGTCGAGCCGGTGGCCGGCTCCACCGGCGTGCTGCTGCCGCCGCAGGGCTACCTGGAGCGCCTGCGCGAGGCCTGCGACCGCCACGGCATCCTGCTGATCTTCGACGAGGTCATCACCGGGTTCGGCCGCCTCGGCACCCCCTTCGCCACCGATTATTTCGGCGTGGTCCCGGACCTCGTCACCGCCGCCAAGGGCCTCACCAACGGCACGCTGCCGATGGGCGCGGTGTTCTGCAAGCGCAGCATCCACGACGCCCTGATGCATGGCCCCGAGGCCGTGATCGAGCTGTTCCACGGCTACACCTATTCGGGCCACCCGGTGGCCTGCGCCGCGGGGCTCGCCACCCTCGACATCTACGCGGCCGAGGGCCTGCTCACCCGGGGCGCGGATCTAGCCGACGATTGGGCCACCGCCATGCACGACCTGCGCGGCGCGCCGAACGTCATCGACATCCGCACCATCGGCCTCGTCGCCGGCATCGAGCTCGCCCCCCGGCCGGGGGCCCCGGGTGCGCGGGCCTACGACGTCTTCGTCGATTGCTTCGAGCGCGGCCTGCTCGTGCGCGTCACCGGCGACATCGTCGCCCTGTCGCCGCCGCTGATCG
The DNA here is from genome assembly GCF_025813715.1 of Methylobacterium sp. FF17. Taxonomy (NCBI): domain Bacteria; kingdom Pseudomonadati; phylum Pseudomonadota; class Alphaproteobacteria; order Hyphomicrobiales; family Methylobacteriaceae; genus Methylobacterium; species Methylobacterium flocculans. Next base: position 1,533,334 of record NZ_CP107532.1, read on the forward strand.
TGGAGCGCGAGCAGATCGACACCATGGCGTCGATCCTCGGCGACGCCATCGCCCGCGCCGCCTGACGTCTCACGCGTTCCCGTTCCCAGGATTTCTTAATGACGACCGCGATTTCCCACTACATCGGCGGCCAGCGTGCCGCCGGCACGGCCACGCGCACCGCGCCCGTCTTCAACCCGGCCACCGGCGAGGAGACCGGCCGGGTCGCGCTGGCCAACGCGGCCGACGTGAACGCGGCCGTCGCCTCGGCCAAGTCGGTCGCCCGCGACTGGGCCCTGACCACCCCCCTGCGCCGCGCCCGCATCCTCAACGCCTTCCTGCGCATCGCCGAGGCGCGCACCGACGAACTCGCCGCGCTCATCACCGCCGAGCACGGCAAGGTGCTCTCCGATGCCAAGGGCGAGATCCAGCGCGGGCTGGAGGTGGTGGAGTTCGCCACCGGCATCCCGCAGCTCCTCAAGGGCGAGGTCACGGAGAATGTGGGCACCCGCGTCGACAGCCATTCCCTGCGCCAGCCGCTGGGCGTGGTGGCCGGCATCACGCCGTTCAACTTCCCCGCCATGGTGCCGATGTGGATGTTTCCCGTCGCACTCGCCTGCGGCAACTGCTTCATCCTGAAGCCCTCCGAGCGCGACCCCTCGACGGCCCTGCTGATCGCGGCGTGGCTGAAGGAAGCCGGGCTGCCCGACGGCGTGTTCCAGGTCGTGCAGGGCGACAAAGAGGCGGTGGACGCCCTCCTGCACCATCCCGACATCGCGGCGGTGAGCTTCGTCGGCTCGACCCCGATCGCCCGGTATATCTACGCGACCGCCACCGCCAACGGAAAGCGTGCGCAGGCGCTGGGGGGCGCCAAGAACCACATGATCGTCATGCCCGACGCCGACATGGATCAGGCGGTGGACGCGCTGATGGGGGCGGCCTACGGCTCGGCCGGCGAGCGCTGCATGGCGATCTCGGTGGTCGTGCCGGTGGGCGAGGCCACCGCCGACGCCCTGGTCGCCAAGCTGATCCCGAAGGTGCGCGCCCTCAAGGTCGGCCCCGGCACCGACCCGGAGGCCGAGATGGGCCCCCTCGTCACCAAGGTCCACCGCGACAAGGTCAGCGGCTACATCGATGCGGGCGTGGCCGAGGGCGCCGCGTTGCTGGTGGACGGGCGCGGCCTCAAGCTCCAGGGCTACGAGAACGGCTACTTCCTCGGCGGCTCGCTGTTCGACCGGGTCACGCCGGAGATGTCGATCTACAAGGAGGAGATCTTCGGGCCCGTGCTCGCGGTCACGCGGGCGCCCGACTACGCCACGGCCGCCCGGCTCATCAACGCGCACGAGTTCGGCAACGGCACCGCGATCTTCACCCGCGACGGCGATGCGGCCCGCGAGTTCGCGCACGGGATCGAGGTCGGCATGGTGGGCATCAACGTGCCGATCCCGGTGCCGATGGCGTTCCACTCCTTCGGCGGCTGGAAGGCCTCGCTGTTCGGCGATCACCACATGCACGGCCCCGAGGGCGTGCGCTTCTACACCCGCCTCAAGACCATCACCACCCGCTGGCCCACCGGCATCCGCGCCGGCGCCGACTTCGTCATGCCGACCATGGAGTAAGCCTCCCTCAAGCCGCGCGGGCGCTCCCTTAACCGGAGCGTCTCGCGGCAGCGCCCCTCAGCCGGGCTGCGCGCGGCCCTGGGCGTCGCCCTCGAGGCGGGCGCGGCTGGACATGAAGGAGCCGACCGGCTTGCGGATCGGCGCGAAGGTGCCGAAGCCGGTGCGCTCCGGCAGCCCGACATAGATCGCCTCGAATCCGCCGCGGGCCCGGTAGGTCTCGTGCCAGAAGCCGCAATTGCGCGAGTCCTTGAGGAACGACGACCACCAGGCCGCATGCGGATTCTGGCGCGTGAATCCCTCGAGGCTGTCCAGATCGCGCCAGTACTGGCGGATGCCGACGTGATTCCAGCCGAACAGACAGGACTGGTTCGCCAGGAGACCGTCCGGCGGGTCGCGCTGGATCGCCGCCAGGCCGCGGCCGACGTCGCGCAGGGCCAGCAGGGCGCGCGGGCTCCTGACCTTGAACCCGAGGAGCACGACGATCAGGTCGGGGAAACCCGACAGGTCGACGGTCTCCCGCTCAGGCTTGCGTTGCATCGCATACTCCCAATGGCTTACAGTGTAAGCGTAGTTGCTTTTGTGTACGTTGTAAACGGAAAGTACGGCACGCATGGTGCGCGAACGGGCCGATCTTCGTGAGGCGCTGATCCGCGAAGCGATCGTCCTGCTCGGCGCGGGCGAGACGGACCTCAGCCTGCGCAGCGTCGCGCGGGCGGCCGGTGTCTCGGCGATGGCACCGTACCGGCATTTCTCCGACAAGGCCGCCTTGCTGGGCGCGGTGGCCGCGCAGGGTTTCGCCGAGTTGCGCCAGGACCTGGAACGCGCGGATGCGGGGGCGGACGCGGCTGACGCGCTCGTGGACCAGGGGCTCGCCTACATCGCATTCGCGCAGCGCCGGCCCAGCCTGTTCCGCCTGATGTTCGCAAGCGCGGACCTGGCCTGCATCCCCCACGAAGCGGGTCGCGGGGCTTACGAGATCCTGGCGCGGCGGGTCGCGGGCGTCGCGCCGCATCTCGGCGACCTCGGGTCGCTCGCCTGCTGGGGGATGGTGCACGGGCTCGCGACATTGCGGCTCGACCGGAGGATCGACGCCGAGCCCGAAGACCTCCGCGCCGCGCTGGTGCTTCTGACGCAGGCCTTTGCGAAGCGCTGATCCGGCCGGCTGCGATCTTTGAGGCTGCGATCCGGCTGCTCGCTTCGGGGCCGCGCCTCCAGCGCGGTGTCTCCGGATCCCGGGCTCCGCTGCGCGGCCCCGGAGTGACGGGGTGCTGCAAGTGGGTTTTCAACCAGCAGGTCCGTCTCGGCGATCGTCCTCGTCCGAACGAGAGGGAGCCCCGAATCCGTCGTCTCGGCCTTGCGATCCCGTCAAGCAGAAGCTGAACGAAGCGGCGATTCCTGTGTCTGGCCCAGCGCCCATGCGGCTTCCTCGACCGCCGCGGTGCGCATGGCGAAGCGAGCGTCATCCGCGCGCTGCCCGCTGGATCGATCGAGGCCCTTTGCAGCCTGGAGGCCCGATGCTTGGATGGAGCGGGGCGCGGAATCGGCGCCCGCGCGGACGCCGCCCGCTCGTCGGCGGCGTCGGAGGGAGAGACGCCATGGTCGCCAGGAACACCATCTGCCTCTGGTACGAGACGGACGCCGAGGCGGCCGCCCGCTTCTACGTCGCGACATTCCCCGACAGCGCGATGGGGGCCGTCCATCGGGCGCCGGCCGATTACCCGTCCGGAAAGGCGGGCGACGTGCTGACCGTCGCCTTCACGGTCGCGGGCATCCCCTGCATCGGCCTGAACGGCGGCCCCGCCTTCCGGCACAGCGAGGCCTTCTCGTTCCAGATCGCGACGGATGATCAGGCGGAGACGGACCGCCTGTGGGACGCGATCGTCGGCCATGGCGGGCAGGAAAGCGCCTGCGGCTGGTGCAAGGATCGCTGGGGCCTCTCGTGGCAGATCACGCCGCGGGCGCTCACCGACGCGCTGGCGGCCGGGGGCGCGGAGGCGCAACGCGCCTTCACGGCCATGATGACCATGCGCAAGATCGACATCGCAGCCATCGAGGCGGCCCGTCGCGGGTGATGCGCGGATGGGCCGGCGCCGGCTGAACCGCCCGTCCCTGCGAAAGGGAGGGCTGATGCCGGATTCGATCGCTTCGGGGCCGCGCCCGCAGCGCGCTCCCTCTGCTTCGGGAGACGCGTGAGGCGCGTGACCTCTCCGGAGATGGACCACACCTCACCCCAACCCTCTCCCGAAGGAGAGGGAGCGCGGTCGTGCTTCACGACCGAGCCGAGATGGTCGTCTCCCGGAAGGTTCTCGCCGCTCCACCTCTGGAGAAACCCGCGGGTCCCCTCTCCTTCGGGAGAGGGACAGGGTGAGGTGCGTGACCTCTCCGGAAATGGACCACACCTCACCCCAACCCTCTCCTTTCAGGAGAGGGAGCGCGGTCGTGCTTCACGACCGAGCCGAGATGGTCGTCTCCCGGAAGGTTCTCGTCGCCAGAGCTTTCGAGGAACCCGCGGGTCCCCTCTCCTGGCAGGAGAGGGACAGGGTGAGGTGCGTGACCTCCCCGGCGATGAACCGCACCTCAACCCAACGCACTTCCGAAGGAGACAGGCGTGCCGTCCTTCGACCGATCTCCGGCGACGCGACCGCCGGAGGGTTTCGCGTCAGTGCGATCAGATGTGGATCGCGCGCTTGCCCACCGCCAGCGCGGCTTCCTTGACCGCCTCGGTGAGCGTCGGGTGCGCATGGCAGGTGCGGGCGACGTCCTCGGCGCTGGCCCCGAACTCCATCGCCACCGCGACTTCGGCGATGAGGTTGCCCGCATCCGCCCCGACGATGTGCACGCCGAGGACCCGGTCGGTCTTGGCATCGGCCAGGATCTTCACGAAGCCGTCGGTGGTGTGGTTGACCTTGGCGCGGCCGTTGGCGGTGAAGGGGAATTTCCCGGAATTGTAGGTGATCCCGTCCTTCTTCAGCTCCTCCTCGGTCTTTCCGACCGAGGCGACCTCCGGGTAGGTGTAGACCACGTTCGGGATCACGCCGTAATTCACGTGGCCCGACTGGCCGGCCAGCAGTTCGGCCACCGCCACGCCCTCGTCCTCGGCCTTGTGGGCCAGCATCGGCCCGGCGATGACGTCGCCGATGGCGTAGATGCCGGTGACGTTGGTGGCGTAGTGGCTGTCCGTCTGGATGCGGCCCTTGTTGTCGAGGCCGACGCCCACCGTCTCAAGCCCGAGACCTTCGGTGTAGGGCACCCGGCCAATGGCCACGAGCACCACGTCGGCGGACAGCGTCTCGGCCTCGCCCCCGGCGGCGGGTTCGACCGTGACGGTGGCGGCGCCGTCCTTGACCTCGACGCCCGTGACCTTGGACGAGAGCTTGAACTGGACGCCCTGCTTGCCGAGGATGCGCTGGAACTGCTTACCGACCTCGCCGTCCATGCCCGGCAGGATCCGGTCGAGATACTCGACCACGGTGACCTCGGAGCCGAGGCGGCGCCAGACCGAGCCGAGTTCGAGGCCGATGACGCCGGCACCGATGATGAGGAGCTTGCCCGGCACCTTCTCCAATGCGAGGGCGCCCGTGGAGGAGACCACGATGGTCTCGTCGATGGTGACGCCGGGAAGCTTGGTGACGTCCGAGCCCGTGGCGATGACGACGTTCTTCGTCTCCAGGAGCTGGTTGCCGCCGTCCTCCGACAGCACCTCGACCCGGCCGGCGCCCGCCAGCCGCGCGGTGCCGCGATACGCGTCGATGCCGTTCTTCTTGAGCAGGAACTCGACGCCCTTGGTGTTGCCGTCGACGCCGTCCTGCTTGAACGTCATCATCTTCTTGAGGTCGAGTTCGGGCGCGTTCACGATCACGCCCATGTCGGCGAAGTGCTTGCCCGCCTCCTCGAAGGCCTCGGACGCGTGCAGCAGCGCCTTCGAGGGAATACAGCCGACATTGAGGCAGGTGCCCCCATGGGTCGCCCGCTTCTCCACCACGGCGGTCTTCAGGCCGAGCTGGGCGGCGCGGATGGCGCAGACATAGCCGCCGGGGCCGGTGCCGATGACGACGAGATCGTAGGACATGGAAATCTGACTCGCTGAATTGGGCGGCGGGTCATGCCCCACCATCGATGGACGAAGCGCGCGGAAGCGTCCGGCCGCGCGGGTCGCGGCCGGCGGACGGCAGCTGCCGGGCCTTAGAGGTCGAGCACGAGGCGTGCCGGATCCTCCAGCGCCTCCTTGACGCGCACCAGGAAGGTCACGGCCTCCTTCCCGTCGACGATGCGGTGATCGTAGGACAGGGCGAGGTACATCATCGGCCGCGCCTCGATCTTGCCGGCACGGACGACCGGGCGCTCCTCGATGCGGTGCATGCCGAGGATGCCCGATTGCGGCGCGTTGAGGATCGGGGTCGACATCAGCGACCCGTAGATGCCCCCGTTGGTGATGGTGAAGGTGCCGCCCTGCATCTCGTCGATGGAGAGCTTGCCGTCGCGCGCCTTCTTGCCGAAGCCCGCGATGGTCTTCTCGATGCCGGCGATCGAGAGGTCGTCGGCGTTGCGCACCACCGGGACCACGAGGCCCTTATCGGTCCCGACCGCGATGCCGATGTGGTAGTAGTTCTTGTAGACGAGGTCCTGCCCGTCGATCTCGGCGTTCACCGCCGGCACGTCCTTGAGGGCGCCGATCACCGCCTTGGTGAAGAAGCCCATGAAGCCGAGCTTGGTGCCGTGCTTCTTCTCGAAGATGTCCTTGTACTGGCTGCGCATCGCCATCACGGCCGACATGTCGACGTCGTTGAACGTCGTCAGCATCGCGGCGGTGTCCTGCGCGTCCTTGAGACGGCGGGCGATGGTCTGGCGCAGCTTGGTCATGCGCACGCGCTCCTCGCGCGCCGCGTCGTCGGGCTTCGAGGGCGCGCGCGGGGCGGCGGGCTTCGCCTCCTTCGCGGGGGCCGGCGCCGGGGCGGGCCCCTTGGCGGTCGCCTCCAGCATGTCGCCCTTAGTCACGCGGCCGTCCTTGCCGCTGCCGTTGAGGCTCGACGGATCGATGCCGGATTCCCGCGCCATCTTGGCGACCGCCGGGCCGTGATCGCCGGATTCGCGCGCCTGCGGGGGCGCGGCGTCGCCGTGGTTGCCGTAGCCGGCGGAGGATTCCTGGGCCGGCGCCTCGGCCGCTTTCCTGCTCTCCTCGGCGGGCGCCTCGGCCTTCTTCGGCGCCGCCTTGGCGCCCCCCGAGGCCTCGACGATCGAGCCCAGCAGCGCGCCGGGCTCCACGGTCTCGCCGTCCTTGGCCAGGATCTCGCCGAGCTCGCCCGCCGCCGGGGCGTTCACCTCGAGGGTGACCTTGTCGGTCTCGAGTTCCACCAGCGGCTCGTCGGCCGCCACGGTGTCACCCGGCTTCTTGAACCAGCGACCGATGGTGGCCTCGCTCACGGATTCGCCAAGGGTCGGGACGACGATATCGGTTGCCATGGTTCAGTGTCCGTCCGGGGGTTCGGGGCGCCGGTGCGCGGCGCCCTCGCGAGCGAGAAACGTGCGGAGGGTGCCGGCGGTCAGACCGCCAGCGCCTCGTTGAGGAAGGCCTGGAGCTGGGCCTGGTGCTTCGAGAGCATGCCCACCGCCGTGGAGGCGGAGGCGGGACGGCCGACGTAGCGGGCGCGCTTCACCGGGGACTGGGCCTGGCCCAGCACCCATTCGAGGTAAGGCTCGACGAAGGCCCAGGAGCCCATGTTCTTCGGCTCCTCCTGGCACCACACCACCTCGGCGTTGCGGAAGCGGCCCATCTCGTTGGCGAGCGCCTTGAGGGGGAAGGGATAGAGCTGCTCGACGCGCATCAGGTAGACGTCGTTGACGCCGCGCTTCTCGCGCTCGTCGTAGAGGTCGTAATAGACCTTGCCCGAGCACAGCACGACACGGCGGACCTTGTCGTCTTTTACGAGCTTGATGCCGTCCTCGTCGCGCTCGGCATCGTCCCAGAGCACGCGGTGGAAGCTCGAGCCCTCCGCCATCGCCTCGATGGGCGAGACCGCCTTCTTGTGGCGCAGGAGCGACTTCGGGGTCATCAGGATCAGCGGCTTGCGGAACTCGCGGTGCAGCTGGCGGCGCAGGATGTGGAAGTAGTTCGAGGGCGTGGTGCAGTTGGCGACCTGCATGTTGTCCTCGGCGCACATCTGCAGGAAGCGCTCCAGGCGGGCGGAGGAGTGCTCAGGCCCCTGGCCCTCGTAGCCGTGCGGCAGCAGCAGGGTCAGGCCCGACATGCGCAGCCACTTGCGCTCGCCCGACGAGATGAACTGGTCGATGACCACCTGGGCGCCGTTGGCGAAGTCGCCGAACTGCGCCTCCCACAGCACCAGGGCGTTCGGCTCGGCCGCCGAGTAGCCGTACTCGAAGCCGAGCACCGCCTCCTCGGAGAGCATCGAGTTGATGACCTCCAGGCTCGCCTGGCCCTCGCGGATCGAGTTGAGGGCGGTGTAGCGCTGCTCGTTCTCCTGGTCGATCACCACGGCGTGGCGCTGCGAGAAGGTGCCGCGCTCGACGTCCTGGCCCGAGAGGCGGACCCGGTGGCCCTCGATGAGCAGCGAGCCGAAGGCCAGGGCCTCGGCGGTCGCCCAATCGATGCCCTTGCCGGATTCGACCGCCTTGGCGCGGTTGTCGAAGAAGCGCTGGATCGTGCGGTGCAGGTGGAAGCCGGGCGGCGGCGTGGTGATCTTCTGGGCGATCTCGCGCAGGGTCTCGGCGGGCACGCCGGTCTTGCCGCGACGCGGATCGTCCACATCCTCGCGCACGGCCTTGAAGCCGGCCCAGCGGCCGTCGAGCCAGTCGGCCTTGTTGGCCTTGTAGTTGCCGGCGACCTCGAGCTCGGAATCCAGGATGGCGCGGAACTCGGCCTTGCGGGTGTCGAGCTGCTCCTGGGTCACGACGCCCTCGGCGACGAGCTTCTTGCCGTAGGTCTCCAGCGCGGTCGGGTGCTTGCGGATGCGCTGGTACATCTTCGGCTGGGTGAAGGCCGGCTCGTCGCCCTCGTTGTGGCCGAAGCGGCGGTAGCAGAGCATGTCGATGACGACGGGCTTGCCGAACTTCTGGCGGTACTCGATCGCGATCTTGGCCGCGAAGGTCACGACCTCCGGGTCGTCGCCGTTGCAGTGGAAGATCGGCGCCTCGACCATCTTCGCGACATCGGACGGGTAAGGCGAGGATCGCGAAAAACGCGGATCGGTGGTGAAGCCGATCTGGTTGTTGATGATGAAGTGGATCGAGCCGCCGGTGCGGTGGCCCTTCAGGCCGGACAGGCCGAGGCACTCGGCCACCACGCCCTGGCCGGCGAAGGCGGCGTCGCCGTGGATCAGCAGCGGCACCACGCGGGTGCGCTCCACCGTGGGCTTGGCCCGCTGGTCCTGCTTGGCGCGCACCTTACCCAGCACCACCGGATCGACGATCTCGAGGTGGGACGGATTTGCGGTGAGCGAGAGGTGGACGTTGTTGCCGTCGAAGGCGCGGTCCGACGAGGCACCGAGATGGTACTTCACGTCGCCGGAGCCCTCGACCTCGGCGGGGTTCGCCGAGCCGCCCTTGAACTCGTTGAAGACCGCCCGGAAGGGCTTGGCCATCACGTTGGTGAGCACGTTGAGGCGGCCGCGATGGGCCATGCCCACGACGATCTCCTCGGCGCCGAGCGCGCCGCCGCGCTTGATGATCTGCTCCAGGGCCGGGATCATCGCCTCGGAGCCGTCGAGGCCGAAGCGCTTGGTACCGGTGTACTTGAGGTCGAGGAACTTCTCGAAGCCCTCGGCCTCGATCAGCTTGTTGAGGATCGCGCGACGGCCCTCGGGCGTGAAGGTGATCTCCTTGCCCTTGCCCTCGATGCGCTCCTGGATCCACGCCTTCTCCTCCGGGTTGGAGATGTGCATGAACTCGACGCCGAGGGTGTTGCAGTAGGTGCGCTCCAGGATCTCGACGATCTCGCGGATGGTCGAGAATTCGAGGCCGAGCACGTTGTCGAGGAAGATCGGGCGGTCCCAATCCTTCTCCTCGAAGCCGTAATGCTGCGGGTGCAGTTCCTCGTGGTCGCCGCGCGGGGCGAGGCCGAGGGGGTCGAGCTTGGCGTGCAGGTGGCCGCGCATGCGGTAGGCGCGGATCAGCATGATCGCGCGGACCGAATCCTTCGTGGCCTGCTCCACCGAGATGCCGGGGGCGGAGGCGATGACGGCGCCCTTGGCGGGCTCCTTCGCCGTGTCGGACTTGGCGCGGATCTTCTCGCCCATCGCCTTCTCGACGGTGGCCCAGTTGCCGTCGAGTGCCGAGACGATCTCGCCGTTGGCATGGATCGGCCAGTTCGGGCGCTCCCAGGAGGCGCCGGCGGCGTTCTTCTCCGCCAGTCCCTTGTCCTCGTTCAGGGACTTGAAGAACGTCTGCCACTCGGGATCGACCGCGTTCGGATCGCGGGCATAGGCCGCCTGCAATTCCTCGATGTAGGCGGCGTTGCCGCCGTAGAGGAACGAGGTTTCGAGCGCGTCCTGGCGTGCCATCGTCTGGGTCATCCTGCCGCTTCGCGGGGCCCGCGCTTCCAGGGGGCCCTGCCCGATCGGTCCCGCGCGGGGCGCGGTCGCGGATCGGAGGTGTCGGGAAAGACGCGGGGCCCGGGCCGCGCGTCGCTCGTTGATAGATGGGGGCGCGGACCTGAACGTCGGGGCAACGCTGGCCTGCGCCCCCCGCGTGTCAGCCGCGCAGGACCTCGACCAGGGTGCTGCCGAGGCGCGCCGGCGAGGGCGAGACCCGGATGCCGGCCGCTTCCATGGCGGCGATCTTGTCCTCGGCGCCGCCCTTGCCGCCCGAGATGATGGCGCCCGCGTGGCCCATGCGGCGGCCCGGAGGCGCCGTGCGGCCGGCGATGAAGCCGACCATGGGCTTCTTGCGGCCGCGCTTGGCCTCGTCGGCGAGGAACTGCGCCGCTTCCTCTTCGGCCGAGCCGCCGATCTCGCCGATCATCACGATCGACGTGGTCTTCTCGTCGGCGAGGAACAGCTCGAGCATGGAGATGAACTCCGTGCCCTTCACCGGGTCGCCGCCGATGCCGACCGCCGTGGTCTGGCCGAGACCCGCGTTGGTGGTCTGGAACACGGCCTCGTAGGTCAGCGTGCCGGAGCGGGAGACGATGCCCACCGAGCCCGGCTTGAAGATGTTGGCCGGCATGATGCCGATCTTGCACTGGCCCGCCGTGACGATGCCGGGGCAGTTCGGGCCCACCAGCCGGGACTTCGAACCCTCGAGGGCGCGCTTGACCCGCACCATGTCGAGCACCGGAATGCCCTCGGTGATGCAGACGATGAGCGGGATCTCGGCCTGGATCGCCTCGCAGATCGCATCCGCCGCGCCCGGCGGCGGCACGTAGACCACGGAGGCGTCGGCGCCGGTGGCCTCGCGCGCCTCCGCCACCGTGTCGAAGACCGGCAGGTTGAGGTGCTTGGAGCCGCCCTTACCGGGCGAGGTGCCGCCGACCATCTTGGTGCCGTAGGCGATGGCCTGCTCGGAGTGGAAGGTCCCGTTCTTGCCGGTGAAGCCCTGGCAGATGACCTTGGTGTTCGCGTCGATCAGGATGGACATGGGTACTCTCAGCCCTTCTTCACGGCGGCGACGATCTTCTGCGCGGCATCATCGAGGTCATCGGCCGGGATCACGTTGAGACCGGAATTCCGGATGATCTCCTTGCCCTTCTCGACGTTGGTGCCCTCGAGGCGCACCACCAGCGGAACCTGCAGGCCCACCGCCTTCACCGCCGCGATCACGCCGTTGGCGATCACGTCGCACTTCATGATCCCGCCGAAGATGTTGACGAGGATGCCCTTCACCTGCGGATCGGCGGTGATGATCTTGAAGGCCGCGGTGACCTTCTCTTCCGAGGCGCCGCCGCCGACATCGAGGAAGTTCGCCGGCTCCTCGCCGTAGAGCTTGATGATGTCGAGGGTCGCCATGGCGAGGCCCGCGCCGTTGACCATGCAGCCGATCGTGCCGTCGAGCGCGATGTAGGCCAGGTCGTACTTGGAGGCCTCGATCTCCTTGGCGTCCTCCTCGGTCTCGTCGCGGAGCGCGACGATGTCGGGGTGGCGGTAGAGGGCGTTCGAGTCGAAGGAGATCTTGGCGTCGAGGCACTTGAGGTGGCCGTCGCCGGTGAGCACCAGCGGGTTGATCTCCAGCATGCTCATGTCCTTGGCGGTGAACGCCTCGTAGAGCTTGGTGGTGAGGTCGCCGGCTTCCTTGGCCTGGGCGCCCGAGAGGCCGAGCGTCTTGGCGACGAGGCGGCCGTGATGGGGCATCACGCCGGTGGCGGGATCCACCGAGAAGGTGACGATCTTCTCGGGCGTCTCGTGGGCCACCGTCTCGATGTCCATGCCGCCCTCGGTGGAGACCACGAACGCGACCCGGCCGGTCTCGCGGTCCACCAGCATCGAGAGGTAGAACTCCGCCTCGATCTGGGCGCCCTCCTCGATGTAGAGGCGGTTGACCTGCTTGCCGGCCTCGCCGGTCTGGATCGTCACCAGGGTCTGGCCGAGCATCTCGCCGGCGAACTGCTTGACCTCGTCGAGGGACTTCGTGACCCGCACGCCGCCCTTGGCGCCGGCGGGCGCGCCCTTGAAGGTGCCCTTGCCGCGGCCGCCCGCGTGGATCTGCGACTTCACCACCCAGACCGGGCCGCCGAGTTCCTTGGCGGCGGCCTCGGCCTCCTCGGGCTTGAAGATCGGCACGCCGCGCGAGACGGGCAGGCCGAACGCCTTCAGCACCGCCTTGGCCTGGTACTCGTGAATGTTCATGGACGTTTCTCCGCCTCATCCCGGCGCCGGGCGCGGGAGCTCAGGACACCGTCACCGTCGCACCGAGCCGCCGGGCGGCTCGGTGCGCGGCGCTTCTTGCGAGGGTTTTCAGGCCAGCGCGGGGTTCACGCCCTTGCAGGCCTCGATCAGGGTCTTCACGGCGCCGACCGACTTGTCGAACATCGCCTTCTCGTCGCCGTTGAACTCCACTTCGAGCACGCGTTCGACGCCGTTGGCGCCGATCACGATCGGCACGCCGACATACATGTCGGAGACGCCGTACTCGCCGTTGAGGTAGGCGGCGCAGGGGAGCACGCGGCGCTTGTCGCGCAAGTAGCTCTCGGCCATGGCGATGGCGGAGGCGGCGGGCGCGTAGAAGGCCGAGCCGGTCTTGAGCAGGTTGACGATCTCGCCGCCGCCCTTGCGGGTGCGCTCGACCATGGCGTCGAGCTTCTCCTGGGTGGTCCAGCCGAGCTTGACCAGATCGGTCAGCGGCACGCCGGCGACCGTGGAGTAGCGCACCAGCGGCACCATGTCGTCGCCGTGGCCGCCGAGCACGAAGGCGGTGACGTCCTCCACCGAGACCTTGAATTCGTCGGCCAGGAAGTGGCGGAAGCGGGCGGAATCGAGCACGCCGGCCATGCCGACCACCTTGTGGGTGGGCAGGCCCGAGAATTTCTGCAGGGCCCAGACCATCGCGTCGAGGGGGTTGGTGATGCAGATCACGAAGGCGTCCGGCGCGTGCTCCTTGATGCCGGTGCCGACGGCCTCCATCACCTTGAGGTTGATGCCGATGAGGTCGTCGCGGCTCATGCCGGGCTTGCGCGGCACGCCGGCGGTGACGATCACCACGTCGGCCCCGGCGATCGCGGCATAGTCGCTGGCGCCCGTATAGGTGGCGTCGAAGCCGTCGACGGGGGCGGATTCCGCGATGTCGAGGCCCTTGCCCTGGGGCACGCCGTCCGCGATGTCGAACAGCACGACGTCGCCGAGTTCCTTCAGGCCCGCCAGATGCGCGAGGGTTCCACCGATCTGTCCGGCGCCGATGAGCGCGATCTTGCTGCGTGCCATGGGGGAAACGAACCTCCGCTCTTGAATGGACCGGCCGCGACGCTCTGGGGGCTTTGGGCCGCCGCCGCGTGACTGCCGCGGTGTGTGGCGGAAAAGGCCCAGGGCTTCAACCGAGGCACGCAGGGCAATGCAGGGTTCGAGCCAAGCTTCCCGGAGGCACGGGCGCCCGGCGCTTCGAAAAAGCCAAGACTTGCAAACAGCTTACGGGAAACGGGCGCCGCGAAGTTCGGCGGCAAAGCTCAAGTGACAGACACAAAACTCTGTCACGGCGCCTTAGAGCGTGCCCGTCCGAAGCACCTTCTGGATGGCCAGGATCACGGCGCCGAGGCGCGCTTCCACGAGGTCGCGCGGCAGGTCCGCGTCGTGCTGGATCGCGAGCGGATGGGTGAAGCGGTAGCTCGCGTCGAAGATGTGGGCGATGGCCCGCTCGCGGTCGCGGGCGACGAAGGCGCCGGCCCCGATCCCCTCCTCCACCACGCGCTCCACCAGGCTGCGCAGGCGCACCCGGTGGCGGCGGGCGATCGGACGGGCGGCCACCGCCGCGTCGAGGTGGACCGCGAACAGGTTCGGCTCGTGGACCAGGGTCTCGCGCTGCACGCTGGCGAGCGCCGTGAGCAGGCGCTCGATCTTGTCGTCGGCCGGGTCGGGCGCATCGGCGATGCGGGCGAGCTCCGCCTCGACGTCGCGCAGCCAGCGCCCCGCCACCGCGTCGAGGAGCGCGTCCTTGGACGGGAAGTAGCGGTAGACGTTGGCGTGGGTCATGCCGGCCTCGGCGGCCACCGCCACCACCGTGACGCGCTTGGGGCCGAGGCGGCGCAGGTGCTCGGTGGCGACCGCGAGGAGGCGCGCGTCGACGGCGAGGGGCGCGGCCGCCCGGGGCGCCGGCCGGGCCACGCGCGGAACCGTGATGCGGACGGGGCTATCCCTCCCCATGGTTTCGTCAGAGGATTCGGACCCCTGGTTGTGGCTGAGGTCGATCTCGTGCCCGAAGGCGAAGGGCGGGCCGGGCGGCTGCATCGAAAGGGACACCGGGGCTCGTGGAGGGAAGGAACGACGGGCCTCCCGGACAGGTCCGCCTTGCCGAAGCGGACCTCAATGGCCGGGATATCCAGAATACGGGCGCCAATGACAGCACCCGCCACGCTGTAACGCCCCTTTAGCGGGTCATGACCGGTTCTTCCAGGCCCTCAATGCCGTAAAGACAACCGAGGCGTGGCTGCCGGGTGGGAGATTCACCGCCTGAGCGAGGTCCGGCTCGCCGGCGCGCAGGAACGGATTGGTCGCCCGCTCCGCCGCCATGGTGCTCGGAATCAGGAAGCGGCCCTCGGCCCGGGCGCGCTCGGCCTCCGCCGCGCGGGCGGCGAGCGCCGCGTTGCCGGGCTCGGCGGCCAGGGCGAAGCGGGCATTGCCCAGCACGTAGTCGTGGCCGCTATAGACCGCCGTCTCATCGGGCAGGGCCAGGAACCGCTCCAGCGAGGTCCAGAGGGTGGCGGGCTCGGCCTCCATCACCCGGCCGCAGCCGAGGGTGAACAGGGTGTCGCCGGCAAACACCACCCCGGCCTGCCGGAACCAGTAGGTGACGTGGTCGGCGCAGTGCCCCGGCGTCTCCCAGACCTGCGCGGCGAGATCGCCGACCCGGACCACGTCGCCCTCCGCGACCCAAACATCGACCTCGGGCACCGCGTCGCCCGCCTTGCGGGGGGCGGTGACCCGGGCGCCCGTGCGGGCCTTCACCGCTGGGATGCCCTCCACGTGGTCGGCGTGCCGGTGGGTGACGAGGATGTCGGTGAGCGTCCAGCCCGCCTCGTCGAGCGCCGCCAGGACGGGACCGGCTTCCGGCACGTCGATGGCCGCGCAGGCGCCGGTGGCGGGGTCGCGGATCAGCACGCCGATGTTGTCGCTGCGGCAGAGGAAGGTGCGGATCTCGGGCATCGGGGCTGCCGTGGGTGTTCCTTGCATGGGCGTTCCTCGCATGGGCGTTCCTTGCATGGGCATTCGTCGCATCGCTGGTCCTCGCGCGCTCGGCGGCCGTTGGGCGAGGGCATGGAACTGGGACCTGGGACAGGGAGATGGGGCGGCAGGCATGCGGGTCCAGGCATGCGGGTCCAGGCGGTTTCCCCCGCTCCGTGGCCGTGCCGGGCCGCTGCGGGCTTGTCGCGCGGGGCCCCTGCCCCCATTGATGCCCTGCACCCTTCCCCGTGCCCCGTGTCCCGTGGCCGCCTGAACCTCGCCCCATGCGCCTCGACGTCACCGACCTGCGCGCCTTCTACGCGAGCCCCCTCGGGGCCGTGACGCACCGCATCGTCGCGCGCACCCTCCACGGCTTCCTCGGCTCGGTCTCCGGCCTGCGGGTGCTCGGGCTCGGCTACGCCACGCCCTATCTCGGCCCCGTCCACGTCATCGCCGAGCGGACCCTGGCCTTCATGCCGGCCACCCAAGGGGTGGTGAACTGGCCCGGCAGCGGCCGCTCCTGCTCGGCGCTCGCGGACCCCACGATGATGCCCCTGCCCGAGGCGGCGGTGGACCGGGTGATCCTCGTCCACGCCCTCGAATCGGTGGAGAGCCCCACCGAGCTGCTGCAGGACGTCTGGCGGGTGCTGACCCCGGGGGGCCGCATGATCCTGGTGGTGCCGAACCGGCGCGGCGTCTGGGCCCGGCGCGACGCCACGCCCTTCGGCCACGGCCAGCCCTACAGCCGCTCGCAGCTCGCCCGGCTGATGCGCGCGACCCAGTTCTCTCCCGAGGGCTGGGCCGAGGCGCTCTACATGCCCCCGGTGGAGAACCGCCTGCTGCTGCAGACGGCGAGCGCCTGGGAGCGGATGGGCACCAGCCTGTCCCTGCCCTTCGCGGGGCTGCACGTGGTGGACGCCACCAAGCAGCTCTACCGTCCCGTCACCGTGCGCCGGGTGCGCCGGGTGACCCGCCTCGCCCCGGCCCGCGCGCTGGTGCCGGCCCCCTCCCCCGGTTGAGCGGATGCTGAGCCTCATCGCGCCGGAAGCGGCCCTGCAGAGCTTCGTGCTCGCTTTCTCGGCCCTGTTCTCCATCGTGAATCCGGTGGGTTCGTCGCTGATCTTCGCGCAGGTGGCGGCGATGCACTCGCATGCCGAGCGCCTGGAGCTGGCCCGACGCATCGGCTTCTACGCCGCCCTGATCATGCTCTCCGCCCTCTGGGCCGGGGCGCCGATCCTCAACTTCTTCGGCGTCTCCCTGGCCGCGCTGCGTATCGCCGGCGGCCTCGTGGTGGCGGCCTCGGCCTGGACGCTGCTGACGGCGCCGGAGGCGCGCGAGGCCCGCAAGCAGGCGGAGGCGACCCGCGAGCCCGCCGGCAACCTCGCCGAGATCGCCTTCTTTCCCCTCACCCTGCCCTTCACCACCGGCCCCGGCACCATCGCGGTGGCGATCGCGCTCGGCTCCAATCGGCCGGCCCCCGGCCCCGAGCGGATCGGCTTCTACGTGGGCATGTCGCTGGCGGCGCTCGCCATCGCCGTGCTGGTGCGCTTCACCTACGGCTCGGCGGACCGGGTGGTGACCTGGATCGGCCCCGTGGGCGCGCGGGTGCTGGGCCGCCTCTTCGCCTTCCTGCTCCTCTGCGTCGGCACCCAGATCACCGTCAACGGCATCACCGACGTGCTCGGGCCGCTCCTGGCGCAGGCGGGGCGCTGATCCTCGCTCCCGCGGACACCCGATCCGCGCGGAGGCGGCACCGCGGCGACCGGACCGTGCCGAACGGTCGTGCCCGCAGAACGGCAGGACTGGGCCCGTAAAACCGGGCCGCCAAGCTGATGGCGGCCGGACAACCATCCGCCGCGCAGGTCGGGCACGACGGGGCGCGATCGGCTCCTCCCAACCCTCTGGCGCCTTTTCGATCATCGCCACGTCTTCCCTGAAGCGATCATTCGGACGGCCGCAAGGAATTCCGCTTTTTCCACCTCCGTCTGGTCATTCCCGGGAAGGGAACTCGGGAACAGGTTCCGGGAATGGAACGGCCTCGAATCGGGCTGTTTCTGCCCGGATGTCACACTTGGCCAAGCGACCTTGTCATGCCTCCGACTGCATTCACAAACGAGGGCATGATGCACATCATTGAGGAAGACGGTCGTCGCAACACCCGGACGGAACACAGTATCCGCGTCGCGATCGTCTATCATAGCGGCTATGGACACACCGCCCGACAGGCCGAGGCTGTGGCGGACGGCGTGCGGCAGGTGGGCGGTTCCAGCCCTCTCCTCCTGGCCGTCGAAGAAGCGCAGCAGCGCTTGGATGACCTTCATGCCGCGCACGCGATCATTTTCGGTGCGCCGACGTACATGGGCGCGGCCTCGGCGTCGTTCAAAGCCTTCCAGGAAGCGACCTCACAAGTGATGATGGCTGGGGGGTATCAGTGGAGAGACAAAATCGCCGCCGGATTCACCAATTCCGGGGCACGGGCTGGCGACAAATTGTCGACGCTGCTCCAGATGGTTCTGTTCGCCGCGCAACACGGAATGCACTGGGTCAGTCTCGATCTGCCACCTGCCAATAACTCCAGGTCCGGCTCGGAATCAGACATGAACCGGCTGGGCTTCTGGATTGGCGCCGCTGCGCAATCGAACACCGACGAAGGCCCGGACACGGCGCCCCCAGAAGCCGACCTCGCCACCGCCCGGCATCTCGGAGCACGAGTCGCACGGGTCACTCGCGACTTCGTTCGCGGCCGGGACTTACCATGCGCGTAGTCCGCGAATGACCGCCGATTCAGATCCCCACCTGCAGGAACTTCGCCCGGGCCTGATCCGGCTTGCCTACCGAATGCTCGGGTCGGTCGCAGACGCGGAGGACATCGTGCAGGACGCCTATGCACGCTGGCTCGCGGTAGATCCCGCTTCGGTGCGTGGCCCGGCCGCGTTTCTGCGTGTCATTGTCACGCGCCTTTGCCTCAATCAGTTGAAGTCGGCCCGTCGCCGCCGCGAAACCTATGTCGGCCCATGGTTGCCGGAACCAGTCTTCGATCCCGAGGATGCCGATTCACCCGATGACATCACTCTGCCGCTGATGATCGCTCTGGAACGGCTGTCGCCGCTGGAGCGAGCCGCTTTCCTACTGCACGACGTGTTCGGCATGGATTTCCCGGACGTGGCACAAGCCATCGACCGGACTCCCGCCGCTTGTCGTCAACTCGCCAGCCGGGCACGGACTCATCTTCTGCAGAAGCGCCCGCGCTTTGTCGTGAGCAAAGAGCATGGTCTCAAGATTGCTTCGGCTTTCTTCGCGGCATCGCGCAACGGCGATATGAGTACTCTCCGCACCATGCTGGCGGAGGATGTGATCGCCTACGCTGACGGTGGCGGCAAGGTTCCGGCAACATTGACGCCACTTATCGGCATCGACGCAGTGCTGGGGCGCCATGCAGAAATGGCGAGCGATTTCGCGCGTTCTTCATCGCAACTCCTGCGATATGTGAGCATTGATGGCTTACCAGGCTTCCTTACTGTAGAGATGGGCGGCATCGTGCAGACGACAGCGCTGCACATTCAAGACAAAAAGATCAGAACCATCTATGTAACACGCAACCCAGATAAGCTGAAACGCGTTTCAAGAAATATATCTTCTTAAAAACCTAAAACATATTGTTCTTATTTGAAAAACTTTAATGCACATCGATTGAGCAGGAACGGAGTCAGCATCTACAAGCAGTCAGATTTCTGAAACTCGTCGCTTTTGGAAAGCCGCCAACGCACTGCCAAGGGCAAACTCTCTTGGATCGTGGCCGATCCGCGGGAGCCTTCGGACTATGGCTCGCCAGACGTAGTTCGGAAGAACGGTTGCGAGACTCGGCCCATTGCCTCTTACTCCCGACCTGCGAGTGAAGCAGACGACGTTGGGGTTCTCCCTGACGGCCGCGGGGCGGCACCGTCCCACGCACTCAGATCCTTGACGTGTTCGGGTTTCGTGGGGCTGTCCCATGCCCGTCACACGCTGGAGGCGTTCGCCTTGAAGTCCCTTCGGCTCCTTCTCGGATATCTCTGCTTTCACATCGGCAACGCCATTCCGGGCTTTGCCTTTCTCGGTCGTTCGAAGATCGTCTTCTACCGATTGTCGGGCATCAAAATCGGAGCGGATGCCCTCGTGGTCGGCCCGCTCAAGGTCGATTACAGCCTCTCCGACGACGTGCTTTCGTCGATCGAGATCGGCGCGGGGACGTATATCGGGAGGGATTTCCGCGTTTCGACGTTCAAGGGCACGGTGACGATCGGACAGAACTGCCAGATCGCCTCGGATGTGAGCCTGGAGACCAATACCCATCGGTTGAATGCGTGGACAGGCCCGTTCCGGATACGGTTCCAGAAGCCGATCATCATCCGCGATGGCGTCTGGATCGGCGCGAAGGCGCTCATCCTGCCGGGCGTGACGATCGGCGAGAACGCGGTCGTCGCTGGCGGCTCGGTGGTGACGAAGGATGTTCCGGCCAACACGCTGTGGGGCGGATCGCCCGCCAAGCTCATCCGGGACCTTCAGCCGGCCGTCACCAGCAGTTCCGTCTGGCTCGCCGGGCTCTGCGCGTAGACGGGGCGGCAAGCCCTGTCGGCACATCGCTGATCTAATACCAAATCTCAGTGAGCCTGACCCATAGGTCAGTCTCGCTGAGGTCCGGCGGACGACCGCCGCCGCGCCGTCGCGCGGGCAGATCTCGATGAGTCAAGCTCATCGAGATCTGGTATAAGCCTCGATCCGCGTCGCCCACCGAAAGGCCCGTGGGGTGCCCAGCGCCCGCTTCGGACACGGATCGCGAGCGGCCACGCCGAGCGCGCGCATGGGCCCTGTCCCGCGAGCGAGGCTGACCGCCGAACGCACGATCCGACGCACGCCGTGGGCCGACCCGATCCAACCGGTCGGACATCGGAGCATCGAGCCGCGCGCGCTTCGAAAGCCCGCCTCCGGAGGACCGGAGCGTGCACCGGGACGCGCCCCGCCCGGCCCGATCCTTGTCCCGCGCGGCCGGAGGCTGTACCGCAACCTCCGGATTCGACGGGCCAGCGGTGAGGCCGGACATGGTGAGGCCGGACATGGTGGGGCCAGACATGGTGAGGCCGGACATGCGGCTCGTGGTGGTCGGCGCCGACGGGCGCATGGGGCGGATGCTGATCCGCGCAGTGGCGGAGGCCGAGGGCTGCACCCTGTCGGGCGCCATCGAGCGCGAGGGCTCGCCGGCCCTGGGGCAGGATGCCGGCACGCTCGCGGGCCTCGGGGCGCTCGGCGTCACCGTGACGGACGATCCGCTCCCGGTCTTCGCGGCGGCGGAAGGCGTGCTCGACTTCACCGCGCCGGCCGCCACCACGTTCTTTGCCGAACTCGCGGCCCAGGCCCGGATCGTCCACGTGGTCGGCACCACGGGGATGCAGGAGGCGGACCTCGCCCGGCTCGCAGCAGCCGCCCACCACGCCCGCATCGTGCGCTCCGGCAACATGTCGCTCGGCGTCAACCTCGTCGCCGGCCTCGTGCGCCGGATGGCGGCGGCGCTCGGCGAGGATTTCGACATCGAGATCCTGGAGATGCATCACCGCATGAAGGTCGATGCGCCCTCCGGCACGGCCCTCCTCCTCGGCGAGGCGGCGGCGCAGGGGCGCGACGTGGCGCTCGCCGACGCCCGCGTCTCCACCCGCGACGGGCATACCGGCGCGCGCCGGCCCGGCGACATCGGCTTCGCCACCCTGCGGGGCGGCTCGGTGGTGGGCGACCACAGCGTGATCTTCGCCGGCCCCGGCGAGCGCATCACGGTCAGCCACCACGCCGAGGACCGGGCGGTCTTCGCGCGCGGCGCGGTGCGGGCCGCCCTCTGGGCCTTCGCCAAGCCGCCGGGGCTCTACGGGATGGACGACGTGCTCGGGCTCTGAAGCCGGGGCCCGTCATCCCCCGTTCACAGGCGCGGGCGCATGAGCCCGCGCGACGCGGTTTCGCTGCGTTGCAACATGTGGCAAAGACCAGCCGGTCTTCCGATCAACGTTCTTTTCCAAGACCAAGAGGATCGTCCCCCGATGGAGCGCCTTCTCGTCCTCGCTCGCCACGGCCAGAGCGAATGGAACCTTCAGAAGCTGTTCACGGGCTGGCGTGATCCCGAGCTCACGACGCTCGGCGTCGAGGAGGCGCGCAATGCCGGGCGCTGGCTCAAGGAGCAGGGCTACGGCTTCGACGTGGCCTTCACCTCGAACCTCAAGCGGGCCCAGCGCACCTGCGCGCTGATCCTGGAGGAGATGGGCCTGGAGGGGATCGAGACGATCCGCAACGAGGCCCTGAACGAGCGCGACTACGGCGACCTCTCCGGCCTCAACAAGGACGATGCCCGCGAGCGCTGGGGCGACGCCCAGGTGCACCAGTGGCGCCGCTCCTACGACGTGCCGCCCCCCGGCGGCGAGAGCCTGAAGGACACCGCCGCCCGGGTGCTGCCCTACTATATCCAGTTCATCCTGCCCCGCGTGATGGCGGGCGAGCGGGTGCTGGTGGCGGCTCACGGCAACTCGCTGCGCGCCCTCGTGATGGTGCTCGACGGCATGACCACGAAGACCATCGCCAGCCTCGAGATCGCCACCGGCATCCCCCTCGTCTACGCGCTCAAGGCCGACACCACGGTGGAGAGCAAGACGGTGCTGGAGCACGACATCGACCACAAGGCCTGAGCGGGGCCCCGTGTCGCCGGAACGTCCGGCCGGGATCGTCCTCGTTCCCGGCCTGATCCACGTGCCGGGCTACCTCGACGGTGCGGGCCGGGCCCGCCTCGCCGCCGAACTCGCGGCGGCGCTCGCCCTCGCCCCCGCCTATACCCCGCGCATGCCGCGCACCGACCGGCCCTTCTCGGTGCGGATGTCGAATTGCGGCGCCCTCGGCTGGGTCTCGGACCGGGCGGGCTACCGCTACCAGCCGCACCACCCCGAAACGGGCGCGCCCTGGCCGGCCATTCCCGTGACCGCGCTCGCCGCCTGGGCCGCGCTGTCGGGCTATCCCGCCCCGCCGGAGGCCTGCCTCGTCAACCTCTACGCGGCCGGGGCCCGGATGGGGCTGCACCAGGACCGGGACGAGGAAGCCCTCGACGCGCCGGTGGTCTCGCTGTCGCTCGGCGCCACCGCCCTGTTCCGCTACGGCGGCCTCGCGCGCTCGGACCCGACCCGCTCGCTGCGCCTGCGGGCCGGTGACGCCCTCGTGATCGGGGGTGCGGCCCGCCTGATCCACCACGGCATCGACCGGCTCATCCCCGAGGCGCCCAACCTGCTCGGGGGCCCCGACGCGCCGGTGCCGATGGATTTCCTGCCCCCCGACGGGCGCTGCAACCTGACCCTGCGCCGCGTGACGCGGCCGCCGGGCGCTTGACAGCGGCGGGGTGTTAAGCCGACCCATCGCCTCAGCATGAAACGACGCCCCGCCGGCCGAGCCTTCCGGCACGGGACCGGGGTCCCCGCGGAGAACCGATCCGATGCGTCTGCGTAACCTCGTCCGTCCCGCCCCGCTCCTCGCCCTCGTCTTCGGGCTGGGGCTGGCGGGTCAGGCCCTCGCGGCGGACCCGGTGTTTCCGCCGAGCTCGCGCTTCGGCTTCGACCCGCCCTCCGACATGGTCTCCTCGAAGCGCTTCTCCGGCCTGGAGCGGCTGGAGGGCGGGGCGACGGTCTCGGTGGTGGAACTGCCGGCCAACGCCTTCGCGGATCTGGAGACCAACTTCACCGACGAGAACCTGAAGGCGCAGGGCTTCATCGTCTCGAGCCGGCAGGCCATCAAGGTCGCGGGCGGCGTCGACGCGGTGCTGTTCACCGGCGACCAGCCGGCGGTGGAGGCCGCCGGCACCCCGGCGATCAAGAAGTGGATGCTGCTGGTGGGCGATCCCACCGTCACCGGCATCATCATCGCGCAGGCGACCCCGGACGCCGAGACCGAGGAGACCATGAAGCGCCTGCTGACCGGCATCCACATCCGGCCGGCCCTGAGCCTGGAGCAGCAGGTCGCCGCGCTGCCCTTCCGCATCGGCACCGACGCGGGCTTCCGTCCCGTGCGGGTGCTCGCCGGCAACTCGGTGCTGCTGACGCAGGGGCCCAAGGACGAGATGCTGGGCCTGGAGCAGCCGATCCTCGTGCTGGCGCAGGCCGTGCAGCCCCCGCCGGCCACGGAGCAGCGCGACGCCTTCGCCCGCGCGGCGCTCTACTCGAACCAGACCATGAAGGACTTCGTGATCGAGCGGTCCCAGAGCTACCGCCAGAACGGCGTCGACTGGCACGAGATCGTGGCCCGCGCCCTGGACACCGCCTCCGGCACGCCGGTGGTCATCTCGCAGACCATCCGCTTCGCGCCGGACGGCTACCTGCGCGCGGTGGGCGTGGTGAAGGCCGAGAAGCGCGAGGGCGTGCTCGCCCGCTTCCGCGAGGTCGTGGACAGCGTGCAGCTGCGCTAGGGCCTCGCGTCCCCACCCGCGCGCGGGTGGGGATGATCGCCTCTGCGAAGCGTCTCACTGGACGCCCACTCGCAGCACCGCCTCATCCCGGGCTCGCCGGCGGCATCCCGGAATGGCGGCGTGGTGACGTCCGCCGTCCCCCTCCCTGGACGGTTAGGGGTGGTGTCGCGCGTCGCGCCGCCGGCTCAGGCGGCGTCGGCCGGGGCGGCGGTCGGCTTCGGGCCGCCCTTGGCGACGCCAACGAGCGCCGGGCGTAGGACGCGGTCGCCGATGACGTAGCCGGCCTGCATGACCTGCACCACCGTGCCGGCGGGAACCTCCGGGTCGGGCACCTCGAACATCGCCTGGTGGCGGTTGGGGTCGAAGCGCTGGCCCTTGGGCTCGATCAGCTTGACGCCGTGGCGCTCCAGGGTCTTGGCGAGGTCCCGCTCGGTGAGTTCGATGCCGTCGATCAGCGCCTTGAAGGCGCCGTCGGCCGCCGTCCGGTCCGCGTCCGGGATGCTCTCCAGGGCGCGGCGGATGTTGTCGGCGGAGTTCAGGAGGTCGCGGGCGAAGTTCGTGACCGCGTAGGCGCGGGCATCGGCCACCTCGCGCTCGGTGCGCCGGCGCAGGTTCTCCATCTCGGCCAGCGTGCGCAGGACGCGGTCCTTCAGCTCGTCGCGCTCGGCCACCAGGGGGGCGAGGGCGTCGGCCTGGGCCTCGCCGGAATGGTCCGCCTGCGCGGCCCCTTCAGTCTCCTCGACCGCCTGGGCCGGGTCGCGCCGCTCGTCGTGCATGTCGTTCGCCATCTTGGATTTTCGTCGGGAAGGGGGTGTCGGGATTGGCGCTGATATCAGGCGGTGACGCCGTGAAATCAAGCGCGCGCGGCCTCGGACCCGCCGCGCGGGCTCAGGCCTCCCGGGGCGGCGGCGAGTCGATCAGCGCGTGGAGCCCCTCGGCGCGCAGGGCCGCCACGTCGCTGGCGAAGACCTCCATCACCGCCGCGCGGATCGCCACCTGGCGGTCGGGCTGCGTCACCCGGGTGCCGGTCAGGTCCGTCACGTAGAACACGTCCACCGCCCGCTCGCCGAAGGTCGCCACATGGGCCGAGGTGATGTTGAGGCTGAGCCGGCTCAGCGCCGTGGTCAGCTCGTAGAGCAGGCCGGGCCGGTCGAGGCCGGTGATCTCGATCACGGTCTCGCGGCTCGAGAGGGCGTTGTCGATGGCCATGTCGGGCGGCACCAGGAAGGTCGGCGCGCGCTCGCTCGGCGGATGCCGGTCGGCCACGAGGTCGGCGATGCGGATCTCGCCGCGCAGGGCCTTCTCGATGGCGGCGGTGATGCGCCCGGCCCGGCGCAGTTCGTCCTCGTCGCGCTCGAAGGCCCGCGAGACGAAGATCGAATCGAGGGCGAAGCCGTCCGTGGTGGTGAAGATCTGCGCGTCGACGATGTTGCCCCCCAGGGCCGCGCAGGCCCCGGTGACGATGGCGAGCAGGCGCGGATGGTCGGGCGAGTAGATCGTCAGTTCGGTGACGCCGCGCACGGGATCGGTCTCGGCGGCGGTGGCCACCGTGCGCCCCTCCGCCGTCAGTGTGCGGATGAAGCCGGCGTGCTTGAACTGGCGCGTGGTGTCCACCTTGAGCCAGTAGGCCTGGTTGTGGCGGGCCGCGTAGGCGTCGAAGGCGTCCGAGTCCCAGCCGGTGAGCTGCTCGCGCAGGGCCATCTGGATCAGCCGCACCCGGTCGGTGCGGGCGATTTCGGAATGGCCGCCGGAGAGCACCACCTCGGTCTCGTCGTAGAGGGTGCGGATCAGGGTGCCCTTCCAGGCGGTCCAGACGCCGGGCCCCACGGCCTTGATGTCGGCCACCGTCAGGATGGTGAGGAGCTTCAGGCGCTCCAGGGTCTGGACCACGCCGGCGAACTTCTCGATGGTTTTCGGGTCGGAGAGGTCGCGGCTCTGGGCCGTCATCGACATGAGCAGGTGGTGCTCCACCAGCCAGGCCACCATCTCGGTCTCGGCCGGGGTGAGGCCGAAGCGCGGCCCGAGCTTCTCGGCGATCGCCGCGCCCGCGATGGAATGGTCCTCCGGGCGCCCCTTGGCGATGTCGTGCAGGAGCACCGTGACGTAGAGCGCGCGCCGGTGGCTGATCGTGTCGATGAGCCGGCTCGCCAGCGGATGCTCCTCCTCCGTGCGGCCCGATTCGATGCTCGTGAGCACGCCGATGGCGCGCAGCAGGTGCTCGTCCACCGTGAAGTGGTGGTACATGTTGAACTGCATCATCGCGACGATGCGGCCGAAATCCGGGATGAAGCGGCCGAGCACCCCGGCCTCGTTCATCAGCCGCAGGATGGTCTCGGGCGAGTTCTTCGAGGTCAGGATGTCGAGGAAGAGCCGGTTGGCCTCCGCGTCCGCCCGCAGCGACGGGCCGACGAGGCGCAAGGACCGGTTGGCGGCCCGGGTGGCGTCGGGGTGGATCGGCAGGTTGTGGCGGTCGGCGAGCCAGAACAGCCGGATCAGGTTCACGGGGTCGCGGCTGAAGGCGTCGCTGCCGCGCAGGTTGATCCGGCCGTGGTCGTCCACGAAATCCTCCGCCTCGATGGCGGTGGCGCGGAAGCGGTCGCGAAAGCGCCCGATCCAGCGGTCGAGCACCGGCGTGCGCTTGGCGTGGCGGGCCTCCAGCGCCGCGCAGACGATGGCGGTGAGGTCGCCGACCTCCTTGGCGATGAGGAAGTACGCCTTCATGAAGCGCTCGACGCCCGACAGGCCCCCGCGCGGCTCGTAGCCGAAACGCTCGGCGATGCGCGGCTGCAGCCCGAAGGACAGGCGCTCCTCGGCCCGGCCAGTGACGAAGTGCATGTGGCAGCGCACCCGCCACAGGAGTTCGTCGCAGCGCTCGAACACCCGGTACTCCTCCGGGGTGAACAGGCCGGCGGCCACGAGTTCGGTCTGGTCGCGCACCCGGTAGGTGTATTTCGCGATCCAGAACAGGGTGTTGAGGTCGCGCAGCCCCCCCTTGCCGTCCTTGACGTTGGGCTCCACGAGGTAGCGCGAGGCCCCCGCCTTGGAGACCCGCGCGTCGCGCTCGCGCAGCTTCGCCTCCACGAATTCGGGCGCGGTCCACATCACGAGTTCGGTGTCGAAGCGGGTGACGAGCTCCTCGAACAGCGCGCGGGTGCCGAACAGGTAGCGCGCCTCGAGGAGCGAGGTGCGGATGGTCATGTCGGCGCGGCCCTCGCGCAGGCACTCCTCCACCGAGCGGGTGGCGTGGCCGACCTTCAGCTTGAGGTCCCACAGCACGTAGAGCATCGCCTCGACGACGCTCTCCGACCAGGCGGTCTGCTTGTAGGGCAGCAGGAACAGGAGATCGATGTCCGAGCCCGGCGCCATCGTGCCCCGGCCGTAGCCGCCGGTGGCCACCACGGCGAGCTGCTCGCCGGTGGAGGGATTGTCGTTGGGGTAGAGCCGCCAGACCACCGCGTCGTGGATGGCGCGGATCACCGCGTCGGTGAGCTCGCTCAGGCGCCGGGCGCAGGCGATGCCGTCGCGCTCCTCCAGCAGGCGCGCCTCCGCGTCGGCGCGCCCGAGTTCGATGACGCGCCTCAGTTCCGGCACCAGCACGGCCCGCAGCCGCGTCGCCTCCCGGGCGTCGCGATCGAGGTTCTTCAGGATGTCGTTCAGGGCGGCGACGGCGTCGAACATGATCCATCCCGTTAGCATGTTGGCGAGGCGACGCCAGCGGGATCACGGAACGCGGGGACGCAGGGCCGCCGGAACCGCTCCGGTTTCGCGCGCCCGCCCCTGGTCGTGCCGCGCGCGCTGGTGACGGGACGGCGGCGGATCCCGGAGTCCGGGCCACGGTTGCGCCGCAAGGGAGGGCTAGCCCTGCCCCGGGACCCCGTCGGTCCCGCCACACCCAGCCCCCGAGCGAAGGCCCGAGATGCGTCCGTCCCTGCGTTCCCTCCTGTCGAGATCCTCCCGCCCGAGCCGGGCCGCACTGGCGGCGGCGGGCTTCCTCGCGGCCCTCGGCGGGCCGGCGCTGTCGGCCGCCTTCGAGTTCGTGCCGGCGCCCCAGATCGACCTCAACCGGGTCTATCGGGTCGACACCGTGACGGGCGAGGTCACCTCCTGCCAGTACGGCCTGCGCGAGGGCGCGGTGGGCAGCGTCGGCCTCACCGTCTGCTACGGCGCGGGCGAGGGCGCGAGCGCCCAGGCGCCCTCCACCTACGGCCTCGTCGCCTCGCGCCACACCCGCGAGGCGGGCGTGTTCCGGGTCAATTACCGCACGGGCGAGATGAGCATCTGCTACGTCCAGCTCCAGAAGGAGGCGGTGGTCTGCACCGCGCAGGCGGGCCCGGGCGCCGAGGAGGCCGCCGCTCCGGGCCGCGCCGTGCCGAGCGCCACGCCGCCCCAGGGCGGGCGGCCCTGAGCGGGCCTCGCGGGAACGGTCGCCGCGCCCGGGACGAGGCGCTTCCCCCCTCGGGCTCCGGCGCCGGGCGGGGCTCCTTCAGTCCGCGTTGACGCCTCGGCGGTAGGATGGCGCGTCACCGGGGCCGTCCGCATGCCGCCAACCGAACTTACGCCGACCCGGCCGCCCGATCCCGATCGCCGCGTGATCGCCCTCGACGGCCTGCGCGGCCTGATGACGATCTTCGTCGTCATCTCGCATTACTTCGGCGAAGTGCCGAGCGGCCTGTCCGTCTTCATGGTCGGCTGGGTCGCCGTGGACATGTTCTTCGTGCTGAGCGGCTACCTCGTCGGCAAGCTGATCCTCGACAAGCGCCACGCCGCGAACTTCCTGACGGTCTTCTACGTGCGCCGGGCCTGCCGGACGCTGCCGATCTACGGGTTGTGCGTCCTCGCGATCTTCGGCCTCGTCGGCGCGATCGATCGGCCCTGGGCCCGCGCGGAGACGAACTTTCCGCTCTGGTCCTACCTCACCTTCAGCCAGAACGTCTTCATGGCGGCCCGGAATGCCGCCGGACATGCGTGGCTGAGCCCGACCTGGACCATGGGACTCGAGGAGCACTTCTACCTCGCGCTGCCGCTCCTGTTCCTGTTCGTCCCGCGTCGCCGCCTCGCCGCCACCCTCTGCGCCATCATGCTCGCGGCGGTATTCCTGCGGGCGGGAATCCTCCTCCTCGCGCCGGATTGGTGGATGACGACCCTCGTTTTCCTGCCCACCCGGGCGGATGTCCTCGTCTGCGGCGTACTCGGCGCGCTCCTGCTCGCGTCGCCACGGGCCGCGGGGCCGCGCCTGGACCTGTCCCTGCGGCTCGCCGCGCCGCTGCTGCTCGTGGCGACGTGCCTCCTGAAGCTGCTCGACGGCGAGCCGGGCATCGTCTTCCGCGCCCTCGGGCCGCTGGCCGTCTCGCTCGGATGCACGGCCTTCGTGCTGACGCTGGTGCGCGGCGCGCCCGAGGCGATCCGCTTTCGCGCGCCGAGCCTGCGCTTCTTCGGGACGACCTCCTACGCGGTCTACCTGACGCACATGCCCGTGCTCGGCCTGATGCACGGGCTCGTTCTCGGCACGAAACCCGATATCGGAACCCCGGCCCAATGGGGCGTCACCGTCGCGGCCCTGCCGGTCTGCGTCGCGGTGGGCTGGCTGCTGACGCGGCTCGTCGAGGCGCCGGTCAGCGCCTACGGGCGCACATGGCGGTGGCAAGACCCGCGGTGGCAAGATCGGGAGTGGGCCCCGGCGTCCGCGGCCCCGCGGCGGGCTTTCGAACCGGCCCCGGAGCCGGCTCGGGGGTGATGCGCGTTGGACGGACCGGCCCGGCGTGTTAGGGGCTCGGCCGGGCCTGCGGTCACTGCCGGCCACGTGTCCCGGTCCCTCCTTCCTCCGCCGAGCCGTCCCATGCCGAACGCCCTCTCCTCCCCGGCCCTCGGAGCCTCAGCGTGAGCGGGCCGGACCTGCGTCGGGCGGCGGCCGAGGTCGCCGTCGAGCTGGTGACGCCCGGCATGCGCCTCGGGATCGGCACCGGATCCACCGCCAACGTCTTCGTCGAATTGCTGGGCGCGCGCGTGCGGGCCGGGCTCGACGTCGTCGGCGTGCCGACCTCGGAGGCGACCCGGGTCGCGGCGGAGGCCGCCGGCATCCGCCTCGCCACGCTGGAGGCGATGCCCGAGCTCGACCTCACCATCGACGGGGCCGACGAGATCGACGGCAGCATGCGCCTCGTGAAGGGCGGCGGCGCCGCCCTGCTTCGTGAAAAGATCGTGGCCTTCGCCAGCCGGCGGATGGTGGTGATCGCGGATGCCGCCAAGCGGGTCGAGACCCTGGGCGCCTTTCCCCTGCCGATCGAGGTCAACGCCTTCGGGCTCGGCGCCACCCGGCGCGGCGTCGCGGCGGCCCTGAGCGCCAGCGGCTGCACGGGCGAACTCGTCCTGCGCCTGGCGGACGGCGCGCCCCTCGTCACCGATGGCGGCCACCACATCCTCGATGCCCGGCTCGGGCGAATCCCCGATCCGGAGGCGCTCTCGGCCGCCCTCTGGGCGGTGCCGGGGGTGGTGGAGCACGGCCTGTTCCTGGGCCTCGCCACCGGCGCCATCCTGGCCGAGGCGCGGGACGGCCGGGCGGTGGTGACCCGGCTCGGCACCGTCTGACAGCCTTCCTCGACGCCCCCTCGCGAACCCGCCCCCCGAACATTCCCGAACCTTTCGGAGCCTCCGCCATGTCACGCCGCTTCGTTGCCCCTCTGGCCGCCCTCGTCCTGATGGGCGCCGCCCCGGCCGCCCTGGCCCAGGCGCCCGCACAGAAGCCGCCCGCCGCCAAGCCCGGCGCCAAGCCGGTCACGCCCGCCGCCGGCCCCACCGCGACCGCGCCGGCCGCGCCCGCCTACACGGCCAACCACCTGTCCCTCGCCCGGGAGGTGATGCTGAGCTCGGGCATCGCCCGCTCGTTCGATTCGGTCATCCCGGCCTTCGGCGAGCGCATCCGCCAGGGCGCCGTGACCCGGCCGGAGCTGACCAAGGACCTCGAGACCGTGCTGACGGCCCTGGAGCCGGAGATGGAGCTGCAGAAGCAGTCGATGATCGACACCGCTTCGCGGATCTACGCCAGCCGCCTGAGCGAGGCCGAGCTCACCGAGATCGCGGCCTTCTTCCGCTCGCCGGCCGGCAAGCGCTACGTCGAGACCCAGCCGCAGGTGCTCGACGACCTCGTCGGGGCCATGCAGAACTGGACCCAGGAGGTCTCGGAATACGTCATGGTCCGCGTGCGCGCCGAGATGGCCAAGAAGGGCCACCAGCTCCAGTAGCGGAT
This sequence comes from Methylobacterium sp. FF17, assembly GCF_025813715.1. Taxonomy (NCBI): domain Bacteria; kingdom Pseudomonadati; phylum Pseudomonadota; class Alphaproteobacteria; order Hyphomicrobiales; family Methylobacteriaceae; genus Methylobacterium; species Methylobacterium flocculans. The sequence goes on from NZ_CP107532.1 coordinate 1,564,447, forward strand.
CCCGGGAGCCCGGCCGGGGCGCGCCCTCAGGCGGCGGCCGCCTCGACGCGGTTGCGGCCCGTGCTCTTGGCCCGGTAGAGGGCGAGGTCGGCCCGCTTGAGCATGTCGGCCGGCCCGAGATCGTCCGGGCGGCGCCAGGCGACGCCGATGGACACCGTCACGGCGACGGTGCCGGTGTCGCGATGGATCGCGAAGGGCACGGCCTCGATCCGCTCCCGGATGCGCTCGGCGATCCCGTAGGCGCCCTCCGCCTCGGCGTCGGGCAGGATGATGACGATCTCCTCGCCGCCGTAGCGGGCGACGATGTCGATGCCGCGCGTGTGCGTGCGGACGCGGTCGGCGAACGCCCTGAGCACCTCGTCGCCGGCCTCGTGGCCGTAGGTGTCGTTGATCGACTTGAACCGGTCGATGTCGAGCATCAGGGCGGCCACGGGACGGTTGCGCAGGGTCGCCTCGCCGAACAGCGCGCCGAGATGGCTGTCGAGGTAGCGCCGGTTGTGCAGCCCCGTGAGTCCGTCGGTGATCGCGAGCTCCATCGAGGCCTGCACGGCGCCGCGCAGGGTCTCGGAGAAGCGGCGGCGGCGCACCTGCGTGCGCACCCGCGCCACGAGCTCGTTCCGGTCGACGGGGCGCATCAGGTAGTCGTGCACGCCGAAATCGAGGCCCCGGATCACCCGGGCCCGGTCGTGGGCCTCGGCGATCATCATCACCGGCATGGACCGGGTGCGGTCGAGGGAGCGGAGCTGGCTGCACAGGCGCAGGCCGTCGAAGTCGGCCAGGTCGAGGCTGACGAGGGCGAGGTCGAACGCGCCCTCCGTGGCCAGCGTCAGGGCCCTGTGCGGGTCGGCCTCCACCGTGAGGACGTGGTGCTGGCCGAGCGCCGCCGCGAGGCGGTCGGCGGAGCCGGCGCGGTCCTCCACCAGGAGGATGGCGGCGTTCTGGCCGGTCTCCGCGGCGGCGAGCGCCAGGGGGTCGCCCATGCCGAAGCTGCGCGAGGCCATGGCGCGTGTGCGCAACTCGTCCGTCACCGCCTTGAGGCGCACGAGGCTGCGCACGCGGGTGAACAGGGCGGTGTCGTCGATGGGCTTCGTGAGGAAGTCGTCGGCGCCCGCGTCGAGGCCGCGCAGGCGGTCGGAGGGCTGGTCGAGGGCGGTGACCATCACCACCGGCAGGTGGGCGGTGTTCGGATTACTCTTGAGGCGCCGGCAGACCTCGAACCCGTCCATGCCCGGCATCATCACGTCCAGGAGGACGAGGTCGCAGAGGCCCTTCTCGCAGATCGCCAGGGCATCGGGCCCGTTCATCGCGGCGAGCACGTCGAAGTATTCGAGCGAGAGCTTCGTCTCCAGGAGCTTCACGTTCGGAAAGAGATCATCGACGATCAGGATGCGGGCCGACATCGTTCCTCGCGGGGGGTCGTTGAGAGGGCCACACGAAGCGCCCATCCGCCGGATGGTGTCGCCCTGACGCGGGCGGCGTGTCGTGGGAGGCCGGGCAGGTCGTCGGGTGACGCGGTTGTCGGATGACGAAGACGTGCGAGGGAGCCGGGCGGCCCTAGGCGGGGCGGCTGTCGCCGAGGTACTGCCGCACGGTGGCGAGGAACTTCGCCACCGAGATCGGTTTCGAGAGGTAGGCCTCGCAGCCGCCCTCGCGGATGCGCTCCTCGTCGCCCTTCATGGCGAAGGCCGTGATCGCGATGACGGGGATGTCCTTGAGGTCGTCGTCCTCCTTCAGCCACTTCGTGACCTCGAGGCCGGAGACCTCGGGAAGCTGGATGTCCATGAGGATGAGGTCGGGATGGTGGGCGCGGGCGAGCTCGATCGCCTCGATGCCGTTGGCCGTCTTCAGGGTCGCGTAGCCATGGCCCTCCAACAGGTCGTTGAAGAGCTTCATATTCAGCTCGTTATCCTCGACGATGAGCACGGTCTTCTTCATGGCCCGTTGTTCCCGGTGCGTGGACGGCCCATTGTCGTTCGACGCATGCCCCGCGAAGGAGAGTTAGCGGATACATGTTGACGAAACGCAAATCCGACGGAGCGAGCGCCTCCGCCGAGGGCCTCGCCCTGGCCGCGCTCGCCTGGATGGCCACCGACGACGAACGTCTGTTCCCCTTCCTCAACGCCACCGGCGCGACGCCCGAGACCCTGCGGGCGAGCGCCCAGGATCCCGGCTTCCTCGCCGGTATCCTCGATCATATCATGGGCGACGAGGCGACGCTGCTGGCCTGTGCCGAGGCCCTCGACGTGAAGCCGGAGCGCATCGCCGCAGCCTGGCGCACCCTCGGCCCGCCGGACTTCGACCCCGATCTGTAACAAACCGCACCCCGTTCCCGGGGGCGGGGCTCCCCGCGCACCACACGCCAGGGTATGCAAGCGGGGCACTTCACGACCCCCGGAGAACCGACCCCATGACCCTCGCCGCCGTCTCGACCGCCTGGGCGCCCCGCCTGCTCAGCGTCCTGCGCATCGTGTCGGGCCTGCTGTTCCTGGAGCACGGCACCCAGAAGCTGTTCAGCTTTCCCACGCGGATGGGTGGCGGCCCCGCCCCCGACCTGCTCTCGCTGCCGGGCATCGCCGGGTCCCTCGAACTGGTGGGCGGCACGCTGATCATCCTCGGGCTCTTCACCCGGCCCACCGCCTTCGTGCTGTCCGGCCAGATGGCCTTCGCCTACTTCCTGGCGCATGCCCCGAAGAGCCCGTTCCCGGCGCTCAACGGCGGCGATGCCGCGATCCTGTTCTGCTTCGTGTTCCTCTACCTCGCCGCCGCCGGCGCCGGCCCGTGGAGCCTCGACGCGCAGCGGCGCGGCCGGATCTGAGGGCGCCTCACCCCCTGAACCGCCAGACGCTGCTGCGCTTGATCTCAGCGTCCTCCAGGGCCCGGCTCACCGGCACGGTGTAGCTGGCGATCGGGTCGAGCCGGTCGCGGGGCAGGTAGGAGCGGCCGGGATCGCCCAGCAGCACCGTGGCGCCGCCCGCGTGCAGGCCGGAGAGCCAGTCGATGACGCGCCCGGCCAGGTCCCGCTCGTAGAAGATGTCGGCGGCGAGCACGACGGCGCTGCCGGGGTCGGTGCCGATGAGGTCGCGCGACACGGCCGTGATCCGGTCCGCGACGCCGTTGGCCGCCGCGTTGAGGCCGATGGCGGGGATCGCGAAGGGGTCGAGGTCGCTCGCCGTGACGTGGAGCGCCCCGGCCTTGGCCGCCGCGATGGCGACGAGGCCGGAGCCCGAGGCGAAGTCGAGCACCCGGCGCCCCGCCACCGCCTCCGGATGGTCGAGGATGTAGCGGGCCAGCGCCTGCCCGCCCGCCCAGGCGAAGGCCCAGAAGGGCGGCGGCAGGCCGATGGCCGCCAGCTCCTCCTCGGTCTTCTGCCAGAGCTCCGTCGCCTCGTCGGCGACGTGCAGGAGGATCTCGGGGGCGTACGGCACCGGGCGAAGCGCCGTGTTGGCCCGGATGAAGGGCACGGGCTCGAAGGCGGGCGGTTCGAAGGCGGGCGGTTCGGCGGAGACGCTCATGCCCGCGCCAGCTCCGCGTAGAGGGTTCCGGCGGCGGCCGCGAGCCCGTCCGCGCCCACCAGGGCGAGCCCGGTATCCGCCGGGTCGAGCCCGAGGGCGGCGGCGTCGGCGGGGGTCTCGCAGAGATAGCGCGTGGTCCGGGTGGCGAGCGCCCCCCGGATCACGCCGCGCAGCGCCAGGCGCGACAGGCGCCCGGCGGCATCCCCCCGCGCCGCCAGGGCCGCGAGGTCGTCCGGCTGATAGATCCGCGCCGCGACCCCCGCCATCGCGGCGGCGGTGCCGCCGACCACGATGGCGCGCAGGCCGAGGGCATGCAGGAGGTCGGCCTCCAGCGCCTTGAGGATGCCGGCGAGCTGGCCCGCCTCGTAGCCCGCCGCCATCGGATTGCGGTTCGAGGCTCCCAGCGCGAACGGCACCACCCGGGCCCCCGCCGCCTCGATCGCCGCGCGCTGGTCCGTGACCCGCGTCACCACGGTCACCGACAGCCCGGCGCCGAGGGCCGCCGGGACCAGGGGCAGGAAGCGGGCCGCGAAGGCCGCGTCGTCGGGGCTCAGGAGGACGAGGCGCCGGGGCGCGGGGGCGGGAGCGGAGGGATCCATCGCACGGGCTTTAGCACGCACCGCCCGGAACCCGGCATCCGGAACAGGCGAGCGCGCGGCCCCGTTGACGGCAAACCAGAAACGCCAGGGACGGAACCAGCATGGGCACGGCGCGCGAGGAAGAGGGCACGGTCGCCGACCCGCGCGACGCCGCCGAGGAGGCGGGCCTGCGCTACGTCGATGATACGATGCCGGGGCTCACCCGCCGGAAGAGCGGCACGGGCTTCGCCTATCGCGACGCGAAGGGCCAGCCCGTGCGGGACCCCAAGACCCTGGCGCGCATCCGGTCGCTCGCGATCCCGCCGGCCTACACGGATGTCTGGATCTGCCGCCACGCCAACGGCCACATCCAGGCCACGGGCCGCGACGCCAAGGGGCGCAAGCAGTACCGCTACCATCCCGATTTCCGCGCCGCCCGCGACCTGACGAAGTTCGAGCACGTCATGGCCTTCGCCGATGCGCTGCCGGCCATCCGCGCCCGGGTCGACGCCGATATGGGCCGCCCCGGCCTGCCCCGCGAAAAGGTGCTGGCCACCGTGGTCCACCTCCTGGAGACCACCCTGATCCGCGTCGGCAACGACGATTACGCCCGCACCAACAACAGCTTCGGCCTCACCACCCTGCGCGACCGGCACGCGCGCATCGCGGGTTCGGAGCTGACCTTCCGCTTCAAGGGCAAGAGCGGCAAGACCTGGGATCTCGGCCTCAAGGACCGGCGCGTGGCCAAGATCGTGAAGGCCTGCCAGGACCTGCCCGGCCAGGAGCTGTTCCAGTACCGCGACGGGGACGGCGCCGTGCGCGACGTGACCTCGGCGGACGTGAACGCGTACCTGCGCGAGATCACCGGCCAGGACATCACCGCCAAGGATTTCCGGACTTGGGCCGGCACGGTGCTGGCCGCCCTGGCGCTCCAGGAGTTCGAGGCCTTCGACAGCGAGGCCAAGGCCAAGAAGAACCTGCGCACCGCCATCGAGGGCGTCGCCGCGCGGCTCGGCAACACACCGACCATCTGCCGCAAGTGCTACATCCACCCCCAGGTGCTCGACTGCTACCTCGAGGGCGCCCTCCTCCTGCAGATCAAGGACGCGGTGGAGGACGAACTGCGCGAGGACCTCGACGGCCTGAAGCCCGAGGAGGCGGCGGTGCTCGGCCTGCTCCAGGCGCGGCTGGCAGAGGTGAAGGACGGCCGGGGCCGGGACCTCTCGGACCGGGGGGCTGGCAAGGCGACGCGCAAACGCGTCGGGAAAGTGGCGAAGGCGCGTGCGATGGCACCCAGTTCCCGCCAAGGCCAAGCCGCGTGATGCCAAGCCCGGGCGAGACACTCGGCAATTCCGAACATACCCAGGAGACGTCTCGGAACGCGCATAACCCTACCGCTTCTGGGGGCAGGGCGATCGCGTAGGCCGGCCTGCATGCCGAAAAGGCTCATGGAGCACACCCTCGTCCCGGGGCCGCACAGCGGAGCCCCGGTTCGCAGGCTCCCTCACTCGCAGCGGTTCTCGGATTCCCGAGGGAAATCGAGCCGGCCTCGGTCAGAAACCGTGTGACGAGGATCGGTCCACGGCGGACCTGAGGCACCAACCGGCTCCCTCTCCTGGAAGGAGAGGGAACCCGCGCAGTCCGCCAGATTTAGGGGGGACGTCAGCGTAGAAGGCACGGGAAGACGCTCAGGCGGCATCCGCGTCGAAACACGAGCCCCGTGTCGTTTGGGCACGCGCGTCCATCGGCAACGGCCTGCCCCCGAACCCGTTGGCGCAGGCTGTCGCTGAACGGGAATGTGAACATCATGAAGGTCGCGGTCGTCACCGGTGGAACCTCCGGAATCGGGCTCGCCACCGCCCACCTGTTCGCCCGGCGCGGATGGGCCGTGGCGGTGATCGCCCGCGATGCGGAGCGCCTGCGGGAGACGGAGGCCGAGCTCGTGGCCTATGGCCGTCCCGTCCTGGGGATCTCGGCCGACGTGGCCGATGCGCGGGCCGTGGATGCCGCCGCCGAGCGGATCGAGCGGACGTTCGGACCGATCCGGGCCTGGGTCAACAACGCGATGGCGACCATCGTGAACCCGGCCGACCAGATCACCCCGGACGAGTACCGGCGCGTCACCGAGGTCACCTATCTCAGCCAGGTCTACGGCACGCTGGCGGCCCTGCGCCACATGAAGCCGCGCAACCGGGGCGCCATCGTGCAGGTCTCGTCGGGGCTCGGCATCCGGGCCGCCCCCCTCCAGGCGCCCTATTGCGCGGCGAAGTTCGCCGTCTCCGGCTTCACCGACGCCCTGCGCTCCGAGCTGATCCACGACAAGGTCGACGTGTCCCTCAGCGTGGTCTACCTGCCCGCCGTCAACACCCCGCAGTTCAACTGGGCCCGCAACCGCACCGGCCACGGGCAATACGCCCCGGACCCGGTCTACGATCCGCGCCTGTGCGCGCAGGCCATCGTGGCGGCGGCCGAGACCCCGAGCCGCGAGGTCTGGGTCGGGCACAGCACCGTGATGATGGCGGCCGCCCAGGCGCTGATGCCGGGCTATGCCGACGCCAAGGCCGCCACGATGTGGTCGGCCCAGCTCACCGACGAACCCGCGCCCGACAAGGCCGGCAACCTGTTCGAGCCCGTGCCCGGCTGGGTCGGGATGGACGGGCGCTTCCGCGACCGCACCAAGGCCACGCGCAGCGCCTACTGGACGAGCCGCGACCGCGACCTGCTGGTGGCCGGGCTCACGGGCGTGGTGGCGCTCGGCCTGTTCGGGGTGGTGGCCCTGGCCCGCGCCCCGCGCCGCCTCCTGTCGCGGCGCTGAGCCCCGCCGCGCGGCCCGACCGGCAATAGGGCCGCATCCGGCGAACCGGATGCGGCTTTCGTGTCTTCACGCTATAGCTGTTCCAAGGTTTCCGCCTCCCGGAGACCGGACGTCGCCTGAGGATTCGCCATGGACGTCGACGCGCTGCTGCTCTCGCGCATCCAGTTCGGCTTCACCATGGCCTTCCACATCATCTTCCCCGCCTTCACCATCGGGCTCGCGAGCTTCCTCGCCCGGCTGGAGGGGCAGTGGCTCTGGACCGGCAACCCGATGTACCGGAACCTCTACCGGTTCTGGGTGAAGGTGTTCGCGGTCTCGTTCGGGCTCGGCGTCGTCTCCGGCATCGTGATGAGCTACCAGCTCGGCACCAACTGGTCGCGCTATTCCGACTTCACCGGCAACGTGCTGGGGCCGCTGATCCAGTACGAGGTCATCACCGCGTTCTTCCTGGAGGCGGGCTTCCTCGGGATCATGCTGTTCGGCTGGGACCGGGTCGGCGACCGGCTGCACTTCGTCTCCACCTGCATGGTGGCGATCGGCACGCTGATCTCGGCCTTCTGGATCCTGTCCGCCAATTCCTGGATGCAGACCCCGGACGGCTTCGTGGTCGAGAACGGGCGGGCGGTGGCCACCGATTGGTGGAAGGTGATCTTCAACCCGTCCTTCCCGATCCGCTACGCGCACATGGTGCTGGGCTGCTTCCTCACCACGGCCTTCGCGGTGGCGGGCATGTCCGCCTGGATGATCCTGCGCGGGCGCAAGGAGCCGCCGGCCAAGGTCGCGGGGGCCCGGATCTCGCTCTCGATGGCCCTGTGGTTCGCGGTGATCTTCACGCCGATCCAGATCTTCGTGGGCGACAGCCACGGCCTCGCGGTGCTCAAGCTGCAGCCGACCAAGCTCGCGGCGATCGAGGCGAACTGGGACCGGCAGGCCAACATGCCCCTGCTGCTCTTCGCGATCCCCAACATGGAAGCGGAGAAGAACGACTTCGAGATCGGCATCCCGCGGCTCGGCAGCTTCATCCTCACCCACGATTTCTCCGGGGTGGTTCCGGGCCTGAAGGACGTGCCGCGCGACCAGCGCCCGCCGGTCTGGCCGGTGTTCTATTCCTTCCGCATCATGGTCGCGATCGGCATGGCCATGCTGGGCCTGAGCCTGTGGAGCCTCGTCCTGCGCTGGCGCGGCACGCTCTACACCAACCGCTGGTTCCTCAACGCGGCGATGCTGATGACGCCCTCCGGCTTCGGCGCGGTGCTGTTCGGCTGGTTCACCGCCGAGATCGGACGCCAGCCCTACATCGTCTACGGGCAGCTGCGCACGGCGGACGCGCATTCGCCCCTGACGGTCAACGCGGTGACGACCTCGCTGATCGCCTTCCTGATCGCCTACGCGTTCATCTTCGGCTTCGGCAGCTACTACCTCGCCAAGCTCCTGCGCAAAGGCCCGGAACCCCTCGAGGAAGCCCTGCGCGGCGGCGGCGGTCAGCAGGGGGACGGCACGCAAGGCGGCGATTCACGGGGCGGCGATCTGGCTCAGCAGCCGAAGCGTCCCCTCTCGGCGGTCAAGGACGGTCTCAAGCCCGCCTGAGGACGGGACGGGCCCGCGTTCAGGGGAGCTTGCCGGCCCGGCTCAGTGCCGGGCCAGCATCTCGTTTCCCACCACGCGCCCGGCACGGGCACGCGGGCCGCCCTCGGCGCGGGCGGTCCCGGCATCGACCACGGGGCTGAGCCCGAGGTGGCGCGCCAGGGCGACGAGGTCCTTCAGACGTCCGGTCTGGGTCTTGCGGCGCAGGTTGAGCCTGTGGGTCTCGACGGTGCGCACGCTGAGGTTCAGGCGGCGGGCGACCTCCTTGTTGCTGAAGCCGGCGCTGAGGAAGCGCAGGATCTCGGCCTCGCGGGGGGTGAGGCCATCGGTGGCGGGAGCGTCGGCGACGGCGGGCTCCTGGGCCGGGCTGGCGGCCAGTCCCAGGATGGCGGCGCACACGTCGCGCGGGCTGGCGCTGCGGGCCACGAAGGCGTCGGCCCCCGCCTGGACCAGCCGGCTCAGCAGGTCGGCGCGCAGGCTCTCGAAGGCGACGAGGACGGCGAGACCGGGGTGACGCTCCTTGAGCGTCGCGAGGCGCGCGAGGCTCGCGGCGCCATCCGTCCCGAGGAAGACGAGGGCGACGCTGTTGGCCGGCGCGCCCTGCCCGCGCGAGACATCCGCCTCGCTCACGGTCTGCAGGCGCGGATCGTGTTCCAACTCGGCCCGAAAGGTCGCGTCGAGCCCGCACGGCTCATCGACGATCAAGACTCCGACGGCCTGGTCCATCCCGAAACTCCCCCAACTGTCCCGCCGCGAGACACCGCGCCGTTCTCTGGAGGGATCAGATCAAGTTTCGTTCCAAGGCTCAGCGCGCCGACATTCCGGCTGGATTGGGCTGGATTCAGGGTCTCAGTAGTCGAGCCGCGCCGGATCGCGCGATCATTTCACCGAACTTGCCGGATGTGGGACGAAGGCCCGTTCCACCACGGCACAGGTTGGCCGGCCGGTGAACCCTCGAATCGGGACGCCCCCGGACGCCGCGACCCCGTCGTCGCGCGCATCGGTCCGGGCTTCAGCCGGCGCGGGCCAGGACGAGGTCGGAGGCCGCGCTCACCACGCGGTTGCGCCCGGTGGTCTTGGCCTCGTAGAGGGCGATGTCGGCACGCTTGAGCAGGCCCTCGACGGTGTCGCCCTCCGTCCACTCGCTCACGCCGAAGCTGCAGGTGAGGCGGATCGGCACGCGGCCACCCCGGATGCGCAGGGCTTCCGTGGCGCGGCGCAGGCGGGTCGCCACCCCCTCGGCATCGGCGCCGGTCCGGTGCGGCAGCACGATCCCGAACTCCTCGCCCCCGAGGCGGCCGACGATGCCCTCCACGACGAGCTCGCGACAGACCGCCTGGATGGCGGCATCGCCAACATCGTGGCCGTACTCGTCGTTGATGCCCTTGAAGTGATCGATGTCGATGAGGATGGCCGACATGCGCCCGTGATCGCCGACGCGGTCGGCGGCGTCGCGGGATTTCTGGAGAAAGGCGCGCCGGTTGAGCAGCCCGGTGAGGGAATCCGTCTCGGCGAGGCGGATCAGTTCGCCCTGCATCGTGGTCAGGCGCTCGGCCGCCCGCAGGCGGGCATGCAGCTCCTCCGGTCCCGGCGGCTTCTCGATGAAGTCGTCGGCGCCGCTGTCGAGGGCCTCGGCGAGGTTTCGGGCATTGCGGGCGGAGGACATGGTGATGACGTAGAGGGGGCGGTTGGCTTCCGCCAGCAGCCGGGCCGACCAGCACAACTCGAGGCCGCCCAGGGGCCGGACCTCGAGGCTCGTGATCAGAACCCGGACCGAGGCGGTGTTCTCGACATAGTCGAGGGCCTCGGCCGAGTCGGTGAAGGCCGTCACCGTGTGACCGTTCGGCTCGAGCAGCGCCGCGATCATCTTGAGAACGACGCGGCTGGTGTCGACGAGAACGATATGCATGGACCGCCCGAGCAGTTTTAACCTTCACGTCGGACGAAAATCGCACCAACAGATTAAGGGCGTCTCAAGACGGCGCGGGCCGTGCCTCAGCGCAGGGTCGCCTGGCGCTGGGGAACCCCGACCCTGACGACGCGGGCGCCGCCGGCCTGCTCCGAGAGGACGCGGGCGCCGCCCGCCTGCGCCGGGGCCGCCGGGGCGGCCTCGCGTGCGCGCGACCAGCGCACGTCGCGGCTCCGGGACAGGATGCGTGGTCGCGCCAGACGACGTGCGGGAGCGAGCGTCCGGGTCGCGCGCGCCGGCGGGGTCTCGATGACGTAGACCGTCGGGATGCCGGCCGGGGCGCTGCGGATACCCGCCACCGTCGGGATGCCGTAGGTGCCGTAGCCCCAGGCGCTCGGAACCAGTTCGCTGGGCCGGGGCACGCGCGTGAAGGGCGCGCCGACATACGCGCCGTGGATCAGGGGGCCCGCATAGCCGTCGGCGTCGCCCTCGAAGACGGGCTGCGCCTGGGCCGCCCCGGCGAGGCCCGCGATCAGGGCGAGGCTCAGGGCGACGCAGCCGCGGAGCGGATGCGAGGCACGAAACGATCTTGTCGCGGGAAAGGCCATGCGGGGCTGAACTCCGGCTGGGGTCGAACCCTGTGAACCGGGGCTCGGCTCCGTCGTTCCAGAAACCGCGCCGGATTCCAGCGTCGAAGACTGCTTAGGGCCGTTCGGGCATCCACCTCGGCGGGCCCTGCGCCGCCTGCACTTGGCGGAAGCCACACATGACAAACCCTGCCTCGCGGCAGGGTCGGTCGACCTTGTTCGGGTCTTGAAGGTGCACCCGCGCCTCAGCGGCAGGTGGTGACCCGGCGCACGATCCAGCCTTCGCCCTCGACCCAGAGCCGCCGGCGCGCACGGCTGCAAGTGGTCGCGTCGTCCTCGGCTTCCGTCACCGCCGCCACCGGCGTCACCGCCGGGGTCGGCTCGGACACCTTGCCGGGAGCCGGAGCCGCCTCGGCGCCGCCGAGGCCGATCAGAAGAAAGGCGCCCGCGAGCGCGGACGCGTGACGTGCTTTCGCCATCTGAAACAAGTTCCCGCTCGCACATCCGTCGCCGGACGTGCCCTCAACGTTGTCTGGATTGCGCAACGGCGAGCGTTGCTGTCTGGACAGTTAAGTCGCGGGACGCGCGAAGGGTTGCAGGTCGGGTGCCCGCAACATCAGAAAACCTTGCACAAAACCTTGATGGTGGCGGGACCGCGCTGCGCCCCGACCTCAGGGGGTCGCGGTGACGCTGAGCATCGGCAGCGTCACCGCCATCTGCATCACCGCCGGCTGAGGCGCCGCACGGTCGGAGAACACGAAGGCCCCGAGCCCGAGGGCGAGGCTGAACGCGAGCAGGGACGTCTCGATGCCGCGATAGAACCCGTCCATCTCATCACTCCCGGCCCGGTGGACGCGGCCGGTCCTGCGGCGCGCGTCCTCATGATCCGCCCGGGAGTGTGAGGGAATCGTAACCGCCGGCGCGCGTTTCAGGCGCTGCCGAGGACCGCCATCCGGGCGAGGTCCGGCTCGGGCGGCTGCATCAGGGCGGCGGCCAGGTTGGCCTCCAGCACGATGAGGTCGCAATCGGGATCCGGCTCCCAGCCGCAGCGGCAGCCGTTGGGCCCCTCATGCGCCTGGGCCACCTGCCGGTAGAGGGACCCGACCACGCGGGCGGCCACCTCCAGCGCCGCCATGGCCGGCAGCGGCGCCCGGTTCAGGCTCTGCCAGAAGGCCCGGCGCAGGGCCTCGTCGAGCTGGCCCTCGGGGGAGGACGTCTCGTGGCAGGAGGGGGTGGAATGCGCGGCGGAAGCGTCGCGGCGGTCGTGGATGCTCATGCCCGCTCTCCAGCCCGGTCGCCCGGGCCCGCGCCCAGGCGCTCACGCCAATGGGCGGGAACGAGGGACGGTTCGGCCTCCGGCATGCCGGCCAGCGCGTCGATGAAATCCGTCAGCCGGTGCAGGCGCAGGTCGACGGCGGAGCCGTCCCACCATGCGATCCGCACGCAACCGCGCACCCAATCCAGCGTGCGTTCCATCATGCCGCCCTCCGAAAACCGTCCCTCGGCCCCGTGAGGAGAGTGTTTGAAAGGTTATCCCCTGCTTGGCAAGCAGTATCCGAAACATTGGAACAGATGTAATTTCGCGTTCTGGCAGAAACGCGCTGCATTCGATTTGGAAGAATTCCACTGTTGTCGAAAAAGACCAGGATCCGGGCCGGGTTATCGCCGGGCCTCAGCCCGCGGGCGGGCGCTCGGGCGCGATCGGGGTCGCCGAGAGGGCCGCGGTCAGGATCCCGAATCCCGGCCCTCCCCCGGCGGACGTCAGAGGACGATCCGCATCAGCATCAGACCCATGAGCAGGCCGGCGAGCCCCAGCACCACCGAGCCGAGGATGTAGATCAGCGCCGCTCCGACCTCGCCCCGCTCGAGGAGGAGGACGCCCTCGAGGGCGTAGGACGAGAAGGTGGTGAAGCCCCCGAGCAGGCCGGTGGCGAGGAACAGGCGCACGGGCTGGCTTCCGCCGCGCATGGCGTACCAGCCGGCGAGCACGCCCATCAGGATCGATCCGAGGATGTTGATGCCCATCGTGCCGTAGGGAAAGGTCGCGCCGTAGCGCAGGGCCGCGAGCCCGACGCCGTGCCGGGCCATGCCGCCGAGCCCGGCCCCGAGGAAGACGATGAGGAATCCCATCCCGCGACGTTCTCCCTGCCCCCGATACGGCGAGCGCTGACGCCCGAAACCCACAGGGGTTCGCCCGGCGGGAAAGACCATCCGCCGTGCCAGACCCCGGGGCCGTGGCAATCCGGGTATTACCGGGATGGTTGGAGGGTTTGTCAAAAAGATGCGGCGCGATTTAGCGGGAATTAACCAAGTTCAGGCTGAATCAGGGAAGTTAAGGTTGACGTTCTCTTAACGGGCACCTTCGGCCATTCGGAGCCTGCGCTTCACCTCTCCTTGAGGCGCGTGCAACCGGACCGGTGCCTGGGCGGGAACCGCGTATCCGAGTACCGCCCGCATGAACGACGCCGTGTTCCCATCCGGTCGCCGCCTCCGCCGCCGTCGCCCGCCGCGCGGGCAGGTTCTGCTCCGGACCTCCGCCGTGGCGCTCCTCTGCGCCGTCTTCCCGCAGCTGGCCGGGCCGGACGGGACCGTCCCCGGCGGACCGGGCCACGCCATCCGGGCTGCGGCCGTGCCCGGCCCCCAAGTTCCGGCCACGCCCGGCCCCCAGCTTCCGGCCGCGCCCGGCCCCCATGCCTGGATGCTCGACCCGACCCCGGCTCTCGGCACGGCGGCGCGCGGGCTCGGACAGGCCGTGCCGCTCAGCGCCGCCCTGGTACGTCCCCTGGCGCCCGCCATCACCCCGCCGACGACCCTGGCCGTCGTCACACCGCCGCGCGCCGAGCCGGGCCCGCGCATGACCGTCCCGGAGCGGGTCGCCCAGCGCATCCCCCTGCCCGTCCCGCGCCCGGCCGGCCTCGTGGCCCAGGCCGAGTCGCCGCGCCTCGCCCTGCGCGCGGCCCCGGCCCTGCGCTCGCTGGCGGCGCGGCGCACGCAGACGGCCCGGGTCGAGGCCGCGGCGGAGGCCGAGCGTTCCTTCTTCGACACGGTGTTCGGCGCACGCCCCGAGCCGGAGCCGGCGGCCCCGCGCACCACCCTCGCCTACGCCTCGGCGGATCCGAGCCTCGATCCGGGCCCGCGCCGGGCGCTGGAGCGCGCGCCGGCCGTGGGCGCCGGAACGGCCGTCTACGACATCACCGCCCAGACCGTGACCCTGCCGAGCGGCGAGCGCCTCGAAGCCCATTCCGGGCTCGGCGAGGCCCAGGACAATCCGCGCCACGTCCACCGCCGGATGCGCGGAGCGACGCCGCCGGGCACCTACGACCTGACCGAGCGCGAGGCCCTGTTCCACGGGGTGCGGGCGATCCGGCTCAACCCGGTGGGCGGCAGCGCCGCGATCCACGGCCGCGACGGCATCCTGGCGCACACCTACATGCTCGGCCCGAGCGGCGCCTCGAACGGCTGCGTGGTGTTCAGGGAGTATCCCCGCTTCCTGCAGGCGTTCCTGCGCGGGGAGGTCCGGCGCCTCGTCGTCGTGGCGGGCGGGCGCGGCGATGCCGGCCCGAGCTTCGCCGAGAACCTGTTCGGCCGCGCCACGCGCTGAGGGACGAACGCACGAGAGCCGCGCGCCCGGGGCGCGCGGCTCTCGCATGTCGAAGGTCAGAGCGTCGAACTCAGCCGATGATTTTGTCGATGGTGATCGGCAGGTCGCGGATGCGCTTGCCGGTGGCGTGGAAGACCGCGTTGGCCACCGCCGCCGCCGTGCCGACGATGCCGATCTCGCCCAGGCCCTTCACGCCCATCGGATTGGCCTTGTCCTCCTCGTCCACGAAGATCACCTCGATGTCGTGGATGTCGGCATGCACGGGCACGTGATACTCGCCGAGATTGTGGTTCATGAACCGGCCGATGGTGTGGTCGAGCATCGACTCCTCCTCCAGGGCCGAGCCGATGCCCATCACGACGCCGCCGAGGATCTGGCTGCGGGCCGTCTTGGTGTTGAGGATCTTGCCCGCCGCGATCGCCGAGACGATGCGGGTGACGCGCACCACCCCGAGTTCCTCGTCGACCTTCACCTCGGCGAAGATCGCCGAATGCGTGTAGCCGGCAAACTCCTGGGAGTGGTTGGAATCGGGTCCGGCCGAGCCCGTGGCCTCGATCCGGTCCATCCCGGCCTTCTGCATCACCTCGGAGATGGCGATGCTGCGGGCGGAGTCGCCCGCCACCGAGATGCGGCCTTGCCCGAACACCGCGCGCTCGAAATCCACGTTGGCGAGGGGCGAATCGTCGAGGCCGCGCGCCAGGGTGAAGACCTGCGCGGCGATCTCGCGGCACGCCTTCATCACCGCCGTGCCGGAGGAGGCCGCCGTCCACGAGCCGCCGGCGATGGGCGCGTCGGCGAGCTTCGAGTCGCCGAGCTTCGTCGTCACGTCCTCGATCCTGAGGCCCAGGGCATCCGCCGCGATCTGCGTCAGGATGGTGTAGGTGCCGGTGCCGATGTCGCCGGTCTGGTTGCCGACCAAGAGCTTGCCGTCGGCGGTGAGCGTCGCCTGGGCGCTCGACTGCTGCATCAGGGCCTCCCAGATGCCGGTGGCCATGCCCCAGCCGACGAGTTCGCGGCCTTGCCTCATGGAGCGCGGCTCCGGGTTGCGGGCCGACCAGCCGAAGCGCTCGGCCCCCTGCGAGTAGGCGGCCCGCAGGGACTTGGAGCTGAACGGCTTGTCCTGCGTCAGGTCCTTCTCGGCGTAGTTCTTCAGGCGCAGGTCGATCGGGTCCTGCCCGGTCGCGTGGGCGAGTTCGTCCATCGCGATCTCGAGGGCGAACACGCCCGTGACCGCGCCGGGGGCCCGCATGTCGGAGGGCGTGTAGGTGTCGATCTTGGCGAGCCGGTAATCGAGCGCGACGTTCGGGCAGTCGTAGAGGATGCCCGACCAGTTCACGACGACCTCCTGGTAATCCTCGAAATGCGAGGTTCCGGAGATCGCCTCGTGGCGGACGGAGTGCAGGTCGCCGTCCGGGCCGGCACCCAGCGCGATGGTCTGGTGCACGTCGGGGCGGTAGCCGAAGGTGAACATCTGGTCGCGGGTCAGGGTCACCCGCACCGAGCGCTCCAGCTCGCGCGCCGCCATCACGGCGAGGAAGAGCTGGTATTGCGGGCGCAGCCCCGAGCCGAAGCCGCCGCCGAGATACGGGTTGAGGACGTGGACGTCGTCTTTCTTCATCCCGAACACGCCGGTGATGTAGCCGAGGCTGTTCGAGACGCCCTGGATCTTGTCGTAGACCGTGAGCTTGCCGCCACCTTCCCAGACCACGGTCGAGGCGTGGGGCTCCATCGGGTTATGGTGCTCGGCCGCCATGTGGTAGCGGTTGGTGAGCTGGACCGGGGCGGCCGCGTAGGCGCCGGCGGCATCGCCCCAGGGCTCCGGCGGAGGCTTGATGCCGGCGCGCTTCTTCGGCGGCACGTATGCCGTGTCCTCCAGGGTCCGCACATCGGTGGTCGGCGCATCGGCCTCGTAGGTCAGCTTGACCAGGGAGGCGGCGTGGCGCGCCGTGTCGAAATCCTCCGCCACCACCAGGGCCACGGGCTGGCCGCTGTAATGGATCCGGTCGTCGTAGAGCGGCCGGAAGGGCGAGCCGGGGGGCGCGACCTGATCCTGGTAATTGTAGTCGAGCCAGGCCGTGCGCGGCCGGTTCTCGTGGGTGAAGACCTTGAGGACGCCCGGCACCGCCTCGGCGGCCGCCGTGTCGATCGACAGGATGCGCCCGCGCGCGATGCCGCTCGAGACCACGTAGCCGTGGGTCAGGTCGGGGGCGGCGAACTCGCCCGCGTACTTCGCCTGGCCCGTGACCTTGGCGGGGCCGTCGACGCGGCTCAGCGCCGTGCCCACGTAGGTGTCGGTGCCCGAGAGACTGATGGTGTTGGCCATGGGGGTTCCTTCAGGCGATGCGCTTGTCGGTCTGCGACTGGGGCGTGCCAGCGGCAGCCTGGGCGAGGCCGCGGATGATGGCGCGCCGCGCGAGCTCGATCTTGAAGCCGTTCTCGGACTGGGGTTGTGCCTCGGCCACGACGATATCGGCGGCCGCCGCGAAGGTCTCCCGCGTGGCGGGCTTGCCGACGAGGAAGGCCTCGGCCTGCGCATTGCGCCAGGGCTTGTGGGCGACGCCGCCGAGCGCGAAGCGGGCGGTCCGGATGGTGTCGCCGTCGAGCCGCATCACCGCCGCCACCGAGACCAGCGCGAAGGCATAGGAGAGCCGGTCGCGCAGCTTCAGGTAGGTGTTGTGCGCGCCGAAATCCTCGTCGGGCAGATCGACCGAGAGTACGATCTCGTCGGGGCTCAGGGTGGTGTCCCGCTCGGGCGCATCGCCCGGCAGCCGGTGGAAGTCGGCGAACGGGATGGCGCGCTCGCCCGCCGGACCCGTGACGCGGACCGTCGCCTCCAGGGCGGCGAGCGCCACGCACATGTCGGACGGGTGGGTGGCGATGCAGGACGGGCTCGTCCCGAAGATCGCGTGGATGCGGTTGACCCCGCCGATGGCGGCGCAGCCGGAGCCGGGCTCGCGCTTGTTGCAGGGCGTGGCGTCGTCGTAGAAATAGTAGCAGCGGGTGCGCTGGAGCAGGTTGCCGCCGGTGGTGGCGGCGTTGCGCAGTTGCCCCGAGGCCCCGGCCAGGATCGCACTCGACAGGAGCGGATAGCGCGCCGTCACCCGCGCGTCGTAGGCCACCGTGGAATTCGTCACCAGGGCGCCGAGGCTGAGGCCGCCGTCGCGTTCCTCGATCCGGTCGAGGGGCAGGCGGGTGATGTCGACGAGGCGCTCGGGGCGCTCGACATTGTACTTCATCAGGTCGACGAGGTTGGTGCCGCCCGCGATGAAGCGGGCGTTGGCGCCCGAGGCGACGGCGCGCACGGCCTCGTCCACGGTGGTCGGGCGGACGTAGTCGAAGCGGTTCATCGGCCGGCTCCCGCGTGCATCACGTCCTCGATGGCGTCGACGATGTTGGTGTAGGCGCCGCAGCGGCAGATGTTGCCGCTCATCGCCTCGCGGATCTCTTCCCGCGAATGGGCGTGGCCCTCGGACAGCATGCCGACCGCCGAGCAGATCTGGCCTGGGGTGCAGTAGCCGCACTGGAAGGCGTCGTGCTCCACGAAGGCGGCCTGGAGCGGGTGCATGCCATCCGCGCCGGCCAGCCCCTCGACGGTGGTGATGCTGGCCCCGTCCTTCATCACCGCGAGCGTCAGGCAGGAATTGATGCGGGTGCCGTTCACCAGCACCGTGCAGGCGCCGCACTGGCCGTGGTCGCAGCCCTTCTTGGTGCCGGTGAGGTCGAGGTCCTCACGCAGCAGGTCGAGGAGCGTGGTCCAGGGCGCGACCTGGAGCGCACGGGTCTCGCCATTGATGGTCAGGCTGATGCCGATGGTGTTCGCCGCATCCGGCGAACCGCTTTCGATGAGCATGGCGGTATCCGTGGCTTTCCGGGTCGCGCGCGGCGCGACGGCGTTGGTTTTCGAGGCGGGGCGCAAGGGGCGTGGCGGGGAAAAACTTCCGCCCCCGGCCGGTCCACTCGATAACAGTTCCAAAAAGCTGGTGTTCCCGCTGAGGGTGCAGGCACCGGAACACGAGGCCGTTCGCGGATGCACGCGGCGGGACCCGCGCGCCGTCCCGGTTCCTGGCCGGGCGATGCCTCTCGGGCAGGCGGTTGCTTGCCAACGCTGGCTTGCGGACGGTTGCTTGCCGCCCGGCGCTTGCGCTAACCCGATACGCCCGCCCTCACCCAGGACGCCCGATGACCGCGCTCGCCCCCGTTCTCAACGACATCGACCGCGACCTCGACAACGCCCTGGAGCGGCTCTTCGCCTTCCTGCGCATCCCCTCGATCTCGACCGATCCGGCCTTCGCGCCCCAGTGCCGCGTGGCCGCCGAATGGCTGGAGGGCACCCTGACGGCGCTCGGTTTCGAGACGGCGATCCACGAGACCTCGCTGCACCCGGTGGTGCTGGCCCATGCCCCCAAGCCCGGCACCCCGCACGTGCTGTTCTACGGGCATTACGACGTGCAGCCGGTGGACCCGCTGAATCTCTGGGAGACGCCGCCCTTCGAGCCGCGCCTCGCGCTGAACGCCAAGGGCGAGCGGAAGATTGTCGGGCGCGGCGCCTCGGACGACAAGGGCCAGGTGATGACCTTCATCGAGGCCTGCCGGGCCTTCAAGGCGATGGAGGGCGAATTGCCCTGCGGCGTCACCATCCTGATCGAGGGGGCGGAGGAGAACGGCTCGCAGGGGCTGCCCGAATGGGTCGCGGCCAACCGCGAGAAACTCGCCGCCAACATCGTGCTCGTCTGCGACACCAGCATGTGGAACCCGACCACCCCGGCGATCACCACCTCGCTGCGGGGGCTGGCCTATTTCGAGGTCAAGGTGACCTGCGCCGACCGCGACCTGCATTCGGGCTTCTTCGGCGGTGCCGCGCGCAACCCGATCCACGTCCTGTCGAAGATCATCGCCGACCTGCACGATGCCGACGGCCGGGTGGCGCTGCCGGGCTTCTACGAGGGCGTGCGCGAGACGCCGCCGGAGGTGCTGGAGCAGTGGCGCGGCCTCGACTTCACGGCGGAGACGTTCCTCGGTCCCATCGGCCTGTCGGAGCCGGCCGGCGAGCGCGGCCGCATGCTCATCGAGCTGATCCAGTCGCGCCCCGCCTGCGACGTCAACGGCATCATCGGCGGCTATACCGGCGAGGGCACCAAGACGGTGATCGCCGGCCAGGCCAGCGCCAAGGTCTCGTTCCGCCTCGTGGACGATCAGGACCCCGAGCAGCTCGCAAAGACCTTCGAGGCCTTCGTGCGCGAAAGAATCCCCGCCGACTGCTCGGTGGAGGTGATCTGCTACAAGGGCAGCCGCGCCATCAGCCTGCCCTTCGACATGCCGGAACTCGAGACCGCCCGCGCGGCGCTGGCCGAGGAATGGGGCGTGCCGGCCGTGACCATCGGGGCCGGTGGCTCGATCCCGATCGTCGGTGACTTCAAACGGCTCCTCGACCGCAACACGCTCCTCATCGGCTTCGGCCTCGACGATGACCGCATCCATTCGCCCAACGAGAAGTACGACCTCACGAGCTTCCACAAGGGCACCCGCTCCTGGGCCCGCATCCTGGCGGCGTTCGGGGCGCAGCGGGCCGGCTGACCGCCCCTCGTCCCACGCGGTCCCGTGAGCGGGGCCGCCCCGACCGCCCGTCCCCGCGCCAAGACAGTCCCCGCGCCAAGCTCGTCCCCGCGCAAAGGCCGTATGACAGACATCCCTGAAGCGCACGCTCCGATCGCGGCCCGCCTGTTCGCGGCCGGCCACGGCGTGCTGGTCTGCCGCTATCCGGTGGCCAGCGACCTGCCGATCCCCCTGGGGATCGCCGCGCCGGGCGGCGTGCGCCTGCTGACCTGGGCGTTCACCGGCTTCGGGGCGGCCGATCCCGACCCCGCCGGCCTCCTCGTCCTGCACGATCCCGAGGATCGCCTCGCGCAGGGCGGGACGCTGATCCTGGAGACGCATTTTCGCGATTCCGCCCTGGCCTGCCCCCGCCCCCGCCCCGTCGTAGACCTGACGGCGCCGGAGCGCGCCGCCCTCGGGGGCGCGGTGCTGGCGGCGGTGACGCCCGGCACCCTCGATGCCCTGGCGACGCTGTTCCCCCTGCTGGCCCCGCCGATCGCGGAGGCGCCGGTGCCGGACTCGGCCCCGCGCCTCACCCTGGCGCGGGACAGCGACGCCCAGGCCACCCTCACCGGATCCACGGTGCCGAACTACCTGCTGGTGCGGGCCGGGACCACCTGGAGCTGCACCCGCGTGGCGCGGGCCGAGCTGCGCTTCGGTCCGGCGCCGGAGATGACCCTCGCCCTGGCGCCCGCCTGGGGCCGCCCGCGCGACGGTGCCGTGCACGCCGCCCTCCTCCTCGAGACCGGCGGCCTTCGCGCTTCCGCCCTGCGCGCGGGGACCCGCCGATGAGCCGGCCCGCGATCCTCGTGGTCGCGCCGATGCCGGCCTTCCCCACCAGCGCCGGCAATCGCCGCCGGCTGCTCGCCACCTGCGCCGCCCTCCAGCGCGGGGGCTTCGCGGTCGATCTCGCCACCTACGCGCACGAGGACCAGATCTACCGGCGCCACGGCCAGCACCCGCCCGTTGACGAGGCCGCGGCGGCGGCCCTGTTCCGCCACACCTTCCGGATCGAGCCGCCCGCCGCCATCCCGCTCACCACCCCGGCCCGCTGCTTCGGCATCGACGACTGGTGCCCGGACGCGGTGGGGGATTTCGTCGCCTGGTACGGGCGCGCCTACCCCGAGACCCGCGCGATCCTGGTGAACTACGTGTTCCTGTCGCGCGCCCTCGACGCGGCGCCGCCCGGCACCCTGAAGCTCATCGACACCCACGACCGCTTCGCCGACCGGCAGCACCAGTACCGCCCGTTCCGGGCCGCGCCGAACTTCTTCTACACCGACCGGGCCGGCGAGGCGGCGGGTCTCGCCCGGGCCGACATCGTCCTGGCGATCCAGTCGGAGGAGGCGGCGTATTTCCGCGGCCTCACCGACCGACGCGTCCACCTGCTGCCGCCGCGCTTTCCCGCGCATCGCCCCTTCGCGGCCCCGGCGCGGCTCGCCCGCATCGGCTTCATCGGCCACGGCAACGACCCGAACCGGGTCTCGATCACCCGGTTCGCCGCCGCCTGGGCCGAGGACTGGACGCCGGACCGGCCCGAACTCGTGATCGCGGGCGAGCTCTGCGCCAGCCTCGGGAACGCGGCCGGCCCGGGCGTCAGGCTCGCCGGCTACCTGCCCCGGCTGGAGGACTTCTACGACGGGGTCGATCTCGTGGTCGCGCCGATGCTGATGGGCAGCGGCCTGAAGATGAAGGTCGCCGAGGCGCTGTCCTTCGGAAAGCCGGTGGTGGGCACGGCGCTGGGCTTCGAGGGGTTCGACCCCGTCGTCCCGGCCCATCGCGCCGCCACGGTCACGCAGGTGAAGGCGCAGGTGCTGGCCCTCGCGGCCGATCCCGAGGCCCTCGCGCGCCTGACCCGGGCCTGCGCCGACCTCTTCTCCGCCTACGACGCGCGGGCCGAGGCCGCGGATGCCGACCTGCTCGCGCTGATCCGCGCGCGGACCGGAGATCCCGCGTCCGCCGATCCCCGCGCCGAGGCGGCCCCGCCCGCCGAAATCTCCTCGGACACCATCACCCTCGCGGGCGGCACCCTGACCTGCGAGACCTCGCTGCTCTCGAACCTGAGCGCGGATCCCGATCTCGGCCGCCTCGTCGCGACGGAGCGCGGGCCACCGCCGGGCGCCGGACCCTATTCGCCCCTGCGGCGGCGCTGGTTCGCCAAGGCCGGTCGCGGCCGAAGCGGGACGCTCCCCGAGACGGGCCTGGCCGGGCTTGATCTGGCGCTCGCGCCCGAATGGGTGCGCGACCCGCGCCTGTCCGCCGCCTTCCGCGCCGAACTGGCGACGCACCTGTCCGGCATCGCGGCGGATTGGGAGGCGCGGGCGCACCGTGTCGGGTTCACCGGGACCGGGGCGATCCTCGCCCTGTCGCTGCCGCGCCATCTCGCGACGGGGCGGCATCCGTGCGCCGCCTTCCTCGCCGGGCCGCCGGGCCGGGCGCTCACCCTGGAGCGGGTCGCGCTCCTGAACGCCGCCCCGGCCCTGGCCTACGCGACCCGGCGTGCCGACCTGCCCGCCGCCCCGGCCTGCCTCACGCTCGCGGGCCTCGGCGCGCAGGACGGGCCGGCCACGATCCTGCTCCTGCACGACGACCTCGTCGGCCGGATCACGCTGGCCCCCGAGGCGCCGCCGTGGAAGGACCACCTGCCATGAACCGCCTGCCATGAACTACCTGCCATGAGCCAGCTGCCATGATGGCCGCCCCCGACATCCTCGACGCTCCCTCCGGCCGCAAAGCGGCCCTGGTCGAGGCTGCGCTGATCTGGAACGCGCTGTTCCTCAACGATGTCCGCATCGCGTTCCGCCCGGAGGCCGAGCCGGCGGTCTCCGTCGTGATGGTCGCGCGCGGCGCGCGCCACCTCCTCGCCTGGACCCTGACCAAGCTCGCCGCGCAGCAGGCCTTCGCGGGCGCGACCTTCGAGCTGATCCTGGTCGACAACGCCTCCGACCCGGAGACCGCGACGCTGTTCGACCGGATCGACGGGGCGCGCATCCTGCGCAACGCGGAGAATGCGGGCTTCGGCCCGGCCTGCAACCAGGGCGCGGCCGAGGCGCGCGGGCGCCACATCCTGTTCCTCAACCCCGACGTGGACCTGATGCCCGGGGCGCTCGGCGCCCTGGTGGCGCCCTTCGCGGAGGCGGATGTCGGGATCGCGGGCGCGCGCCTCGTGTTTCCCGGCGGCATCCTGCAGGAGGCGGGCGCCGGCTTCCAGGACGACCCGCAGCTCACCCATCCCCACGGCCGGGGCGGGCTCGACCCCTTCGCGCCGGAAGCCTCCTACGCCCGCGACGTCGGCTACGTCTCCGGGGCGGTGCTGATGATCGAGGCCGGGCTGTTCCGGGACCTCGGCGGCTTCGACGACCTCTTCGCGCCGGCCTATTTCGAGGATACCGACCTCTGCCTGCGCTGCCAGCAGGCCGGGCGGCGGGTGGTCTACCAGCCCCGCGCCCTCGCGATCCACGTGGAGAACGCCACCAGCGTCCGGCGCGCCGACGTGGAGGTGCTGCTCGACCGCAACCGGGCGCGCTTCCGCGAGCGGCACGGGGCGTGGCTGTTCGCGCAGGGGCCGGCGCGCACGGGGTTCGCCCCCCGCGACGACGCCCCCTTCGCGCTGCGGGTGCTCTACGTGGACGACCGCGCGCCGCACCAGGACCTCGGCGCGGGGCTGCCGCGCGCCAACACGATCCTCAACGCCATGGCGGAGCTCGGCTACGCGGTGACGCTCTGCTCCGTCTACGGCGAGCGCGAGGAGCCGGCGGCCACCTACCGCGACCTCTCGAGCCGGATCGAGGTGGTCGAACCCTGCGGGCGGGAGGGGTTCCGCCGCCTCGTCACCGAGCGGGCCGGGTTCTACGACGTGCTCTGGGTCAGCCGCCCGCCGCATATCCGCATGGTCTGCGAGGTGCTGCGCGACCTCGGCCTGAGCCCCCGCGACGTGGGCCGCTCCCGCGTGGTGTTCGATTCGGAATCCCTCTGGGGCCTGCGCGACTTCGTGGTCGACGCCCTGACGGGCCGGCCGGCGCCGGGGCCGGCCCTCGCCCGGGCGACCGCGCCGGAAGTGGAACTGGTGGCAGGAGCGGACCACGTGGTCTGCGTCTCGCAGGCCGATGCCCGCCTGCTGCGCCGGGCCGGGGTGGCGGACCCCGTGGTGCTCGGCCACGTCCAGGCCGTCCAGGCCGACCCGCCGGGCTTCCGGAGCCGCCGGGGCTTCGTCTTCATCGGCTCGCTCGCCCGCGAGGGGGAGCCCAACATCGATTCCCTCGACTGGTTCTTCGAGGAGGCCTGGGAGGCCTTGCGCGCCGCCCTGCCCGACGCGCACCTGACCGTGATCGGCACGGTCGCGCCCTCCATCGCCGAGCGGCTGGCCCGGCCCGGCGTCTCGGTGCTCGGCCGGGTGGACGACGTCGGGCCCGCCCTCGACGGCGCCCGCGTCGCCCTCGCCCCGACGCGCTTCGCCGCCGGCATCCCGCACAAGGTGCTCGAGACCGTCACGCGGGGCGTGCCGGGCGTGGTCACGCCGATCCTGGCCGGGCAGATGGGCTGGCCCGACGGCACCGGCTACCGGATCCATGATTGGCGCGACCCGCACGGCTTCGCGCAGGCCCTGGCAGGGCTCCACGCGGACGAGGCAGCCTGGACGCGGGTGCAGCGTGCCGGCCTCGCCGCGGTCGCCCGCGAATGCGACGCGGACGCCTACCGCGCGGTCCTGCGCGGGCTCTGCGAGGCCCCGATGTTCTCATGACGAACCCGCTCCTCACCCGGGCCGTGCGCCTGGCCAGCTCCGCCTATCGCCGGCTCACCCTCGGCCGCGTGCCCCGCCTGTTCGATGCCGCCTATTACGAGGCGGCCGAGCCGGAGGTGGCCCGCTCGGGGCTCGATCCGTTCCTGCACTATGTCCGGCGCGGGGCGGCGCAGGGCCGCGACCCGAGCGCCGATTTCGACACCGCCTTCTACCGGCGCCAGAGCGGCCCGACCCGCCTCGACCCGGTACGCCACTACCTGCGGGTGGGGGCCAGGGCCGGGCTCGACCCCCATCCCGGGTTCAGCACCCGGATGTATCTCGCCCGCTACCCGGATATCGGTGTCGCCGGGGTGAACCCGCTGCTGCATTACCGCGTGGACGGGCGGGCGGAGGGCCGGATCGCGGTTCCCTCCAGCGCCGAACCGGCGGAATGGGTGCCCCTGCAGGGGGTGCGCGAGGCCCATCGCTGGGCCTGCCCGGCGGAGGGCTCCACCCGCTTCGGCCTGACCCTGCGGCGCGACGTGTCCGTGGCCGCCTGCCCGACCCACGTGCCCCGGCTCTGTCTCCTCCTCGCCCTCGACGGCGGCGAGATCGAGGCCCTGGTCCGGGCCTTCGCGACCTTCCCCGAGATGGCCGCCGACGCCGTCACCCTGGCGATCGACGCGGGCCTTCGCCCGCACCCGCCCCGTCCGACCCTGGTGCTCGCCCTGGAGCAGTGCTTCCACGGGCCCGGCCCCGACGGCACGGTGCTGCTGCGCTACGCCGAGGCGCGGATCTGGGACGTGCTGCCCGAGCGCCCGCACGTGCTGCACATCGCTCCGGCGGGCGAACTCGCACTGCGGACGGCCTGAAGCGCCCTCACTCGATCCGCACCCGGACGCTGTCGCTGGCGCCCGTCGCGTCCATCACGGAGATGCGGGCGAAGCCGGCCCCTTCCGGCGCCCAGGCCGATTGCCGGCGGGGGCTGTCGGCCACCGGCAGGCCGTCCACCATCCAGGTCAGGGGCGGCACGCCGCCGAGCGCCTTGAGGGCGAGGCTCGCGGCGGGCACCGGCTCCGCGTCCGAGAGGCCGAGATCGATGCGGGCGCCGTCCGGCGGGTAGGCGATCCGCAGGGGGGCCCCGAGCGCCGCCGACAGGGTCTTCGGAATGTCGCGGCGGATGTGGCGCAAGGGGGGCGGCAGGCCGGCGGTGGTGGTCACCAGCGCCTCGCGGGGCATCGGCACGGGGTCGGGCTCGCCCCCGAAGCGCGCGAAGGCGTCGAACAGGATGGGGGCGGCGACCACCCGGCCGACGAGGCCCGGCACCGCGTTGCCGTCCGGCCGCCCGACCCAGACCGCGATTGTGACGCGCCGGTCGAACCCTACCGCCAGGGCGTCCCGGTAGCCGTAGGAGGTGCCGGTCTTGTAGGCGATCCGGCCGGCGAGGGCGTTGTCCGGCGGGGGCGCGCCCCGCAGGGTGTCGGCGACGTACCAGGCGGCGACGGCCTCCGTGACGCGGGCCTCCGGCGCGGCCCCGGGCTGCGGCCCGTCACCGATGCGACGCGTCAGGCTCGGCACGAGCCCCTGCCGGGCCAGCCCCGCGAACAGGCGGGCGAGGTCGGTGAGCGTGATGCCGAGGCCGCCGAGCGCCACCGGCAGGCCCGGGGCGGTGTCGCGGGGCAGGTCGATGCGCGCGCCCGCCGCCCGCAGGCGCGCGATGAAGCGGGCCGCTCCCACCGACTCCAGCAGGTCCACCGCCGGCACGTTGAGCGAGAGCTGCAGCGCGCGCCGCGCCGTCACCGTGCCCTGGTAGCCGAGGTCGAAGTTCTCGGGCGCGTAGCCGGGGAAGCGCACTGGCCGGTCGTCGAGCTGGGTCTCGGGATGGGCGAGCCCCGTCTCGAAGGCCAGCGCGTAGATGAAGGGCTTGAGCGCGGAGCCCGGCGAGCGGATCGCGCCGGTCATGTCGATGGCCCCCGCGCGGGTCGCATCGAGGTAGCCGGGGCTGCCGACCTGGGCCAGGACCGCGCCGGTGCGGTTGTCGAGCGCCAGGATCGCCGCCGAGATGCCGGGCCCCAGCGCGGCGGCGCGCTCCGTGGCCAGGGCCTCCAGGCTCGCCTGCAGGCGCCCGTCGAGGGTGAGGCGGATGACCTGCGCGGTCGGGTCGGCGGCGTGTGCGGCCTCGGCCGCATGGGCGGCCAGCATCGGGAAGGGCTTTCGCCGGGTCGGCACCGGCTCGGCGCGGGCGGCCTCGGCCTCCGCCGCCGTGATCACGCCCTGCGCCGCCGCGATGGCGAGGACCCGGTCGCGGGCGCGCCGTGCCGCCTGGGGGAAGCGGTCCGGACGCCGCGCCTCGGGCGCCTGCGGCAGGGCGACGAGGAGCGCGCTCTCGGCGAAGGAGAGCCGGGCGGGTTCGCGCCCGAAATAGGCGAGGCTCGCCGCCCGCACCCCCTCCACCGGGCCGCCATAGGGCGCGAGGGCGAGGTAGAGGTCGAGCACCCCGTCCTTGCCAAGGCGCCGCTCCAGCTGCACCGCCCGCACCATCTGGCGCAGCTTGGCGGCGAGCGAGCGCTCGGCCCGGGGCTCCACGAGGCGGGCCACCTGCATCGACAGGGTCGAGCCGCCCGACACGATGCGCCCGGCCGCCAGCCATTGCCCGGCGGCCCGCAGGCTGGCGGCCGGGTCGATGCCCGGATGATCGGCAAAGCGCCGGTCCTCGTAGGCCGTGAGCATGGCGCGGAAGCGCGGATCGACCTGGGCGCCCGCGACCGGCAGGCGCCAGCGCCCGTCGGCGGTGGCGAAGGGGCGCAGCAGCCGCGCCTCCCGGTCTAGCACCACGGTGGAGCGGAGCCCGGCCTGGGTCAGGTCGAGGGGCGGGAGGGTCGCGACGAAGCGCCAGAGGGCGAAGCCACCGAGACCGACGACCGCCAGCGCCACGAACGTGAGGCGCCGAAGACCGTCCCCGCCTCGGTGGCGTATCGGACGTCCCGTTTCCGGACCGGAGTGGTCTCGCGTGCAGGATCGCGTGCCGGCGGCATCCGAGCGTGGACGTGAAGCACCACCGAGCTCCCTTTCCTGCAAGGAGAGGGCTGGGGTGAGGTGTGGTCCATCTCCGGAGAAGCCACGCACCTCACCCTGTCCCTCTCCGTCCAGGCAGGGCGATGGCGGAGACGGATCCGCTGGTTGAAACCCGCCTTTCAGCACCCCGTCATCCCGGGGCCGCGCAGCGGCACCCGGGCATGACGGCGTGGTGATATCTGCGATCACCGTGCCTTCCGGGAGAGGGGACCCGCGGGTCCTGCGATGCGTGCGAAGCCGATACCTCACGGTGGAGGGCGGGGCGATGCGCACCTCAGCCACGGCCCACCGCCTCCGCACGGGCCTACTTCGCGCTCACCGTCATCGCGCCGAACCCCGTGCGCCCGAACCGCTCCGGCCGGTACATGTCCTCGATGGTGGCGGCCGGGTGGACGTAGGTGCCGGGCGAGACCGCTCGCACGGTGTAGGCCACCCGGAAGAAGGCCGATTGCTCGGGGCTGCGCTCGTAGGCCGCCACGAAGCGGTCGTCGCGGAACTCCGTATGGACCGGGGCCACGTCCGACTTGGCGAAGGCCAGCCCCGTGAGCGCGTCGGCGTCGAGGAGCTTCGGGTTGTCGATCTCCAGGCCGGCGGGCAGGCGGTCCACGAGGAGGAGACGGCCGGCGCTGGCCTTGGCTTCCGTCACGGTGAGCACCACCACGAGGCGGTCGTTCTGGCGGATCCCCTGCGCGAGGTCGACCGGCGAGCCGTCGAGGCGGTGATAGCGCCGCTCGATCGTGTAGCCCCGGGCCTCCGCCGGCTCCGGCGCGATGGGGTTGCCGCTCACGCTGACCACCGCCTGCACGGGCTGGGCGCCGGCATTCGCGAGCGTCACCGGCCGGTCCGCGAGGGCGGCGGCGCGGTAGCTGCGGGCCAGGGCGCCTTGCTCCGGCTTGCCGTCGAGGGTGAAGCGCAGGGCGTCGGATTCGGCGCTCAACCCCTCGGCGGCGAGCACCATCCAGGCGTCCTCCTGGGTGCTGGTCGGCCGTCCGGCGGCGCGCTCGGCCGCGATGAGGGCGGCGAGCGGCTGTACGCTGTCGCGGGCGAGCCCGGTCTCGGCGGCGAGGGCCAGGAGGCCGGCCCCGTCGCGCAGGCGCGAGCCGTAATCCGCCCGGTAGGCCGGCGTGGTGGAGGCCGCCTCCCGGAAGCCCGCCATCGCGGAGGCGAAGGCCTTCGCCGCCCGGCCCCGGTCGCCGAGCAGGGCGAGGGCCGCCGCGATCTGCCCGCGCGCCAGCGGGGTCGCGAAGGCCGCGAGCTTGGTGTCGGCGAGGTAGCGCAGGTCGCCCATCACCGGGCGGCCGTTGCGGGCCAGCACATAGGCCGCGTAGGCGATGTCCATGCCGCCCTCCCCGACCTCGGTGGTGTTGGCCACCGCGTTGCGCAGGCGGTCGAGGGCGCTGGCGAAGGCGGTCTGGGGCACGGCGAACCCGCGCTCGCGGGCGCGGGTGAGGAAATCGGCCACGTAGGCGTTGAGCCAGGTGTCGCTCTGCCCGTCCGTGGACCAGAGGCCGAAATCGCCGGCCGAATTCTGGCGGGCGAGCACGCGCTCGATGGCCTGGCGCACGCGCTCGTCGGGCTTCTCGTCGAGGCCGAGCGCGTCGAGCCCCGACTTACCGAATCCGGGCTGACCGCGCGCCGCGAGGCGGTCGACGTAGAGGAGCGGCAGCGCCCGGCTGACCGTCTGCTCGGTGCAGCCGTAGGGGTAGCGGTCCAGCGCCTGGAGCAGGGCCGGCACGTCGATGCCGGCCAGATTCGAGGCGGAGAGCGAGACCGTGCCGGTGCCGGGCAGGATGTCGGCCAGGAGTTCGCCCGACAGCGTCAGGCCGGCGCCGGGCTCGAGGGTCTGCACGGAGCGGCGCGCCAGAGCGCCGGTGCCGGGCGCGATGGTCAGGGCGAAGCTCTGGCCGACGCCCTCGGGCAGGCCGGGTCCGCTCAGGGTCAGGTCGATCCGCGTCGGGCCCGGCCCGGCGGCGGTGATGGGGATGACGAGGGAGCCCTTGGCGCCCGCCTCCAGCCGCAGGGTCCTGTGCACGGCCTCGGCGCCGACGAGGACCGGCCCCTTGAGGTCGAGGTCCACCGTGTAGTCGCCGGCCTGCCCCTCGACGTTGTCGATGGCGACGTGGAAGCGCGAGCGGTCCCCGACATTGAGGAAGCGCGGCAGGGTGCCGGTCAGCACCACGGGATCGCGGATGACCACGTCCGCCTGGGCCGCGCCCACCTTCGCCCGGCTCCAGGCGGTGACCATGACCCGCCCCGTGCCGTTGAAGGCCGGAAGCGGGAAGCTCACGCTGGCCCGGCCGTCCGGCCCGACCGTGACCGGTCCCGAATAGAGCGCCAGCGGCGCCTGGGTCGGGGGCGAATCGGCAAGCTCCGCCGCGCCCCCGTCGCCGCCGGAGCGGATGGCCCCGAGCGTGCCCTGCATCCCGTCGATGAGGTATCCGTAGAGGTCGCGGATCTCGGGGCCGAGCGCCTTCTGCCCGAAGAAGTAGCCGAAGGGGTTCGGCGCCTCGTAGCGGGTGAGATTGAGGATGCCGACATCCACCAGCGCCACGCTGACCCGCGCCTCCTCGCCGGAGGTCAGGCCGGCGAGGCGGATCGGCAGGGTCAGGGTCTCGCGCGGGCGGACCTTGGCCGGCGCCTCCAGCGTCACGCCGAGGGTGCGGCTGTCCCGGTCGATGCCGAACCAGGCGAGCCCGAGGGCGCGGCCGGGCAAGCGCTTGGCGGCCTGGTCGAGGGGCCGGTAGGCGGTGGCCACGAGGTAGGCGCCCGAGCCCCATTCCGCCTTGACGGGGATCTCCACGGTGGTGCCGGCCGCCGGCACGTCCACGGTGAGCAGGGTGTGCAGCTTGTCGCTGACCACGGCGAGCGTCGCCTGCCCCTTGAAGCGCGGTTGCAGGCGGGCCCGCAGGGTCTCGCCGGCGGCGTAGGCCCCCTTGTCGAGGCGCAGGTCCAGCAGGTCCGGCACGTCCGCCGTCTCGGCTCCGCCCCAGCCCACCGTGAAGGTCACGCTCGCGCTGGCGGCCGGGCGGCCGGGCAGGCTCGCCTCCAGCCGGTAGGTGCCGTAGCTCACCGTGGCGCTGACGCGGCCGGGGGCCTCGGGGGTGAGGTCGAGGCGGCCGTCGGCGACCCGGCGGGTGCTCGTCACCGGCTCGAAGGACCAGCGCCCGCCCTCGCGGTACCATTGATAGGTCTTCTCGACGCGCTGGAGCGTCCAGCCGACGCCCCCTTGCGCGAGGCGCTGCCCGTCGGGGGCCGCCATCACCACGTCGAAGCCGGCCACGCCGCCCTCCGTGAGGTCGCCGGCAAAGCCCTTGCGGATGGCGAGCACGGGGGCGTCCGGCAGGATCGGCAGGGTGAGGCTGCGGCTGAGCGCCCGCCCGCCGGGTTCGCCGACCTGCAGGGTGATCTTCGCTTCGGTGGGGCGCGGCGCGCTGAGGGCCTGAACCGGCACCACGAGCCTGGCCTTGCCGGCCGCATCGGTGGTGGCCCGGGCCTCGATCTCCGTCGAGGAGGCCTCCACGCGCTCGTCGTCGAGGCCGATGGAGAAGCCCTCCAGGCCCTTGATGCCGCTGCCGGCGGCCTGCTGCACCAGCACGGTCCCGGAGACCTCCAGCCCGGCGCCCGGCGCGCCGTAAAGGTAGCGCGCGGCGACGTCGATCGTGGCGGGCGCGCCCTTCGTCAGCGTCGGCGCGGCGCTCGACAGGGTGACGTCGAGGCGCTCGGGGACGTAATCCTCCACGAGGAAGCTCGCCTCGCCGATGGCGGGGGCCTTCGGGTCGGTATGGGCCGCGACGCGCCAGGTGCCGTGGGGGGCGCCCGGCATCAGGGGCAGCGCGAGGGCGCGCCCGCCGAGCCCCGCATCGGGGACCTGCGCCCGGCGGTACTCGACGCCGTCGGGGCGCCGGACCACGAGGGTGAGCGGCACATCCGGCACCGCGATCCCGGCCGCGTCGCGGACCAGACCCGTGAGGTTCACGGTCTCGCCCGAACGGTAGACCCCGCGCTCGGGGAACAGGTAGGCCTCCACGGCGCCGGGCTGGGGCCGGCCCTTCACGCCGCGATCGGTGAGGTCGAAGGCCGACTGGTTGAGGTCGAGGAAGCCGTAATCGTCGCCCGCCTGCGCCACCACGAGGCCGGGGGCCGCCCCGCCCTCCCCGCGCGCGAGGCCGGGCGCGAAGGCGACGTGACCCTGGCGGTCCGTCCTGGCGGTCGCCAGCACCTCGTTGTTGCGCGCCACCAGCCGGATCTCGGCGCCGCTCACCACCTCGGCCGAGGCGAGCGACCGGGCGAAGACGTGGACCCCGTCGCGGCCCTTGAAGGCGGTGAGCCCGAGGTCCGAGACCACGAACCATTGCGTGGCCCGGGCCTCGTAGCCGCCCTCCTCGTCCGGGGATGCGGGGGCGCCACCGGGCTGGGCCATCATGATGTAGAGGCCGGGCTCCAGCTTGCCCACGGCCTGGAGCACGGGGAAGGCGGTCACCGCCTCCTGGTTCAGCTCGGCCTTGGCCGTCTCGAGCACGCCCTTCCAGACGCGGATGCCCTTCTGGTCCGCGAGGGTGCGGGCGGTGGCGCCGTTGAGCTGGGACAGGAACTCCTCGCTGCGCAGGGCCGGCAGCAGCCCCCGGTCGCCGACGCGCAGGACCTCCACGTCGAGCTGGGCCGCGTTCACCGAGACGAGGGGCACGCCGGCCTGTCCGGTGCGGGGCAGGACGTAGTTGCGGCCCGTGAAGCGCACCTGGGGGGAGCGGTCGCGGACATAGACCTCGTAATCGGCGGCCTTGAGGAGGGTCTCCCCGGCGGCGGACGGCAGCCCGGAGCGCACCACGAAGGCGTAGCGCTCCCCGTGCTTCAGGCCGTCGACGCAGACCTGCTGGCCGCTGGCCGTGACGGCGGCGTTGGCCGCGCCCGAGACCGCGATGAAGGGCGTGAAGTCGGTCCGGGCCGCGACCCCTTCCGAGAACTGGAAGCAGAGGCGCGGCGCGGCGGCATCGGAATCGACGGTGTAGTTGAGGATGCGGAAGCCGTGCTCGGCGCGCAGGGACTCGTAGGTTTCGCGGACTTCCGCGTCGTCGGAGAGCGCGAGGCTGGCACGGTAGGCCTCCAGCGCCGGGCGCCATTCGGATTCGGCGGCGTAGACCGCGCCGAGGCCGGCGAGCGCCCCCGCCTCGGCGGCGGCCCCGCTCGCCCGCAGGTAGCCCTGGTAGGCGGCGGCCCGCGCGTTGCGGCGCAGGCGAAGGCGGCCCGCATAGTCACCCGCCTGGCCGTCGTTGCCGACCGCGCTCGCCGCGCGGGCATAGGCGAGCCAGTTCGCGGGCTCGGCGGGCTCGGCCGCCACCGCGAGGGCGAGGGGCTTGAGGGCCTCGGCCGGCTTCTCGGCCGCGATCAGGGCCTCGCCCTCGGCCCGCGCCTTGGCGGCGGGTCTGGTGGCGGCCGCACCCGCCTCGCCCTTCAGGGCGGCTTCGAGGCGCACGCCGTCGCTGGCGAGATCCTCGCGCTGGAAGCTCTTCGGGGCCACAGCCGGATTGGCCTTGAGGGCGGCCTTCTGCGCGGCACGCGGGGGCGGTGTCTGGGCCCCGGCCGGCAGCGCCAGCAGCGCCGTGACGGCGAGGGCGTGCAGCACGCCGGTCCAGCGCGCGGCCGATCGGGGCAGGCGCCCGTGTCCGGTCGATCCCGACATGCTGTTCCCCCCGGCCGTCGCGTCGATATCGGCGGGACCGTAGCACTTCGCGCCTGCGCCGCAACGGCCTGGAAATCGGGGGCGGCCTCTGCCACACCGGGGCGGTTCTCGCGGGGGAGACGCAACATGGCGCGCAACGGGCGGATCATCCGGGCCGTGTCCGGGTTCGTGATGCTGGCGACGGCCGGCACCGCCCTGGCGCAGGCGCCCCCCGCCCTCCCCCGACCCGCCCCGGCCAAGCCCCCCGCGCCCGCGAAACCCGTCGATCCCGCCTTCGAGGCGGCGCGGACGGCGTTCGAGGCCCTGCCCGAATCCGAGCGCAAGGCGCTCCAGGACGCCCTGGTCTGGACCGGCGACTACAACAGCGTGATCAGCGGCACCTTCGCACGGCGCAGCTACGAGGCGCTGCAGGCCTATGCCGGGCGCCGGGGCGGGAGCGGGCTGCCCGACGCGGCCGGCCGCGCCGCCCTTCTGCGGGAGGGTGCGGCGGCCCGCACGGCCGCCCGCTTCACCGTGAAGCCGGACCCCGCCAGCGGCGTGGTGCTCGGCGTGCCCGAGCAGGTGCTGCCGAAGCGCACGCCCCAGCCGGGCGGCACCCGCTGGCAGAGCGGGGACGGGCGCATCACCCTGGAGACGAAATCCTATCCGCCCGGCGAGACCGAGCTGGAGGCGGTCTTCGCCCGCATCACGGCGCCGACCCCGGAGCGGCGGGTGACCTACAAGCTCCTGCGGCCGGACTTCCTCGTGGTCACGGCGGAGACCCAGGCGGGCAAGTCCTACATCCGCTACGCGGCCGGCGAGGCGGGCCTGCGCGGCATCACCCTCGGCTACGACAAGGCGCTCGCCGGGGAGGTCGACCGCCTCGCCATCGCCATCGCCAACAGCTTCGTGCCCTTCCCCGACGCGACCCCGGCCCCGGTCGCCGCGGCGGCCTCGGCCCCGAGCGCGCAGCCCCCGGCCCCGGCCCTGCCGACGCGCAGACTTGCGCCCATCGCCACCGGCCTCCTGGTAGCGCCCGGACGGGTGCTCACGAGTGCGGCGGCGCTCGCCGGCTGCCGGACGCCCCTCATCGCCGGCACGCCGGCGCGGGTTGGAGCGGGGGCGCGGGCGGACCTCGTGCTCCTGGAGACCGGGGCGCTCGCAGGCCATGCCCCGGTCCAGCCGGCGATCCGGACGGATGCGCCCGTCGAGGACGCGGCGATGCTGGCCTTGAGTGCGGATGCGGAAGGCGGCGTCGTGGCGGCTCCCGGGCAATCCGGAGCGGCGGGGGCGCGGCTCACGGCGCCGCTCCAGCCCGGGGCGGGGGGCGCCCCGGTCCTCGACCGTTCAGGCGCGCTCGCCGGCCTCGTCACGCTGTTTCCGGCCGCTCCCCGCCTCGTGGCGGGGGTGGTGCCGCCGGCGAGCTACGGGCTCGTCCCGGCCGCCGCCATCGCGGCGATCCTGGCGGAGGCGGGCGTGCGCACGCCCCCGCCGCAGCGGGCCGGCACCCTCGGCGCGGCCGTCGCATCCCTGTCGGGCGCGGTCGTCGCCGTGACGTGCCAGCCCTGAGACCGTCAGATCCGCCCGGTGACGAGCAGCACGATCAGGATGATGACGAGGAGACCGCCCAGACCGAAGCTCGGACCCCGGTAGGCGCCGCCGCCGAGGAAGTTGCCGCCGCCGAGCACGGCCAGGATCAGGATGATGAGGAGGATGGTGGTCAGGGTCATGGGTGGGAACTCCGTCGGGCGCCCAACCAAGATTGCTTGAGCTTGACCGTACAAACGTCGCGCGGGCGATTCCGTTCAACGGGCCGTGCGGCATAATCCCGGTGAATCGTGCTTTTCGTCCGGGCGCCCGCGCTCGGGTCAAGCCCGCCAGTCGGGCAACGGATCGGACGCCGCCCCGAGCCAGTCGGGGACGGGCAGGCCGCGCTCCGTCAGGAAGCCGGGGTTGAACAGCTTCGAGGCGTAGCGGGCCGCGCCGTCGCACAGGATCGTCACGATGGTGTGGCCGGGTCCGAGGTCCCGGGCCAGCCGGATCGCCCCGGCGACGTTGATGCCGGACGAGCCGCCCAGGCTCAGGCCCTCCTCGCGCATCAGCCCGAAGACGATGGCGAGCGCCTCCGCGTCCGGGATGCGATAGGCGTGGTCCGGCGCGAACCCCTCGAGGTTGCGGGTGATCCGGCCCTGGCCGATCCCTTCCGTGATGGAGGAGCCCTCCGCCTTGAGGGTGCCGGTGGTGTAATGCGCGTAGAGGGCGGAGCCCTCCGGGTCCGCGAGCCCGATCCGCACCGTCGGGTTGGCCGCGCGCAGGGCCTGCGCGGTGCCGGCGAGCGTGCCGCCGGTACCGGCGGCGCAGATGAAGCCGTCGACCGCACCGCCCGTGTCCCGGAGGATCTCCGGCCCCGTGGTCTCCACGTGGGCCCGACGGTTGGCGACGTTGTCGAACTGGTCCGCGAAGAAGGCCCCGCCCGGCTCGGTCCCGGCGAGATGCGTCGCCAGGCGGCGGGCGGCGTGGACGTAGTTGTTCGGGTTCGCGAAGGGGACCGCCGGCACCTCCACGAGGCGGGCGCCCGCGAGCCGCAGGGTCTCCTTCTTCTCCGCCGACTGGGTCTCCGGGATGACGATGACCGTGCGGTAGCCCCGCACCGCCGCCACCAGGGCCAGCCCGATGCCCGTGTTGCCCGCCGTTCCCTCCACGATGGTGCCGCCGGGGCGGATGGCGCCGCGGGCTTCCGCGTCGCGCACGATGGAGAGGGCCGCCCGGTCCTTCACCGACAGGCCGGGATTGAGGAACTCCGCCTTGCCGAGGATGGTGCAGCCGGTCTCCTGCGAGGCGCGCGCCAGGCGGATCAGCGGCGTGCCGCCGACCGCCGAGAGGAGGTCGGTGTGGACATTCATGCGGCGGCTCCGGAATCGGTGCGGCGGATCGCGGACGGCTCAGGCAGCGAGCGCCCGGTTCACCGTGGACCGCAGGTCGGCCAGGGAGAAGGGTTTCGTCAGCACGTCGGTGACGATGGCATCGAGGCCGCGCGCGCGCTCGCGCTGATCGGCAAAGCCCGTCATCAGCAGGATGGTGAGATCGGGAAAGTCGCGCTTGGCCGCCAGCGCCAGGGCGATGCCGTCCATCAGCGGCATGCGGATGTCGGTCAGCATGAGGTCGAACGCCCCGTCCGCCTCGGTCAGCCGGTCGAGCCCGTCGCTGCCGTCGGTGGCGGTGACCACGGCGTGGCCGTCGATCTCGAGACCCCGCTTCAGGAAGCCCCGGACCGTCTCTTCGTCATCCACGAGGAGGATGCGGGCCATCGCGCGTCTGTGTCTCTCTCGGATCGGGTCGTCAGTCACGCAAGGGCCGGTGCGCCCTGTCAAGGCACCGCCGGTCCCGGCGGCCGCCTCGGCGCTCGTTTTGTGGTGGCGTGTTGCGCGTGCGACGCAACATGCGCCTCAGGTGCCGCCGAACAGGTCGGGCTCGCGGCTGTCGTAATCGACCAGCCCGACGAAGGGCAACTGCCGGTAGGCATGCGCCACGTCCATGCCGTAGCCCACCACGAACACGTCCGGACAGGTGAAGCCGACGAAATCCGCCTCGATGGTCACGGCGCGCTTACCGGGCTTCTCCAGGAGCACGGCGGTGAGGACCCGCTTGGCGCCGCGCGCCATCAGCAGGTCCTTGGCGAACACGATGGTGCGCCCGGATTCCAGGATGTCGTCGATGAGGAGCACGTCGCGCCCGCGCACCTCGCTCTCCACGTCGCGCAGGATCTCGACCTGCCCCGACGAGACCGTGGCGGTGCGGTAGCTCGACAGGTGGACGAACTCCGCCTGCGGCTCTAGCCCGACCCGGTGCAGGGCACGCAGGAGGTCGGCGGCGAACATGAAGCTGCCCTTGAGCACCGCGACGACGAGCAGGTTCTCGGGGTTGGCGGCGGCGATGGCGGAAGCCAACTCCTCGGTGCGCCGGGCGATCGCGGTTTCGTCGAAGAGGACGCGGACGCGTCGGGAAGGATTCGTCATGAGGGGAAGTATATCACGGGCGCCGCGCGCTGGCATCGTCCTTCGCGCCCGCCTCGGCGGTCGCGGCGGCGAAATGCACGCGCACGGAGCGCCCCTGCGCGGGCGGCGCCGACAGGCTGGCGCGGAAGCGCGCGGTCTCGCCCTTCTCCAGGGCGGGACGCGGGGGCGGGATATGCCAGCGGTAGAGCGGCTGGTCGCGCCCGTCGCGCACCTCGACCTCGATGGGCGGGACCTCGGCCCCGGCGGCCGCGACGCCGAGGAGGTCGCCCTCCACCACCAGCTGCCCCTGCGCGCCCTCGCCGGGGACCTGGAAGGCCACGACGTCGCGCAGGCTCAGGCCGCGCAGGTTCACCGGCAGGCCGATGCGGGCGTAGAGGTCGGCGCTCTGGGGCATCATCCGCACCACCGTGCTGCGCGCGAGAATCGCCAGACCGAGCCCGGCCACCAGGGCGAAGGCGACGAGCGCGGTGGGTGAGGCCAGGACGGAGGGCCGCCGCTTCGGCTTGGCGGGCCTTGCCTTCGGCCTCGCCTTCGGGCGCGGCTCCGCTTCCGGCTCCGCCTCGCCGGAGAGGGCCGCCTCCCAGGCGTCGAGATCCGCCTGGGCCGAGGCGCGGCTCTCCGCCGCGCCCGGCCCGGTCTCGGAGGCCGCCAGCATGGCGGCGGTCATCTCGGCCTCCATGGCGGCCGCGACCTCGTCGGGGGAGATGAACCAGGTCTCGCGGCAGGCGGCGCAGCGCACCGAGCGCCCCTCGGCCCCGACGCGATCCAGGTCGATCTGGTATTCGCTGGCGCAGGCGGGGCAGACGATCAGCATGGCGAATCGGCGCCTCGGGTCGCGATCGGCAGTTGCCGGTTCGGGGAAAAAGACTCACACGGTTCTCGGGCAAGGCGGTTAACCGTTCGTGAAGCGGACGTCCCCGACCGGGATGGCCCCTTGGGCAGGCAGTAGGAGGGAGTGTGGCGGACCGGGTGAACACGCAGTCGCTCCTCACCGGGGCCGAGGAGCCGGTGGTCCAGTTCGAGAGCGTCGGCATGCGCTACGGCCTCGGGCCGGAGGTGCTGAGCGACGTCAGCTTCCAGATCGCGCCGCGCTCCTTCCAGTTCCTCACCGGGCCGTCGGGGGCGGGCAAGACCACGCTCCTGCGCCTGATCCTGCTCTCGGTGCGGCCCACGCGCGGCCTCGTCTCGGTCTTCGGCGAGGAGGTGAGCGGCATCTCCAGCGAGGCCCTGACGAACCTGCGCCGGCGCATGGGCGTGGTCTTCCAGGATTTCCGCCTGCTCGACCACCTCACCACCTACGAGAACGTGGCGCTGCCCCTGCGCGTCCAGGGCCGCTCGGAGACGAGCTACCGGGCGGAGGTCGTGGAACTGCTGCGCTGGGTCGGTCTGGGCGAGCGCATGCACGTGCTGCCGCCCCTGCTGTCGGGCGGCGAGAAGCAGCGCGCGGCCATCGCCCGCGCCCTCATCGCGCGGCCCGAACTGCTGCTGGCCGACGAGCCCACCGGCAACGTCGATCCGGGCCTCGGCCGGCGCCTGCTGCGCCTGTTCATCGAGCTCAACCGGCTGGGCACCTCCGTGCTCATCGCCACCCACGATTTCGCCCTGATGGACCTGGTCGATGCCCGACGCTTCATCCTCGGCGACGGCCGCCTGACGGTCGAGGCGTGACGGTGGGCGAGACCCGCGCGCCGTCCGCCCCGCAGGCCGCCGCGACGGCGCAGGCCGGCGACCGGCCGCCGGTGAAGCCGCCGGCGCCCCCCGAATCGCGCGGGGCGCCGCTGCCCTCGACCCTGCGCCGCAACGCGCCCCTGGTGCCGACCGATTCGGCCGCGAGCCGGGCGCTCGCCGCCGTCATCGCGATCCTCACCTTCCTGGCCGCCCTCTGCGCGGGGGCGGCCGAGATCGTGGCCTCCAGCGCCGACCAGTGGCAGGGCACGGTGGCGCAGGAGGTGACGATCCAGGTGCGTCCGAGCCCCGGACGCGACATCGACGCGGACGTGGCCCGCGCCGAGGGGCTGGCCCGCGCCACCCCCGGGATCAGCGCCGTGCGGGTGTTCTCGAAAGCGGAAGCCGAGCGCCTGCTCGAACCCTGGCTCGGCAGCGGCCTCGACCTCTCGGACCTGCCGGTGCCGCGCCTCGTCACCCTGAAGCTCGCCGAGGCGACGCCGGACCTCAAGCCCCTGCGCGGTGCCCTCACCGAAGCCCTGCCGGGCGTCGCGAGCCTGGACGACCACGCCCTCTGGCTGCGCCGCCTCTCCACGGCGGCCAACACCTTCGTGGGCGTCGGCGTCGGCATCGTCCTGCTGGTGCTGGTGGCCACCGGCCTCGCGGTGGTGTTCGCCACGCGGGGCGCGATGGCGGGCAACCGGGAGGTGGTGGAGGTGCTGCATTTCGTGGGCGCCAACGACGACTTCATCGCCCGGGCCTTCCAACGAAGGTTCTTCGGCCTCGGCCTGCGCGGCGGCATCATCGGCTCGGGGGCCGCCATCGCGGCCTTCGCGCTGGCGGGGCTGGTGGCGCGCAACTGGCGCTCGGGGCCGGCGGGGGAGGAGATCGAGGCCCTGTTCGGCGCCTTCCACATCGGTTGGCGCGGCTATGCCGCCGTGCTCCTCATCGGCGTCATCGCCTCGGTGGTCACCGGCATCGTCTCGCGCCTCACCGTGCGGCGCTTCCTCGCCTGACCCGGACAGCGGCGCCCGATCCCGTCAAGCGTCGCGATCCCGTTAACGCTTCGTGAACCTTTCAGGGCCGAGATACTTGCCTCGCGAAGGCCCCAATCGGGGCTATCTTACGGGGGAATGACGAGGCGGATGTCAGCCAGCGGCACCATGAGGCCCTCCGAGGCTTTCGGATGGGCCTGGACCGACGCCGCCTCCCGCGTGGCCGCCGAGCCGCAGGAGCGGCACGCGTCCCACCCGGGTTCGCCCGAGACGGCGTCGCTCGGTCCGACGGCCAGGGCGACGCTCGGCCTCGCCGTGACCGGGGCCGCCGCCCTGTTCTGTGGCTTCCTCGCCTTCGTGGCCTGCCTGGAGCGGGACGAGCGCGTGCCGAGCGGCCGGGCCGACGGGATCGTCGCGCTCACCGGGGGCGCCCAGCGCATCGGCGACGCCATCGACCTCCTGGCCAACGGCTACGGTCGGCGCCTGCTCATCACCGGCGTCAACGAGCGCACCAGCCGCGACGAGATCGCCCGCCTCAACCCGACCCAGCGCCACTGGATCGCCTGCTGCGTCGACCTCGACTACCGGGCGCGCAACACGATCGGCAACGCCATCGAGACCCGGCGCTGGATGCGCCAGCACCGCTTCAGCACGGTCACGGTGGTGACCTCGAACTATCACATGCCGCGCACCCTGGTGGAGCTCGACCACGCGCTGATGGGGGATGACCGCATCGTGCCCCATCCGGTGATCGCCGAGGGGTTCGATCCGGACGGCTGGTGGCACCACCCGGCCTCAGCCCGGCTGCTCGCCTCCGAGTACCTGAAGTTCCTGGTGGCCTGGCTGCGCACCCGCTTCGAGAGCGATCCCGAGCGCTCCCGCGCGGCGATCCTCATCGGGCGCGGCAAGCCGATCAAGATGGTGGCCGAGCCGCTGCTGCTGCGCGGGCAGGAATAGGGCCCCACAAGGAATAGGGCCCCGCGAGGAATCGGACCTCGAGGCCCGTCCGGCGGACCTGATCCGGCCTTGGGCTACAGCCCCTTGCACTGCTTCCGGATCATCCCCGAAAAATCCCGCTCGGAGGTCTGCACCTGCGCGAGGCGCTCGGTGCGCTCGGCGCCCGACAGGCAGCGGCCGTAGACGCTCGCCACCCGACGCATGGTCTCCACGTGGCGGCGCCAGACGCGGCACTGGTCGGCCGCCTCGTTGCCGGCCTGTTCGAGCTGGTCGATGGCCTGGCGCTGCATCGAACTCGCCACCAGGACGTCGCGGGCACAGGCCGTGTCCCCGACGCCGCGGGGTTCGGCGCGGGCGGGGCCGGCGGCGAGCAGGCAGCCGGCCACCAGAAGTGCGAAGCGATGCGAGACGCGCATGATCAGGCGGCCTGCGAAGCCGAGGTGTGGGTGAGGAGCGCGTAGAGGGCGCTGGCGTCGCGGGCGGCGCGGATGCGCTCCAGGATGCCGGGCTCGCGCAGGAGGCGGGCCACCTGGGCGAGCGCCTTGAGGTGGTCGGCCCCGGCGCCCTCGGGGGCGAGGAGCAGGAAGGCGATGTCCACGGGCTGGCCGTCCAGGGCGTCGAAATCCACCGGCTTCTCGAGGCGGGCCACGAGGCCGAACAGCCGGTCGAGGCCCGGCAGCTTGCCGTGGGGGATCGCGACGCCGTCGCCGATGCCCGTGGAGCCGAGGCGCTCGCGCTGCAACAGGGTCTCGAAGACCTCGCGCTCGTCCAAGGCCGGCAGTTGGCGCGCCGCGTAGCCGCTCAGTTCCTGCAGCATCGTCTTCTTGGCGCGGGCGCGCAGCGACGGCACCACGGAATCCGGAGACAGGAATTCCAGCACTGGCATGAAGGACCGTCGCCCCGTCGGCGGCGGCCCATCGGGCCACCGCTCCATGAAAGGTCGGGTCACCCGCGCGACCCGTGGAAATCAATCGACCGGGTTCAGGTTCTGTTCCCGACCGGTACTAGGGGGCCGCCTCCGCCGGATCGACCCAGCCGATTGCCCCATCCGTGCGGCGGTATACGACGTTGATGCGTCCGGTGCCAGCGTGAACGAACACGAGGACCGGGGCGCCGGTGAGGTCGAGGGCGGTCACTGCCTCGCTGACCGAGTGGCGCTTGAGGGTCTTGGTGCTCTCGGCCACGACCGGCGGATGGGAGGCCTCCCCGTCGACGGGCTCGTCGTCGAGATCGAAATCGCCGGCCTCCGCCTCGCTCGGCGCCGCGAACACCGCGTAGGCCGCCTGGACCGTCGCGCCCTCGTGTCCGGCCGCGCCGTGGTCCTTCAGCTTGTGCTTGTAGCGGCGCAGGCGCTTCTCCAGGCGATCGGCGGTCTGCTCGAAGCTCGCATGGGCGTCGTGGGCGGCGCCGGAGGCCTCCAGGGTCAGGCCGGAGACGAGGTGGAGCACGCAATCGGTGCGGTAGGCCGTCCCGTCCCGCCGCAGGGTGACATGGCCGGAGCAGGTTCCGCTCATGTGGCTGTCGAGGTACTTCGCGAGGGTGGCCGCCATTCGCTCCTCGACGCGTCCCCGCAGGGCTTCGCCCAGGTCCAGGCCGTGGCCCGTCACGCGCAATGACCCCATGATCCCTCCGATTTTCGTTGTGGTCGGCCCGTGAGTTAAGGAGCCTCATCGGGAGAAGTCAACGCGCGGGCCGGGCCCGCCCTGACACCCGGACCGAATCCCCGCAGGCCGGGATCGGATCGCTCGGTCCCCGCCGTCACCACCGTCGAGGGCCCGATCGGGATGCGCGAAGGAATGCGCTCCGGTGCGGCGCCGAAGTCCTCCGTCGTCACACCGACCGGCGCCGGGCGACCGTGAAGGCGGGGTCAGGTCAAGGAGACGGGCGTGCGACGGCCGCCGGCGTCCTCACCGTCCGGCA
Source organism: Methylobacterium sp. FF17 (assembly GCF_025813715.1). Lineage (NCBI taxonomy): Bacteria > Pseudomonadati > Pseudomonadota > Alphaproteobacteria > Hyphomicrobiales > Methylobacteriaceae > Methylobacterium > Methylobacterium flocculans. Next base: position 1,607,629 of record NZ_CP107532.1, read on the forward strand.
TAGGCGAAGCGCTCGCGCCGCCGTTCGATCGAGGACGGGATGCGCAGGGATTCCCGGTACTTCGCGACGGTGCGGCGGGCGATGTCGATGCCCTCGTCGCGCAGGCGCTGCACCAGGGCGTCGTCGGAGAGCACGTCGCTGGGGGCTTCGCCATCCACGAGCTGCTTGATGCGGTGGCGCACCGCCTCGGAGGAATGCGCGGCGGTGCCGGCGGCCCCCGGGATCGCGGCGGTGAAGAAGTACTTCATCTCCAGCGTGCCCCGGCTGGTCCCGATCGACTTGTTGGAGGTCACCCGCGAGACGGTGGATTCGTGCATGCCGATGGCTTCCGCCACCGTTTTCAGGTTGAGGGGGCGCAGGTGCGCGACCCCGTGCAGGAAGAACGCGTCCTGCTGGCGCACGATCTCGGAGGCCACTTTCAGGATGGTGCGGGCGCGCTGCTCGAGGCTGCGGGTGAGCCAGTTCGCCGTCTGCAGGCATTCCGACAGGAAGGCCTTGTCGCCCTCGGCCGCCGCGCCCCGCGAGACGCGGGCATAGTAGCTCTGGTTCACCAGCACCCGCGGCAGGGCCTCGGCGTTGAGTTCCACCAGCCAGGAGCCGTCGGGGGCGGCGCGCACGAACACGTCGGGGATCAGCACCTCGACGGCGCGGGCCCCGAAGGCGCGGCCGGGCTTCGGGTCGAGCCGGCGCAGTTCGGCCAGCATCTCGATCAGGTCCTCGTCGTCGACCCCGCAGAGGCGACGCAGGGCCGCGAGGTCACGCTTGGCCACGAGGTCGAGGCGCGAGACGAGGGCCTGCATGGCGGGGTCGAAGCGGTCGCGGTCGCGCAGCTGGAGGGCGAGGCACTCGGCGAGATCCCGGGCGGCGATGCCGGCGGGCTCGAAACCCTGCACGAGCTTCAGCACGCGGGCGACCCGGTCCAGGGAGGCGCCGAGGCGCTCGGCCACCGCGTCGATGGACTCGCGCAGGTAGCCGGCATCGTCCACGGCATCGATGAGGAAGCTGCCGATCAGGCGGTCCATGGGATCGCGGGTGGCGAGATCGAGCTGGGCGCCGAGGTGCTCGCGCAGGGAGACCTCGGAGGTCAGGGTCGCCTCGAAGTCCGGGGCCTCGCCGTCGAAGCTGCCGCCCGTGTTGCCGTAGGGCGCCGGCGTCAGGGAGAGCATGTCGCCGCAGGCCGCCTCCCGGGCATGGGTGGGGTTCTCGTCGGCGAAGACGTTGTCGAGGCGGGTATCGAGGGCGCTCTCCATGTCGGCGCCGCTGGCGGTGAGGGTGGTGGCGATCCAGGGCTCGTCGCCGCCGTCGTAATCACCGCCCTCGCCGTCCCCCTCGCGGTCGACGGCGGATTCGGAGGGCACCTCGGCGAGCGGGCGCTCGCCCTCGGCCTCGCCCTCGACCCGCTCCAGCAGGGGGTTGCGCTCCAGCTCGGCGTCGACGTAGGCGGCGAGATCGAGCTGGGAGAGCTGCAGGAGCTTGATCGCCTGGAGGAGCTGAGGCGTCATCACCAGGGCTTGCCCCTGGCGCATTTCCAGCCGTTGCAGCAGACTCATGGTGTCGCCCCGATGCCGAGTCCCGCCTCGGCCCGGCAGCGCACGTCGCCGTGGGCCGGACTTCGGCACAAATCTTGCTTCTCTTTTGCTGTTCCCAGGTCTAGCGCCATCCGGAGCGCGCGTCAAAGCGTGTGGACGGTCGCTTGCACAAAAATCAGGCACGTCACGCGCCTGTCGCCGTCGCGGACGACCTCCCGCGTGAGAGAGTCTCCCACGTGGCGTCCTAACAAAAGCCTGTGCGATCAGGGAATTCGGTGCGCGGCCACCACCACAGGCTGTGCGCGGCGGCGTTCCGGTGCAACCGAAATTTTTCTGCGGATCGGGGTCCGGGGGCCGGCTACAGCCGGAAATCCTCGCCGAGATAGAGGCGCCGCGCCTCCGGATCGGCCACGATCTCCTCCGGCGTCCCCTCGGTGAGGATGCGTCCCGAATGGGCGATGTAGGCGCGGTCGATCAGCCCGAGGGTCTCGCGCACGTTGTGATCGGTGATGAGCACCCCGATCCCGCGCTGCTTGAGGTGCTTCACGAGATCCTGGATGTCCCCCACCGCGATGGGGTCGATGCCCGCGAAGGGCTCGTCGAGGAGCATGAAGCTCGGCGAGGAGGCCAGCGCCCGGGCGATCTCGCAGCGCCGCCGCTCGCCGCCCGACAGGGCGATGGACGGCGACTTGCGCAGGCGGGCGATGTCGAATTCCTCGAGCAGGGATTCGAGCTTGTGCGCCCGCGCCTTGCGGTCGGGCTCGGCCACCTCGAGCACCGCCCGGATGTTGTCCTCCACCGTGAGGCCCCGGAAGATCGAGGCCTCCTGGGGCAGGTAGCCGATGCCGAGGCGGGCGCGCTGGTACATCGGCAGCCGGGTGATCGGCAGGCCGTCGAGGGTGATGGTCCCGCGATCCGCCGTGACGAGGCCGGTGATCATGTAGAAGATCGTGGTCTTGCCGGCGCCGTTGGGACCGAGCAGGCCCACCGCCTCGCCGTTGCGCACGGTGAGGCCAGCCTCATGCACGACGGTCCGGGCGCCGTAGCTCTTGCGCAGGCCGCGCACGCAGAGGATGCCGGGGCCGCCCCCCGCCTCCGCGACGGCGGCCGCCTCGGCCTCGCGCCGTCGGCGGGCACCCCCGAACAGGCGCCCCAGGAGGGAGGGCGCCCGCGCGGGACCGGCACTGTCGGAGGAGCGCTCCGCCAGGGCGGGCGCCAGGGGCGCGGCGCTCAATTCGCCTGGGCCCGGCTCTTGGCTTCCGCAGGCTTGTCGGAGGCCGGCCGCACGGCGGCGGGCGGCGGCGCGCAGCCCTTGCCCTTGGCCCCGTCCTCCTTCTGCGGCACGAACAGGGCCGAGACGCGCCCGCCCGCCACCGGGTCCATGTTCGCCCGGCCGCTGTTCATGTCGTAGACGAGGCGCGACCCGCGCGTCACGTTCTGGCACTGGCTCAGCACCACGTTGCCGGTGACCACGATGCGCTTGGCCTCCTGGTCGAACACGGCGTTGTCGCCGGTGGCGACCTGGTCCTTCTGCACCACGGTGACGGGGCCGGCGCATTCGACGCGCTGGATGCCGTTCTCGCTCAGGCCGGCGGCGCGCTCGGCCTGGCTGGCGGATTCGGCGCCGCCCTCCCCGGGCTCCTTCTTCTCCTTGCCGCGCTTGTAGCGCACGGTCATGCTGGAACAGCGGATGGTGCTGTCGCCCTGCACGGCCACGACGTTGCCGGCGAAGATCGCCTTGTTCTCGCGGTCGAACACATCGAGCCGGTCGGCGTCGATCTTGATCGGCTCCTTGCCGCCGCCGCCGAGATTGCCGAGGGCCGAGGCCGCCTTCTCCTTGCGCGGCGCGGCGGTCTGGGCCTCGGCCACGGGATTCAGGGCGGTCAGCGCGAGGGCGGCGAGGCCCCAGCGCGCACGCGTCGCGAAACGGCTCACCGACGGCGCTCCCCGTCATCCGGTTCGGCGGAGGTGGTGCGGATGCGGGCCGGCCTGTCGGCGAGGGCCGCGGCCGGCTGCGCCTCTCCCCCGATCTCCGACTTGTCCTGCTGGTGCAGGACCGTGTGGACGTTGCCGACGAAGGAGATGACGTGGCCGCTGTCGACCACCTCGAGGGTGTCGGCCACGATGGTGCCGCTCGGGACCGTGACGGTGACGGTTTCGCTCGACCGGACGCTGCCGGCCTTGAAATCGACCGCCGCCGATTTCAGGCGGATCTCCTCGTCCTTGTCGGTCCAGAGTCGGATATCGCGCTCCAGGGTCAGGGATTCGCGGCTCGAATCGAACACGCCGGCCGCGGCTTCGAGGTGGATGAGGCCGCCCTTGTCGTCGGTGTTCAGGTGGCCCTTCATGGCCTGCAATTCGATCACGCTCGGCTTGCGCACGTCCTGGAAGGCGGCGTTGGCGGTGACCTCGTAGCCCCGGTCGCCCTTGCGGAAGCCGGACAGGCGCGGATTCTCCATCTTCACCTTGCTGCCCGACAGGCTCACGGGCCCCATCGACACGTCCGGAATACTGGCCGCGAACGGGTTGAACAGGGTGACGGCGAGGAGCGCCAGCACCGCCGAGCCGGCGGCGACGGGAATCACGCGGCGCAGGGTGCGGACATGGGCGCTGTGGCTGCGCGCCCGCGCATGCGCCCGGGCCCGGGTCGCGTCGACGCGGCCTTCGCTCATCTGCCCCGTCCCGACGGCCGCGCCCACGTGCATGACATTCCCAACACCGCGTCCCGTCCGCGGCAGGCACGCCACGGCAGGGTCGACCGCCGGATGCCCGGGGGCAATGGCGAAGTTATGACGGCAAGCCCGGGACCGCAGCAAGCGTTGGGTTCCATCGCCGGCCTCGATGATCCCTCCGGCGCGGGCGCGATGTGCGCCGGCACACGACCGCATCCGCGACGCGACGTCCTCAGGAATGCGAAAAGATGTCGGTCTCGGGCCAGCCCGCGAGGTCGAGGCGGGCCCGGGTCGGCAGGAAGTCGAAGCAGGCCTGCGCGATCTCGGTGCGGCCCTCCCGCGCCAGCATGGCGTCGAGGCGATCGCGCGCCGCGTGCAGGTAGAGGACGTCGGAGGCCGCGTAATCGACCTGGGCCTGACTCAGGGAGGTGGCCCCCCAGTCGGAGGATTGCTGCTGCTTGGACAGGTCGACGCCCACGAGCTCGCGCACCACGTCCTTGAGGCCGTGGCGGTCGGTGTAGGTGCGGGCCAGCTTCGAGGCGACCTTGGTGCAGTAGACCGGCGCGGGCATGACCCCGAGGCCGTGGAACAGCACCGCGAGATCGAAGCGCGCGAAGTGGAAGATCTTCAGGGTGGCGGGATCGGCCAGCACCCGCATCAGCGTCTTGGGCGCGGGCCCGCCGGGCACGATCTGCACCACGTCGGCGCTACCGTCGCCGCGCGAGATCTGCACCACGCAGAGCCGGTCCCGGTGCGGGTTCAGCCCCAGGGTCTCGGTGTCGATGGCGAGGGCGGGGCCGGCGACGTAATCGGCCGGCAGGTCGCCGCGATGCAGGCGGATGGCGGGATGGGGTGGCATGGACGGGGTTCTGCGCTGTGGTCCCCGGCGCCTAGCACCCGTCCCGCGCCGCCACAAGAGAAGCGATGCCGCCCGCCGGCGCGCGGCATACGCTGCGACACGGGAGGCGCTGCCGCGCGCCGGGGCGCGGCATACGTTGCGACAAGGGAAGCGCTGCCGCGCGCTGGGGCGCGGCAGCCGGGGGCTATTTCTGCTTGGCGATCACCTTGTCCTTGATGCCGTCATAGGCATTCTGCGGGATGATCTTCTTCGCGATCAGCTCGTCCTTGCCCCGGTAGGGACGGCCCTTGATGATGGCGGCGGCCCGGGCCGCGCCGATGCCCGGCAGCGCGTCGAGTTCGGCGGCGGTGGCACTGTTGATGTCGATCAGGGCGCCCTTGTGCGCGGCGGGCGCTTCGACGGTGGGCGCCGTCACGGTGGGGGCCTTGGGCGGCGTCGGGCTGCTCGGGGCCGGCGTCGCGGGGGTGGGCGCGGGAACCGGCTTGGTGGTGGGCGTCGCGGGGCTCGGGGCCTGGGCCAGGGCGGGGACGGCCGCGAGGCAGGTCAGCACGGCCATCGTGCGCATCAGGGAAGACATCATGGGAAACTCCCGGGGTCGATGACAGGGCGGTGGCACCGCGCCAGCCGTCGAAACCTGGAGCACAACGCTTGAACCGCTGCTTAACATCGCGTTGTGCTGTCGATCATCCGGCCGAGGACCTCAGGGGCGGGCCGCAGCGCGGCGAATGCCCCGGCGACCCCGCCCCCCTTGGACCCCTCCGGGAAGCCGGCGGCATTTTTCGGCGGCCCCTAGCCAGGGCAGCGTCGCGGGGCTATAAGGCCGGCCTCGAATCTCCGTTTGAACACGGTGCCGAGGCGATCCCTCCGAGAGGGGGGAGCCGCCCAGGCGCCCTTTTTGCCATCGACAGGATCCTCCCATGGCCGTTCCGAAGCGAAAGACCTCCCCCTCGCGTCGCGGCATGCGCCGCTCCGCCGACGCCCTCAAGGCCCCGACCTACGTCACCGACAAGGATTCGGGCGAGCTCCGCCGTCCCCACCACATCGATCTGAAGACCGGCATGTACCGCGGTCGCCAGGTCCTGAAGGTGAAGTCGGCCGAGGCCTGAGCCTCACGGGGTGCGGCACGCCCGCCCCTGCGACGACCCGTCGATGCAATCGAGCCGAGGCCCGCACCCGCGAGCCCGGCTTTTTTCTTGCGCGGATGCCCTCGTGCCTCACCGAGGCCGGCCGAATCAGGCGCGGCGGCCCGCTTCGGCGTAGCGTGCGGCGGCCGAGCGCGTGCGCTCGTGGCGCGACGGCCGGAGCGCCGGCTCGGCACTGACGATCAGCTGCGCGAGGAAGCCCGCCAGGGGACGCCGCGGCACGGCGCGCAGGCCGTCGGAGCGGGTCTCGGCGCCGCCGGCGATCACGACGAGAGCCCGGGTAGGGTCCTGCCGCGCAGGACCCGCGAGATTCGCAGGATCCGTCTCATCCGTCCGGTCCGCCTCGGGGCGCCCCATCGCATCCATCCCGGCGCCCGTGATGGCGCATGGGGACAGAATTGGCTCGCGTTAACGGAACGTCAACCTTTCGTCCGGAGTGCCCACCGGAGAGATCGCGGCGAGCGGCTTATTTCTTCGCGAGATCTTCCAGCCGCGACTGCATCTCCGCCATCTGCCGCTTGAGGTCGTCGAGGTCGCTGCCGGCCTGCGGCGCCGGGGACGGGACCGGAAGGCCCGCGCCGGACTTTCCGGCGGAGGAGGGATGGGTTCCCATGGCGGAGAGCGGGCCGGTGCCGAAGGTGGTGAACATCTTCATGGCGTCGCCGAAGAAGCTCATGTTGGCGCGGACCTGCTCTTCCATCGCGCTCTGGAAGGCGGTGGGCGCGAAGCTCTGGGTCATCTTCTCGCGCAGGCCCTCCTGGTCGCGGGCGAAGTTCGCCATCGAGAATTCCAGGAAACTCGGGACCATGGTGCGCATGCTGTCGCCGTAGAAGCGAATCAACTGGCGCAGGAAGGCCACCGGGAGCAAGTTGTCGTCGCCGGCCTTGTTCTCCTGCTCGAAGATGATCTGCGTCAGCACCGAGCGGGTGATGTCGTCGCCCGAGCGTGCATCGTAGACGAGGAAATCCTCGCCGTTCTGCACCATCGTCGCCAAGTCCTCGAGGGTGACGTAGGTCGACGTCCCGGTGTGATAGAGGCGCCGGTTGGCGTATTTCTTGATGACGGTGTGATTGGACTTACCGTTATCCGCCATCTCTGGAGGCCTCTCCCGACACGTTTCCACGCACGCGCAATCTCTTCCCAGACATCCGAGACCATTGCCCGATCTCGCGGCGCACAAGTTCATCTTAAGGCGTTCGCGTGCCGACGAAAACAGCAATTTATCGCCCATCCCGTAGAATACCACGCACGGACGTGGCCGCTGTCACGGGAGGAGCCTCGAACAACCGCAGGATGCCTTGACTTCGCAGGGGTGACGGCTTTCATCCGGAGGAACGGCACAAAGGCGCCCACGCTCGTCGATCCGATGAGCGTCAACGGAGCGCCATGCCGCCTTGAGGAGAACGTCACCATGGCAGCAGAAGACATCGTCATCGTTGGTGCGGCGCGCACCGCCGTGGGCTCGTTCGGCGGAGCGTTCAACACCGTCCCCGCGCACGAACTCGGTGCCGTGGCGATCAAGGCCGCCCTCGAGCGGGCCGGCGTGTCCGCCGACGACGTGGACGAGGTGATCTTCGGCCAGGTGCTCACCGCCGGCGCCGGCCAGAACCCCGCCCGCCAGGCCGCGATCAAGGCCGGCATCCCGGAGAAGGCCACGGCCTGGGGCGTCAACCAGGTCTGCGGCTCGGGCCTGCGCACGGTCGCCCTCGGCATGCAGCAGATCGCCAACGGCGACGCCACCGTCATCGTGGCCGGCGGCCAGGAATCCATGTCGCTGAGCCCGCACGCGCAGTACCTGCGCGGCGGCCAGAAGATGGGCGACGTGCAGCTCGTCGACACCATGATCAAGGACGGCCTCTGGGACGCCTTCAACGGCTACCACATGGGCACCACCGCCGAGAACGTGGCCCAGGCCTTCCAGCTCACCCGCGAGGAGCAGGACGCGTTCGCCACGAAGTCCCAGAACAAGGCCGAGGCCGCCCGCAAGGAAGGCCGCTTCAAGGACGAGATCGTCCCCGTCACCGTGTCGAGCCGCAAGGGCGACACCATCGTCGACACCGACGAGTACATCCGCGACGGCGCCACCGTGGAGGCGATGGCCAAGCTCAGGCCCGCCTTCTCGAAGGACGGCACCGTGACGGCCGCCAACGCCTCGGGCCTCAATGACGGCGCCGCCGCCCTCGTGCTGATGTCGGCCTCGGAAGCCGAGCGCCGGGGCATCAAGCCGCTCGCCCGGATCGTGTCCTGGGCCACCGCCGGCGTCGACCCGAAGGTGATGGGCACCGGCCCGATCCCGGCCTCGCGCAAGGCCCTCGACAAGGCCGGCTGGAAGCCCTCCGACCTCGACCTGATCGAGGCCAACGAGGCCTTCGCCGCCCAGGCGCTGGCGGTGAACAAGGACATGGGCTGGGACACCGATAAGGTGAACGTCAATGGCGGCGCCATCGCCATCGGCCACCCCATCGGGGCCTCCGGCGCCCGCGTCCTCGTCACCCTGCTGCACGAGCTGAAGCGCCGCGACGCCAAGAAGGGTCTGGCCACCCTCTGCATCGGCGGCGGCATGGGCGTCGCCCTCTGCGTCGAGCGCGTCTGAGCCAGACTTGAGCGGCGCTCCATGAATTGTTGAGGGCGCCGCAAATTTAAATCGGTCGCGCGGAGGCGGGGACGCCCCTAAAGCCGCGCGACCCACAACAATCACAAGAAACCAGACTTTCGGAGGAAATCATGGCTCAGGAACGCGTCGCACTCGTCACCGGCGGCACCCGCGGCATCGGCGCCGCCATCTCGCAGGGCCTCAAGGCCAAGGGCTACAAGGTCGCGGCCAATTACGGCGGCAACGACGAGGCCGCCAGCGCCTTCAAGGCCGAGACCGGCATCCCGGTCTTCAAGTTCGATGTGGGCGACTACGCCGCCTGCGAGGCCGGCATCAAGGCCGTGGAGGCCGAGGTCGGTCCCGTCGACGTGCTGGTCAACAACGCCGGCATCACCCGCGACGGCCTGTTCCACAAGATGAGCTTCGAGAAGTGGCAGGCGGTCATCAAGACCAACCTCGACTCGGCCTTCACGGTCACGCGCCCCGTCATCGAGGGCATGCGCAACCGGGGCTTCGGCCGCATCATCCTGATCTCGTCGATCAACGGCCAGAAGGGCCAGATCGGCCAGACCAACTACTCGGCCGCCAAGGCCGGCGTGATCGGCTTCGCCAAGGCGCTCGCCCAGGAGAGCGCCTCGAAGGGCATCACCGTCAACGTGATCGCGCCGGGCTACATCGCCACCGACATGGTCATGGCGGTGCCGGAGGACGTGCGCAACAAGATCATCTCCACGATCCCGGTCGGCCGCCTCGGCGAGGCCGAGGAGATCGCCCGCGCGGTGGAGTACCTCGCGGCCGAGGATTCGGGCTTCATCACCGGCTCGACCCTGACGATCAACGGCGCCCAGTACATCGCCTGATCCGATGCCCGCGCGGCCCCGTCCGGGGGCCGCGCGGACCGATGCGCCGCTCTCCGGTCCGGTCGACCGGCGCCCGACCCAGTCGATCCCCGTCCGTCAGTCGATCCCCATCCGTCATTCGATCGCCATGCAATTGGCGTAGAACGTCGTGGTCGCGGGCCAGTCCGAGAACACGCCCGCCACGCCGACATCCCGGTACAGCACGTCGAGGAGGGTGAGCACGTCGCCGTCCCGATCGATCAGCGGCCGGATCGACTTGTAGTAATATCCGCCCCCAGTCTTCAGCGGCCCCGAGCGCTCCAGCGACCAGGCCACGAGGTCGAGGCCGGCGGCCCGCGCCGCGCGCGCATAGGCCGAGGGCTCGATCGTCCCGTTCGCCCCGACCCGGACCAGCATCCAGAGTGGCGGCGCCAGGGTGCGCAGGCCGAGCGCCGACAACTCCGCCATGCCCGGCGTCCAGCTCCCGGGCTTCTCCGGGTCGAAGCCCGGGTCGGTCTCGTCGCGGTTGTCGAGCCAGAGCGCCTGCCGGCCGAACTCCGGCTCCGCCTTCAGCCAGTACAGGATGTCCCGGAGCTGGAAGCTCTGCGGCCGCACCTCGGAGGCCGGGATCCCCGCCTGCTTGTAGGCGTCGATCATCGCCTGGGCGTACTGGTCCTGGGTGTAGCCCGCGAAGGGCATGGCCACCTCGGGCGCCTTGAGTTCGGGCGTGAACCGGCGGCCCAGGGACTTCACCAGGGCGATATACGCGTCATGCGTCATCAGGGTGCCGGTGGTGGCGTAGAGGTCCGTGCGCCAGCGCGGCGTCGCGTTCATGTAGGCGGCCCGCGTGGTGGCGTCCGGGTCGCCGGCATCCATCTTGCCGTTCAGGGTCTCGAACTCGGCGCGCGTCAGGTCGCTGGTGCAGCAGCGCGCGCTGGCCTTGCGCCCCGTGGCGGGGTCGGCCGGCTGGAAATCCTGGGTGCATTTGGCCGCAAGGTCGGGCCGGGCCAGGATGTCGGTGGTGGTGTGGAGGTCGCACTGGGCGTGCCGGCAGACGAGCTGCCGGTCCCGCGTGAAGGCGACGTCGCACTCGATCACCCCGGCCCCCATGCGGGCGGCTGCGAGCACGCCCTCCCGCGTGTGCTCGGGAAACTGCAGGGGCGCGCCCCGGTGCGCGATCGAGAACCGGCGCGCCGTGTAGGCCCGGTCGGTGCCGCAGGCCTGGAGCCGGTCCTTCAGGGGGCCGGGCTTCAGGCTGTCCACGAGGTAGAACGGGCGCGGCCCGATCTGCGCGGCCTCGCCGGCCCGAAGGGGCGCCGCGCACAGCCCGGTCAGGAGGGCGGCCGCCACGATGATCGCACGCATGGGCCTGATCCTCCCGACCGTCTCGCATTCCCGGTCGAGGGTTAGCGCCGCCGCATGACCGGCCCGTGAAGGCCAAGGGCTCCGTTGCAACCGGAGGCCCGCGCATGGGACATAGGCGGGCCTTCCCCTCTCTCCCCCCTCCCCCCGCTCCGGTCCCCCATGTCCCGCGCGACCCTGCTCGGCTTCGGCGCGATCCTGCTGTGGTCGCTGCTGGCGCTGCTCACTGCCCTCTCCGGCGCGGTGCCGCCGTTCCAGCTCGCCGCGATGACCTTCGCCATCGGGGGGCTGGTCGGCTGCGCCAGCTGGATCGCGCGGCCGGCGGGATTGCGGGCCCTGCGCCAGCCCTGGCCGGTCTGGCTCCTCGGGGTCGGCGGCCTGTTCGGCTATCACGCCCTCTACTTCGCGGCGCTCCGCCTCGCACCGCCGGCCGAGGCCGGCCTCATCAACTATCTCTGGCCGCTGCTCATCGTGCTCCTGTCGGCGCAGCTTCCGGGGGCCGCCGGCCTGCGCGCCGGGCATCTCGGCGGCGCGGCCCTCGGCCTGGCGGGGGTGGCCGCCCTGTTTGCCGGGCGCAGCGGGCTCGACCTGCAGCCCGGGGCGCTGCCCGGCTACCTCGCGGCCCTGGCCGCCGCCTTCGTCTGGTCGGGCTATTCCGTCCTCTCGGCCCGGGTCGGCGCGGTGCCGACCGATGCGGTGGCGGGCTTCTGCCTCGTCACCGCCGCCCTGAGCCTCGCCTGCCACCGCGCCTTCGAGGCGACCCTGTGGCCGGAGGGCGCCGTGCAATGGGGCGCGATCCTCGCCCTCGGCCTCGGCCCGGTGGGCGCCGCCTTCTACCTCTGGGACATCGGCGTGAAGCGGGGCGACCTGCGGCTCCTCGGGGTCGCCGCCTATGCCGCCCCCGTCCTCTCGACCCTGACCCTGGTGGCGACGGGCCATGCCCGCCCCAGCCCGGCCCTCGGCCTCGCCTGCGTGCTCATCGTCCTCGGCGCCGGAGTGGCGGTCCGCGCCTCGCGCGCCGGGACGCCCTCGCGGCCGAAACCCGGGGCTTGATGCTGGGGCCGGACATCCGTGAGGGGTGGATTTTTGCCGCTCCGCTTCCGGGAAGAGGCCAGTAGATCAGACGTCGTCGACCATAGATTTGGCAATTCGGGCGTCCCAGCCAGCCATCGCGATATCGGCGACCGCGTCCAACTCTTCCCGGCTCGCGCCATCACGGGCCAGGATCGACATGCCGTTCTGAACGGTCTGCACGAAGCGGGAAAGAGCGCGAACGTTGGTGGAGGCCGGGAGCTCGCCCGCACCCATAGCCCTCTCCAGGCACGCCTGCAGGCTCTCAAGCGTACCGGCGCGTGCCGAGCGCACGAGATCCCCGAGTTCGGCGTGGCCCTCATTACCGACCGAGGACAGCGTCACCATGCAGCCGCGCGGAATGTCGGTGACCGACCCCGTCAAGGCCGTGGCGGAGTCCTTCAGAAAAGCCTCGACAGCCTCGCGGGCCGTCCTCGCCGTCCGGAACCGACCCCATACGAGCGCCTCGTAGGTGTGGACGTAGTGGCTTAGCGCCTCGGCATAGAGCGCTTCCTTCGAACCAAAGGCGGCGTAGAGGCTCGGCGATCCGATCCCCATCGCCTCCGTGAGTTCGGTGATGGACGTTGCTTCGTAGCCCTTGCACCAGAACAGACGCGTCGCCTGGGTCAACGCCGCCTCACGGTCGAACGCACGAGGGCGTCCGCGACCTCGTACCTGTTGTGCTCCGGGGGTCGCTGGTTTCTGATCCGGTTTTTGCATCGTTCGTTATATAAAACGCTTGACCCCAATCGCCAACATGCCTAGCCATTTATGTGTCGAACGATACAGAAAGGTTCAGCGATGCAGGAACTGGTTGGGAAGCGCGCCCTCGTCACGGGTGCCTCGCGCGGGATAGGCGCTGCCATTGCGGTCGCGCTCGCCGAGAAGGGCGCAGACGTGGCGATCACCTACGAGCGTTCGGCAGACCGTGCCGCGGAAGTCGTCAAATCGATCGAAAGCAAGGGCCGCAGGGCGGCTGCCATTCAAGCGGATTTTGCAGATCCTTCGGCGGTCAAACGGGCGGTGGCGGAAGCTGTCCAGGCGCTGGGAGGCTTGGACATTCTCGTCAACAATGCTGGGATCGCTCTCTACTCGACGTTCGCGGATGTCAGCGTCGAGACGATCGATGCCCTGTTCGACGTCAACGTGCGGGGGCCCCTACTCGCGGCGCAGGCCGCCATTCCTCATCTCCCCGCAGGTGGGCGCATCGTGACGATCGGCTCCGCGGGTGCCGAACGCATCGTCGGCGACACGGGTGCGATCTACTTCATGACGAAATCCGCCCTGCACTCCTTCACGCGCGGCCTCGCGCGCGAACTTGGATCGCGCGACATCACGGTCAATCTGGTCCAACCCGGATCCACCGATACAGACATGAACCCGGCAAACGGCGAGTTCTCCGACTTTCAGCGTAGCCTCAGTCCGCTCGGCCGGTATGGAACGCCAGAGGACGTCGCCGCCGCCGTCACCTTCCTGGCGAGTCCTTCAGCCCGACATGTCACCGGGGCCATCCTGAATGTGGACGGTGGACAGACGACGTAAGAGCGGGATTTCGGCGTAATCCTGAGGTGGAGTGCCGTCGGTGTCGATCGCTCCACCTCATCGACCACCAACCTGCCAACAACGGCCGCTTTCGGAATGTCCCGGCAATTCTCTGTACGGCTCGTATGAGTCGAAACCAGCCGGCACCCGGCGTCGGATCGCGGCCGCTAGACCCGCGGCGTCGGGCGCCAGTCCGGCGGGGCCATCTCGAAGCCGGCGAAGTCGAAGGCGGGTGAGACCGTGCAGCCCACCAGGGTCCAGGCGCCCAGGCTGGTGGCGGTCTGCCAATGGCCGGCCGGGACGACGATCTGCGGCTGCTGTCCCCGCATCAGGTCGGGGCCGAGATAGGCCGCGCTCGCGTCGTGGCCGTTTGGACTGACGGTGAGAACCAGGGGCGCGCCCGCGTGCCAGTGCCAGATCTCGGCGGCATCCACCCGGTGCCATTCGGAGACCTCGCCGAGGTCGAGCAGGTAGTAGATCGCGCTGCCCACCGAGCGCCCGTCCACGGTCCGGGGATCGCGAAACGTCTCGCGGTAATGGCCGCCCTCCGGGTGCGGCGCCAGCCCCAGGCGCGCGATCACCTCGGCGGCACTCGGGCCCTGTCCCTGGAATCCGGCCCCCGCGAATCCGGCACTCATCGGCAAACTCCCTTGCACCGCGTCACTCGATGGCCCCCTGCGGCAGGTTGAGGCCCGGCGGTGTCCTGACGCTGGAATCCCGGGTGCCCGGGGCGGCCCCGGCGCGGGCCTTGGTCCGCTCCTTGGCCCGCTCCTTGGACTTCGCCTTGTCCTTGGCGGCGACCGGCGGGGCTTTCACGGCCGGCGCCTCGCCGCATTCCCGGAACCCGAGCTGGGCCAGGCTCTGGCCCGTCTCGGAAACGATGTTGAGGGTGTCCGGCAGGGCGGTCGGCGTGCCGTCCCAGCGGATCGGCGCGCCGAGCATCGCCTCGAGGCCGCCCGGGCTGCCGCCCCGGCGCAGGGCGTACAGGTCCGGCCCGTAGGCGGTGGCAGCCTTGCCGGCGATGACGACCTGGAGCACCCGCGTCGTCTCCGGGGTGAGCGGGCGCAGCGGGTTCTCGACGACGATGAGGCCCGTGCGCGTGACCCAGAGCGTGAAATCCTTCGGCCCCTCGTAGAGCGCGGCCCGGGCCTCGCACTGCACCGTCAGGCCCGGCAGGTTGGCGGCCGGCATCGGCGCGGGGGCCGGGGCGGGGGGGACGGCCGCCGGAGCGGGGGCCGGGGGCACGGGCGCCGCCTCCGCCGCGGGCGCCGGCTTCGGCTTCGGCTTGCGCGGCGGCGGGGGGCGCTTCTTGGGCGGGGCGGCGGCGGGCGCCTCGGCCGGGGGCGGTTCCGGGGCCGGCTCGGAGGTCTGGCCGAAGCCAGACGCGGTCGGGAGCAGCAGGGCAGCCGGAATCAGGATGGACCACAGGCGCGTGCGCAGGCGCACCATCAGCGCGTCTCCTCGTCGGGGTTCCGGCCGTCGGGGGCGTGCCCACGGGGCAGGCGCCGGGGCTCCGGGATGGTTGCGGGCTGGATCTCGAGGATCGGCGCCGACCGGTCGATGGGGCTGGCCTGCGGCGGCTGCACGCTGCGGATCAGGGCCTCCTCGTCGTCGGCCTCGTCGATGAGATCCGTCTCGCGCGACATGCGCAGCTCGGGCCGCTGCCCCCGCGCCAGCACCGAGGCGACGAGGAGGCCGCAGAACAGGAGAGCCCCCACGGCGCTCAGGATCAGAATGGTTTCCATGCCGCGCCCAGCGTTAGCCCAGGACGGGCCGCGTTGCATCCTCCCCGGCGGAGGGACCGCACCGGCGGATAACCCGGAACGGTCCTTGCGTCTTCGTCGGCGGATGTCAGAAGCAGGTGTGCCGGACCGGCGCGACGACGGCGGTGGGACACGCGCGGCGCTGACGCCCAAACGTCGTCCCCGTCGGGTATCACACGGCCATCCGCCTTCCGCCCACGAACTTCAAGGTCGATCCATGCGCCTGCATGACCTCACGCCAGCCGATGCCTCTTCGGATGCGGATCGCCGGCCCGGCGGGGCGGCGGGGCTGGAACAGGACCTCCTGCGCCTCATCGAGGAATCCCGCGAGCAGGCGGCGGAGGACCCGTTCCGCAACCCCGTCCTCGCGGTGACGCTGGCGATCACCCGGCGCTTCGACCGGGGGGAGATCGGCGAGGACGACCTCGATGCCCTGTTCCCCCGCCTGCGCGCGCAGTCCCTGGCCACCCGCGCCGAGCGCCTGCGCGCCTATGTGGGGCTCGACCGGGACGCGAAGGCGGCGCCCGACACCCGGATGGCGGCCCGCCTCGTCGCCGCGGTTCCGGAGCGCCAGGGCGATTTCGAGACGTTTCGCGATCTCGTGGGCCGCACGGGCTTCGCGGTGGTGTTCACGGCGCATCCGACCTTCGGCATGCCGCGCGCCGTCGCCGCCCTGATCGCCGAGGCCGCGAGCACGGCGGAGGGCGCCGCCCGCGAGCCGCTGATCGCGCGGGCCGCCGGCCTCTCCACCCGGCCCGACCCGAAGATCAGCCTCGACGACGAGTTCGACCAGGCCTGCGTCGCAGCCAATCACGGCCGCACGGCGCTCGATGCCTTCAATGCCGCCCTGCTCGATGCCGCCCGCGCGCGCTGGCCCGACCGCTGGACCGAACTGGTGCCCAAGCCCTTCGCCATCGCGAGCTGGGTCGGCTGCGACACCGACGGGCGCACCGATATCGGCTGGTGGGACACCCTGCGCTACCGCCTCGAATCGAAGCGGATGCAGCTCGACCGGGTGATGCGCGAGTTGCCCCAGGTGCCCGCCACGCAGGTGGTGCGCGACCTGACGGGCAACGCGCTCGCCGCGGTGAACCGCCAGCTCGCGGTGGCGCCCCGCCTCGGCACCAAGCCGTCCCTGGAGGCGGTGCACCGCTTCGCCCTGGCCCTCATCATCGAGCGCGAGCGCGCGCAGACCGATTCCAGCGCGATCCTGGCCGGGCTCGCCGGCGCCCTCGGGGGGCTCGAGACGGACGCGGACCGGCGCGGGGTGGCGCTGCTGCGCTCGGGCATCGCCACCCACGGCCTCTCGAACGCCCTGCCGCATTTCCGGCTCAACGCCAGCCAGATCCACAACGCGGTGCGCCGCGTGACCGACCTCGAGGGGGAGCCCACCGACGCCGCGCAGCGCCGCTCGCACCTCGCCACCATCCACGCCCTCCTCAACGACGTGCAGGCGGTGGACGTGGATTTCGGAGCGCTCGCCGCCGAGCGCGCCTCGGCCGCCCGGCTGATGATGACGATCACCCAGATCCTCAAGCACGTGGACGGCACGCATCCCGTGCGCTTTCTCATCGCCGAGACCGAGACCGGCTACACCCTGCTCGCCGCCCTCTGGCTGGCGCGGCATTACGGGATCAGCGACAAGGTCGAGATCACGCCCCTGTTCGAGACCGCGAGCGCCCTCGAACAGGGCGTACGCGTCCTCGACGATGCCCTGCGCAACCCGCACTGGCGCGCCTACCTCAAGCGCATCGGCCGCCTGACGGTGCAGTTCGGCTACTCGGATTCCGGGCGCTATGTCGGCCAGCTCGCCGCGAGCTTCTGGATCGAGCGCCTGCGCCTGCGCATCACCGAACTCATGGTGCAGAACGACCTGACCGGGGTCGAACTCGCGATCTTCGACACCCACGGCGAATCCATCGGCCGGGGCGCGCACCCGACCTCCCTGCGCGACCGCCTCGCCTACCTCGCTCCCGAGGATGCACGCCGCCGCAACCGGGCGGCGGGCCTTCGGGTCCGGCTCGAATCGAGCTTCCAGGGCTCGGACGGCTACCTGATGTTCGGCACCCTGCCGCTGGCGCAGGCGACGGTGGAGCGCATCGCCGAGCACGTCTTCGCCCTCGACGTCGCCGACGACGATTCATTTGCCGACTACGTCCTGTCCGATCCGGCGAGCGGGGCCGACGAGGCCGACGACCCGATCTACGCCGAGCCCGATTTCGCCGCCGAGTTCTTCACGGTGGTGCGCCAGGACATGGAATCCCTGGTGGACGACCCGGGCTACGCCGCCCTGCTCGGCACCTTCGGCCCGAGCCTCCTCGACCGCACCGGCTCGCGCCCCGTGGCCCGCCAGACCGATGGCGGCGGCCCCAGCATGATCACCCATCCGCGCCAGATGCGGGCGATCCCCAACAACGCGA
Source organism: Methylobacterium sp. FF17 (assembly GCF_025813715.1). Lineage (NCBI taxonomy): Bacteria > Pseudomonadati > Pseudomonadota > Alphaproteobacteria > Hyphomicrobiales > Methylobacteriaceae > Methylobacterium > Methylobacterium flocculans. Next base: position 1,625,421 of record NZ_CP107532.1, read on the forward strand.
TCCTGCAGCAGCTCGGCTTCCTCGCGAACTCGCTGCACGGCGTGGGCCGCGCCGCCGGGCGGGCGCCGGACCTGTTCCGGGACATGCGCCGGGATTCCGTGCGCTTCTCCCGCTCCTTCCGCCTCGCCCAGCACGCCGCCGCCGTCAGCGACCTCGACGTGCTGCGGGCCTATATCGACACCCTCGACCCGGCGGTGTGGCTGGAGCGGGCCCGGCGCACGCAGCGCGACGGCCGGCGCGACGAACTCGTGGTCATCGCCAACGCCCTCGACCGCCTGCGGCTCGCACCCGATCTCCGCCACCTGTTCGGCCGCCTCACCTGCGACTGGCTGAGCCTGCAGGCGGCCGCCCCAGACCTCGGGCGGATGTCGGTGCGCCTGACCCTGCTGCACGCGATCCGCCTCGCCCTGATCCACCGGATCTGGTTCCTGGCCGTGCACATCCCGGGCTTCCGCCCGCAATCGGGGGTGAGCCGCGAGGCCCTGATCGAGCGCTTCCTGCGCCTCGACATCGACGGCTGCCTCACGCTGCTGGAGGACATCTTCCCCATCACGCCGGACCCGACGCTCGGCCTGAACTTCGGCGAGCCCGCAGGCCCGCGCGACGTCGGCACCTACGAGGCCGAGCACCGGACGCTGTTCGAGCCGATCCGGCGCAGCTTCCAGCGCGTGCGCGAGATCTCGGGCATGATCCAGCACGAGGTCGGGGCGTTCGGGTAGGGCTCGGGGCTTCGCGGCACGGTTTTCAGGGCTCGCGGCGCGGTTTTAAGGCTCGCGGCGCGGTTTCAGGGCTCGCGGCGCGTGACCGCCGCCTCGGGCCGCGCGGCCAGTTCGGCGAACAGGGCCGCGAGCAGCGCGAGTGGGATGGACCGGACGGTGTGGCTCCGCCCCGTCACGTCGTTCCACATGAGCCAAGCGCTGGGAGGGGCGCCCAACTGGGCGGTGATGCGATATCCGGCCGCCGGCAGCACGCTCCCGATGAGCCGCACGGCGTCATCGATCGATTCGGTGTAGCGCCGGCAATGGATGAAGCTCGTCGACACGTAGAACCGCTTCGGTCCGACCGGGCGGTGCGCCCGGTCATAATCCTGGACGTCGTCCCAGCAGGGCACGCCGATCGTGCGGTCCTTGATCCGGGCGCAGAACAGGGCGCGCAAGATCGCCAGGTCAGCGCCTTCCCCGGACCAGCCGCTCTGCCCGAACAGGTCGCGCAGCTGGGCCGCCTTGACGGGATCGATCACGCGCGGGTCGGGCGGCGGCTCCGCATGGTGCGGCCCGGCCCGCCCGGTCGACGGCCACCACGTCTCGTGTGCATCGACGGCCAACGGGGTCCTCCTCGCAAGCGGTTGGCGTTGGAGATGATCTGGCGGGCGATGCGGTCGTTCAGGCCGGCGTCGGGGGCCTCTCAGACATCACCACGGTGAGCAGCGTGCCCTCCACCCCCGTCACCCGCACCCGCGCGCCCAGCGGCGCATCCGGTCCGGTGACGCGCCAGACCGTGTCGTTGACGCGGATGTGACCCTCGCCGGCCACGATGGGGGCCGAGAGGGGGTAGTCGCGACCCACCAGCCCCTGAGCGCCCTGGTTCAGGGTGTTCGCCGCCCGGGTCCGGCGGCTCGCCACCACCGCGAAGGCGACCGACAGGCCGCCGAACAGCAGGACCTGTCCCTGCCAGGGCATCGGCACGAGGAGGAGTTGGAGCCCCGTGAACAGCGCGGCGAGGCCGAGCCAGAGCAGGAACACCCCCGAGGCGACGAGTTCGGTTCCCATCAGCACGAGGCCGATCAGGACCCAGGTCCAGGCGGGGCCGATCGCCTCGACGAACGACGCGATCACCGGGTGCCTCCGCCGACATTCGGCGGCAGGCCGCCACTCTTGCGGGCCTGGGCCCCTTCGCCGAAGACGCTGCGGGTGATCTCGGCGATGCCGCCGAGCGTACCGGCGAGCGCGGCCGCCTCGATCGGCACCACCACCACGCGCTGGTTCGGCGCCGTGGCGATGGCCTTGATCGCCTCCACGTACTTCTCGGCGACCAGGAAATTCGCCGCCGCGAGGTCGCCCTGGGCGATGGCCTCGCTGACGAGCCGGGTCGCCTGCGCCTCGGCCTCCGCCCCGCGCTCGCGGGCCTCCGCATCGCGGAAGGCGGCTTCCTTGCGCCCCTCGGCCTCCAGGATGGCCGATTGCTTGCGCCCTTCCGCGCGCAGGATCTCCGCCTGCCGGTGGCCTTCCGCCTCCAGGACCGAGGCACGCTTCTCGCGCTCGGCCTTCATCTGCCGGGCCATCGCACCGGCGAGATCGGCGGGGGGCACGATGTCCTTGATCTCGATGCGGGTCATCTTCACGCCCCAGGGCGAGGCCGCCGCATCCATCACCCGCAGCAGGCGCTCGTTGATCTCGTCGCGGTGTGAGAGGAGCTGGTCGAGATCCATGGAGCCGACCACGGTGCGGATGTTCGTCATGGTCAGGGTCATCACCGCGACCTCGAGATTCGAGACCTCGTAGGAGGCGCGGGCCGCATCGAGCACCTGATAGAACACCACCGCGTCGATCCGCACCCCGGCATTGTCGCGGGTGAAGGCCTCCTGGCTCGGCACGTCGATGACCTGCTCCATCACGTTCACGCGCCGGCCGATGCGCTCGATATAGGGCGCGATCAGCCCCAGCCCGGACTCCAGGCTGCGATGGTACTTGCCGAACCGCTCCACGGTGTAGACGTGGCCCTGGGGCACGATGTTGATGCCGATGCCCAGCGTCACCACCACGAGCACCACCAGCACCACTGCTGCGATGCTCACACCTGCGGAAAAGTCCATGCCTGCCCCCGACATCCCGCGGCATTGAGACCGGCGGAATGGGGTGATGCAAGTCCTGTCGGTGCAAGTCCTGTCGACGCGAGTCCTGTCGACGCGAGTCCTGTCGACGCGAGTCCTGTCGACGCGAGTCCTGTCGACGCGAGTCCTGTCGACGCGAGTCCTGTCGACGCGAGTCCTGTCGAGGAATTTCGTCCGAGCGGTCCTTCGACCTCAGCGCGCCCAGACGCCGAGGCGCTCGGCGCGCGCGCGGTCCTCGGCCGCGACGAGGTCGGGTGTCGCCTCCGGCGAGGCGCGGCCGCCGCCGTTGAACAGCACCACCTCCGACAGGTCCCGCCCGTCCACCGAGCAGAGCCGGGCCTCGCTGCCCGCGACGGGCTGGCAGGTGACGTTGCGCCCGGAGAGATACCGGGTGAGTTCGTCGGCCTGTCCGCCGCGCACCCACTCCACCCCGAACAAGCGCACGAGCTTGCCGCCCACCCGCAGGGTGGCGGTGTCGATGACCTCCACGGGTCCGCTGATCTCGTTGGCCCGGGCGGGCTTGGGCGGGCTCTCATCGGGGGGCGCCGGGCTCATGTCCGGCGCGCTCGGCGGGGCTGTCGCGGCGGGCGGCTGAGCCTGGGCCTGGCTTCGGGTCTCGGCCGGCGCCGGCTCCTCCTCGTTGCCGCTCCGACCGGTGAGGATCGCCAGCAGGGCGACGAGGGCCACGGCTCCGAGCCCCAGCGTCACGGCGGGGCGGGAGATGGCGTCGCGCAGGGTGTTGCGGTCGCGGGTGACCTCGCGCAGGCGGGACACGGTGTCGGCGATCCGGCCCCGGGCGTAGCCGGTGGCGCCGCGCGCGCCTTCGCGCAGGCGGCCGGGGACGCCCCGGGACGGTCCCGCCCCGTCCCCCGGAGCCGGCTCGGTGGCGGCCGGGCGCGGGCGCAGGGCGGCCGCGCGCTCGGAGATCGTGGCGGCGAAGGCGCGTCCGCGCTCGGTCGTGCGTGACACCAGGGAGCGGGCCAGGACCGACTGCGCCCCGACGAAGCGGGCGGTGGCGGCCCGGAAATCCTCGGTCGGTTCGGGCGGTGGCTCGGGCACCGGCTCCGGCTCGGGAGGCGGCGGCAGGAACAGGGCGGGGTGCCGCGCGCGCAGTTCGGCGAACAGGGCCGCGAGGTCCATCGGCACCGGTCCGCCCTCGGCTCCGGTCACGAAGCGCAGAGATCCCGCCCGGTCGACCACGCGGTAACCTGGTTCCCCCGGGGTGGGGACGAGTGCCGCCTCCGCCAACAGGGCGAGCGTCCGTTGAGCGACGGGGTAGACGCCCTGGCGCCCGACTTCCTCGGCGACGCGCGCGCGGAGGGCTTCCTGGTCCGGTGTCGGCGCGGCCCGTCGCGCCTCGGCGGGCGGGGGTGGATTCCGTTCATCCAAGACGCAGGCTACTCCGGACAGGACGCGAGGCGCGGGGGGCGGGCTTTCAGGCGCCGCGTCGGCCACCCGCTATAGCGCTCAGCGGCCCGGCGCCATAGCGGCGCAGGACGCGGCTCGATTCGGAGACGATGAGCGGACGGGGACCGGCGAAGCTGATGGTGAGGCTGAGTTCGGAGACACCCTGCGAGCGGGCGCCATGGGCCGGGTTGTCGGCCCGGAAATCGAACGTCGTGCGGACGATGCAGGTGGCGGTGGCCGCGTTGCAGGCGGTGCGGGTGGCGCCGCCCTGGGCCTCGTAGCGCCGCTCCGGCCAGCGCCGGACGAAGCGGCGCTTCTCGGCGACGAGGGCGGCCAGCGAGAGCGTGCGTCCGTGGAACTGGACCCGCTCGGCGTAGAAGCGGGGCGTCGCCGCCACCATGGCCTCGCCCGAACCCGAGACGCTGTCGAGGTACTGGTCCGTCAGGCGCTCGGAGGCGATCGCCCATTCTTGAAAGCGTGCCTCGCTCGGAGCGGCGGACGGCGGGGCCAGCATCGCGGGCGTCCGCGCGATGCGCGGGCGGACCCGCAGGCGCTCGGAGGCGGCCTCCTCGCGCGGGGCGGCGCGACGGGTCTCGCGGACCGGCTCGGCCGTGCGCCGGCGGTGCGCGGCCGGCGAGGGGCGCTCGGGCGTGGCCGGCGGCGTCTCCGCGAGCGACTTCGGGGGAGCCGGATTGCCAGCGGCCGGAGCCTCGGCGGCCGGTGCTTCCACGGTGGGCCGTGCGGATGCCGGCGACTCGGCCTGGCCCGGCTGGCGGGCCGGAGGATCGACCCAGCCCGGGCGGGTCTGAGCCTGCGCCGCACCCGCCATCAGCGCCGCTGCGACCAGGGCGGTCGAGCACAGGAGGCGGACACCGTCGAAGGTCGAGCCGTGGCGCATGGCACATCACCGGGGTCGCGGCCGTGGTTGCGGAGAAGGCGGGATGTCGGACCGAACGACCGAGGGAAACGTCGCCTGGGCCCGCTAAGTTTCCCTGAATCCGTGCCGAAGGCGCGCGGATGTGGATGGCAGCGGGAATAGCGGGCGGTGTGGCCCGTATGGCCTCGCCCACGCGGCCGCACGCGTCTCGGCATACGCGGCCCGGCTCTCGTCCGAGGCGAAGCCCGGCCCTTGTCTCGCGCGAAGCCCGGCCCTTGTCTCACGCGAAGCCCGGCCCTTGTCTCACGCGAAGCCCGGCCCTTGTCTCACGCGAAGCCCGGCCCTTGTCTCACGCGAAGCCCGGCCCTTGTCTCACGCGAAGCCCTTGTCATTGCCAAGCCTGAGCCCACCTTGTGCTTCGGGTCCGGGCCCCTCTGGCGGTCGAGGCGTTGACCGTGATGTCGGACCCTTCCTTGCCTTTGCGCTGACGCGGCGCGAACGCACCGGAGGGCTACGACCCCATGGTTTCCCCTTGCATCCCGCTCCGCCCGGCTCCGTCCGGGGCACCACGATGAGCGCCTCGTCCCAGCAGGGGCCGCGCAAGGCGCTGCTCCTCGTCAACCCGAACGCCCGGAACGGGAGCTTCTCCCTGGATGAGGTCCGCGACGTCTTGCGCCAGGGCGGCATCGAGCCCTTCGAGCCGAAGGGCGAGGCCGACTGCACCGCCGTGATCAAGCGCCACGCCGAGGGATGCGACCTCGTCATCCTGGGTGGGGGCGACGGCACCCTGAACGCGGCGGCGCCCGCCCTCGTCGAGACGGGCCTGCCCCTCGGCATCCTGCCGCTCGGCACCGCCAACGACCTCGCCCGCTCGCTGGGCCTGCCCGTGGACCCGGTCGAGGCCGCCCGCCTCATCACCACCGAGGAGGCGCGGCCCGCCGACCTCGGCTGCGTCAACGGACACTTCTACTTCAACGTCGCCAGCATCGGCTTCTCGGCGGATCTGGCCGGCGACCTCACCGCCGAATCGAAGAAGACCTGGGGCACCCTCGGCTACGGCATCGCGGCGATCCGGGTGCTGCGGCGGATGCGGCCCTTCACCGTCTATATCGAGCATGACGGGCAGACCGAGACGGTGCGCACCATCCAGGTCTCGGTGGGCAACGGACGGCACTACGGCGGCGGCATGACGGTGGAGGAGACCGCCACGGTCGATGACGGCAAGCTCGATTTCTACAGCCTGGAGGTTGCCCACTGGTGGCGCCTGCTGATGCTGCTGCCGGCCCTGCGCCGGGGCACCCAGGGCAAGGCGGCGGATGTGCGGGCCTTCAGCACCACCGAGATCGTTGTGAAGACGAAGAAGCCGCGCCCGGTGAACACCGATGGGGAACTCTCCACCTACACCCCGGCGCACTTCAAGGTGCTGCCCAAGGCGGTGCGGATCTTCAGCCCCGCCCCCGGCGATCGACCCGGCGTCGCGGCCGGCGTTCAGGCGCCGGCAGCCTGAGCACCCAGCGCCGCCCCCCTCGGGGCGGCACCTCCTCCTGATCCCTCCCGGACCTGTGCACGCCGCCGAACGCGCGGGGCGCGGGTCCCGATTTCTCGAACGAGGCCCACGTGGACAGCCTGATTCAACTCGCTAGCGACCCGACAGCCTGGGTGGCCCTCGCCACCCTGGTGGTGATGGAGGTCGTGCTCGGCATCGACAACCTCATCTTCATCTCGATCCTCACCAACAAGCTGCCGCCCGAGCACCAGCAGAAGGCCCGCCGCATCGGCATCGGCCTCGCCCTCGTCCTGCGCCTCGGGCTGCTCGCCACCATCGCGTACATCGTCGCCCTGACGCAGCCGGTCTTCGAGGTCTTCGGCAAGGGCTTCTCCTGGCGCGACCTCATCCTCATCGCCGGTGGCCTCTTCCTGCTGTGGAAGGCCACCAAGGAGATCCACCACAGCGTCGACCCCGACCCGCAGGACACGGTTCCGGGGAGCGGCAAGGTCAGCCTCGGCTTCGCCGCGGCGATCGGTCAGATCCTCGTCCTCGACCTCGTGTTCTCCATCGACAGCATCATCACCGCGGTGGGCATGACGGAACACGTGCCGATCATGGTCATCGCCGTGATCGCGGCGGTCTCCGTGATGCTGCTGGCCGCCGACCCGCTCTCGCGCTTCATCGCCGCCAACCCGACCGTGGTGATGCTGGCGCTCGGCTTTCTCATCATGATCGGCATGACGCTGATCGCGGAGGGCTTCGGGGCGCATGTGCCGAAGGGCTACATCTACACCGCCATGGCCTTCTCGGCGGGCGTCGAGGGGCTGAACATGGTGGCTCGTCGGCGCAAGCGAGCCCAGTCTGGGACGATGACCAAACCGTGAAACGACGTGGTTAATGTTTCACGGGAAAACCGGGGTGCGGCTGGGAGACCGGCCGCACCTTGAGCTTTCGCAGGTTACGGGGACGGCATGTCGGTTCGAGCTGCTCCCAACGCCGAGTTCGGCAACCGGCGCGACAACCCAAACCCCCTCGTTCGGCGAGCGGGAACAGCCAGCGCTTCATCGGACGCGCGGAAACCCCGAGCCACAGAGTGGGATGGTGCGCTCCTGCCTTGAGGACGGGGGCGCCCCCGTCCACCGGTTGACGGAAACCGGAACCTACAGGATCGGCTCGCGGGCCGCGGCCTCCTCGCGTGCGCAGACGGCGCGGTCGGGCTGCGCACCGCCGGCGGAGATCAGCTTGCCGAGTTCGGTGCGGGCCTTCTCCAGATCGCTTCGAAATCCCGGATCGCCCTGGAGGGTGGCGTAGACCGCGCTCGCCGTGGTGCGCCCGGCCTCGATGTCGCTCAGCCAGTGGAGGCCGCAGACGACGCGGCTCTCGCCATAGGAGCGGGCTCGGACGAAGAACTGCGTCGCCTTCTCGGGCATCAGCGTGGCCATGATCGAAGCGTAGGTCCAGGCCTGGGTCGCGTGGCTGGAGGGGAAGCTGAAGGCGTTGCTGAGTTCCGAGGTGCGGATCACGCAGATCTCCGCCTCGTTGCCCACGAAGGGACGCAGGCGGCGGTAATGCAGCTTCGGCGCGCGGGTCGCCCGGGCGATGTCGAGGCGCGTGCGCTCCAGCAGCGTCATCAGCGCCGGCGCCCGGGACTGGTCGATGCGCTGACCGATCACGCAGGCGAAATCATCGAGGATCGCCGAGGCCCCGTCCGCCACGTCCGTGGTGGCCAGCGCCCAGCGGGGGCTGCCCTTGAGCGATCGGGTGGCGTTGAAGGCGGCCTTGTCGGCAGCCTCGGAGGCCGAGTGCCCACGCGGCGGGGCTGCGAGGATCGCCACGGTATCGGGGGCCTGCGCGTCGGTGAGGTAGGGCGCGCGCGCGGGCTTGTCCGGCGTCAGGGGCGCCGTGCCCACGGAGGGGGCGGAGGCCGGTTTCTGCGGCGCGTCCTGGGCCTGTGCCGCCGAGGGCAAGGCCAGCAGAGGCGCGGCGGCGGCGAGGAGGGTCAGGACGAAGGGCAGGCGGGCCATCGGCGTCTCGGGATCAGAAGTGACAAAGAGCAAGTGTCTCGGGAGATTAGGGTTCCCATGCAACAGGCATATGGCATTCCTAACCTGAACGCCGCCCGTTCCGACCTCGCACTTGCCTGAACCATCCCCTCGATCCGGTGCCGACCCGGCGCCTCGTGTCAGAGCTTCTCGGCCTCGTGCCCCGCGAGACGGCGCGCCGCGTTCGTGAGTCCGACCTGATCGCGGCCGCCGCTGAGCGCGTAGGCCGTGCGGGCGGCGGTCCAGTAGGCGGTCTCCCCGTCGCCGGGGCTCGCGATCACGCTCGGCGCCACGTTGGCGTCGGGCCCGCGCGTGGCGAAGAGCGAGACCTCGCCGAGCGTGCCGGCATCGATCATCACCTCGACACCCGTTCCGGTGCGGGCGGGCACGATCTGCACGTCACGCACGGTCCACTCCGCCGGCAGGTCTGGCAGGGCGATGCCGGTGGCCGCCCGGATTCCGTCGCGATCGTAGGAGCCCGCCAGGGCACGCTGCGAGGCGATCCGGAAGCGCACCTGCGCCGCCTCGCGGGCGTGGCGGGCATCGGCCACCAGGGCGGGGTCGACGGGCGAGGCGAAGGTGTCGGGCACGCCGAAGAAGGGACCGTCCGAATGTGCGAGCCATCCCGTCCCGACCAGCAGGGCGATGACGGCGGCGCGGCGCAGGCGGTCGCCGAACCGGCGCCAGGCCAGGGTGCGGTCGAGACGCCGGGCGGCGGCCCGGTTGCGCTCGGGGCCGGCGCCCGGCAGGGCGGCGAAGGCCTGACACAGGGCGTCGCGATCGTGCAGATCGGCCATGATCAGCGCGGCGGTCTCGGGATTGCGCGCGAGGTAGGCTTCGACATCGAGGCGGCGCAGCCCGTCGAGCTGCCCGTCCACGTAGGCGGTGAGGTCGTTCTCGGTGATCGGGTCGATCATCGCGGTCGGTTCCATGGCGTCGGCTCCGGTCGAATACAGGGTGCGCGTCCCCGGACAAGGAGTCCCGGCCACGCTTCGGGAGAGACCGGCCCCTCGGCGCCGATCCTCCCCGGGGTCATGAAAATCAGGTGTCGCCGACGGCCCGGCCGGGCCGTGACGGAAACGCGCTTTCGGCGTCGTCCTGCGCCACGAGACGCAGGCGGGGACGCTCGGTGGCGAGGCGCTGGCGGCGCTCGGCGACGCTGCCGCCCGGTCGCTCGGGGGTGCGCTCGCCCTCCTCGAAGGCCCGCAACGCGGCGCGGCCCCGGCCGAGGCGCGACATCAGCGTGCCGATGGGAATGCCGAGCACGGCCGCCGCATCCGCGTAGGCCATGCCCTCGAGAGTCACGAGGTGAAGGGCGGCGCGCTGCTCCTCCGGCAGGGTAAGGAAGGCGCGGCGGATCTGGCCGAGGCGGACCTGCGCCTCCTGCGAGGGCGGCGTCACCTCGTCGCTCATCTGGACCAGCGTGTCGGCGTGGCGGGCCTCGACCCGCTTGCGGCGCTGCTCGTCGATGAAGACGTTGTGCAGGACCGTCATCATCCAGGTGCGCAGGTTGGTGTTCGGCCGTGCCGCCTGCCCCGACTCGAGGGCCCGCACCAGGGCGTCGTGGACGAGGTCGTCGGCTCGGAGGGTGTCGCGGGTCAGCGCGCGGGCGTAGCGCCGCAGCGGCACGAGCAGGTCGACGATGGAGGTGGGGCCGGGCCGGCTGGGTTCTGTCGTCATAGGAACATCAACGCTTCACCCGCATGGTTTAATCCGCCGCCGGGGCGGCGGACCCGTCCGTCGGGTCATGCCTTTGGGTCATGTCGTCGGACCCTGCCGGATCAGCGGTCGGTGGCCTCCCTCAACGATAGGTCGCTTCGAGGTCGAGGGTACAGGCGCGGCCGATCCCCTCATAGTTGTCCGCGAGCCAGGCCCGGGCGGCGCCGCGCCCCTTGTCGCGCAGGCGCTCGAACACCCGCCAGCGGGCGTCGAGGCGCGAGGAGGCCTGGTAGTCGTCGAGGGCGCCGGTCCCGTCGATCCGGTGGACGTATTGCGACTTGTATTCGCCCCGTCCCAGCACCCCCTCCTCGATGAGGTGATCGACGAAGTCGATGGCGCGCAATTCGCGCATGAGGTTGGCGTTGAAGGTGATTTCGTTGAGGCGGTCCTGGATCTCCTGCGGGGTGCGCGGCGTCTCGCGGCGCTCCACCGGGTTGATCTGAACGAGGACGATGTCGCGGGTCTCGGCGCCGCGATAGAGCGGGTAGAGGGGCGGGTTGCCGAGGTAGCCGCCATCCCAGTACGGCACGCCGTCGATCTCCACCGCCTGGAACACGGTGGGCAGGCAGGCCGAGGCCATGAGGTGGTCGACGTTGAGCGCCTCGCGCTCGAACACCGCGAGCTTGCCCGTCCACACATTGGTGGCGGAGACGAACACGCCCGCCGTGTCGGCCGCGCGCAGGCGCTCGAAATCCACCTGCGCGGCCAGGACCTTGCGCAGGGGATTGTAGTTCAGCGGGTTCGACGCGTAGGGGCTGGTCCGGAACGCCCGGCTCCAGAACTCCACCACGGGATTGTTCGCCCAGAACTCGAACACGCCGCTCAGGGCCTTGCGTTGCGAGGGCCAGAGGTCGCCGTCGAGGCTGACCTCGCGCCAGAACCGCCCGAGGGCCCGGCGCGCGCCCTCGGGACCGTCCTCCAGCCAGCCATCCACCATCACGACGGCGTTCATGGCGCCCGCACTCGCCCCCGTGATCGCCTCGAAGCCGAGGCGCCCGTCCTCGATCAGCGCGTCGAGGACGCCCCAGGTGAAGGCGCCGTGCGCGCCGCCGCCCTGGAGGGCCAGCGCCACCGTCTTCTCCGCGCGCGGCCCCGCCATGACGCGCGTGTTGGCGGAGGGGCGCATCGGCAGGTCGTGCTCGACCGGAACGTCGATGAGGGAATCGACCGGCGGTTCCTGATCCGGATCGAGCATGCTGGTCTCCTGGGCTCTATGCTGCACCGCAATATATGGTGCCGCAAGGCCACAAACAGGCGGGAAGATGCAGCGGTTCCCTGCCCCCTGCGCAGCCCTGCCCCCCGGAGGCCCCCGGAAACTCGACATCGCGGCTGAGATGGGACATGGGAGGAGCCGAATACGATCCCGGCACTCGCTGCGCCCTCCGGCCCGTCCGGTGACGCAGCGGGCTTGACGCCCGCCCGCCGTCATCTCAGCTAAATGATCGAGGGCGTATTGTTTGCGGCATCGGAACGCCGCCACCCGGCCCGGACCGGCCGGGGCGCTGGCATCCGGTCGCCGATGGACGTTCCTCGGAGCGCACGGTCAACGATGGACATCATGGACGCCACTCCCGTCAACCCGATCGCCGGCACCGGACCCGAGATCGCAGGCCCGAGCCCCCGGCACCGCACCGTCGGCGTCACCATCGGGTCGGGCGAGGGTGCCGTGACCGTGGGCGGCGGCGCGCCGATCGTCGTCCAGTCGATGACCAACACCGACACCGCCGACATCGACGGCACGGTGGCGCAGGTGGCCCAGCTCGCCCGCGCCGGCTCCGAGCTCGTGCGCATCACCGTCGACCGCGACGAGGCGGCGGCCGCCGTCCCCAAGATCCGCGAGCGCCTGGACCGCATCGGCGTGCACGTGCCGCTGGTGGGCGACTTCCACTACATCGGCCACAAGCTCCTTTCCGACCATCCGGCCTGCGCCGAGGCGCTGGCCAAGTACCGGATCAACCCGGGCAACGTCGGCTTCAAGGAGAAGAAGGACACCCAGTTCTCCACCATCATCGAGCAGGCGGTCCGCTACGGGAAGACCGTGCGCATCGGGGCGAACTGGGGTTCGCTGGACGAGGCGCTCCTCACCCACCTCATGGACGAGAACGCCCGCTCGCCCCGGCCCATCGATGCCCGCGCGGTGATGCGCGAGGCCATGGTGCAGTCGGCCCTGACCTCGGCCGAGCGCGCCGTGGAACTCGGCCTGCCGAAGGACCGGATCATCCTCTCCGCCAAGGTCTCGGCGGTGCAGGACCTCATCGCGGTCTATCGCGAGGTGGCGCGCCGCTCGGACTTCGCCATCCACCTCGGCCTCACGGAAGCCGGCATGGGTTCGAAGGGCCTGGTGGCGGCATCGGCCGCCATCGGCGTGCTGCTGCAGGAAGGCATCGGCGACACGATCCGCTACTCGCTCACCCCCGAGCCCGGCGGCGACCGCACCGTCGAGGTGAAGGCGAGCCAGGAACTCCTCCAGACCATGGGGTTCCGGACCTTCGTGCCCCTCGTCGCCGCCTGCCCGGGCTGCGGCCGCACCACCTCGACCACGTTCCAGGAACTCGCCCGCGACATCCAGAACTGGATCGTCAACTCGATGCCCGAGTGGAAGAAGGCCTATCCCGGCGTCGAGGGCCTCAATGTCGCGGTGATGGGCTGCATCGTGAACGGCCCCGGCGAATCGAAGCATGCCGATATCGGCATCTCCCTTCCCGGCACGGGTGAGACCCCGACCGCCCCGGTCTTCATCGACGGCAAGAAGGCCATGACCCTGCGCGGGCCGACGCTGGCCAAGGATTTCGAGACCGTGGTGACCGACTACATCGAGCGTCGCTTCGGCTCGGGTGCCCGCACCGCCGCCGAATAAGCAGCGACGACCGGCGCACCACCTGTGATGGAACGGCGGCCCCGGCGGGGTTGCCGTTCTCGCATGCTGCGCCGCATGATAGCGTGAACGCAACCGTCCCCCGCCGCCCGACACCGTCGGGACCGGCCCCGGCGTTCCCGCGCGCGGTCTGACACCGCGCCGCGAGGCGTTGGGCTCGCTAAGAGCCTCGATCGAGCCGAATGACGCAAACCGCCACTTCGAGCGCGCAACCCCCCAAATCCGAGGGTGCCGGCGCGCCACCGCCGGTCGAGGGCCAGGGCGAGACCGCCCGCGCCCACGCGCCCGCGAGCCTGTGGACCCTGGTTCTCGGCTCCATCGGCGTCGTCTACGGCGATATCGGGACGAGCCCCCTCTACGCCTTCCGCGAGGCCCTGGTCTCGGCCCGGGCCGACGGCATCCTGCTGCGCGAGGAGGTGCTCGGCGTCGCCTCGCTGATCCTGTGGGCCCTCGTCCTCATCGTCACCATCAAGTACGTCGTCATCCTGATGCGGATGGACAACAACGGCGAGGGCGGCATCCTCTCGCTGATGGCGCTCGCCCGCTCAGCGCTCGGCGGCTCGCGCATCGTGTTCATGTTCGGGCTCGTCGGCGCCTCGCTGTTCTACGGCGACGCCATCATCACCCCGGCGATCTCGGTGCTCTCGGCCGTGGAGGGCCTGAAGCTCGTCACGCCGGCCCTCGAATCCTACGTGCTGCCGATCACCATCGCGATCATCGTGCCGCTGTTCCTGATCCAGAACCGGGGCACCGGGAAGGTCGCGACCTTCTTCGGGCCGATCATGGCGGCCTGGTTCGGCGCGATGGCGCTCGCCGCCCTGCCCCACATCGCCGCCAACACCGACGTCTTCTGGGCCCTGAACCCCTATTACGCCGTCCATTACCTCCTGGGGCACGGTACCGGCGCCCTGGTGGCGCTGGGCGCGGTCTTCCTGGCGGTGACGGGCGCCGAGGCCCTGTTCGCCGATCTCGGGCATTTCGGCCGCCGGCCGATCCAGATCGCCTGGCTCTGCCTCGCCGGCCCCTGCCTCGTCCTGAACTATTTCGGGCAGGCGGCCCTCGTCCTGTCGAAACCCGACACCACCGATCCGTTCTTCCAGCTCGTGCCCGAATGGGGCCTGCTGCCCATGGTGTTGCTCGCCACCGCCGCCACCGTCACGGCGAGCCAGGCCGTGATCACGGGGGCCTTCTCGCTGTCGCGCCAAGCGATCCAGCTCGGCCTGCTGCCGCGCCTGGAGATCCGCCACACCTCGGAATCCCATTCGGGGCAGATCTACCTGCCGCAGATCAACGCGCTGCTCCTGGTCGGCGTGGTGATCCTGGCGGTGCTGTTCCGCTCGTCCGGCGCCCTCGCCTCGGCCTACGGCATCGCCGTCACCGGCACGATGCTGATCACCGCGAGCCTCGCCTTCCTGGTGCTGTGGAAGACCTGGAAGTGGTCGCCCTGGGCCGCCGGCCTCGCGATCCTGCCCTTCGCGGCGGTCGAGTTCCTGTTCCTGCTCTCGAACATGCTCAAGGTGTTCGAGGGCGGCTACGTGCCCCTGCTGTTCGCGGGCGCCCTGGTCGTGATGATGTGGACCTGGGTCCGCGGCGTCGGCATCCTCATCAATAAGACCCGCAAGACCGACGTGCCGCTGATCGAACTCGTCGGCATGCTGGAGAAGAGCCCGCCCCACCACGTACGCGGCACGGCGGTGTTCCTGACGAGCGACCCCACCATCGCCCCCGCCGCCCTGCTGCACAACCTCAAGCACAACAAGGTGCTGCACGAGAAGAACGTGGTGCTCACCGTGGAGACGGTGGACACCCCCCGCGCCGCCGAGGCCGACCGCATCCGCATCGAGCCCATCGGCCCGCATTTCCACAAGGTGGTGATGAAGTTCGGCTACATGGAGACGCCGAACATCCCCAAGACCCTGACCCTCCTGCGGAAACAGGGCTTCAAGTTCGACATCATGGCGACCTCGTTCTTCCTGTCGCGCCGCTCGATCCGCCCCGCCGCCCATTCGGGCATGCCGCTCTGGCAGGACCGGATCTTCATCACGCTCGCCAAGAACGCCAACGACGCCACGGACTTCTTCCAGATCCCGACCGGGCGGGTCGTGGAGGTGGGCACGCAGGTGACGGTCTGAGGGGGCGTCTGCTTGATCAAAGCGGACGCCGTATCGGATCAGCCCGCGCGGCGCCTGAGCGAAGCCCAAATCCGTCATCCCGAAGGGATCAATCGGATTTGGTCTGAGGGGCGGACCTCGGAGACGGCTGATACCGGCCCCGACCCAGGGCCGGGGAAGCCAGATCCTACAGGCCGAACTCGGTCTTCAGCGTCCGGAGATCGTCGAGGAACTGCCCGCGCATCTCGGTGGTGTAGACGCGCGTGATCCGGCCGTCGTTCTGCCGCTCGACGATGCGGGCCATGTCCGATTGCCGGGCCTTCCAGGTGATGCCGTCGGTGACGACGAGCAGGGCGGCGTCGCGTCTCTTGGCCTCGATGATATGGTCCAGGTCTCCGATGACGTCGCTCATCTTGGAGCCGGTCGCGCCATAGGCCTTGCTCTCGATCAGAATGCGCGGCTCGCCTTTGTCGGGGATGGCCACGTCGCATTTCGCGATCCGGCCGGACACGCCCGTGAAGGTGACGCGCATCTCGTACCCGCCCTCGCCGAACACCTCCCGCACCACGGCTTCGACGACGTTCTCGAGACCGAGCCCTCTCTTCTGACCCGAGATCGCGCTTCCGCGGCCGGACCTCAGCCGCTCGACCAGCACATCGCTCCAGACCGCCCGGTGGTTCACCGCCACGCTCATGGCATCGAGGAGGCCGAGCCCTTCCAGCGCGGCCAGGAAGTTCTCGCCATCCCGGACGTAGCGGGTCACGCCGATCCCGCCCGGCCCGAGCGCGGCCCTCAGGGCGGCCTCGCACTGGTCCTTGGACAGGGCTAGGAACAGGCGGCAACAGAGCAGGCCGGTCTGGAAGTCCGCATCGAGGAGCGCGGCGACGTCCGCCCGCGCGTAAGCGTCCTTGGCCGGCAGCGCGGTGAGGGCCGCGATGGCGTCGGCGGCCTGCTCGTCCATCCAGTCGACCGGCAACGGGCTCAGCGCCGCGACGAGTTCGCCGACCGTCTGCCTCAGGACGCGCATCCGGAGCCTCTCACCGCCCGACGATCAGATATTCTTCGACCACCGCGCGCTTGACCGTCCCGTGCGTGCCGAAGTGATAGCGGTGGGGACGCGTGAAGGTCTCCACCCGGCGTTTGTGCTTCTGCATCAGGCCGAGGAGAACATCCAGGTCCGGATAGCCGTTCGAGGAATAGCTCAGCACGATCGTCTGCTTGCGAAACCGCTCGAACATGCGCGCGAACGCCTCGGTCGCTTCAGAGCGATAGCTGAAGGGCGTATAGCGCTTGGCGAACTTCTTGACCTTCGTTCGCTCCATGATCTCGAGGTCGCGCCAATAGCACGAGAGCCCCTCGATAAAGTGATACCGCTTCACGTAGCAGTTGTCGTCCGCGCGGGGAACATAGGGCGGATCCAGGTAGACCAGATCGATGCCACGCAGATCTCCCTCGAAGACGTCGCGCTTGTAGGCCTTGTTCTTGCGGCCGTTCGAAAAGACGGCCTTGTTCATCACCGCGACCTGCTCGTGGAAATGCTCTTCGATCGACAGCCGGAGGTCGCGCCGGCCGTCGTCGTAATGGGAGACATCCCCCGCGATGGTGAATACGCCCCGAGGCTGCCGCTTCAGGCAGGAGCGGGCGAGCGCCGCCGTGGCGAGGGCGCGCTGGTGAGCGTCGTCGAGCCGTGCCAGGTTCGCGCTGACGCGATCGAGGAAGACGAGGTCCTCGGGGGTGTAGAAGACGCCCGTGAAGGTTCGCGCGATGAAGTCGGGCGCCCCGGGCGCCTCCGCGACCAGCGTCCCGACCGCCGCCTCGTCGAGCACGGCCGAATCGTTCTCGATCAGGGCACTGGCGATGGTGGCCGAGACGTTCAGGAAGTCGGTGGCGGTCACCCGACGTCCCATGGTCTTCATCAGGTAGCCGACCGCGCCGCTGCCGCTGAAGGGATCGAGGGCGGTCTCGAAATCGAGGTCCTGGAGCACCCCGTGAATCCACGGCAACAGCCGCTTCTTCGAGCCCATGTAGCGCCATTCGGGGAACCGCGCGGCCGCCTCCGGAAGCGCCTCGTCCGTCCGGACGGAAGGGGCGGCACGCCTCGGAGCCGGGATGACGACGTTCATGGGGCTCACATATCCGGCAACGAACCGACACCCTAATACCCTGTCGGACAGGATGTCGTTAATGCGCTCCCGCGGCGCACAGCGACCTGCGGCCCCGCGACCCGACTCGTGCCGCGCTCCGGAGCGGAACCGCGTTCGATCAGGGGCGCGGCAGGTTGAGGACCGGCGGCGGGGGCGGCTCGGGGGCCAGGGCGGCGGGCGTCAGGGCGAGACGGCTCCGCGAGGGCTTCGCCGGCGCGGTGGCGACGGGCTTCGGCTCGGCGGGGGCCCGCGCGAGGCGAACGGGTGCCGTGGCGCGGACCGGTGCCGATGCGGCCGGCGTCGCAGCAACGGGCGCGGCCGCCTGCGGGGTCGAAGCCGCCGGAATCGCGGACGCCGCCGGCATCACGGGCGGAGGGACGGCGGCGAAGGCGAGCGCGGTCGGCGGAGGTGCGGCCGGTTCCCCGGCGCCGGGCTTGCGCTTCTCGTAGAAGGCGTTGCCGCCGGCCACCGCCACGTAGTGCATGTTGTTGTAGGGGAAGCGCAGGCCGGCGGTGTGGAAGTGCATCGTCCGGCCGAGCTTGGGATGGCGCTGACCGTCGAGCACCGCGTCGGTCACCTCGGCGACCTTCTCGAGTTCCTTGCCCTCCATCTTGCGCGTCAGCACGCCGGGCGCGAACTGGCGGGGCTGCCCGACCACGGCGCAGATCCCGCCGTTGGGGAAGGCGGCGGCCTCCAGGCGGTTCATCACCACCGTTCCCACGGCGAGCAGCCCTTCGGGGTCGCTGCGGTTGGATTCGAAGTACATCGCCCGGCCGAGACAGTCGCGCTCCTCGTCGGTGACGGAGATCGGCTTCGCGGCGAGCGTCGAGCCCGTACCCCCGGTCGTCGGCGCATAGGTGTTGCACCCGCCCAGGCCGGGAAGCCCCAGGATGAGGCCGAGAAGAGGCAGCGTCGTCGCCGATCGGAATTCCTGCATGCCGTTCCGCTCATCCCTCAAGCTTGTCCATGAGGCTTGGCGGCGAAATGGGTTCGTTTTCGGGCAGGCGGGAAACTTCGGCGCGGCCGGATCAGGTCTCGCGGTCGTAGCGGAAGGCGTCCGCCACGCGGGGCATGCCGATATGGTCGTAGAAGGTGATGGCATCGGGAGCCGCGGTCAGCAGCAGCGAAGCCTGGGGGCCGACCGCCGCGCGGGTGGCGGCGATCAGGCCCTGGCCGACTTTCAACCCCTGCGCCGAGCGGCAGACCGCGAGGTCCGAGAGGTAGGCGCAGAACACGAAGTCGGTGAGCGTGCGCGCCACCCCCACCAGCTCGCCGTCGCGGCGGGCCGTCA
Organism: Methylobacterium sp. FF17; assembly: GCF_025813715.1. Taxonomy (NCBI): domain Bacteria; kingdom Pseudomonadati; phylum Pseudomonadota; class Alphaproteobacteria; order Hyphomicrobiales; family Methylobacteriaceae; genus Methylobacterium; species Methylobacterium flocculans. The sequence continues at coordinate 1,644,206 of NZ_CP107532.1, forward strand.
CCACGAGGTCGGCTTGCCGCAGCATCCGATCGAGGCGAGGCAGGTCGTCGGCGGGCCGGCGCGGGGCGAGACCCGACTCGACCAGCACGCGGCGGAACTCCGCCGCGTCGAGGTCCGGCTCGATGCCGTAGACGACGGAAGGCATCAGGCCGTCAGCGTGCCGTGGCAGTGCTTGTACTTCTTGCCCGAGCCGCAGGGGCACGGCTCGTTGCGCCCGACCCGGCCCCAGGTGCTCGCATCCCGGGGATCGCGCTCCAGCACGGCGGTGTCGCTGGCCACCTCGCGGGCGGCATAGCCGTAGGCGGGGCCGGCGCCCCCGTCGCTGCCGGTGCCGAACCCGCCCATCTCGTTCTCGCCGGTGACGGGATCGAGGTGCTGGGCGAACATCGGGGGCAGGCCGGGTTGCGCGAAGGGATCGCTCGGCCCCTCGGTAGCCGGCTCGTCGTACATGATCTCGATGCGCGAGAGCTGCTGCGTCACCTGCTCGCGCAGGGACGCCACGAGGCTGTTGAAGAGGTCGAAGGCCTCCGACTTGTACTCGTTGAGGGGGTCGCGCTGGGCGACGCCGCGCCAGCCCACCACCTGCCGGAGGTGGTCGAGGGTGACGAGGTGCTCGCGCCAGAGATGGTCGAGGGTCTGCAGGAGCACCTGCTTCTCCACGTAGGTCATCACCTCGGGCGTGTTCTTCTCGACCCGGCCGGCATAGGCCTCGTCGGCGGCGTTGCGCAGGCGGTCGCGCATCTCCTCGTCGGCGATGCCCTCCTCCTTGGCCCAATCCTCCACCGGCACGTCGAGGTTGAGCACGGTCTGCACCCGCTCGCGCAGGCCCTCGATGTCCCACTGCTCGGCATAGGCGTTCTCGGGCACGTGCACCGCCACGAGGTCGTCGACCACGCCGTGGCGCATCTCGTCGACGGTCTCGCGCACGCTCTCCTGGCCCATGAAGTCGCGGCGCTGCTCGAACACGACCTTGCGCTGGTCGTTCATGACGTTGTCGTACTTGAGCACGTTCTTGCGCATGTCGAAGTTGCGCGCCTCGACCTTCTGCTGCGCCTTCTCGATGGCCTTGTTGATCCAGGGGTGGATGATCGCCTCGCCCTGCTCCAGGCCCAGGCGGGTCAGCATGCCGTCCATGCGGTCGGAGCCGAAGATCCGCATCAGGTCGTCCTGGAGCGACAGGTAGAACTTCGAGCGGCCAGGATCGCCCTGGCGGCCGGAGCGACCGCGCAGCTGGTTGTCGATGCGGCGCGACTCGTGGCGCTCGGTGCCGATGATGTAGAGACCGCCCGGCAGGGCCTTCTTGCGGCCGGCGGCCGGGTCGGCCGGCTCGCCCGACGCCAGCACCTTGGCGCGGTTCTCCTCGATCTCGGCCTTGATCGCCGCGATGGCCGCCTCGCGCTCGGGCCCCTCGGGGACGCCCGCGAGCTCCTTCTCCACGCGCATCTCGACGTTGCCGCCGAGCTTGATGTCGGTGCCGCGCCCGGCCATGTTCGTCGCGATGGTGATGGCGCCGGGCACGCCGGCTTCGGCCACGATGTAGGCCTCCTGCTCGTGGAAGCGGGCATTGAGCACGGCGAAGCGCTTGGTCACCCGGCCCTCGCGGGCCGCGGCGTAGACGTCGGTGAGCGCGTTGGGATCCGAGTAGTCGAGCTGCTTGAAGCCGGACTTCACCAGCATTTCGGCCAGGTGCTGCGACTTCTCGATGGAGCCGGTGCCGACGAGGATCGGCTGGTGGCGGGCATGCGCCTTCTCGAGTTCGGCGATGATGCCGACGTACTTCTCGTCCACCGTGCGGTAGACCTCGTCGTCCTCGTCGACGCGCTCGACCTCCTTGTTGGTGGGGATGTCCACCACTTCGAGCTTGTAGATCTCGGCGAACTCGTCGGCTTCCGTCGAGGCCGTGCCGGTCATGCCGGCGAGCTTGGTGTAGAGGCGGAAGTAGTTCTGGAAGGTGATCGAGGCCAGCGTCTGGTTCTCGGGCTGGATGGTGACCCGCTCCTTGGCCTCGAGCGCCTGGTGGAGCCCTTCCGAGTAGCGCCGGCCCTGCATCATGCGGCCGGTGAACTCGTCGATGATCACCACCTCGTCGTTCTTGACGATGTAGTCCTTGTCCAGGGTGAACAGCGTGTGGGCGCGCAGCGCCAGGTTCACGTGGTGGACGAGGCTGACGTTGTGGGCGTCGTAGAGGTCGCCCTCCTTCAAGAGGTCCGCGCCGCGCAGGAGGTCCTCGACGAACTCGTTGCCGCTCTCGGTGAGCGAGACCGTGCGCTGCTTCTCGTCGAGGTCGTAATGCTCGCGCTCCAGATGCGGCATCAGGGCGTCGACGGAGACGTAGAGCTCGGAGCGGTCGTCCACCGGGCCGGAGATGATGAGCGGGGTGCGGGCCTCGTCGATGAGGATCGAGTCGACCTCGTCGACGATCGCGTAGTTGTGGCCCCGCTGGGAGAGCTGGCCGAGCTCGTACTTCATGTTGTCGCGAAGGTAGTCGAAGCCGAACTCGTTGTTGGTGCCGTAGGTGATGTCGCAGGCGTAGGCGTCCTTGCGCTGCCCGTCGTCGAGGCCGTGCACGATGGTGCCCACGGTCAGCCCGAGGAAGCGGTAGACCCGGCCCATCCACTCCGCGTCGCGGGCGGCGAGGTAGTCGTTCACCGTGACCACGTGGACGCCGAGGCCCGAGAGCGCGTTCAGGTAGACCGGCAGGGTCGCCACCAGGGTCTTGCCCTCGCCGGTGCGCATCTCGGCGATGCCGCTCTCGTGCAGCACCATGCCGCCGATCATCTGCACGTCGAAGTGGCGCTGCCCGAGCACGCGCTTGGCCGCCTCGCGCACGGTGGCGAAGGCGGGCACCAGGATGTCGTCGAGGGTCTTGCCCGCGGCGAGCTCGGCCTTCAGCATCTCGGTGCGGGCCCGCAGGTCCGTGTCCGAGAGCGCGGCGATCTGCGGCTCCAGGGCGTTGATCTCGGCCACACGGGGACGATAGCCCTTCACGCGCCGGTCGTTGGACGAACCGAAAATCTTCTTGGCGAGGGCACCGAGCATCGTGAACCTACGGTCGATCGAATAAGGCTGAAGGCGAATGTTGGCCGGGCTTATAGAGGTAAATATCCGGATACGCATCAGACAAGGGGCGCCGCCGCCGGTGCTCGGCGTACCGTGCCCGCGCCCATCACGTTTCGGCGCGATGGCCCTTATACCGGACGGTGCGGGCCCTAGAGCGCCAGCGACGACCGCCGGTTCTCGATGATGCGGACCAGGGCGAGAGCCGTCAGTTCCGAGGATTTCGGGTTCTCGGCCAGGGGCCGGTTCTCGATGCTCACGTCGAGCGTCCCGAAGGCGCCAACCGCCCGCAGCCGATGTCCGTTGCCCGTCGCGGCCGGGTCGGCCACGAGTTCGATCCGGGTCCGGTCGAGGCCGATGCCCGCCAGCGCCGTGATCACGGCGACGTTGGCATTCGCCGGGAAGCGCCGCGCCGCCTCCCGCGCCGACCCCTCGAAGAACACCGTGGGCTGGGTCAGCGCATCGAGATCGATCAGCGTCTCGGCCGGCGTATCGACCCATGCGACCGGTGGCTTGACGATGCGGTGCGTGACCGTCTCGAGCGGCAGGACGGCCGCCGCAGCCAGGGCATCGACGGCCGCGAGCGCACCGGTCGGAACCAGGATCTGACTTCCGTGCGTGTCGGCGACCGATACGAGCCGATCGAGCAGACCGGGCTCGCAGAAGGCGCTCGTCGACGACACCGCGAAGCTCTGCGCCTGCCGAAGCGCGACGGTCCCCCAGGGCTCGACGGCCGCGCGGCTGGCGGCCTCGACCACCATGTCCAATCCCAGGTCCGTCAAAGCCCGGGGCTCGGGCATCCAGACGGTTCCGGCGGGAAGCGCAGCGCCTCCGGTCGGCTTCTCCCGTGTCCCGACACCGACGAGGACGACGTCGCTCGCCCGCGCCGCGAGTAGCTGGATCGTCCGCCGCGCGATGGCGCCCCAGCCCACGAAAGCGAGGCGCAGAGGAGGCCTGGACCCCGATTGCGTCCTCGGCGTCCCCCGGGGTTCCTGCATGACCGATGCGTGTCCCGAACGATGAGCCGAAATCGGGTCCTGCGTACAGAATCCGAGGGCGGCCGGCACCATCACGGTCACGCTTTCGGCGACCTTTCCCAAGAAAGCTCACCGTAGAAAGCGCACCGTGCCGTCGCCGCGCCGGATTCGGCGGAGGGGCTCGGAACCGGCCGCTCAGTTGATGACGCAGAACCCGGTGCCGGTGCCGACCACACGCCGGTTGGAGCACCACGGCTCGGCGGCCCGGACCTCGCGCTGGAGCGGGGCCGGCGCGGTCACGGGACCGACGGGGCGCAGGCGGGGCTCGCGCGCGGCCTGATCCGAGCCGGAACGGGGGGAGGCCGCCACGGCGGCGGCACTTCCCGTGGAGACCAGCACGACGCCGCCCCGCGATCCTCCGCGTCCGCCCCGTCCCCGCGCCTCGGCATCGTCGGCCGCGCCGAGCGCCAGGACGAGCAGGGCCGCGCCGATGACCTGACCCCTCCGCATCGCTACCTCCCGAGAATGAGCGCCTCGAGCCTAGTCGCGGGGGCGTTAACGGCCCCTGCGGGGAACGGATCGCAATTGCGCGAAATCGGTGATCCGGCCGGATGGCCGCGCTTGCCTTCGCCACGCCCGCACGCCACCTGATGTCGCGGCCGGACCAGCGACGGCTGCCGGCCGCGCATCCCTCTCGACCGCCCCATGCGAACACCTTCGGCCGGGCCGACGGGCGGCGCTCCCAAGGACGCCTCGATGACGATGACCAAGCTTCCCTCGCGTTCAGGTCTCCTGCGCTCACATCTCCTGCGCTCACGTCTGCTGCGCACGGGCGCCGTCGCCCTGGCCCTGGGGCTGCCCCTGGCCTCCGCCGCACGCGCCCAGGCGCCCGCCGCGACGCCGGCGGCCCCCGCCGCCGCGCCCGTGGCGCCCGAGACCGTGGTCGCGAAGGTGAACGGTGCGGCGATCACCGCCGGCGACCTCGCCATCGCGGGTGAGGATCCCGCCCTCTCGCTGCCGGGGGTGGACGACGCGCAGAAGAAGAACCTGCTCGTCGACTACATGATCGACCTCAAGGTCGGGGCCCAGGCGGCGGACGCGGCCAAGATCGGCGATTCGCCCGACTTCCAGCGCAAGCTCGCCTACTTCAAGGACAAGCTCCTCCTCGACGAGTACCTGGAGCGCGAGGCCAAGAAGGCCGCGACCCCGGAGGCGGCCAAGGCCCTCTACGAACAGACCGTCAAGGCGATGAAGCCCGAGGAGGAGGTGCATGCCCGCCACATCCTCGTGGAGAGCGAGGACGAGGCCCGGAAGATCGCGGCGCGCATCAAGGACGGCGAGGATTTCGCCAAGGTCGCGGCCGAGGTCTCGAAGGATCCGGGCTCGAAGACCGAGGGCGGCGACCTCGGCTGGTTCACCAAGGAGCGCATGGTCGCCCCCTTCGCCGAGGCCGCCTTCAAGATGAATGCCGGCCAGGTCTCGGATCCGGTCAAGACCCAGTTCGGCTGGCACGTGATCAAGCTCGAGGAGAAGCGCACCAAGCCGGTGCCGACCTTCGACGAGATGCGGGAGCAGGTGGACCAGTACATCACCCGCAAGGCGCAGCAGGACCTGATCCTGAAGCTGCGCGAGGGCGCCAAGATCGAGCGCACGGCCGCGGCGCCCGCCGTGGCTCCGGCCCCCAAGGCCCCGTAAGCGCGCCCCGGGCGGGGTACGGGCCGGGGTGAAGGGTCGGCGCCCTCACGCCACCCGGCGCACCGGCGGGGCGGACTCGCTGCGTCCCCGCCCGGTCCGCTTGGCGCGGTAGAGCGCGGCATCGGCGAGGCTGAGCAGCGCATCGAGGCTGCGGGCCGCCGGCGCCAGCCGGCCCTCGGTGCTCGCCAGCCCGATGCTGACACTCACGGTGAGGCGCGACAGTTCCGGCACGGCGATCCGCGCCACGGCCCGGCGCAGGAACTCCGCCTGGGCCAGGGCTTCGTCCGGAGTCGGACCCTCCAGGAGACAGGCGAACTCCTCGCCGCCCATCCGGCCGAAGACCGCCCCCTCCGGCAGCAGATGCGCCACCGTGTGGCAGAACCCGACGAGGACGCCGTCGCCCACGGCATGGCCGTGCACGTCGTTGATGCGCTTGAAATGGTCGAGGTCGAACAGCAGCAGGGTGACGGCCGATCCCCCGTGCGCGAGGACGGCCTCCGCCCGGGACACGAAGGCCCGGCGGCTGAGGACGCCGGTGAGCGCGTCGGTGTCGGCGGCTCGCCGCTGCAGGTGCTCCGCGCGCTCCTTCGTCAGCGACATGAACACGAAGGCGATGGCCAGGGTGAACAGCATGCCGACGAGGCACAGGATCGTCAGCCAGGGGCTCTGGAGCGAGTTCGGCCCGGTTTGCGGCGGCGATACGAGGGCGAGGGGCACGCGGATCCAGTAGGCGGCCGCGTAGAGGAGCAGCAGGGCGATCCCGGGATAACGCGACATCAGCGGTTCGGCCCGCGCGCGCCAGAACTCCCGCGCGGCCAGGAGGCAGAAGCCCCCGGCGAGCCCGGAGGCCAGGATCACCCGGGCGGGCAGCGACGCGTAGAAAGCGGGGATGAAGCAGGCGACGCACCAGAGCGCGACCGCCACCGCCACCACGGCGGGACGCGCCCCACGGCCCTCGAAGGCCCGGGTGCCCGCCCAGATCAAGCCGTAGGCGCCGATCATCACGCCGTTGGCGACGCCGATCGAGACCCAGTCGGGGATGACGCCGCGCAGGGCGAGCAGGGCGGAGGCCAGGGCGCCCGTGATGTGGGCGACGCCCCAGATCGCCAGGGCATGGACGTGCCGCGCCTGACTCCAGGACAGCAGGAACAGGCTCCCGACCATGAAGGTCAGCAGCATCGTCACCAGCAGCAGGGTCGAGGCGTCAAGCAGCATCGATCGGTTCCGCTCCCCCGCCCGCAGGTTGATCGAGGGGCAGCCCACCGCTCGGGCCGGCACCCGACGCCTGCGGTTCTACACCGGCGAGGCGACCGGGGTCGAGGCGGCTCGGGGCTCGACCCCGGTCGCCCGTCGCCTGCGCAGGCCTGGCGCCGCCGCGGACCCTGCGCCGGCGCCCGGATGCGGAGGCGCGGACGCTTCCTCAGCTGTCCGCGATCAGCTCCCGGATCCGCGACGCCAGCGCCTCCATCACGAAGGGCTTCGTGAGCACCTGCATGCCGGGCTCCAGGTAGCCGTTGCCCAGCACCGCGTTCTCGGCATAGCCCGTGATGAACAGCACCTTCAGGCCCGGCCGGAGGACGCGGCCGGCATCCGCCATCTGGCGGCCGTTCATGCCGCCGGGCAGGCCCACATCGGTGACGAGGAGGTCGAGGCGCACGTCCGACTCCATCACCTTGAGGCCGGCCGGCCCGTCGGCGGCCTCGATGGCGGTGTAGCCGAGGTCCTCCAGCACCTCCGTCACCAGCATGCGCACGGTGGGCTCGTCGTCGACGATGAGCACCGTCTGGCCCTGCTCGGCGCGGGGTGCGCGGCCGAGGTCCGCCTGCCCCTCCCGTTCCTCCGCCTGCCCGTAATGGCGCGGCAGGTAGAGGCAGACCGTCGTGCCCTGGCCGACCTCGGAGTAGATCCGCACCTGACCGCCGGACTGGCGCGCGAAGCCGTAGATCATGGACAGGCCCAGGCCCGTGCCCTCCCCCATGGGCTTCGTGGTGAAGAACGGATCGAAGGCGCGGGCGATCACCTCCGGGGTCATGCCGGTGCCGGTGTCGGTGACGCAGAGCGAGAGGTACTGGCCGGGCTCCAGGTCGCGCTCCCGGGCGGCACGGGCATCGAGCCACTTGTTGGCGGTCTCGATGGTGATGCGGCCGCCCTCCGGCATGGCGTCGCGGGCATTGATGCAGAGGTTCAGGAGGGCGTTCTCGAGCTGGTTGGGGTCGACCAGGGCGGACCACAGGCCGGCCGCCCCCACCACCTCGATGGCGATGGCGGGGCCCACCGTCCGGCGCACCAGCTCCTCCATGCCGCCGATGAGGCCGTTCACGTTGGTGGGCTTCGGGTCGAGGGTCTGGCGCCGGGAGAAGGCGAGCAGGCGGTGGGTGAGCGCGGCGGCGCGCTTGGCCGCGCCCTGGGCCGCGTTGATGTAGCGGTCGAGGTCGGTCAGCCGGCCCTGCGCCATCCGGGTCTGGAGCAGTTCGAGGCCGCCCGAGATGCCGGTGAGCAGGTTGTTGAAGTCGTGGGCGAGGCCGCCGGTGAGCTGGCCCACCGCCTCCATCTTCTGGGATTGCCGCAGGGCTTCCTCGGTGCGGCGCTGCTCGGTGATGTCGCGCCCGATGATGGTGAAGATCTCGCCGTCGGGCTCGGCCGTCCACATCACGATGCGCTGGCTGCCATCCCGGGCGAGGAGGCGGTCGACGAACCCGGTCACGGTCTCGCCCCGCCCCAGGCGCGCGACCACCTCCGCCGTCTCGGCGTGATCGCCCGGGTCGATCAGCACGGCGAAGGGCTGGCCGAGCAGGGTGTCCTCGTCCCAGCCCAGGGTCCGCGTCCAGGCCGGGTTGATGGCCTTCAGGTAGCCGTCGAGCCCGGCGGTGCCCATCAGATCGGTGGTGGTCTCCCAGATCCGGTCGCGCTCGCGGGTGCGGTGCGCGACCTGTCGCGCCAGGCCCGCGTTGAGGCGCGCGAGTTCGGTGGCCGCCGCCTTGCGGTCCTCGATGTCGGTGTTCGTGCCGACCCAGCGCAGGATGGCGCCGTCATCGGCCCGGATCGGCTCGGCCCGGACCAGGAACCAGCGGTGGTCGCCATCGCCGCGCCGGATGCGAATCTCGACCTCGTAGGAATGTCCGCCGGCCAGCGCCTCGCCCCAACTCCGGATCACCGTCGCGCGGTCGTCGGGGTGGACGAGATCGGCCCAGGCCGCGCCGTCGAGGGTGCCCGGCGCGGCGCCGCTATAGGCGTAGACCTGCTCGTTGAACCAATCGAGGGCGCCCTCCGCCGAGGCGGCCCAGACATGGATGGGGATCGCCTGCGCGAAGGCGTGGAACTGCGCTTCGCTGGCCCTGCGCGCGGCCGTGGCGCGGCTGCGCTCGGTGGCCGCGCGCACGCGCTCGGCGACGTTGCGCATGAAAGCGAGTTCCTCCGACGACCAGGACCGCGCGGTGGCGTGGTTGAGGTACAGGAGGGCCACGAAGCCGCCATGCTCGGTGAGCGGCATGTTGACGAAGGATTGCGCGCTGATCGCCTTCAGGGCCTCGGCGCCGGAGGCGGTACGCGCATCTTCGGTCGCATCGGCGCAGATCACGGTCTCGCCGCGCTTCAGATCCTCGATATACGAGCCGTAATCGCGGAAATGCAGGGTTCCGGCGAGACTCCGGATGCCGGGCGCGTTCCAGTCGCGCTCGATCAGGATCGTCTCGGCCACGGGATCAATGGTGCCGTAGCCGGCCCGGCTGACCCCGAGGGTGGTGCCGAGGATCTCGGAGGCCGCGAAGGCGATCTCGGCGGTGTCGTCGAGGTCGCGCAGGCGGTCGCCGAGCTCGGCCACCGCGATCCGACGGCTTTCCGCCGCCCGGCGCTCGTCCACGTCGATGGCGAGCACGAAGAAGCCCTCCACCGTCCCGGCCGCGTCCCGGCGCGGGATGTACTGGATGGCGCAGGCCCGCAGCCGGCCGTCGCGGTCCGGCAGGACGCCGTCGACGGCGACGGTCTCGCCGGCCAGGGCCTGCTCCATGAAGGGCTGGCGCTGCGCGAAGACATCGGGGCCGAGCACCGCGCGCACGTGGAGGCCGGTCAGGGCCTCGACGCCCTGCCCGAACCAGGTCTCGTAGTGGCGATTGTTGAAGCGGTAGCGATAGTCCCGGTCGACATAGGCCACGAGGATGGGCAGCGCGTCGGTGATGAGGCGCAGCTCCGCCTCGCGCGTTCCCTGCCCCGCCGGCTGCGCGCGCAGGTGCGCGACCTCGGCCTCCAGCGCGGCCACGCGGCGGCGCAGGGTCTCGATCTCGGATTCGCTCACGGATACCTTCGATCCCGGCAAGGATGCCGCGCCTGGGAAGCCTGCCGATTCCGGGAGATCTGCGGGCCGACGCTCACGCGGCGCTCAGTTCATCGTTCAGGAAGGCACGGACCTCCGCCCGATCGATGCCGGGGGCGATGAAGCTCAGCCCGATGCCGCGGGCCAGGATGAAGGTGAGCGCGCCGTCGCGGACCTTCTTGTCCTGGGCCATGGCCTCCACCAGGGCCTCGGCGTCGCCGCAGCCGCCCGGCACCGCCTGGAGCCGGGTCGGCAGGCCGGCCAGCGCGAGGTGGTTGGCGACGCGGCCCGCATCCTGGCCCGGGCAGAGGCCGAGGCGGGCGGAGAAGCGGAAGGCGAGCGCCAGCCCGATCGCCACCGCCTCGCCGTGAACGAGGCGCGCGGACTCGTAGGCCGTCAGGCGCTCCAGGGCATGGGCGAAGGTGTGGCCGAGGTTGAGGAGGGCCCGCTCGCCGTCCTCGCGCTCGTCGCGCACGACCACCCCGGCCTTGGCGCGGCAGCAGATCGCCACCGCCTCGTCGCGCTCGGGCCCGCCGGCGAAGATGCCGGCCCAGTGGGCCTCGCACCAGTCGAAGAAGGCCGCATCGTTGATGAGGCCGTACTTGGCCACCTCCGCGTAGCCCGCGCGCATCTCGCGCTCCGACAGGGTGTCGAGGGTGGCCGTGTCGGCGAGCACGAGCCGGGGCTGGTGGAAGGCGCCGATGAGGTTCTTGCCGTGGGGCGAGTTGATGCCGGTCTTGCCGCCCACCGAGGAATCGACCTGGGCCAGCAGACTCGTCGGCGCCTGCACGAAGCGCACCCCGCGCCGCAGGGTGGCGGCCGCGAAGCCGGCGAGATCGCCGACGACGCCGCCGCCGAGCGCCACCACGAGGTCGTTGCGCTCGACCTTCTGGGCGAGGAGCCCGTCGCAGACCTGCGCGTAGGTGGCGTAGGCCTTCGAGGCCTCGCCCGGCGCCACGGTGACGAGGCCCGAGCGCAGGCCCGCCGCCTCCAGGCTCGCGCGCAGGCGGTCGGCATAGAGCGCGGCCACGTTGGTGTCCGAGACGATGACCGCCGCCCTGGCCCCGAGGGCGGCGACGTGCCGGCCGGCCTCGTCGAGGAGGCCGCGTCCGATCAGGATGTCGTAGGCGCGCCCCTGGTCGAGGGGCACGGCCACGGTGAGGCGGTCGGTCACTGGGCGGCGATTCCTGGCTTCAGGGCATTCAGGTAGGCGTCGAGGGCTTCCATGACGTCCTGCACCACCCGGTCATGGGCGACGTCGCGGGAGATCACCTCCACGTCGGCGGTGGCGTAGACGGGATGGCGCTGGGCCATGAGCTGGCGCAGGGTCTCCTCCGGATCCTCGGTCTGGAGGAGCGGGCGCCCGCCGCGCTTGCGCACCCGGCGCATCAGCACGTCGAGCTCGGCCTTGAGCCAGATCGAGACGCCGCCCTCGGCGATGCGCGCGCGCGTGGTCTCGCGCATGAAGGCGCCGCCGCCGGTGGCGAGCACCAGGGGCCCCTCGCGCATCAGCCGGGCGATCACCCGCTCCTCGCCATCGCGAAAACTCGGCTCGCCGTAGATCGCGAAGATGTCGGGGATCGTGAGCTTGGCCGCCGTCTCGATCTCGTTGTCGGCATCCTTGAACATGAGGCCGAGGCGCGTGGCGAGGCGCTTGCCCACGGTGCTCTTGCCCGCGCCCATGAGGCCGACGAGCACGATCGAGCGGTGCCCGAGGGCACGGCGCAGTCGCAATTCGATCGGCGGGTCACCGGGGGGCGGGTCGCCGCCCGCAGGAGGGACTACGGTCATCACGGGCATCTACACATTGTCGGGCGGGTCTTAGCGCGTTTTCCGGTGCGGGCGAAGCGTCCGGACGGCCACCCGCGCCGGAATGCGGCGGCGCCTGTGGCCATGAAGTCATTGCCATTCATGCCCGCGCGTGATGCAACCCCAAGCTTGCCGTCAGCCCCGCTGTCCCTGAAGCCATCTGGCCCCCGAGGCGCACTCCGTCACCAGCGCCGCACGATCGAGGTTCGTCCGAGTGCCGACCCTGTTCCGTTTCCTCGCCACCCTCGCCATCCTGGGCGGCCTCGCCTTCGCGGGGATGTTCGCGCTGGCGACCCTGGTGGTGCCGACCCCGCGCGAGATGAGCGTGACCATTCCCGCCGCGAAGCTCCAGCCGCAGAACCGGTGACGGAGGCCGGCGCACCGCCCGCCCCGACGCCCCCCCTCGAACCGGGCGAGGCGCTGATCCGGGACTACCTCGACATGCTCGCCGCCGAGCGGGGCGCGGCCCTCAACACCCTGGCCGCCTACCGGCGCGACCTCGCGGATTACCTCGGCGCCCTGGCGCGGGGCGGGCACGACCCCGTGGCGATGGAGGCGGCCCCCTTGCGCGCCTACCTCGCCGACCTCGAGACGCGCGGCCTCTCGGCGGCCTCCGCGGCGCGGCGGCTCTCCTGCATCCGGGGCTTCCACCGCTTCCTCTACGCGGAAGGACTCGCCGAGGACGACCCGAGCGCGCCGATCGGGGGCCCGCGCCGGGTGCGGGCGCTGCCCAAGGTGCTCTCGGTGGCCGAGGTCGACCGGCTGCTGGCCACGGCGCGCGACAGGGCGGCGGGAAACGGCGCGGCCAGAGATGGCGCGGCAAGGGACGGCGAGAGCGGGAACGCGGCAAAGGTCGACGCGCGGGGCACGCGCATGCTCTGCCTGATCGAACTCCTCTACGCGACGGGCCTGCGCGTCTCCGAACTCATCGCCCTGCCCCGCGCGGCGGCCTCCACGCGGGAGCGCTACCTCGTGGTCAAGGGCAAGGGCGGGCGCGAGCGGCTGGTGCCCCTCACCGAGGTGGCGCGGGGCGCCATGCGCGACCACCTCGCCAACCTGACCACGGATGGCCCCTGGCTGTTTCCGGCCGACAGCGAGAGCGGGCATCTGACCCGGCAATCCTTCGCCCGCGACCTCAAGGGCATGGCAGCGGCCGCGGGCCTCAGGGCCGACCGGGTGAGCCCGCACGTGCTGCGCCACGCCTTCGCCAGCCACCTCCTGCAGAACGGCGCGGACCTGCGCATCGTCCAGGAACTGCTCGGCCACGCGGACATCTCGACGACGCAGATCTACACCCACGTCCTCGACGAGCGCCTCAAGACCATGGTCCGCGACCTGCACCCGCTGATGGACGAGTGAGGGGCGGCCTTCACCCCTCCGCCTCCTCGTGCAGGGTGTCCTCGATGTAGAGCTGGGCCAGCAGCACCTTCGCCACCGCCATCAGCGGCAGGGCGAGCGCGATGCCCCAGAGCCCGAAGATCACGCCGAGCACGAGCTGGCCCGCGAAGATCGTGGCCGGGGGAATGTCGAGGGCCCGCTTCTGGATGAAGGGCGTCAGCCCGTAGCTCTCGAGGGTCTGCACCGCGAGATAGACGCCGAGTGCCCCGAGGAGCGCCGTGGTGCCGGAGGCGAGGGACGCCAGCACGATCACCACGCCGGCGATCAGGGGGCCGATGGTGGGAATGAAGGCGAGGAGCCCGGCCTGGAGCCCGAGAATGAGGGCGCCGCCGATCCCCAGGAAGGCGAGGCCGGCCCAGGTGCACAGGAAGATCACCGCCATGGTGATGAGCTGGCCGAACAGCCAGTGCCGCAGGGTCTCGCCCATGCCGTCCAGAAGGGCCGTGGCGCGGTCCCGGTGCTTCGGGGGCACGAAGCGCACGAGGCCGTCGCGGTAGGCGCCCGGGTCGGCGGCCACCGACAGCCCCAGGAAGACGATGACGAGGGTGTTGCCGAGCGCGTTGAACAGGCCGATGACCACGGTGGCCGCGGGTCCGAGCACGCTGCCGGCATCCGAGAGGAGCGAGCCCGGGCTCTTCATCGCGCCGGAGGCGAGGCCCGCGAGGCCGCCGCGCTTCTGGTCGGACGCACCGGACGCGTCGGCCGGTTTGTCGCCCGAATCCGTGTCCCCGTGGGCTTTGGGTTCGGCATCCTGCCCCTCGCCGCCCTTCGGCGCCGCGATCTCGGGCACGTCGATGCCGTAAGCCTTGAGCTTGTCGCGCACGGTGCCGGCCTGGGCCGCCACCGTCTGCCCGAGGTCGCGCCCCTGCTGCACGATCGTGGCGCCCCCGAAGGCGATGAGGCCGAGGGTGAGGCCGGCGAGCACGAGGCTGACGAGGCTGAGCCGCAGGCCCCGGCTCGCGGGCATCACCTGGCCGAGCAGCCGGGTCAGCCCGTCGAGGAAGACCCCGAGCAGGATGCCGGCGAAGACGAGGAGCAGGGTCGAGGCTGCCATCCAGGCCATGGCCAGCAGAGCGATGAAGGCCACGACGGCGATGCCGGAGACGGCGTGCGACCAGCCGCGCGGGCGCGGGCCGGCGGCGTCGGGGCTCTGGAAGGGGGCGGGCATGGGCGGATTCGGCTCCTGGCGGCGTCCCGCGCATGCGGGAGCCTGTCCCTCGTGCGCGGCGTCTTGAAGGGGTCTGGAGCGCGGCGCAGCCGGCTCGTCCCGGGTGGGGGATGTCTCCAGCCACGCTTGGGTTCCCATGTCGGTCCGGCGGCCCGCGCCGAGGGTGAAGATTCGGTCGCGCCCGCCATGGTCTCCGTTGGTGTTCGGACCCGGACCGGGACCACGGTGTCCGAGCTGGGCAAGATGATCGACGTGCATTCGATCGTGGTCGCCTCCACCGCGACGCAATGGTATGGCGGCGCGGCGAAGGTCCTGCGCTATGTCTTCTTCCACGCGATCGTGCTCGGCCGGCCTCGTCGGCATGCGGGTGATGCTCCAGGCCCAGGTGCCGCTCTTCGCGGCCATGGTCCCGGCGCTCACCCGCGAGGGCGTCGCCCACCGAAGCGGATGCCGGTTCGGTGTGAGCGCGCGCGTCAGGACACCGGTTCGGAGCCGCTTCCCGTCGCGATGCGACGGGGAACGATTGCCGCCCGGCAAGCCGGGGGCGCTTCGGCGTCCCCGTTCCCCCCTTCATTCGGCGATGGCGCCACGCGCCCGCGGAGACGCACGATGCGCCTGAGGAACTGCCACAGCTTTCACGATTTCCGCCGCATGGCGCAGTCCCGCCTGCCGGGGCCGATCTTCGATTACATCGACGGCGCCGCCGATGACGAGGTGACCTACCGGCGCAACACCACCGCCTTCGAGACCTGCCAGCTCGTGCCGAACGTCCTGCGGGGCGTACGCGAGATCGACATGTCGGTGACGGTGATGGGCCAGAGGCTCGCCATGCCGGTCTACTGCTCGCCGACCGCCCTGCAGCGGCTGTTCCACCACCAGGGCGAGCGGGCCGTCGCCGCTGCGGCCGGCAAGTTCGGAACGATGTTCGGCGTCTCGTCCCTCGGGACGGTGAGCCTCGAGGAGGCGCGCCGGATCAGCAGCGGTCCGCAGGTCTACCAGTTCTACTTCCACAAGGACCGCGGCCTGAACCGCGCGATGATGGCGCGCGCCAAGCAGGCCGGCATCCAGGTGATGATGCTGACGGTCGACAGCATCACGGGCGGCAACCGCGAGCGCGACAAGCGGACGGGCTTCTCCATCCCGTTCCGCCTGACCATGGCGGGCATGCTGCAATTCGCGATGAAGCCCGCCTGGGCGATCAACTACCTCACCCACGAGGGATTCAAGCTGCCGCAGCTCGACGGTCACGTCGACATGGGCGGCGGCGCCCTCTCGATCAGCCGCTACTTCACCGAGATGCTCGATCCCAGCATGTCCTGGGACGACGTGGCCGCCATGGTCCGGGAATGGGGCGGCCAGTTCTGCCTGAAGGGCGTGATGTCGGTGGAGGATGCCAAGCGCGCGGTCGAGATCGGCTGCACCGGCATCGTGCTGTCGAACCACGGCGGACGCCAGCTCGACGGCTCGCGCACGGGCTTCGACCAGCTCGCGGAGATCGTGGATGCGGTCGGAGACCGGATCGACGTAATCATGGATGGGGGCGTTCAGCGCGGCACGCACGTCCTGAAGGCGCTGTCGCTCGGGGCGAAGGCGGTCGGCCTGGGTCGCTACTACCTGTTCCCCCTCGCCGCCGCCGGGCAACCCGGCGTCGAGCGTGCGCTCGACCTGATGCGATCCGAAATCGAGCGCGACATGCGGTTGATGGGCTGCGCGTCCGTCAGCCAGCTGACGCGCAGCAACCTGCGATACGTCTGACGCGGCGTCCGGATGAGTGACTCACGCGGTCGAGACGACTGACGCGGGTTCTTGGGGAGAGGGGGCGGCGGAAGCCTCCCGCAAGAACGAGGGGGGGCCGACCGACAACCCCGGTTCGATCGTGGAGCGCGTTGCGGGCGCGGCCCCGCAGCGATCAACCGGATCCGGTCTGCTCCACGAACCCTCGATCCCGCTCACCCCGTGGCGACGGCCATCCGGTTCGCGCAGGCGCCCGGCGCGTCGGGCCGGCCTTCGCGAACGTCGCGTCTCAGGCCCAGCGCGCGGCGGCCGCGTCGTCGGCCTCCGTCGCCTCGACCCAGCCGCCGGTGGTGCCGTCGGCGAGGTGCTCGCGCTTCCAGAAGGGCGCCCGCGTCTTCAGGTAGTCCATGAGGAAGCTCGCGGCCTCGAAGGCCGCGACCCGGTGGCTCGACGCGGTGACCACGAGGACGATGCCGTCGCCCGGCGCCACGAGTCCGTGGCGGTGGATCACGCGCACCCCCTGGAGCGGCCAGCGCGCCCGCGCCGTCTCGACCACGCGCGCGATCTCGGCCTCCGCCATCCCGGGGTAATGCTCGAGTTCGAGGCCGTTGAGCCGTCCGCCCTCGTCGCGGCACAGGCCCGTGAAGGTGACGATGGCCCCCGCCCGGCCCCCGAGTTCGCGGGTGAGGGCGGCGATCTCGGCGCTCGCGTCGAAGGGGGCGCTCTGGATGCGGATATCGGGCATGCTCTCCCCCTTCGAACCGGCGCCCGCGCGGCTCCGCGCCCGGGCGATAAACGCTTGACCGGGCCGGAAAACCTTGACGGGGTTCCCCGAACCTGCCCACTCGGGCGCTCTATGCCCCCGAACGCCCGGCGACGCCACCGGGCTGCGAAGGACGTGTCCGCCGTGACGCCAGAGCTGATCCTGCCCCATGACGGCGTCCTGCCCGTCTTCTCGGCCCGCCCGGTCTGGTGCGGTCGCGCGAGCACGGTGATCGGCGACGCCACCCTCGGGGCGCAGGCCTGGCTCGGCGACCACAGCGTGATCCGCGCCGACGGGAACCGCGTGACCATCGGCGAGCGCTTCTGGCTCGGGCACCGCTCCACCGTGCACATCGCCACCCACACCTACCCCACGGAGGTCGGCGACCGGGTGACGGTGGGCCGCAACGCCGTGGTGCATGCCTGCACCGTCGGCTCGGACGTGGTGATCGAGGACGACGTCATCGTGCTCGACGGCGCGCGCGTGGAGGACGGCGTGCTGATCGAGGCCGGCGCCACGGTGTTTCCCCGGGCGCATCTGGCCACCGGCTTCGCCTATGCGGGGAGCCCCGCCAAACCCGTGCGCCCGGTCTCCGGGCCGGAGATCGCCGAGCGGGCCGAACGCCTGCGGGAGGCCTCCGGCGACCTGCCGCCCGCACCGCCCGCCGACGAACCGCTGCCGGAGCCGAGCGTCTTCGTCGCCCGCACCGCGCGCCTGCGCGGCCGCATCGCCCTCGGGGCCGGGTCGACGATCCTGTTCTCCTGCGACCTGCAGGCGGAGGTCGGCCCCATCGTGGTCGGCGCCAACACCAACATCCAGGACAACAGCGTCATCCGCACGCGGGGCGAGGGCGTCGTCCTCGGGCGCGACACCACCATCGGGCACAATGTCCGGCTCTCCGATTGCCGCATCGGCGCCCGCAGCCTCATCGGGATCGGCTGCGTCGTCGCCCCCGGCACCGTGGTGGCCGACGACGTGCTGCTCGCGGCCGGCGCCACCACCGATCCGGGTCAGCTCCTGGAGGGGGGCCATCTCTGGGGCGGGCGCCCCGCCCGCATCCTCGGGCCCCTCGACGCGGACAAGCGCACGATGATGGCCCGGGTGGTCGAGGGCTACGTGGCGCATGGCCGTGCCTACCGAGAGGCGCAGGACGCCGCGCCGTAATTCCTGCCGAAAGTCGTTCCTTCTGGGATGTCATTACTGCCGGGATCAGGTGGCGCGGCGCGAAGCAACCACCCGGCGAACGACGCTTGTTCGCCACCGGCCGAAAGATCGTCCCGGTCTCGTCGCACTGCGATCCCGCGTGCTTTCAGACCACGCAGCCATCCCGCCGCGCGCATCCGGCCGGGAACGCTTGCCGCCGGGCGCACGTTGTTGGGCCCCGCATGCCGTGGTGCAAGGAGTTCTTCATGAAAGCCGTCACACTCGCCGTCGCCGCTACGCTCGCCCTCAGCACGGCCGCCCTCGCCGCCGGCGCGGGACCGGGCTCGGCCAACAACGCGCCGGTCCAGGAGACGCAGCAGAACGGGTCTCAGTACGGCACCACCGGTGCCTCCGGACACGCACCGGGCCACGAGATGGGCGCCACGACGGGCTCGACCGGCCGCTCCGGCACCGCGAACAGCACGGGCGCGAACGATGCCGGTTCGGGCTCCTCGCCGGGCGCGGCCGGCATGAAGTCCGGCGCCGGCAGCCGCTGATCGCCGGGGGCCGACCCCGATCCGCAGGCTCGGCCTATCCTGAAACGAGAGGGCCCGGTGATCCGGGCCCCGTCTCGCGGTTCGGGCGGACCCGTCGCCGCGCGACTCCGACGCCGGAGGGGATCGGCGCAGTTGCGCACATGGTGTTCACGGGTTCGTGAGGGCCCCGGGGCCATGATTGTGCGATGCACACCGATCCGCTCTCAGTCCGGAATGTCGCTTGTGCCTTCGCCCTCTACGGCCTCGGCACGTTGATGCTCGCGCCCGAGCCGAGTTGGCACACGGTCGGGATCGGGCTCGCCTGCCTCGTGGCCTTCGGCATCCTGGCGCTCGTTCCCTCCCGTAAGCCGGCGGCGCGACGCGCGAGGCCCGGACAGGCCGCGCGCAAGATCGCGCGGGTGGCCGAGATCCCGCCGCCCCCTTCCTTCCCGGCCCTCGAAGCCCCCGTTCCGCAGGGGCTCAACGACCCCCATCCCGCCGTCTTCCGCGGCCTGCGCACCCGGCGGAGCGCGCCCCCCGGCTGATCAGTCCGGCTCCCCCGCTCCGAGGAACCGGCCCACAAGGAGTCGCGCGAGGTCGCGGGGCGATTCCGGCGTCAGCACGGCGAGCTTGCGCGAGGTGGAGAGGGAGGCGAGCCCGTGCAGGCCCGCCCACAGGGTCGCCACCGCCTGCCGGCGCTCGTCGGGATCCGGGATCATCGGCCGGAGCACCGCGTCGACGAGGTCGGTGGCGCGGGCCAGGGCGCCCGCATACCAGTCCGGGAAGACCGCGTCGGGCGCGATCTGGTGCTCGAAGACGAGGCTCCAAACCTGCGGATCCGCCGCGACGAAGGCGAGGTAGGCATCGGCCACGGCGAGCGCGTTGGCCCGGGGCGATGCCTCCGGCCGCACCGCCGCCGTGAGGGTCGCGTGCAGCCGCTCCAGAGTACGGGCATTGACCCGCAGGACCACCGCGTCGAGATCCCCCACCGCGTTGTAGATCGAGTTCGGCGCGTAGCCGATCGTGCTGGCGAGCCGGCGCATGCCGAGGCCCCGCAGGCCCTCGTGCCGGACCAAGCCCTCGGCCGCGCGGGTCACCAGGGCCAGGAACTCGTCCCGGTTGTGCTCGCTGCGCGGGCCGGTACCCCGCTTTTCGGTCCGCGCCATCGTTCCCGATCCTTCCCCCGTGCGGCCCCGCACGCTCGATTGCACGCTGTGCAATAGCACTGTTGCGGCCGCTCCGCTCCAGGCCTAGATTTTGAACAACGTACAAATGACGGGTGCTTCAGCATTTGACGCTATCGCGTCGGGCGGGCAGTCATGCGTCGTGCGAGGAGATCCCCATGTTTCGGACCTTGATGACGACCCGCCGGTTCGCCCCCCTGTTCTGGTGCCAGTTCTTCTCCGCCTTCAACGACAATTTCCTCAAGAACGCCCTGGTGTTCCTGATCCTGTTCAAGGTCGGCGGTGAGGGCGGCGGCTCGCCGATGCTGGTGACGCTGGCGGGCGCCGTGTTCATCGGCCCGTTCTTCATCCTCTCCGGCCTCGGCGGCCAGATGGCCGACCGCTACGACAAGGCCCTCATCGCCAAGCGGCTGAAATTCGCCGAGATCTTCGGCGCGGCCGCGGCGGCAATCGGCTTCTGGATGCATTCCGTGCCGGTGCTGTTCGTGGCGCTCGGCCTGTTCGGCACCATCGCGGCCCTGTTCGGGCCGATCAAGTACGGCATCTTGCCCGACCACCTGCGCCGGGACGAACTCACCGCCGGCAACGCGCTCGTCGAGGCCGCGACCTTCCTCGCCATCCTGCTCGGCACCATCGTGGCGGGCCTGGCCACGGCGATGGGCGGCGGCGCGCTGGCCTTCAGCACGATGATCATGGCGTTCGCCGTGCTGTGCTGGCTCTCGGCCCGGGCGATCCCCGCCACCGGCGAGGCCGCGCCGACGCTGCGCATCGACCCGAACGTCGCCCGCTCCACGGGCGCCCTCCTGCGCGACCTCTGGCGCGATACGCGCCTGTGGCGCGGCTCGCTCATCGTGAGCTGGTTCTGGCTGGTCGGCGCCGTGATCCTGTCGCTGCTCCCCGTCCTCGTGCGCCAGAGCCTCAACGGCTCCGAGACCGTGGTGACCACCCTGCTCGCGGTGTTCTCCATCGGGATCGCGGTGGGCTCGGGGCTGGCCTCCTGGCTCGCCAGCGGCCGCATCGTGCTGCTGCCCACCCCCATCGGCGCCCTGCTCATGGGTGCTTTCGGCCTCGACCTGGCCTGGACCGTGGCGCATCTGCCGCCCGTCTCCGGCGAGCCCCTCGGGGCCTTCGACTTCCTGACCACCGGCACGGGCCTGCGCGTCACCTTCGACCTGTTCGCCCTCGCGGTGGCGGGGGGGCTCTACATCGTGCCGCCCTTCGCCGCCGTGCAGGCCTGGACCGACAAGGACAAGCGCGCCCGCGTCATCGGCGCCGTCAACGTGCTCACCGCCGCCTTCATGGTGACGGGCGCCCTCGGGCTGGCCGTGCTGCAGGGCGCCGGCTGGTCGATGGCCGCCCTCCTCGCCTTGCTGGGGGTGCTCAACCTCGTGGCGGGCGTCGTCATCCTGGCCGTGCTGCCCACGAGCCCGTTCCGCGACTTCCTCTCGATCCTGTTCCGGGCCTTCTACCGCCTGGAGGTGCGCGGTCTGGAGAACGTCGAGAAGGCCGGCCCGAACGCCATCATCGCCCTCAACCACGTCTCCTTCCTCGATGCGCCCCTGGCCCTCTCGCTCCTCGACCAGGAGCCCGTCTTCGCCGTCGATCACGGCATCGCGCAGCGCTGGTGGGTGAAGCCGTTCCTGGCGATGACGAAGGCGATGCCGCTGGACCCGACCCGGCCGCTCGCCACCCGCACGCTGATCAACGCGGTGAAGAGCGGCGAGACCCTGATCATCTTCCCCGAGGGGCGCCTCACCGTCACGGGGAGCCTGATGAAGGTCTATGACGGGGCCGGCCTCATCGCCGACAAGTCCGGCGCCATGGTGGTACCGGTGAAGATCGAGGGCCTGGAGAAGACGGTGTTCTCGCGCCTCTCGAAGGCCCAGGTGAAGCGGCGCTGGTGGCCCAAGGTCACCGTCACGATCCTGTCTCCGGTGGCGCTTAACGTCGATCAGGCCCTCCGGGGCAAGGCCCGCCGGCAGGCGGCGGGCGCCGCGCTGTACGGGATCATGTCCGACCTCGTCTTCCGCACCTCCGGAATCGACCGCGGCCTGATGCAGGCCCTCATCGACGCGGGCGACCGCCATGGCTGGCGCCGCACGGCGGTCGAGGACCCCACCGGCACCCTGAGCTATTCCCGGCTCGTCATGGGCGCCAACATCCTGGGGCGAAAGCTCCAGGGGCTGGGCGCCCCGGGCAAGCCCCTCGGCGTGATGCTGCCCAACGCCAACGGCGCGGCCGTGACCCTGTTCGCCCTGGCCTCGGCCGGACGGGTGCCGGCGATGATCAACTTCTCGGCGGGCGCCGCCAACATCCTGTCCGCCTGCAGGACGGCGCAAGTCGACACCATCCTGACCTCCCGCGCCTTCATCGAGAAGGGCCGCCTCGGACTCCTGGTCGAGACGATCGGGGAGGCCGTCACCCTCGTCTACCTCGAGGACATCCGCGCCGGCATCACGACGGGCGACAAGCTGCGCGGCTTCCTGAGCCGACGCGCGCCCCTGGTCACCCGCGGCGGCGACGACCCGGCCGCGATCCTGTTCACCTCCGGCTCGGAGGGCACGCCGAAGGGCGTGGTGCTCGCCAGCCGCAACATGCTCGCCAACACCGCGCAGGTCGCCGCCCGGATCGACTTCGGGCCGAGCGACAAGGTCTTCAACGTGCTCCCCGTCTTCCACGCCTTCGGGCTGACGGCGGGGCTGGTGCTGCCCCTGGTCTCGGGCGTTCCGGTCTACCTCTATCCATCGCCGCTGCATTACCGGATCGTGCCGGAGCTCATCTACGGCTCCAACGCCACCGTCCTGTTCGGCACCGACACCTTCCTCGCCGGCTACGCCAAGACCGCGCATTCCTACGACCTGCGTTCGCTGCGCTACGTCGTGGCCGGGGCCGAGGCGGTGAAGGAGGCCACCCGCAAGACCTGGGGCGAGAAGTTCGGCCTGCGCATCCTGGAGGGCTACGGCGTC
This sequence comes from Methylobacterium sp. FF17, assembly GCF_025813715.1. Lineage (NCBI taxonomy): Bacteria > Pseudomonadati > Pseudomonadota > Alphaproteobacteria > Hyphomicrobiales > Methylobacteriaceae > Methylobacterium > Methylobacterium flocculans. The sequence continues at coordinate 1,666,945 of NZ_CP107532.1, forward strand.
ACCGAGTGCGGCCCGGTGGTCGCCCTGAACACGCCGATGTTCAACCGCTTCGGCACGGTGGGACGCCTGCTGCCCGGCCAGGAGTGGCGCCTGGAACCCGTGCCCGGCATCGAGGAGGGCGGGCGCTTGGTCCTGCGCGGCCCCAACATCATGCTGGGCTACCTGCGGCCCGAGCGGCCCGGCAGCATCGAGGCACCCCCGGAAGGCTGGCACGACACCGGCGACATCGTCGTCATCGACGCCCAGGGCTTCGTCACCATCAAGGGCCGGGCCAAGCGCTTCGCCAAGATCGCCGGCGAGATGGTGTCGCTGGCCAGCGTCGAGGCCCTCGCGGCCGAGCTCTGGCCGGATACCCCGAGCGCGGTCGCCGCCGTACCGGATGCCCGCAAGGGCGAGCGGCTGGTGCTGTTCACGGAGCGCACGGACGCGACGCGATCCGCCTACCAGACCTTCGCCAAGGGCAAGGGCGCCCCGGACATCGCGATCCCCGCCGAGGTGGTGGTGCTCGACCGGGTGCCCATGCTCGGGACCGGCAAGGTCGACCAGGTCAGCGTGGTCAAGCTGGCCCGCGAGCGCGCGGCGGGCGAGGCGCACGCCGCGTGACGGCCGCGCCCCCGCTCGAAATTCGGGCGGGACGCGCGGGTTTGGGACACCAGGACAAGAGTTCTGGACTCACGGACCAAGCCTCGGCCTCACTCGGCTGAGGTAATCCTTTATGGTGGCGCACGAATCCAGGGCTTTGCGAAAAGCTCGGGTGGGGGCGAGGTCGCCTGTCCGCGTCGCGGGCAGCGCTGGATCTCGACAACCAGCGATGTGCATGATGACCGCGGAAACACGCAAGATCCGACTCTACGACGTCGTCGCCGACGACGAAGCAACCGATATGGGTAAAACCGATACCGGGTCGGCGTCCCTCGGCGGCGCGGCCACGCCCTTCAACGACAATGCGCGGGGGATCTCGGCGCGGCCGCTTCCGCAGGAGGGGGAATCCGACGGCGAGGGGTTCACCGCCTCCGCGCCCGAGGGCACCGGCCCGGCGGCCGATGGCTCTGTCCACGTCCGGCGGCGCGGCCCCCTCGTCACGCGCTGGATCGGTTTCGCCGCCCAGCGCCGGCGGGCACAGGCCCGGGTGAGCCGCATGCGGGACCGGCAAGCCTGATCCCGCACCGGCCGGACGGTCCGTCGCGACGTCGGACCGGGCGCGGCCTCACGGCTCGACCCGCAGTGCCTCCCCGATCCCGAGACTGACGAGGGCCTCGGCGAGGGCATCGACCTGGTCCACCGAATGGGCCGCCGAGAACGCCACCCGCAGCCGCGCGGTCCCGGCCGGGACCGTGGGCGGGCGGATCGCCACGACGAGGAAGCCGCGCGCTTCCAGGGCGGCCGAGAGCGCCAGGGCCGTCTCCGCCTCCCCCACCAGCACGGGTACGATCGGACTCGCGGCCTCGGGCAGGCCGAGGCGGGCGGCGAAGCGGCGCGCCAGGGCCAGGGGCCGGGCCGCCCGCTCGGGCTCCGCCTCGACGATCTCCAGGGCCCGCAGCGCCGCCGCCGCCGAGGCCGGCGGCAGGCCGGTGGTGTAGACGAAGCTCCGCGCCCGGCTCGTCATCAGGTCGATCACGGCCCGCGAGGCGCAGAGATAGCCGCCATAGGATCCCAGGGTCTTCGAGAGCGTGCCCATCTCGAGGGGTGCGCGCACGCCCGCCTCCACCACGCCGAGGCCGTGGGCATCGTCCACCAGCGTCCAGGCATCGTGTTCGGCCGCGACGCGGAGGATCGCCTCGACGGGGGCCCGGTCCCCGTCCATGCTGAACACCCGCTCGGTGAGGATCAGCGCCCGTTCGTGCCGGCCGCGCCGGGCGCTCAGGAGCGCGCGCAGGTGCGCGACGTCGTTGTGGCGGAACCGCAGCATCGTCGCGCCCGCGACCTGCGCGCCCGCGAACAGGCAGGAATGTCCGAGCGCATCGACGAGGACGAGGTCCTTCGGCCCCGCCAGCGCCGAAACGATGCCGAGATTCGCCATGTACCCGCTGCCGAAGACGAGGGCCGCTTCCGTGCCCTTGTGTGCGGCCAGCCGCGCCTCCAGGGCCGCCAGCACCGGGTGGTTGCCGGTGACCAGGCGCGAGGCGCCCGCCCCCGCGCCGTAGCGCGCCAGCGCCTCCTGGCCCGCCGCGACGACGCGCGGATCGTCGGAGAGGCCGAGATAGTCGTTGCAGGAGAACGACACCAGGCTGCGCCCCCCCCGCCGGGCCGCCGGGCCGGGCCCCCGCGCGGTTTCGACGAGCCGCCTGCGCAGGGCGCGGGCATCGAGGTCGGCCAGGGTCGCGCGGGCGAAGGCGTCGAGGCTCGACGCCCCGGGGGCGGTCTCGGACGGGCGTTCGGGCGTTGCGGTCACGGAAGACATGCCGTCCGAAGGGGGCGACCGGTCCCGGCTTGTCAAGGCGCGGACGCCGTATCGGTCCCGCCGGACCCCGCCGGCGCGCAGTTAACTGCTTCGCAATGCAATGCGGCGTAGTTTCAATTGCAAGGGGCGCACGAAACCTTGGCGCTCCGGCCCTTTTCCAGGGGCGCCGTGCCCGAGGCATCGGCCCTCACCCGACGGAGCTCACCGACTCATGGCCCTCGATCTCGGCATGCCGATCCTCGTCGTCGACGATTATCAGACGATGGTCCGTATCATCCGCAACCTCCTGAAGCAGCTCGGCTTCGAGGAGGTCGACGACGCCTCCGACGGCACCGCCGCCCTGGCACGCCTGAAGAACCGCAAGTACGGCCTCGTCATCTCCGATTGGAACATGGAGCCGATGACGGGCTACGAGCTGCTGCGCCACGTGCGCGCCGACGAAGCCCTGCGCACCACCCCGTTCATCATGGTCACCGCCGAGTCGAAGACCGAGAACGTCATCGCGGCCAAGAAGGCCGGCGTGAACAACTACATCGTCAAGCCCTTCAACGCCGCCACGCTGAAGAGCAAGATCGAAGCCGTCTGCGGCGCCTGAGCGGGCCCGTTTCGGCCGCTGTGAAAGAACGAGATCGGGGAGCCGGAACCGATGCACATGGCCAAGCAGGCGCGGAAGTCCAGCCCCGCGCCGGAACAGCCTTCGTTGATCCGTGAACTGGTGGAGATCGCGGACTACATCGCTCACCTGCGCAACGAGATCGCCGCGCTGCGCGCCAACGAGCTCACCCGCGATCGCCTGCCGATGGCCCACGAGGAACTCGGCAGCGTGGTGGCCGCCACCGCCGGCGCCACCAACGCCATCATGAACACGGCCGAGGAGATTCTCGGCCTGCCGAACGACAAGAACTACCGCGCCGCCGTCGAGGCGCGGATGAACGACATCTTCGAGGCCTGCACCTTCCAGGACATCACCGGCCAGCGCATCGCCAAGGTGGTGGAGGCCCTGCGCCAGCTCGAGAGTCGGCTCTCGCGTTTCGCCAGCGCCGTGAAGGCCCGCGACGAAGGTGGGATCGACCCGGAGGAGGTGGAGCGCCGGGTCCGCAAGGAACTCCTCATCCTCAACGGCCCGCAGCTCAACGGCCCGGCCGTCGCCCAGGACGAGATCGACGCGCTGTTCGCCTGATTACCAGGTGAGGCGCTCGATCACCGCATCCGGCCGCACCGCCTGGGCGTCGAGCCATCCGGCGATGTCGCCGAGGGTCGCGTGCGCGGCCGAGACCCCGAGCTCCTCGGCATGGATGCCGCGCGCCACCAGCAGGCTGGGAATGCCGAAGGCCGACGCGCCCGCGATGTCGGTGCGCAGGGCGTCACCCACCGCGAGGGTTCGGGCGGGATCCGGCGCCTCGCGCCCGTCGAGGGTGCCCGCCAGGGCGAGGGCGGCCTCGTAGACCGGACGGTGCGGCTTGCCCGCATAGGTCACGCCGCCGCCGAGGGCCTCATAGGCCTCGGCGACGAGCCCGGCGCAGGGGATCAGCAGACCGGCGCGCTCCACCACGAGGTCGGGATTGGCGCAGAGCATGGGCACGTCGCGCGCCCGCAGGCCCTCCAGCGTCGCGCGGTAATCCTCGGCCGTCTCGCGTGTGTCGTCGAACAGCCCCGTGCAGACCACGCGGTCCGCCGCCTCGGCCGGGACCAGCGTCACGTCGAGGCCCGCGAAGATCGTGGCGTCGCGCTCCGGGCCGAGATGGTGGATGCGCTCCCCGGGATGCGCCGAGATCAGCTTGCGGGTGAGGTCGCCCGAGGTCAGGATCGCGTCGTAGGCCTCGCGCGGGATGCCGAACCCGTCGAGGATCGTCTGCACCCCGGCCCAGGGGCGGGGCGCGTTGGAGACCAGCACCACCCGGCGCGGGCGGCCCGCCCCCGGCAGGGCGCGAAAGCGCATCAGCGCGTCGCTGGCGCCCCGGTGCGCGGCGGTGCCGTCGTGCAGGACGCCCCAGACATCGCACAGGATGAGGTCGTAGCCCTCGGCGATCCCGGAAATTCCCCCGAGGGTCGGGACGTGGGCCCGCGCGGGCAGGCCCGGCACGGGGGAGCGATCGGACGTTTGGGTCATGCGGCGGCCCTGAACCTGGAAGCGGAGGGGATCGGCGTCCGGTTAGGCGGGGCGTCCGCGAAAATCAAACGCCTTCCCCGCCTCAGCCGGCGCGGCGCAGGAAATCCCGGAAGGGACGGCGCTGCGGCGGCTCGGGAGCCTCGTTCGGCGTCGGGACGGGCTCCGGCGCCTCGGGCGGCGGGGCGTTCAGCACCTCGGAGCGCACCACGCGGGCCGGCGCGAAGACGCTGCCCTGCGCCAGGGGGACGTCGAGTTCGATGAGGTCGGGCACGTCGGTCTCGCGCTCGACCCCGTCCGCCACGAGGCGGATGCCGGCCCGCGCGAACGCCGCCACGAGGTCCTCGAGGGCGATGTCGGACAGGGTCTGATACGAGCCGGGACGCAGCAGGAGGTCGGCGGGCACCTTCACCTGCGCCACGCCACGGTCGGCGAGCGCCAGGGGATCGAGGCGCAGGTCGAGGGGCCGGTCGAGGATGAACCCGATGCGCCCCCGCAGGTCGGCCAGGGCCCCGGCCTGCTCGGCGTCGAGGCTGCGCCAGCTCGCCTGCGGCAGGGCGAGCATCACCCGTCCCGACAGGTCCGGCTCACCCTCCACGAGGCGCCCGAGCGAGCGCAGGAAGCCCGGCTCGAACAGGGAGCGCGGCGACAGGCCGTAGGCCACCGCCGCCTGGCTGCCGCGCCCGGCGAGATGGCGCGCGATGGTGGCGACGCGCTGAAGCATGCGCCGGTCGAGGTCGGTGGTCCGTCCGTGGCGCTCCAGCACGGGGACGAAGATTTCCGGCGACAGGATCTCGCCCGCCACGCGCAGGCGCGCCAGGGCCTCATAGGAAACCACCTTGCGCTGGGGCAGCGACACGACGGGCTGCAGGTGGACCTCCAGCCCTTGTTCGTCGAAGGCCTCGAGCAGCGCCGCGTCGCGCTCCGGATCGCGGATCGCGGGCGTGGACCGGCCCGGGGCGCGGGGTGTCCAGGGCGGGATGGGGGGAGCCGTGGGCTCCGGACGCCGGGGCGGCGCGACCTGGAGGGAGCGCGGCTCCGGTCGCGCCTCGGCACGGACCACCGCGCGGGCGGGCGGCGGCGGGGGCGCGGCCTTCAGTCCGGCGATCTCGCCGTCCTGCGCCGCGACTACGGCGGCGAGTTCGCGCACGATGCCGCTGAGAAGGCCGATCTCGGCCGTGACCTCCTCGATCCCGGCGCTCAAGCTGCTGGTGTCCGGCGCGGCCTCCGGGCGATCCGCCGGGAGGCCGGCATCGGCGGCCCGCACCTGCTGCTCGGCGATGGCCCGCGCCACCGTCTCGATGCGCAGGAGGCGCTGCGACAGCACGTCGACCTCGCCCGACAGCTTGTCGCAGCGCGCCGCGAGGCGGTTCGCCCGCAATTGGGCGACGAGCCCCAGGATCAGGCCGGCGGCGGCCAGCGCGAGGCTCGCCCCGAGGGGCGTGAAGACCGCCAGGGGCCCGATGAGGCAGAGTCCAAGAAGGCTCGTGGCCCAGAGACTCGTACGCCGGCCGACGATCCGGGCCATCGAAATACGCGATCCTCGCACGCGGGAAACCAGGGACGGGCGCAGACCGCACCGATCCCGTCTTTTGTTACCGAGACGTTTCCCGCCCACAAGGGAGCGGGAGACACGGTGAACGGATTTTCGCGACCTGTGTCCCGCGCCGCGCGCCGCTTCGGCCACGCCGGATGGGCCCTGGTCGGACGGCTCCGCTTGCATCCCGGGGACCCGACGCCAAGATGGAGCGCTGGAACGAGAGCCCGGAGCGGACCTCATGGACGCGATGCCATCGGACCTCCTCATGCAGGTGGAGGGCATGACCTGCGACGGCTGCGCGGCGGCGGTACGCCGGGCGATCCAGCGCGTCGACCCCGAAGCCCGGGTCGCGGTGGACCTCGACCATGGCCGCGTCGCCGTGACCACCACCGCCCAGGCCCTGACCATCGCGGAGGCCCTGAACGATGCCGGATACACGGCCAGCGCCATGACGGGGTGACAGGCGTCTGATCCCGAACAAAATTTTGCTTGCGAATTCAAAATTTCCGACGCGCTTTTGCTTGTTCGTTCGCGCAAACTGGTGTGATCGATAGCGCGTGGCCGTTCGGCCGGTCCGCACGGCCCAACGCCGGCGGATCCGGAACCGGCGGCCGCCGACAAACGCCAGCGGATGTGTTCGGCCCCGCGCCGGGCGCCGCCGCATAAGAAATATCCGGGAGAGACGAAGAATGCCGTCAGATATCGAGATCGCGCGCGCGGCGACACTTCAGCCGATCACCGAGGTTGCCGCCCGCATCGGCATCCCGGACGACGCGTTGCATCATTACGGCCGGCACATCGCCAAGATCGACCACGGCTTCATCAAGGGCCTGGAGGGCAGGCCCGAGGGCAAGCTCGTCCTCGTGACCGCGATCAGCCCGACCCCGGCCGGCGAGGGCAAGACCACCACGACGGTCGGCCTCGGCGACGCGCTCAACCGCATCGGCCAGAAGACCGTGATGTGCCTGCGCGAGCCCTCGCTCGGCCCCTGCTTCGGCATGAAGGGCGGGGCGGCCGGCGGCGGCAAGGCCCAGGTCGTGCCGATGGAGCAGATCAACCTGCACTTCACCGGCGACTTCCACGCCATCACCTCGGCGCACTCGCTCGCGGCGGCGCTGATCGACAATCACGTCTACTGGGCCAACGAGCTCAACATCGACGTGCGCCGCATCCACTGGCGCCGGGTGGTCGACATGAACGACCGGGCGCTGCGCGCCATCACCCAGTCGCTGGGCGGCGTCGCCAACGGCTTCCCGCGCGAGGACGGCTTCGACATCACCGTGGCCTCCGAGGTTATGGCGGTGTTCTGCCTCGCGCGTGACCTCGACGACCTCGAGGCGCGGCTGGGCCGCATCGTCATCGCCGAGACCCGCGACCGCAAGCCGGTGACGCTCAAGGACGTCAAGGCCACGGGCGCCATGACGGTGCTCCTGAAGGACGCGCTGCAGCCCAACCTGGTGCAGACCCTGGAGGGCAACCCCGCCCTCATCCATGGCGGCCCCTTCGCCAACATCGCGCATGGCTGCAACTCGGTGATCGCCACCCGCGCGGGCCTCAAGCTCGGCGACTTCGTGGTCACCGAAGCGGGCTTCGGCGCCGATCTCGGCGCGGAGAAGTTCATCGACATCAAGTGCCGGCAGGCCGGGCTGAAGCCCTCCGCGGTGGTCATCGTCGCCACCGTGCGCGCCCTCAAGATGCATGGCGGCGTCTCGAAGAAGGAACTCGGCAGCGAGAACCTCGACGCCCTCGAGAAGGGCTTCGCGAATCTGGCCCGCCACGTCGCCAACGTGCGCAGCTTCGGCCTGCCGGTGGTGGTCGGCGTCAACCACTTCTACGCGGACACCGATGCCGAGCACGCCCGGCTGAAGGAACTCTGCCGGGACAAGCTCCAGGTCGAAGCGATCACCTGCAAGCACTGGGCGGACGGCGGCGCGGGCGCCGAGGACCTCGCGCATGCGGTGGTCAAGCTCGCGAACGGCGAGCAGAAGCCCCTCAGCTTCGCCTACGAGACCGAGACCAAGCTCACGGACAAGATCCTCGCCATCGCGACCAAGCTCTACGGCGCCGGCGACATCCAGGTGGAATCGAAGGCCGCCACCAAGCTCGCCCAGTTCGAGAAGGACGGCTACGGCCACCTGCCCGTCTGCATGGCCAAGACGCAGTACTCGTTCTCCACCGACCCGAACCTGATGGGCGCGCCCTCGGGCCACCTCATCGCGGTGCGCGACGTGCGCCTGTCGGCGGGCGCGGGCTTCGTCGTGGTGATCTGCGGTGAGATCATGACCATGCCGGGTCTGCCCAAGGTCCCGGCCTCGGAGGGCATCCACCTCGACGCCAACGGGCAGATCGAGGGGCTGTTCTAGCCTGCGCCAAGCGTCGATACAGCCGGCGCGTTTCCCTCTCCCCTCTGGGGGATAGGGTCGATCCCGCGCATCCCAGCGTGATCCGGCACGCGAGCCGTGCTAGCCCGGGCCCATGATCGTCCCGCGTCCCGAGCCCCGACCGTGATCCCCTGGGTCGTCCTCGACACAGCCCCGATTCCGGGCGGGTCCGAATCCCTGCGTCTCCTTCAGCGCGGCACCGAGTTCTCGATCCAGCTCGGGCACAACGAGCTGATGAACAGCCGGCTCAGCGGTTCGGAGGAGGCGCTGGCGACGCTGAGCGCCGCCCGCGTCGGGGCGCGGCGGAACGCGTGCTGGCTGATCGGCGGCTACGGCATGGGCTTCACCCTGCGGGCGGCCCTCGATGCGCTCGCGGACGATGCCCGCATCGTGCTGGCCGAACTCGTGCCGGCGGTGCTGGATTGGGGGCGCGGCCCCCTCGCGGGAATCGCGTCGGATGCGCTCCTCGATCCCCGGGTCGCGGCACGGGTGGCCGATGTCGCGGAGGTGATCCGCGCCGGGCGCAGCACCTACGATGCCATTCTGCTCGACGTGGACAACGGCCCCGACGGGCTCACGCGCAGCGCCAACGACCGGCTCTACGACCCGGCGGGCCTCGCGGCGGCCCGCGCGGCCCTGCGCCCCGGCGGGGTGCTCGCGGTGTGGTCGGCCCATCCCGACGCGGCCTTCACCCAGCGCCTGTCGCGCAGCGGCTTCCGGGTGGAGGAAGTGGGCGTCAGGGCCGGCCGGTCTCGGGGGGCGCGCCACACCATCTGGCTCGCCGCGCGGCCGGATCGGTGAGCCGTCAGGCGCCGGCGCCGCTGCGCTCGCGCCGACGGCTGAGGCGGGTGGCGCCGTAGATTTCGGCGAGCTGGCGCCGGGCAGCCTTGACCGGCGGTTCGTTCCGCTCCGCGCAGGCCGCCGCGATGATGCGCAGGGCGTCCTCCACCGAGCGCTCGAGGCGCACCGCGTCGGCGGGACTCAGGGCCCGTGCGCACGCGTCCGCCGCGCGATCCTGAAACGTGCCGGTCCTGTCCATGCCTCGATCCCTCGTGCGCTCGGATCGTCCTCTGACGGGACGGTTCCAGGCCGGCAGCATCGGGACGGGTCGGGGCGGCAACAAGGCAGCTTGGCCGTGCGGGCTCCGACCATCGCGGACCTTGGCAGAGCGGACCTTGGCAGGGCGGACCTTGGCAGGAACGGGCGGACGCCGCGGTCGCGTCCGCCAGGCTCAGTCGCGCCCCTGGCCCTCGTTGAACTTGTCCCGGCACGTGTACCCGACGAAGCAGGTCGGGTCGTCGCGGGTGCGTTCCCAGGCCGGCTGCGTCGTCTCCGGCAACGGGCAGAAGCCGCCGTCGCGGACGAAGCGCGCGTAGGTCGTCGGCCCGGTGCTCATCACGATGGCGCCGGCCTGCGTCACCAGGGCCGAGGCTTCGGCGCAGGTCAGGGACGGGGTCGCGGGACGCGCCTGCGCGGAGACGGGAAGCAGGGCGGCGCAGACGAGGAAGGTGGGCAGGCTCCACCGGGAAGCGTCCGTCATCTTGCGAGATCTCCACAAGCATCCGGTGCAGGGCACCCGCACCCACGCCCGTCGCGGACGTTCGCGGTCACCATAGCGCCGAGCTCAGGTCCGGCAAAGCCGGCCTCACGCCGCCGTCAGCGCCAGGGTGAAGTCGACGGCCTCGGTGACGCCCTCCTGCCACAGGGAGACCGGGGTGGGGCGGGGGAGATGGACCGCGCCGTCCGCTTCGCCGCCGACGATGCGCAGGTCCGCCCCGACCTTGACCGCCAGTTCGCGCATCGGCCGGTTCCAGGGCAGGCAGCGCACGTGCAGGTCGCGCACGCCGCGATTGCGCGCGGCGGCGGCTATGCGGCGGAACAGGGCCTGGCCGAGCCCCTTGCGGCGATACGCCTTCTCCACGGCGAAGGCCGCTTCGGCCTGCACGCCGAGACGGAAGCCGGTCAGCGGCGCGCTCGCGGGGCGCAACTCGCCGAGCCCCCGCAGGACGCCGTCCACGAAACCACCGAACATCAGGCCCTCCGCGCGCATCGCGCCGTGGGCATAGGTCAGGGCGGCGGCATCGCTCAGGGCGCCCATGAAGCGGTTGGCCCGCGTCTCCGGGTCGAGGCGCAGGAAATAGGCCTCCACCGCCGGACCATCGTTGGGCCACAGGCGACGGATGACGGGATGCAGGGTCGGATGCGTGTCGGGCATCGGGTGCCGGTCTCCGGAAAAAGGGGCGCGCAGGGCGCGCCGGGTCCGGGCGTAGCCTCCCTCAAGGCCCGCATGATGTGGCATCCCTCGAACGCTTGTGCAATGCAGCATGCCGATTCTCGCCGCTCCGCCTGTGCCGGTGTGCGGGTCGTCCGGGGTTGATCCGGGGCGGCGCCCGCGTCAGACCGGGAAGGCCGGCGCGCCCCATCCGGCTCGTTTCCGCCCACCACAGGTCGCCCCGCCGTGAACGCCCCCTCCCCTCAGGGTTCCGCATCCCAGGGTGCCGCACCGTCGAGCCATGCGGTGGCCGGGGCGGTGTCCCCCGGTCCGGTCTTCGAGCGCTACGAGGCCCTCGTCGGGTCCGGCGCCATCGAGCGCGATCCGGCGCAGGTTCTCCTCGTGCGCGCCCTCGACCGGCTGGTGCAGGAGCTCGGCCGGCGCAAGCGTGCCCGCAAGGGCAGCGCGCTCGGCTGGCTGTTCGGTCGCCGGGACGACGCGGCGACACCGCCGAAGGGGCTCTACATCTGGGGGTCGGTGGGGCGTGGCAAGACCATGCTGATGGACCTGTTCCACGAGGCCGCCCCCGAGCCGAAGCGACGGGTGCACTTCCACGGCTTCCTCGCCGACGCGCACGAGCGCATCCATGCCCACCGCCAGGCCCTCAAGGCCGGCACCGCCAAGGGGGACGATCCCATCCCGGTGGTGGCGGACGCGCTGGCCGACGAGGCGACCCTGCTCTGCTTCGACGAATTCACCGTCACCGACATCGCCGACGCGATGATTCTCGGGCGCCTGTTCGCGGCGTTGTTCAAGCGCGGCGTCATCGTGGTGGCGACCTCGAACGTCGAGCCCGCCCGGCTCTACGAGGGCGGGTTGAACCGCGCCCTGTTCCTGCCCTTCGTCGCCGAGCTCCAGGAGCGCGTCGAGGTGCTGCGCCTCGATTCGCGGACGGATTTCCGCCTGGAGAAGCTCGGCGGCGCCTCGGTCTACCACGTGCCGGCGGATCCGGACGCGGACGCGGCGCTCGCCCGCGCCTTCAAGGCACTGACCGGAAAGGCGAAGGGCCGGCCGGCCGTCCTCCGGGTGAAGGGCCGCGACGTCGCCGTGCCGGAGGAGACCGGCGGCGTGGCCCACTTCAGCTTCGCGGATCTCTGCGCCCAGCCGCTCGGCGCCTCCGACTACATGGCGGTGGCCCGCGCCTTCCACACCGTGATCGTCGCCGACATTCCGGTGATGGGGCCCGACAACCGCAACGAGGCCAAGCGCTTCATCACCCTGGTGGACACCCTCTACGACGCCCACGTGAAGCTCATCGCCTCGGCGGCGGCCGAGCCGCAGGGCCTCTACACCGCCACCGAGGGGCGCGAGGCCTTCGAGTTCGACCGCACGGTCTCGCGCCTGATCGAGATGCGCTCGTCGGAATACCTCGCCCTGCCGCACGGTGCCGGGGATTCCGAAGCAAGCGGATCGAGCAGCGGCCTCGTCGAGACGTAGAACCTCCGGTAGCCGCGCCTGCTGCCGGGAATCGCGAAGATCTTCTCTCCCCCGGGAAGAGCCGGGAATAGCAACGCGCGAGCGAGCCCTTCGGATCGGCGGTTTTCATCCACCTCGTGCGCAACGGCACATCGAGGCCGGATCGGCGAAACCGTGACGGATGACGGCACCGGTGTCCGGTTGCGCTGCAGCGGCGCCAGCGTTATAAGTGTATTCATTCCGAGGTACGGGGCGTGGGGGCTTCGTGCGCTGCGACGGCACTCCTCTGCGAGATGCCGGATCCGCCGCCGTGCTTCAGGACATCCCAACGCGGCACGGCGATCCCCGTCGCGCGCGCCCGACGCCCGACATGTGACCCCGACGGCCCGATCGCCGGTTGATGGATTGGCGTGATGCCGATCCCGACCGGCCCGTGGCCTGATCCATGACAGGATACACCGATGATCAAACTGACCGTGAACGGAGCTGAACGCAGCTTCGACGGCGACCCCGACATGCCGCTGCTCTGGTACCTGCGCGACGAGGTCGGACTCACCGGAACCAAGTTCGGATGCGGGCAGGCGCTGTGCGGCGCCTGTACCATCCATGTGGGCGGCTCGGCCGTGCGCGGCTGCGTCACCCCCGTCTCGGCGGCCGAGGGGCAGGCCGTCGTCACCATCGAGGGCCTGTCCCCCGACGGCAACCATCCGGTCCAGGTGGCCTGGCGCGACCTCAACGTGTCGCAATGCGGCTACTGCCAGTGCGGGCAGATGATGCAGGCCGCTTCCCTCCTCACCGACACCCCGAAGCCCACCGACGCGCAGATCGACGAGGCGATGAGCGGGAACCTGTGCCGCTGCGGCACCTACCCGCGCATCCGCGCCGCGATCCACCAGGCCGCGGGTCAAGCACCTGCCGCGAATAAGGGAGAGCGCCTGTGATCCACGAAGCTCAGACCATGGCGGACCGCGCCACCGCGCCGGCCGTCGCCGACGTCACCCCCACCGAGGCGACCGCCTCCAGCGCCCTCGCCAATGTCAGCCGCCGCGCCATGCTCGGCGGCATGGGCGCCCTGGTGCTGGCCCTGTCCTGGCGTGACCCGGCCCGGGCCGAGGACAAGAAGGACGAGCCGAAGAAGTACGGCGCCGATGCCATGCCGCATGGCTGGCAGGACGACCCGAAGGTGTTCGTCGCGATTCAGCCCGACGGCACCGTGACGGTGACCTGCCACCGCTCCGAGATGGGCCAGGGTGTGCGCACCTCCGTCGCCCTGGTGGTCGCCGACGAGCTCGAGGCCGACTGGTCCAAGGTGAAGGTCGCCCAGGCCTGGGGAGACGAAGCCCGCTTCGGCAACCAGGACACCGACGGCTCGCGCTCGCTCCGCCACTTCTTCCCGCACCTGCGCCACGCGGGCGCCGCCGCCCGGGCCATGCTGGTCCAGGCCGCCGCCAAGCAGTGGGGCGTGCCGGTCGGCGAGGTGAAGGCCGAGAACCACGTGCTCACCCACGCCAAGTCGAAGCGGACCCTCGGCTACGGCGAGATCGCGGCGGCCGCCGCCGAATTGCCGGTGCCGGCCCGCGAGAGCGTGGTGCTCAAGAAGCAGGAGGCCTTCCGCTACATCGGCAAGGGCAAGATCGGCCTCATCGACAACCACGACTTCACCACCGGCCGCGCGATGTACGGCATCGACACCCGTCTCGACGGGATGCTGTACGCCCTGGTCGCCCGCCCGCCGGTCTACGGCGGCAAGGTGGTGAGCTTCGACGATTCCGAGGCCAAGAAGGTCGCCGGCGTCGTGAAGATCTTCAAGATCGACACGCCCGAGATCCCTTCCGAGTTCCAGCCGGTCGGCGGCGTCGCCGTGGTGGCCAAGAACACCTGGGCGGCGATGAAGGCCCGCGACGCCCTGAAGATCACCTGGGACGACGGCCCGAACGCCGGCTACGATTCCGTCGCCTTCCGGGGCGAACTGGAGAAGGCGGCCCGCGCCCCCGGCAAGGTCGTGCGCGACCAGGGCGACGTCGCCGGTGCGATGGCCAAGGCCAAGAAGAGGGTCGAGGCCGAGTACTTCGTGCCCCATCTCGTCCAGGCCCCGCTCGAGCCGCCGGCCGCCACCGTGCGGATCAAGGACGGGTTCTGCGAAGCCTGGGCCTGCACGCAGGCTCCCCAGGCCACGCATGACCGGCTCGCCAAGAAGCTGAACCTGCCCGCCGACAAGGTGCGGGTGAACGTGACGCTGCTCGGCGGCGGCTTCGGCCGCAAGTCGAAGCCCGACTACGTGCTGGAGGCGGCCCTCTGCAGCCAGGCCGTGGACGGCGCCCCGGTCAAGCTGATCTGGACCCGCGAGGACGACCTCCATCACGGCTACTACCACACCATCTCGGTGGAGCGGCTGGAGGCCGGGCTCGACGACAAGGGCATGCCGGTCGCCTGGCTGCACCGCTCGGCGGCGCCCACCATCGGCTCGATCTTCGCGCCCGACCCCAAGCACGAGCTGCCCTTCGAGCTCGGCATGGGCCTGACCAACACGCCGCTCAACATCCCCAACATCCGCCTCGAGAACCCGGGCGCGGATGCCCATGTGCGCATCGGCTGGTTCCGCTCGGTCTCGAACATCCCGCACGCCTTCGCGATCCAGTCCTTCGTGGCGGAACTCGCGCATGCGGCGGGAAAGGACCCGAAGGACTACCTGCTCGCGCTCCTCGGCCCCGACCGGGTCATCGACCCGACCAGCATCAGCGACGTCTGGAACTACGGCGAGGATCCGGCCCGCTACCCGATCGACACGGGGCGCCTGCGCCGGACCATCGAGGCGGCGGCCAAGGGCATCGGCTGGGGCCGCAAGATGGAGAAGGGCACCGGCCTCGGCATCGCCGGCCACTACAGCTTCGTCACCCACACGGCGGTGGCGGCGGAGGTGGCGGTCGGCCCGAAGGGCGAGGTGCAGGTCAAGCGCGTCGACATCGCCGTCGATTGCGGGCCGCAGGTCAACCCGGAGCGGATCCGTTCGCAGATGGAGGGCGCGGTGGTCATGGGCATGGGCCTCGCGCTCTCGGCCGAGATCACCTTCAAGGACGGGCGTGCGCAGCAGAACAACTTCGACGGCTACGAGATCACCCGCATCGACGCGGCGCCGAAGGAGATCCACGTCCACCTGCTGCCGAACCCGAACTTCGACGCTCCGCTGGGTGGCGTCGGTGAGCCCGGCGTGCCGCCCGTGGCCCCGGCGATCGCCAACGCGATCTTCGCCGCCACCGGTCGCCGCATCCGGCAATTGCCGATCCGCGATCAGCTGAGCGCCTGATCCCGAATCGCATCGCGACGACGGCACGGCCCCGGGCCTCTAGCCCGGGTCCGTGTCCGTGCATCCTCGGCCCTGCCGGGTCGGGTGAGCGAATCGGATGCACGGACGGGTTTTCCGGAACCCGGGGGGAGCCACGCCCCGATTCGCACGGTTGACCTTCGATCGGGGACGGCCCGGTTCGGGCCGTCCCCTCCCGACACATTCAAGGACAGTGATCGATGACGCGTTTCGTGTGGCCAGTCGCCGGGTTTCTCGCCGCCGGTCTCCTCGCCGCGAGCACGGCTTCCGCCCTCGCCTCCCCGTGCGGGGATCGAATCGCCAAGCTCGAAGGACCGGTGAAGGATCTGGCCAAGGAGGCGATCTCGGCCAACACCAGCGGCAAGGCCGCGGCCAGTGCCCGCGGCGGTCAGGGCATCACGGGAAGCGGCGGCGGCGCGTCGGCGGAGGCGGCGCCCCCCGAGAAATCGGCGGAGGCCGGACAGGGCGGCGACAAGGCGTTGCAGGCGAAGGTGGCCCTCGACGAGGCGCGTACGGCGGACCAGAAGGGTGACGCCAAGGCCTGCGGCGAAGCGGTCGACCGGGCACAGAAGCAGGTCGACAGCGCGCCCTGAGTCGCGCGGGACCCTGGCGGTCCGAGGGGCGGGGACGGAGATGTCCCCGCGTCCCGGCGTGGACCGGGCTTGAGGATCGTCCGGGCAGCGCTCCGTCCGGCCGTCGCGAGGGAGCACCCGCGAACGCCCATCGGATCGCTGCACGAGGCGGCTTCGCGGAGCGGCGTTCCGTCTTCCGCGTGCGCCGCGCGGGCTTCTCGATCTCGTCCCCGGCCGGATCGACCGGAGCCGGTCTCAGGCCGTGGCGACCGCCGACAGGGCGTGATTGTTGCCGTTCAGGCCGGCACAGAGATCGTCGATCTCTGCAATATCCAGAGCCTCGCCGGACTCGCTGGCGATAGCGTCGATCAGGTGATCCTGATGCGGGCTAAAAGGATGTCCCTGCAGCCGGTAAAATTGGTAGTAGCGCAGTGCAGCCAATACAGCATCGCGCTCCCGGTCGGTGATGGTAATATTCTGCATGCCGGTGATATGTCCCGTAATTGGTTGCGGGAGGCTGGAAAACAACCACTCTGTGGCGCCGTGAGCTTGTGCTTTGTAAGCGCGTTCGGACGGATTCGTCCACAACCGGAAACGCTTCGTTAGCCCTTCCAGTGCAAGCGGAACGCCATCGCGCCGCCCCAAGTCGTTGGCCGGACGCCTTTTCCGGATCGGGGCCGGTCCGAGGTTTTTTTTAATCGCCTGCGGGCATGAAATCGGATTGACAACGTTTGATAGTCGGCAACCGGGCGGGCCCCAGTCCACCCGCCCGGGGCCGTTTGCATCAAATTGTTCTTAACCTCCCCGTGGCATCCTGAGTCCCTCAGTCGGTCGCCCTGCCCTGGCAGCACGCGATCCGGCGCGGCCGGGGTCCGCTTCATGTCCAAGACCCGCAGCTCCAACATCTGCAGCGATGGCGCATCCGTCCCGAGTGGCCCCCGTCCGGGGCCGCCGCCCCTCAATGCGGGTATCCGGCGTCACCTGGGCCTCAGCCTCCGGAGCTTCTACGCCGCGTTCCTGACCGAGCCGCCCGGCACGCGCATCGAGGCTCTGTTGAGCCGCCTGGGCAAATCCAAGCCGTAGGGGGTTCGCCTTCGCTCGGTGGCAGATCACCCGGCTGTGATCCGTTTACCGCGTTGCCGAAGGTTCGGCGGGAGGGCGCCGGAATTCACTGACGATTCAGGCTGGAAACGCTACGAGACAGGCCTGCCTTCGGCGTGCATCCCGCCGCGCCCCCTCGCGAAGAACCCCATGCTCGTGCTCGCCCTCGTCGTCGCCGGCAACATCCTGCTGGCGTCTCTGTTCTCGCTCATCGCCGTCGCGGCGGACTGAGCGGACGGCCCCCTCGCGCCGTCCATCCGGGCGGAACGCGCACGCGTCGCGGGAACGGACCCGCTCCCGCGGTCACAACCGAATCACCCCTGTCGCGGCGGGTGCCCAGCGTGGCCGGAACGTGTCACCGACCTGATTCGGCGGGCGCGCGGCATATCCACAGCACCCGTCCGACCGCCCCGCCCGTACCAGGGCCTGACCGTGCGTCACCGGACCTCCCGATCAGCCCTCGATCCCGCCTCAGCGTCCCCTCCGTGCTGGAGACCGCAGCGGCCTGACGGACCCGGCGATTCCGGCCGCGCGTCGTGCCGGCCGAACCCATCTCCATCCGTCCGCCGAGATCCGACGCGCGAAGACCGCAGCCGCTGGGAATGTTCTTTCTAAAGAACCGGGTCCCACGCATGTTTTGTTCTCTCACCGCACCACTCGGGAGCATTGCGTTCTCCCTCGGAGCAGATCCGCCCTGTGGTTCGCGTGCCAGGAGGAACAAAGCTCCTGCCTGACGGTCGGGGCAGCGCAGCCCGTGCTTGACAATGTTCTTTAAAAAGAACGAAACCCGGGCATCGATCGGGGCGCGGAGCCCCCGGTCGCGACGTGCCAACAGATGCTCGGAGACGCTCGTGAGCGAGAACTCATCCAGGACCACCGGACGCACCCGCACGCGCCGCCACGCGGTGCTGCTCGGGGCGACGCTTGCCGTCTCGCTCCTCGCTCCATCCCTCGCCTGCGCCCAGACCGAGCTCCTGAACGTCTCCTACGATCCGACGCGTGAACTCTATCGCGAGATCAACGCGGCCTTCACCGAGGAGTGGAAGGCCAAGACCGGCGAGACCGTCACCGTGCGCGTCGCCCATGGCGGCTCCGGCTCGCAGGCGCGGACCGTGATCGACGGCATTCCGGCCGACGTGGTGACCCTCGGCATCCCCTCCGACATCGACGCGATCAGCCGCATCTCGAAGAAGATCGTGCCGGACTGGCGCACCAAGCTGCCGAACGAGGGCCTGCCCTACACCTCCACGGTGGTCTTCCTCGTGCGCAAGGGCAACCCGAAGGGCGTGAAGGACTGGGGCGACCTCGTCAAACCCGACATCAAGGTCATCACCCCGAACCCGAAGACCTCGGCCGGCGGGCGCTGGAACTTCCTCGCCGCCTGGGGCTACGCCTACGAGCAGCAGGGCAAGGACGCCGAGAAGGCCAATGCCTTCGTGGGCGAGGTCTACAAGAACGTGCCCGTGCTCGACACCGGCGCGCGCGGCTCCACCGTGACCTTCGCGCAGAGGGGCCTGGGCGACGTGCTGCCCACCTGGGAGAACGAGGCCTACCTCACCCTCGAGGAGTTCGGTCGCGACAAGTTCGACGTGGTGGTGCCGCCGACCTCGATCTACGCCGAGCCCCCCGTCGCCCTCGTCGACGCCAACGTCGACAAGAAGGGAACCCGCAAGCAGGCCGAGGCTTATCTTCAGTTCCTCTATTCGGACCGGGCGCAGGCCATCTTCGCCAAGCACCATTACCGCCCGATCAAGCGCGCGGCGGCCAAGCCCGAGGATCTGGCGCAGATCCCCGAGCTGAAGCTGTTCAAGATCGAGGACCTGCAGGGCGACTGGGACGCGATCCAGAAGAAGAACTTCGACAACGGGGGCCTGTTCGACCAGCTGAGCAAGGCGGGACGCTGAGTCCACGCCCCCGTCTCCCCCGCCCCGCCTCGGGATGGGGGACCGCGACCTGAGCAGGATACCACCATGGCCCCGCCCGCCCGCGCCAGACGGCGCTTTCGCCAACCGAGCGTGATCCCGGGTTTCGGGCTCACCTTCGGCTACACCCTGACCTGCCTCGGGCTGATCGTGCTGCTGCCGCTCGCAGCCCTGGTCACCCGCGCCTCGGGACTCGGGCTCTCGGGGATCTGGGAGGTCGCCACCGATCCGCGCGTGGCGAGCGCCCTGCGCGTCAGCTTCGGCGTGTCCCTCCTCGCGGCGCTCACGGCCTCGGTGTTCGGCTTCCTCATCGCCTGGGTGCTGACGCGCTACACCTTCCCGGGACGCAAGATCGTCGATGCGGTGGTCGACCTGCCCTTCGCGCTGCCGACCGCCGTCGCCGGCATCGCCCTGGCCTCGCTCTACGCCCCCAACGGCCTCGTCGGCGCGCAGCTCGCCCGCCTCGGAATCCAGGCGGCCTACACGCCGGTGGGCATCTACATCGCCATGGTGTTCATCGGCCTGCCCTTCGCGGTGCGGACCGTGCAGCCGCTCATCGCCGAGATCGACAAGGAGGTCGAGGAGGCCTCCGCCACCCTGGGTGCGGGCCGCGCCCACACCCTGGTGCGGGTGGTGCTGCCGCCGCTGATCCCGGCGGTGCTGACCGGCTTCGCCCTCGCCTTCGCGCGTGGGGTCGGCGAGTACGGCTCGATCATCTTCATCGCGGGCAACCTGCCCTACGTCTCCGAGATCGCGCCGCTCCTCATCGTCATCAAGCTGTCCGAGTTCGATTACGGCGGCGCCTGCGCCATCGCCACGATCATGCTCGGCATCTCCTTCCTCACCCTGCTCGCCATCAACCTGATCCAGGCCTGGAGCCGGCGGAGATTCGGCTATGTCTGAGACCTTCGCACCCGTCGCCCTGAGCGAGGCGCGCCCCGCGAGCGTCGTCACCGAGGGACGCTGGATCCGCGTGGTGCTGATCGCGACCGCGATCGTGTTCCTCGCGCTGTTCCTGGTCCTGCCGCTGCTCACCGTGTTCGCCCAGGCCTTCGCCAAGGGGGTCGACGCGTATCTGGCCGCCTTCACGGAGACCGACGCCCACGCGGCGATCCGGCTGACCCTGCTGACCGCGGCCATCGCGGTGCCGTTCAACCTCGTCTTCGGGATCATGGCCTCCTGGGCCATCGCCAAGTTCGAGTTCTGGGGCAAGAACCTGCTCGTCACCCTGATCGACCTGCCGTTCTCGGTCTCGCCGGTTGTCTCGGGGCTGATCTACGTGCTGGTCTTCGGGGCACAGGGACTGCTCGGGCCCTGGCTCCTGTCCCACGACGTCCAGGTCATCTTCGCGGTGCCGGGCATCGTGCTCGCCACCATCTTCGTGACCTTCCCGTTCGTCGCCCGCCAGCTCATCCCGCTGATGCAGGAGCAGGGCACGGCGGAAGAGGAGGCGGCCCTGACGCTCGGCGCCTCCGGCTGGCACGCCTTCCGAACGGTGACGCTGCCCAACATCCGCTGGGGCCTCCTCTACAGCGTGCTCCTCTGCAATGCCCGCGCGATGGGCGAGTTCGGCGCGGTCTCGGTGGTCTCCGGCCATATCCGGGGGCTCACCAACACCCTGCCGCTCCACGTGGAGATCCTCTACAATGAGTACAACTTCGTTGCCTCTTTCGCCGTCGCCAGCCTCCTTGCCGGGCTCGCCCTCGTCACCCTCCTCGTCAAGTCGCTCCTCGAATGGCGCTACGCCGACGAGATCGCGGCCGGTGCACGCCGCCACTGACGGGGCCGCCGGCTCCACCGCCATCCGCGTCGAGAACCTGTCGAAGACCTTCGACACGGCGGCCGTGCTGCACGACTTCTCCCTGGACGTGCGGGCGGGCGAGCTGCTGGCGCTGCTCGGGCCCTCGGGTTCGGGCAAGACCACGCTGCTGCGCATCATCGCCGGCCTCGATTTTCCCGATGACGGCCGCATCGTGTTCGGGGCCGAGGACGCGACGAAACTCCCCGTGCAGCAGCGCGCGGTGGGCTTCGTGTTCCAGCACTACGCCCTGTTCAAGCACATGAGCGTGGCCGACAACATTGCCTACGGCCTCAACGCCCGGAAGCGCTCCGAGCGCCCGGCCAAGGCCGAGATCAAGCGCCGGGTCGGCGACCTCCTCGACCTCATCAAGCTGTCGGGCTTCGCCGACCGCTACCCGAGCCAGCTCTCCGGAGGCCAGCGCCAGCGCATCGCGCTCGCCCGCGCGCTGGCGGTGGAACCCCGCGTCCTGCTGCTGGACGAGCCCTTCGGCGCCCTCGACGCCCAGGTCCGGAAAGACCTGCGCCGCTGGCTGCGCGAGATCCACGACCGCACCGGCCAGACCACGATCTTCGTCACCCACGACCAGGACGAGGCCCTGGAACTCTCCGACCGCGTCGCGGTGCTCGACAAGGGCCGCCTCGAGCAGGTCGGTACGCCGGACGAGGTGCAGGAAGCCCCGGTCTCCGCCACCGTGCTGAAGTTCCTCGGCGACACCATCGAGGTCGAGGCGATCGCGCAGGGCCGTGAGGTCCGCGTCGACGGCCGCCTGACCCCCGTGCGGGCGCCGGACGGCCTCGTGGGCCCGGTCAAGCTCTACGCCCGGCCCTGGCAGCTCCAGTTCGCCGACGGCGATCAGGCCCATCTCCGGGGCGTCGTGCGCTCCTCCTACCGGACGCAGGGGCGCCAGCGCATCGAGGTCGACCGGCCCGAGGGCAGGACCGTGGTGGTGGAGGCCGCCGACACCAACCGCTTCGCCGCCGGCAGCCCCGTCGGCCTGCGGATCATCGGCGGTCACGTCTTCCCGAACTGACGGGAATCACCTTGCACTCGCCCACGTGATCGGGTGTGACTGCCGCCGTCGAATCAGTCAGGGGGCAGCATGTCGGGTGGTCACGGGGCGGGCGGAAGTTCGAACAAGCGCGTCGCGCTGCTGATCTCGGTGCTGGCGCTGTTCCTGGCCCTGGCCGAGACCCTGGCCAAGGGCGCGCAGACGGACGCGCTCGGCGCCAACGTCGAGGCCTCCAACCAATGGGCCTATTTCCAGGCTCGCACCATCCGGGGCACGATCCTCAAGACCGCCGACGAGACGCTGGCCCTGCTGCCGGCGGACGCCGCCAATGCCGAAGCGGTGAAGGCCAAGCGCGCCGAATGGGCCAAGACCATGGCCCGCTGGGACAGCGAGCCCGCCACCGGCGAGGGCCGCAAGGAACTGGCGGAGAAGGCGCGCCGCTCCGGGGAGGTGCGCGACCTCGCCCTCCACCGCTACCATCACTACGAGATCGCCTCGGCGGCCTTCCAGATCGGCATCGTGCTGGCCTCGGCCGAGGTCATCACGGGCATCTTCGCGCTGGTGGTCGGGGGCGGGCTGCTTGGGGTGGCCGGGTTGGCGCTGCTGGCCTTCGGACATTACGCGCCGCACGCGCTGCCGTTCTTTCATTAAGGCGCTATCAATCACACAAATTACGCATCAAGTTTAGGTCCGGATTGGTTTCTGACCCTGAGCCCCGCCGAACCTGTTCAAGACGATATTCAGAGAAAATTTCATGATTATTGATAGAATACTATCTTGCGAGGAAATTATTTCCGGTGACTCTGCAGAGAATTCGGCGAGTGTAGTATCTGAACTATTACCGGAACATCAATATACCAGGGAACAACCATTTTACATTGATATTACAAAAGTAAATTCAGAAGTTCGCGCTAGTCTTGAACAAACATTTTCTCAAAAAGTATCAGCGTTGAGGAAAATTCACCTTTTTAGCTTCCGTCAGGGAGTTGTGTTTGGACAAGGTTCAGTCGTAACAGCAAACTCCGCGCTGATCAGGGACAGCGTCGCAGAATTCATCAATCATAACCTAGCTCCAGAGGGAAGTACTGCATCAGGCACATCCTTCAAGATCGACAATTTTGACAACCTGCGCTGCCTCCATGGCACTTCTGTTTTGGTGAAGAGGCCGTGGTATCGGAATTATGGTCATTGGCTGGTCGATCTGATGCCTATCCTTCCATTACTGGAAAAAGGAAATTTCGTCGTCAACAACATCATCTTCGGGGATGTGCCGGAGGGTAATCTTAAGTTGATGATGGAGAAGTCTGCAGCCTTACTGTATCCTACCGCAAATGTCGTCTTTGCCGGCGACCATGAAGTCCTCAAATGCGAGCAGCTTTATTACGTCAGGCCGGTACATGTCCCGCCCCTTTTCAAACACCCCGATGCGATAACACAGAGCGTCGAACTTTCACGGAAACTCTTCCCGTCGAGCTCATCAATCAAACATAAGAGAGTATACATCAGCCGAAACAAAACGAACACACGTCGCATTGTGAATGAAGAAGAATTAACCAGCGTCTTATCTGCGAACGGATTTGTGACAATCTACCCAGAATCAATGAACATTTCCGAGCAAATCGCTATCTTTGAGAATTCTGAGGTGACTATTGGAGTAAAAGGAGCCGCATTTACAAATTCTATATTTTGCAACAAAAATTGCCATATTGTCCTGTTGAGTCCCCCAAGATTTACTGACCCCTTTTTCTGGGATCTTATTTCCCAGAGAGGTATAAAGTTTTCCGAAATCTATTGCAGGGAACCAGATAATCAGACAAGTACTGATATATCCAATACCGATCTCCATGTAAACATGGAGAGCATTAGCGCATTGATGAAGTTGCTATAGGACATCAAGTGGGGCAGGAGACAAATGACAGGCTTCCTGCCCCTGTCAGACCTTGTATTACTTAGGGACCAACAAACAAGGAAGCATCAAATCCGTACAATATCGCTTCTGCTGAAGTAATTTTGTACTCTTTATAGAATTTCTGGAAAGACTCATCATTCATATCAATATTTATATATTCATCGACAATTTTGTAGTAATTGTCGGACAATACATCCGACCCGGGATCAAGATTTGTGATACATATATTACCGGTCGGGCTGGTATCAACCGGCGTAACGCGTAAATCAGGCCGATATTCTTTCAATATTGGAAGTAGTTTCCAAACATCTCCAGTCCACCATGTTGCCAAGTCGCGATCTACGCGTGCATCCACTTGATGATACCGCTCTGTCATCTCTGCATTGGCTGGCAAACAATCATCCAGCATGATCAACCCATTACGATGACTGATTTTTTCACTGTTGATAAAATCCCGCAAAAGAAATTCGAACTGGTGAAGACCATCCAGAAAGACAACATCAATCATACTATTCAGAATTTTTGACAGATCGTGTTCACGGAAAAACTGGTCACTCGTCATCTGAAATAGGTGTAATTTTGACTTATTACCGATTACATTTGTATTGATCTGAAAGTTTGGATCGACTCCAATACTCGGACAATCTATCATTGCTAATGTTGCGCCATCTCGCACCCCGACTTCAAGATACCCTCTCGCACTCTTCTTTTTTATTATGCCGCTGATAAAGTCACGGAACAAAGGACCAGAGTGCATATGCCTGGACGTCATCTGGTTTAACTCCATTACCACAGTACCAAAATGAATTTGTGATATACCGGCCTGGTTTTTTGTTCAAGAGATCGATTAAATATTGTTTATTAAATCGCTTATGCTTGTGTTTTTATTTTTTCTCACCGCAGAATTGAAGGCCTCGGGCGTAGAGCTATTCGGAACAGGGATATTTCTATCCCGACCGCTTTTTGTTGAGAGTAACGTTTTTCGAAGTGCGACACTGTCGCCCCCCCCCCGACTTCATGTTCCGCGCGATGCGCTTGCGCCCCGCATCCACCTCCACCACGCGCACCTGCACCACGTCCCCCGGCTTCACCACGTCGCGCGGGTCCTTCACGAAGCGGTTCCGTGACGGTGGGCAGGCCGAAGGTGTCGTCGGTGAAGCGCGCTTCGGGTCGAGGCCGCGCAGGGCCCCCGTATTGCCGATCAGCGCCAGCTTACCGGGCGGTCACGGACTTGATCGTCGCAATGACCTTGTCGACTGGAATTTCCCACTGCTGAGCGTGGAAATCCCCGCCCGGCAATCTCCATTCGCCGATTGCTTGACCCAGCACGCAATCGTATCGAAGTTTCCGAACCGTCGCGATCCGGCGATAGCACCAGTTCAGATAAGCATCCATCATCAGTTCAATGATGACGGTGCCCGGCGTCGAAAAGCAGAGATTCGTCAACCCGGCTCCATGTGGTGAGACAACCAGTTGGGCGTTCTGGAAAAGCGTGATCTGTTCCAACTGGCTTAAATTCTCTAGCCGGACGATGACAAACCCCAATTGCTCCACAGCGGACACAACGGCGTCCTCATTCACCAACTTCCTCAGGCTCGATCCCCGCCGATCGACATAGACATGCGTCGGGCTGCCGGAAACGGCCGGCGTCCGCGCCAGAATCCGATCGAAAAAAGCATTCATCTGCGGATGGAAGTCGAACACGCCGTGGAGCGTCCAGGGAAAAACCAGTTCGTCGACCAGAAACGTATCACGCGACGTGACGTAGCGGACCGAGACCGTTGCCGGCAGGCCATGAAGGCGGATCAACTCCGACTGCCCGACTCCGCCTTCCGGCAGAAGAAGGTGATTGATGCCGTCGAGGGAGGCTTCAGGAAGGAGCGCGAGGCGTGCGACGCCATCGATGACGGAATGAAAATAATTCTTCGCGATGCCAAGCAATGATAAAGTCCGGCCCTGCAAACGGTACGGAATCCTATCGGGTATCGTAATGCAGTCATCGACCCACAAATAATTGTGAACTTCCGGTATGGTGTGCCACAATGTTTCAGATACGACGCAGCCTGAGAAGCAAATAATTCCGACTTGACTATGTAAAATCACGTCGCGTAATTTATAAATCCCGGCTGGAAAAGCTCTGTACTCTCTCTGATCCCATGCGATGTGACTTTCAAGCTCGCGTGTCTTTTGGTTTTTGAATTCACCTTGCGCGATCTCACCAAGGGGATCGATGGTCACAACGCTTTGGGGCAGATCTGTCATGCCAAATACCTGACCCTTCACGGACAGGTGCGGCCAATAGACGGATTCTTTGACATGGCCTGTTCCATGACGATTCTCGTTCAAGATATCGCCGAGGCTTGCTGGGCGGAAGGTGTTTGAGTTGACCATCAGATGAACGCCCTTTAGCCCCGCTCAACTAAAAAAATAGCTTGTTCGTATCTGGGTTCCTAGCGTTTCCCAGTTACAGGATGTGGAATTGTGGCGTCCCAGGCCTTTGGTCCTGATCAACAGCTTACGTCGTTGTCCCGAGCCCTCAGCGCTTCAGGACCGTTTCGATGCCGCAGCGCGCAGCAGTGCATCGGCCAGAGCACCTTGAGGTGACGCGTCCGTCGCCGGCAGCGGGTGTGATGGCGACAGTCTCGA
The DNA here is from genome assembly GCF_025813715.1 of Methylobacterium sp. FF17. NCBI lineage: Bacteria > Pseudomonadati > Pseudomonadota > Alphaproteobacteria > Hyphomicrobiales > Methylobacteriaceae > Methylobacterium > Methylobacterium flocculans. The sequence goes on from NZ_CP107532.1 coordinate 1,693,344, forward strand.
AATCGGAGGCTTCGGCATTTCCCGGCCCGGTGCACGCCCAGCCTCCCCCGACTTCATGCTCAGCGCGATGCGCTTGCGCCCCGCATCCACCTCCACCACGCGCACCTGCACGACGTCCCCCGGCTTCACCACGTCCCGCGGGTCCTTCACGAAGCGGTCGGCCAGCATCGAGATGTGCACCAGGCCGTCCTGGTGGACGCCGATGTCGACGAAGGCGCCGAAGGCCGCGACGTTGGTGACGACGCCCTCCAGGCGCATGCCCGGCTTGAGGTCGGTGATCTTCTCGACGCCCTCCTGGAAGGTCGCGGTCCGGAAGGCCGGGCGCGGGTCGCGGCCGGGCTTTTCCAGCTCGGCGAGGATGTCGGTGACGGTGGGCAGGCCGAAGGTGTCGTCGGTGAAGCGCTTCGGGTCGAGGCCGCGCAGGGCCCCCGTATTGCCGATCAGCGCCTGGATCGGCTGGCCCGTGGCGGCGAGAATGCGGCGCACCACCGGGTAGGCCTCCGGGTGCACCCCCGAGGCGTCGAGGGGGTCGGCCCCGTCGCGGATGCGCAGGAAGCCGGCGGCGAGTTCGTAGGCCTTGGGGCCCAGCCCCGCCACCTTCTTGAGGCTGGCCCGGCTGCGGAACGGGCCGTGGGCATCGCGGTGGACGACGATGTTGCCGGCGACCCGGGCGGTGAGGCCCGAGACCCGGGCCAGGAGCGGGACCGACGCCATGTTCACGTCGACGCCGACGCCGTTCACGCAATCCTCCACCACCGCGTCGAGGGAGCGCGAGAGCTTCCCCTCGGCCAGATCGTGCTGGTACTGCCCGACGCCGATGGCCTTGGGCTCGATCTTCACGAGTTCGGCCAGCGGGTCCTGCAGGCGCCGGGCGATGGAGACGGCGCCGCGGATCGAGACGTCGAGGTCGGGTAGCTCCGCGCTGGCATAGGCCGAGGCCGAGTAGACCGAGGCGCCGGCCTCCGAGACCATGACCTTGGTCAGCGTCAGCTCCGGCTGCTTGGCGATGAGCTCGGCCGCCAGCCGGTCGGTCTCGCGCGACGCCGTGCCGTTGCCGATGGCGACGAGTTCGACCCCGTGCGCCCGGCAGAGCCTGGCCAGCGCGATCAGGGCCCCGTTCCAGTCCCGGCGCGGCTCGTGCGGATAGATCGTGTCGGTCGCCACCACCTTGCCGGTGGCATCCACCACCGCGACCTTCACGCCGGTGCGGAAGCCCGGATCGAGCCCGAGGGTCGGCCGCGCCCCGGCCGGTGCGGCGAGGAGCAGGTCGCGCAGGTTGCCGGCGAACACCGTGACCGCGCCGGCCTCGGCCACCGCCCAAAGGCGCGCGCGCAGGTCCGTGTCGGTGGCGGGTTTCAGGCGCGTGCGCCAGGCGCGGCGCACCGTCTCCAGGAGGAAGCCGTCGCCCGGCCGACCCTGGTCGCGGATGCCGAAGGTTTTCGCGATGCGCAGTTCCTGCGATCCGGGCTGGCCCTTGGCCGGCTCGTCCGCCACCGCGTCGGCGATGGAGAGATCCAGCACCTCCTCCTTCTCGCCCCGGAACAGCGCCAGGATGCGGTGCGAGGGCAGCTTCACCAGGGCTTCCGAGAAGTCGAAGTAGTCCGAGAACTTCTCGCCGGAGGCCGCCTTGCCGGCCTTCACCGTGGCGACCATGCGGCCGCGCTGCCAGCCGGTCTCGCGCAGGGATCCCACCAGTTCCGGGTCCTCGCTGAAGCGCTCGATGAGGATCGCGCGGGCGCCCTCCAGGGCGGCCTCGGCGTCGGCGACGCCCTTGCCGGCATCGACGTAGGCTCCGGCCGCCGCCTCCGGCCGCTGGTCCGGCCGGGCGAGCAGGGCCTCGGCCAGCGGCGCGAGTCCGGCTTCGCGGGCCACCTGCGCCTTCGTCCGGCGCTTGACCTTGAAGGGGAGATAGAGGTCCTCCAGCCGGGCCTTGGTGTCGGCCGCCAGGATACGCGCCTTCAGTCCGGCCTCGAGCTTGCCCTGCGCCTCGATCGCCTCCAGCACCGCCGCCCGGCGCGCCTCGAGGTCCCGCAGGTACGCGAGGCGCTCCTCCAGGGTGCGCAACTGGGTGTCGTCGAGGGTGCCGGTGACCTCCTTGCGGTAGCGCGCGATGAACGGCACCGTCGCGCCCCCGTCGAGCAGGTCGATGGCGGCTCTCACCTGCCAATCCGCCACGCCGAGTTCGGCGGCGAGCTTCGTGTCGATGGCGGCCATGCGGCGTCTCCCGGTGGGGCGGGGGTGTCTACAGGGCCGGGCGCCGGATGGTCAAACCGGAGAATCGGGTGCGCGGCTCCGAACGCGTCGGGCCCGGCCAATATTCGATCAATTATCAAGATCGTCTGTAATTGTTCGACTTGATGATTTGCGATATATATTGATTCGCTCGATTACATCGAAGTGCTCGCCGTAAAATCACCAATGGAGCCGGAAATGCGTACATTGTCGACGCTGGCGATCGCTTTTGCCCTGGCCACGGCCGCCTTCGCCATCACGATGCTGGCGAAACCACCCGTCTCGGAAGCGCGGGTCAGCGCGACGATCGACACCTACGCGCTGACGCTCAGCGCCAACCCGGCCGACGCGTCTCCCTACGAATGCCAGTAGGGCCGTCACGGCCCGCGCGGGTCGTCCCTCACGCCACCATGTCCCAGGTCTCGGTCAGCGCCAGACCGCCCCGCGTGAGGCGGGCGCGCAGGATCACGTCGCCCGCCGGCATCGGCGCGGGCGGCCGCCACTCCACGTAGAGCCGCCAGCCCCCGGTCTGGGGCACGAACTCCACCACCGGATCGACCATCGTGCCGGCGCTCGCCGAAACATCGGCGGCGAGCGTCGCGTTCCGGTCGGTGGGTAGCCCCGTCCCCTCGAAATCCACGACGTAGAGGCGCCGACCCGGGCTCGGCGGGTTGGTCGGGCGCAGGCGCTCGGCCGAGCCGACGCGGGTGGAGACCACGCGGGCCAGGGTGCCGGGCACCGCCGCCACGGGCTCCGCATCCACCGTGGTCAGCGTGTAGGACACGGGGTGTTCGGCCCCGGCGGTCACAGGGTCGCCGGGCACGAAGGCCGCCACGATGTTGTCCATGTACTCCTCGCGGGACGGGATCTCGAAGAGCTGGACCGCGCCGCGCCCGAACCCGGTTTCCGGCGTCACCCAGAGGCCGGGCCGGGCCTCGTGCCGGGCCTGCACGTCGAGATAGGCGGGAAAGTCCCGCTCGCGCTGGAGCAGGCCGAACCCCTCCAGCGGGTCGACCCCGAAGGCCGAGATCTGCGGCTGCGCCCGACCGTTGGTGAGGGGCCGCCAGAGCCGCTCCCCGCGCGTGAGCACGGCGAGGCCGTCGGAATCATGGACCTGGGGCCGCGCGTCGTCGAAGGGTTCGGCCCCCCGCGCGCCGGGCCCGTTCGCCCCGTGCAGGAACATGCTGGTGAGCGGCGCCAGCCCGAGCCGGTCGAGGGCGACGCGGGGATGGAGGGAGGCCTCCACCCGCATCACCGAGGGGTCGCCCGGCGCGACCTGGAAGCGGTAGGCGCCCGCCAGACTCGGCGAATCGAGGAGAGCCCAGATCTCGATCGTGCGCGCCTCCGCCGCCGGCTCGCAGATCCAGAAAGCGGTGAAATCCGGAAACTCTTCCGCACCCGGCCCGCCGGTGCGAATCGCGGCGCCCCGGGCTGAGAGGCCGTATTCCTGGCCGAAGCCCCGCAGCCGGAAATACGAGGCGCCGAGGAAGACCAGGACTTCCTCCTGGTTGCCCGGGGCCTTGGCGTCGAAGGCATAGTGCAGCCGGAAGCCCGCGAAGCCGAGGTCCGGGGCGAAGCCCTGACCCGTCAGGTCGGGTCCGAGGTCGAACAGGTCCGAGGTGTAGGGGATCGGCCGGGCCGGGCCTTCGCGCGGCTGCAGAGACAGCGCGACGCGCTTGCGCTGCAGGAAGCCGCGATGGAACAGCTGCGCCGAGAACGAGCGCCCGAGGCGCGGGGCCGCCTCCGGGCGGAAGGTGATGGCCCGGTAGCCGTCATAGGAGAGCCCGGCCAGCGCCGGGGGCAGGTCGTCCGGTGCCGCCTGGTAGGGGCTCGCCGCCAGGGCCCGCGCTTTCGCCTTCACACCCTCGAATGTTAAGGCATCGGCGGCCTCCGCATGCGTTCGGCCAGCATTCAGATCGTACGCACTAGGAAGGACCATCCCCACGGCCACGCTGAGCGTGGTTCGCAGGGCCCGCCGCCGCGAGACGAATTCGGCCTGCCCGGGTTCCTCGAGACCCTCGCCATCGCCCATCTGTTCCCTTTCGCCGGTCGGTTCCGGTGATGGGTCACGGTGTGCCCCACCTTCGAGTTCGCCGCGCCCATGTCCCAGAGACTTGAGTCCCCAAGGTTGTCGCACGGCGCCCCGGCGGCTGGAATCCCGGGCCCGGCGGAAATCGCGGGCCCGCGCACCTTCCTGGCGCGGCGGCTGCTCCTGGCCCTGCCGCCGCTCGCCCTGGGGGCCATCGTCACCGCCCTGGCGCTGGCCGCCTACGGAACACCGGCCGGCCTCCTCGACGGGGCCGTGCTCGCCCTGTTCGCCCTGGTCATGACCTGGCAGGCCTTCGTCGCCTGGCAGTACGTCTACGGCCTCGTCGCCACGGCGTTCGGGGACCGGGCCAAGTCCGAGCTGGAGCGCCGCTCGCTCACCGTACCGGCGGAGGCCTCGGGCCTGAGCCGCACGGCCGCCGTGGTGGCGATCCACGCGGAGGACGCGGTGGCGGTGTTCGCGGCCCTGCGCGTCATGGCCCGCTCGCTCCAGCGCGCCGGGGGAGACGGCGGCGACATCGACATCTTCGTCCTCTCCGACACCCGCGACGGGGCGATCGCGGCGGTGGAGGAGCACGAGTTCGCGCGCATCGAGGCCTGGACCCGCCAGAACGGCCCCGGCCTGCCGCGCATCCGCTACCGCCGGCGCCGGGACAATGCGGGCCGCAAGGCCGGCAACATCGCGGAGTTCTGCCGGACCTACGGGCCCGAATACGATTTCATGATCGTGCTCGACGCCGACAGCCTGATGACCGGCACGGCCATGCGCCGCCTCGCCCGGCTGATGGAGGAGAGTCCCCGCGTCGGCCTGATCCAGACCGTGTCCTACGCCACCGGGCGCGACACCCTGTTCGCCCGCATCCAGCAATTCGCCGTGCGCCTCTACGCGCCCCTCGCCATTCGCTGCCTGGAGACCTGGCAGGGGCCGGACGGGAGCTACTGGGGCCACAACGCGATCGTGCGGGTCGCCGCCTTCGCCGACAACGCCGAGCTCCCGGTGCTGCCGGGCAAGGCCCCCTTGGGCGGCGAGATCCTCTGCCACGACATCGTGGAAGGGGCGCTCCTGCGCCGGGCCGGCTGGGAGGTCTGCCTGTTGCCGGAGATGGGCGGCACCTGGGAGGAGATGCCGACGAACCTCGTCGACCTCCTCGGGCGCGAGCGCCGCTGGTGCCAGGGCAACATGCAGCACCTGCGCGTCACCGCCATGCCGGACCTGCGCCCCGCCAGCCGCTGGCACCTCATCGTGGGTATCCTCTCCTACATGGCCTGTCCGCTCTGGGTGGCGTTCCTGACGCTCGGCACCATCCAGGCGGCGCGGACCGGCGAGCTCGGCCTCCTCGGCTATGGCCTCACCGGCACGGGCGCCGCCGCCCACGCGCTGGCGGCCCTCGTGGTCACGATCCTGGCCCTGCCGAAACTGCTCAGCCTCGGCCATGTCCTGGCCTCGGCCGAGCGCCGGGCGGCCTTCGGCGGCACCGCCTCGCTCCTCAGGAGCGCGGTCCTGGAACAGGCGATCTGGGTCCTGCTCTGGCCGGTGATGACGCTGTTCGCGGCGGGCGCCGTCGCCACCACCTTCGTCGGCCGCGTGGTGCGCTGGGACGCGCAGATCCGCGACGACCGCCGGGTGCCGTGGCGGGAGGCCTGCCGGCTCCAGGTCGATACCCTCGTGGCGGGCGCCCTGCTCACGGCGGGCCTGCTCTATGCCGGCGATCCCTGGCTCGCCCTGTGGATGGCGCCGGTGGCGCTCGGCCTGCTCTCCAGCCCCGCCCAGAGCGTGCTGACCAGCAGCGCGCGGCTGGGCCGGCGCTCGCAGGCGCGGCGCCTGTTCCTCACCGTGGACGACACCGCCCGCGCGGCCGAACTCACCGCCCTGGCGCAGAGCAGGGGCGGCGTGGAGGAGCCGGGCCGCGAGCGACAGCCGCCGGCCTGGATCGCCGACGAGGTTCCGGCCTCCTCCAGCTGATCCGGCGCGCTACTGGTTGTTGAGGACCTTGATCGGGTCCGTGCGCTGGGCCGGGCTCGGCTCCTGGGTGACGCTGCTGGCGCCCTTGCCCGCGCCGGAATCCCCGGCCTGCTTCGGCAGGCCGGTGCCGCTGGCGAGTTCGAGGCAGGTCACCATCTCGACGTAGGAGGGGAAGCCGCCCGCCTGGAACTGCTTCTCGCACTGGTTCTTGGCGGCCGGCGTGAACTCGTTCCAGCGGCGCTTGACCTCCGCGTGGGAGGCGCGCTCGGAGCGCAGGCATCCTTCCTGGCTGGCATTGTCGCTGACGCTCGCCGAGGCCGCCGACCGGCAGGTCTGCTCGATGTTCAGGTCCGGCGGGCCACTCTCGGCACGGGCGGAGGCGCCGAGGAGCAGGAGGGCGAGGGCTCCGGTGCAGGGGACGAGCGTTCTCATGGTCGGGGGTCTTTCGCATGAGGGCCTGCGCGTGGAGGCCCGGTCGTCGCGTCAACGCGCGAGCCCCCGCCCCCGCACCACCAAAAGATTCATACGCTCCGCAAGGCCGCGTCGAGGTCGGCGAACAGGTCCTCGACCGCCTCGATGCCGGTGGAAAGGCGCAGGAGGTCCGGCGGGCACGGGGAATCCGGTCCCTCCACCGAGGCGCGATGCTCGATCAGGCTCTCGACGCCCCCGAGCGAGGTCGCCCGCTTCCACAGCCGCACCCGCGCGGCCGTGCGAATCGCCGCCGCCTCTCCGGCCGCCACCCGGATCGACAGCATGAAGCCGAAGCCGTCCTCCATCTGCCGGGCCGCCACCGCGTGGCCGGGATCGTCGGCCAGCCCGGGATAGAGCACGTGCGAAACGCAAGGGTGTCCCTGGAACCGGTGGGCGAGCTCGGCGGCCCCCGCCGATTGCGCCGCCACGCGCAGGGGCAGGGTCCGCAGCGATCGCATCAGCAGGTAGGCCTCGAAGGGCCCGAGGATGGCGCCCCCGCTCGCGCGGATCGCGGCGAGGCGCTCCCAGAACGCGTCCACCCGGGCCCCGGCGAGCACGCCCGCCACCACGTCGGAATGGCCGTTCAGGATCTTGGTGGCGGAGTGCATCACGATGTCGGCGCCGAGCGTCAGCGGCCGGGTGTGGATCGGCGAGGCGGCGGTGGAATCCACCGCCAGCCGCGCGCCCGCCGCGTGGGCGATGCGGGCGGCCTGCGCGATGTCGGTGATCGTCCAGAGCGGGTTGCCCGGCGTCTCGATCCAGACGAGCTTCGTCGTGCCGGGGCGGATCGCCCGTTCCAGGGCGGCGAGGTCGTCCATGTCGACGAAGTCCACCGCGATGCCCCGGCGCGGCATCTCGGCGCTGAGCCAGTGCTTCAGGCCCCAGTACATCACCCGGGGCGCCAGGACGTGGTCGCCGGGTTCGAGAGCCGTGAACACCGTCGTGGCCGCCGCCATGCCGGAGCCGAACAGCAGGGCGCCGGCCTGCGCCTCCTCCAGCATCGCCAGCACGGCCTCCGCTTCCCGCACCGTGGCGTTGTCGGGCCGGGCATAGGAGAAGCCCGAGCTGTAGCCGTTGTCCGGATCGCGCAGGAAGGTGGTGGCGACATGCAGCGGCGTCACCACGCCCCGGGTCACCGGGTCGACATGGCCGAGCGCCTGAGCGGCGAGGCTGCGCTTCGCGAACGGAGCATCCGGAGGGGGCGGCGCGTTCGGTTCCGACATGGGGCGTGTTCCTGTGAGGTCCGCGTTCGATGTGATCCGAGCCTGCAGGCAGGCCAAGCGACCACAACCGGGGGTTTCGACGGGTGCTTCGCGCCCCATCTCATACCAAATCCGGTTGATCCCTTCGGGATGACGGATTCGGGCCTCGCTCAGGCGCCGCGCCGGCTGCTCCGATACGGCGTCCGCTTCGATGACGCGAATGCCGTATCGGATCGACTCTCTGACCAAGGAATCCCGTTCGTCATGTCCCGCGCCTCATCCCCGACCCACGTTCCCACGCAGCCCGCCCTGTCCCTGCCGCTTCGGCTGGCGGCGGCGATCCTGCCCGTGGCGTTGACGGCCGTGCTGGGCTCCGCCGCCACGGGGCCGAACATCGAGGGCTGGTACGCGGGCCTGACGAAGCCGTCCTTCAACCCGCCGAACTGGGCCTTCCCCGTCGCCTGGACGATCCTCTACGCGATGATCGCCCTCTCGGCTTTCCGGCTCCTGGGCGCCCGGCCCCGCACGGGGCCGACCGTCGGAGCCTGGCGGCTGGCGCTCCTCGCCTTCGCGGTGCAGCTCGCCCTCAACGCCGCCTGGACGCCGACCTTCTTCGCCGCCCACGCCCTCGGGGCCGCCCTGGTGGTCTCGGGCGCGATGTGGGTGATGATCCTCTGGACGATCCGCCTGTCCTGGCGCTTCGACCGGGCGGCGGCGTGGCTGCTGGTGCCCTACGCCGCCTGGGTCGGCTTCGCGACCGTGCTCACCGGCGCGATCTGGCGCCTCAACTGAGGGAAACTTACTCCGCCGCCTCGACGAACACCGTGCCGGCGCGGGGCAGGTCGAGGGTGTCCCAGGTCTCGGTCAACGCCGCCGTCAGCTTGGCGATGCGGGCATCGTCGTGGAAGGGCGAGGGTGTGATCCGCAGGCGCTCGGTGCCGCGCGGCACGGTCGGGTAGTTGATCGGCTGGATGTAGATGCCGTGGTGCTCGAGCAGGTGGTCGGCCGCCGCCTTGCACAGCTCGGCGTCGCCCACCATCACGGGCACGATGTGGGTGTCGGTGTGCAGCACCGGCAGGCCGGCGGCCTCCAGGGCGGCCTTGGTCCGCGCGGCCTGGCGCTGATGCGCCTCGCGCTCGGCATTCGAGCGCTTGAGGTAGCGCACCGAGGCGATGGCGGCGGCCGCGATGGCCGGCGGCAGGGCGGTGGTGAAGATGAAGCCCGGGGCGTGGCTGCGGACCGCGTCGCAGAGGACGGCCGAGCCGGTGATGTAGCCGCCCACGCAGCCGTACCCCTTGGCGAGCGTACCCTCGATCACGTCGACCCGGTGCATCACGCCGTCGCGCTCGGAGATGCCGCCGCCGCGCGCGCCGTAGAGGCCGACCGCGTGGACCTCGTCGAGGTAGGTCATGGCGCCGTACCGGTCCGCCAGATCGCAGATCGCGCCGATGTCGGAGACGTCGCCGTCCATGGAATAGACGCTCTCGAAGGCGATCAGCTTCGGGCGGTCGCCCGCCGCGATCAGCAGTTCCTCGAGATGGGCGAGGTCGTTGTGGCGGAAGACGCGCTTCTCGCAGCCGGAATGGCGCACGCCCTCGATCATCGAGTTGTGGTTGAAGGCGTCCGACAGGATCAGGCAGTTCGGGATCAGCTTGGCGATGGTCGAGATGCCGGCCTGGTTCGAGACGTAGCCCGAGGTGAAGACGAGGCCCGCCTCCTTGCCGTGCAGGTCGGCGAGCTCGCGCTCCAGGTCCACCAGCGGCGAGTTGTTGCCCGCGATGTTGCGGGTGCCGCCGGCGCCCACGCCGCAGCGGGCGGCCGTGCGGGTCATGGCGCCGACCACGTCCGGGTGCTGACCCATGCCGAGGTAGTCGTTCGAGCACCATACGGTGATCTCGGAGGTGCCGCCGTCGGGCTTGCGCCAATGCGCGGTCGGGAAGCGGCCGGCGATGCGCTCGATATCGGCGAAGACGCGGTAGCGGCGCTCGCCGTGCAGGCGGTCCAGGGCGGTGCGGAAGTGGGACTCGTAATCGGTTCGGCCGCGCTGGGCGGAGCCTCGGTCGCAGCCCGTGCTGGATTCCTGGCCCGCTCCCTGCTTCGTGTCGCTGATCTTGATCGTCGCGGACATGCGGTTCACGGGCATCCGTCCTTCACGCTTGGGCTGGTGGCCGGCGGTGGGATCGCGGCCTTTGGCGGGGATCTTTCCCACACGGACCCTCGTGCGGGGGGCCCTTGATGCGATCGGTCGTCCGGGACGAGCCTGACGCAGACTCTTGAAGGAGTTGCTGACGAAGCCCGTCCGGTGGCACGGGTTTCCCCGACGCGATGGCGACGATACAGGTGAACTTGGAATTGGTTCAAGTCGACATCCGCATTCCTGCTTTGCATTGACCGGGCGGCCCCTGCAAAGCCGACGCGGCGTCGTGGGACGAAGCGTCGCGTCGCCCCTTCCTCGATCCGCAACCGGACCCGCGCAGCATGGCCGACGAGTTCCAGGACCAGCCCCAGGACGAGACGAAAGCGCCGAAGAGCGCGGCCGAGCAGCGGGCCGAGCGCCTGAAGGCGGCCCTGCGCGACAACCTGCGGCGGCGCAAGGCGCAGGTGCGTGGCCGCGCGACGGCCGAGCCCGGGCCGGACGAAACGCCCGGATCGGACAGCCGGGCATAATCGGGCCGCGCGATCCTCCTTTTCGCCAAAACCTGACTATAAGGTGGACGTTTCCACGGGGGCGGCGCGCGTCCCGCCGGATTCGACGTTCGGATGTCTCCCGCCGGCGGCATCGCGCGCGCCCATCGAAAGCGCCACCTCGAAAGCGCCCCTGGCGAGCAAGGTTTTAGGAACAATGGACCGCATCAACATCATCGGCGGCCGGCCGCTGCACGGGGTGATCCCGATCTCCGGCGCCAAGAACGCCGCGCTGCCCCTGATGATCGCCAGCCTGATGACCGGCGAGACCCTGGAACTCGGCAACGTGCCGCGCCTCGCCGACATCAACGCCCTCCTGCGCATCCTCGGCAACCACGGCGTCGATCACATGGTGGTGGGCAAGCGCCCCGGCCAGACCACGGAGACCGGCCAGACCATCCGGCTCACCGCCTCGAACGTCATCGACACCACGGCGCCCTACGAACTCGTCTCGACCATGCGGGCGAGCTTCTGGGTGATCGCGCCGCTGCTCGCCCGCTTCGGCGAGGCCCGCGTCTCCATGCCCGGCGGCTGCGCCATCGGCACCCGCCCCGTCGATCTCCTGCTGATGGCACTGGAGCGCCTCGGCGCCACGATCGAGGTCGATGGCGGCTACGTGGTGGCGCGCGCCAAGAACGGCCTGCGCGGCGGTGAGATCCACTTCCCCAAGGTGACCGTGGGCGGCACCCACGTGGCGCTGATGGCGGCGGCCCTGGCCAACGGCTCCACCCTGATCGAGAACGCGGCGCGCGAGCCCGAGGTCGTGGATCTGGCCGCCTGCCTGACCAAGATGGGCGCCCGCATCGAGGGCGCCGGCACGCCGCGCATCACGATCGAGGGCGTCTCGCGCCTGCACGGCGCCCGCCACGCCGTGCTGCCCGACCGGATCGAGACCGGTACCTACGCCATGGCGGTGGCGATGACCGGGGGCGACGTCACCCTGGGGAACACCCGCGCCGACCTTCTGCATTCGGCCCTCGACGTGCTCGGGACCACGGGCGCCGAGATCACCACCGGCACCGACACGATCCGCATCCGCCGCAACGGCGGCGGCATCGCGGCGGTCGACGTGACCACCGATCCGTTCCCGGGATTCCCCACCGACCTGCAGGCGCAGTTCATGGCGCTGATGACGCTGGCCAAGGGCCAGTCGAACATCCGCGAGACGATCTTCGAGAACCGCTTCATGCACGTGCAGGAACTGGCCCGCCTCGGCGCCAAGATCCGTCTCGAGGGAGATCTCGCGATCGTAGAGGGCGTCGAGCGCCTGAAGGGGGCCCCGGTGATGGCGACCGACCTGCGCGCGTCCGTGTCCCTCGTGATCGCGGGTCTGGCGGCGGAGGGCGAGACCAGCATCAACCGGGTCTACCACCTCGATCGCGGCTTCGAGGCCCTGGAGGCCAAGCTCGCCCGCTGCGGCGCCGAGATCACCCGCGTGCGCGCCTGAGGCAGGGTCCGGCCCGGACGCGCCCGGGACCGGACGGGGTTTCTTTGCGTTGGGTCAGATGCGCCGGCGCATCTGACCCGCTCGGGTCCGGCTTTCCGATGCCGCCGGTCACGCCGAACTGCCGGCTTCGTGCCGTGCCGACACCCAGGGGTCCGAACACCATGGCAACCCAGAAGAACGCGCTCATCGTCGGGGCCTCGCGCGGCCTCGGCCTCGGCCTCGTCGAGACCTTCCTGCAACGGGGCTGGCGGGTGACCGCGACGCAGCGCTCCGCCTCGCCGGGCCTCGCCGGTCTGTCCTGCGATGCCCTCCGGGTGGAGACCGCCGACATCGACGACGATGCCGCCGTGGCGGCCCTGCACGGGCGCCTCGCCGGCCAGAGCTTCGACCTGATCTTCGTGGTGGCCGGCGTCGCCACCCAGGCCCACGACCCGCTCCACGAAGTCCCGCGCGACGTGGCGGCCCGGGTCTATCTCACCAACGCGGTGAGCCCGGTGCGCTTCGCGGAAGCCTTCCTCGACCGGCTCGCGCCGCAGGGCCTCGTCGCCTTCATGAGCTCGATCCTCGGCAGCGTCGCCCTCAACGAATCCGGCGGCTGGGAGACGTACCGGGCGAGCAAGGCCGCCCTCAACACCCTCGCGCGCAGCTTCGAGATCCGCCACCGCGAGAAGGGCCTCGGCGTGCTGCTGCTGCATCCGGGCTGGGTCCGCACCGAGATGGGCGGGGCGGAGGCCGACATCGACGTGGCCACCAGCGTCACCGGCACGGCCGACGTGATCGAGGGATACCTCGGACAGACCGGAACGGCCTACCGGGACTACACGGGTCAGACGCTGGACTGGTGAGCCGGGCCGTTCAGGGCCGCCCGATCGGCGGGCGGCCACGACGCTCGACCACCACGGGCGGCCGGGTGCGGCGCTCGACGATGACCGTGCGCGGCGCCCGGCTCGGGCTCGCGGCGGTGAGGATGCGCTCCGGCATCCGCTCCGTCGCCGGCTTGGCCTTGGCGGCGGCGACCACGTGCTCGCGCACGGCGTCGAGGGGCAGGCCGATCAGGCCGGCGGCGATCTCGACCTGCTGCTCGAGGTCGTCGGCGAGGTCCTGCGCGGCGGCGACCGCCTCGGGAATCGTCGGCGGCTCGCGGCGCACGCGGATCGGCGGCAGATCCTGGAAGGATTTCGAGGTCTTCTTCACGGCGCGACTCGCATTCGGCATCCCCTGACCATACCCGCGATACGGCCGTTTGTGCAGCGCACAAAGTCGCGGGCGACCCGTGCGCGCCGCGCATCGCGGCGCGGTCTCCGAAATCCCGTGGTCGGGCCGACCCCGGCCCGAGGAGCAGTCCCTCCTCCGAGAAGCGTTCCACCCCCGGATCCGCATCCTTCAGCGTCGAAATGCCGCGTCGTCCGAGAACCCCTGCCGGCGGTTGCGGTGCCCTCCGGCAGGGCCGATAATCCTCCCATGCCGATCGCTTCGTTCGACCTGTCAGACCCTCGCCTCGTCCCGGCCCGGCCCGAGATCGCCGATGCGCGCCTGCGCGGCCATGTCGAGGCGGACCGCTACGTGGCGGGCGAGCCGCGCGGCGTGGTGGTGCCCTCCGCGCCCTTACGGCGGACGCCGCGCTTCGATGCCGGCCTGGAGACGGAGGCGGTGCTGGGCGACACCGTGACGTTCTACGGCGCGGACGAAGGCTTCGCCTTCGTCCAGTTCCACCACGACGGCTATGTCGGCTACCTGCCGGAGGCGGCCCTCGGCCCCCCCACCGCCGCGACCCACCGGGTCACGGCCCTGCGCAGCTTCCTCTATCCCGGTCCGGACCTGAAGCAGCCGGTGGGCGGCCACCTGACGCTCGGCGCCTACCTCCGCGTGGCGGAGACGGTCGGCGACTATCACCGGCTGGCGACCGGCGGCTACGTCTTCGCCGGCCATTGCGCGCCGCTCGACAGGCACGAGCCGGACTACGCCGCCACGGCCGAGCGCCTCGCCGGCACGCCCTACCTCTGGGGCGGGCGCACCAGCCTCGGCCTCGACTGCTCCGGACTCGTCCAGCTCTGCCTCGCACAGGCCGGGATCCCGGCGCCCCGCGACGCCGACCAGCAGGAACGCGGGCTGGGAGACGCGCTGCCCCTCGACTTCGACGGTCTGCGACGCGGCGACTTCGTGTTCTGGCGCGGCCATGTCGGACTGATGCTCGACGCCACTCGGCTCATCCACGCCAACGGCCATCACATGGCGGTGGCGGTGGAACCGCTGGCCGCGGCGGTGGCCCGCATCCGGGAGAAGAGCTTCGGCCCGGTGACTGCGATCCGGCGGCTCTCGCAGGCCGTCGAAAACGTCGAACAGCCGTTCAGGACGGTGAGGTGACTGAGCGCTGGTGGGGGCACCGGACGTGCGTGCCCGATTTGCCCGAGTGGACTTTTTCAACACCTTGCGAATGGGTCAAATCCGAGGCCCTGCACGCGTTGCGAGAGTCCGGTTGCGAATCGCCCATGCTCTGAAAGGCAATTTCATCGAATCCCGAAAGCGGTCGGCCGTTTTGGTGCGCTGTTTGTTGGAAAACATCGGGAATCTCGCGCGGTGATCATTTAAGATTACTCAAATATTTAGGCAGCTATCGACGTCCGATACCTGTCCATGAAACCGGATGGAATCAAGAGCCGGATCAAATCCATTCATTTTTCATGCTGCCGGGCGCAACTGGCCTGTTTTTACTTCGCCAAAGCGGCTTTGAATTGGTCCGGCCTCCACAACGGCCACGCTTTTTCACTCCCTATTTCGGAGGCGATGCACTAGCGTGCCGGCCGGTTGCGGAATGCAGGCGACGGGGGTGCCGGCCTCAAAGGAGCGGATGCTCCGGCGAGTGCCACGGCCCCTGAGCCGCACCGGTTGATCCTGATCCCCATTGGGCGAGAACATCGATGATTGAGGCTCCTGTCCGCTCGCACCGCCGGTCGGCAGTGCTGAGGGTTCTCGCGGCGGCGATCGTCGTTTCCGGCCCCGCTCTGATCTGTACGATCTCGCGCGCCGCCGCACAGGGGTCGGGAACCACCGCATCCGAGTTCCGCGAGCCGGTGACGTTGGCGACCAAGGACGGCGTCCTGGAAGTCCGGCTCACGGCCCGCCAGGGACGCGTCAGCCTCGATACGGCGACAAAGCCGGTCGAGAACTTCCTGCTGTTCGACTACGAAATCATCCGCGGAACCGCCTCGAACGGCGTGCGCGACGGCAAGGGACTGTTTCCGGCGCCGACCCTGCAGGTGTATCCTGGCGAGCGGTTAATCGTCCATCTCGACAATGCGCTGAGCGGCCTCACGATTGCAGACTATTTCAGTCCGCAATACACGTCGAAAGGTGGCAATGTCCCGCTCTACCCAATCCAGCTGAAGGACTCACCGCTGAACCTTCACGTTCACGGTGTGCATATCTCGCCGAAGGGTAATTCTGACAACGTCATGCTCTACATCCCGGCAGGGATGTCGAACACCTACACGTACGATGTGCCTCGGGACATGCCGCAGGGTGCCTACTGGTACCATAGCCACCTGCACAGCCTGACTGCGCCGCATGCCTATATGGGCCTCGCGGGCCTGCTCGCGATCGGACGGACCGACGGCAATCTGCCGGCTGTGACGCGCGAACGGCTTCCGATCCGCAACATGCTGCTGCAATACAATTTCGTCTTCGACCGAAAGGGTGCCGCGCCGCAGCTCAACAACGCCAACTGGCCGCAATACGTCAGCACCATCGTGCCGCCCAAGGGCGACGAACTGGCGAGGGGCACCTATCGCCCGCTTCTCGCGCCCGTGAATTTCGCCTCCTCGCCGGCAGGCACGAAATTTCCCACCGGCTGGTATTCCGGGCCCCTATCGATCCGCAACGATCGCGGTCTTCTGCAGACGATCCCGAGCAACCTGCAGCGCTTCACCGCCAGCGATGGGCGGTCCGCCCTCGACCTGCCGGCGAATCCCGCCCTGCCGGACGCCGAGCGCGACGTACAGTTCACGGTCAACGGCCAATTCCAGCCGGTGATCCGAAGCAAGGCTGGCCAGACCGAGATCTGGGTTCTCGCGAATGTCAGCGATTTTGCCTACATCAACGTGCAGTTGACCGAGACGGCGACCGGGCGGCATCCACGGATCGCGATCGTCGGTCAGGACGGCAACCCGGCCGGAGAGGTGCATTATCCGCCGACCGAGGACGGCACGCGGCTGCTGATCCCGCCGGCGAGCCGCTTTGCCATCGCGGTGACGATGCCCGCCGAGGGCGACCTCGTGCTGGAAATGCCCCCGCGCGGCGGCGGCGGCAAGACCATCACCCAGCCCGGCATCCTCTACACCAGCAATGGCACCCCGAACCCGACGGCCGTACTCGGCAGCGTGAGCGTGCAGCCTTCGGCAGTGAGCTATGTCGACGGCTTTTTCGCCTTCCCGACCCAGAAGCTGGCGACCGCCGTCTCGGCAGGGTCCGGCGGGACCACCGTCGCCTTCCCCGGCGGTGAGAAGCTCGGCGCCTACACCTCGTTCGTGGACCTCACCGACGCCAAGCCCGACGTGACGCGCAAGATCCTGATCTCCGGTGGTTTCCTCAACGACAAGGCGACGACCAGCGACCCCAAGGCGTTCGTCTACGCCTTCGATGCCGCGGCCTTTCCCAACATGCCGCTGCTCCAGCCCCGGCTCGGCTCGGTGGAGGAATGGCGCTTCATCAATCACAACAACGACGAGCACCCGATCCACGTCCACGTGAATGATTTCCAGGTGATCGACTATTACGACCCGACCACGGGCCTGCGCACCGGACCCGACCGGTTCGGCGTCGACAACGCCAACGCGCCGGCGCCGACGATGCAGATCGACGAGAGCGTGATCGAGCCGGGGCTCCTCACCATCCGCACCCGATTCGATACCTATGACGGCCTGTTCGTCATGCATTGCCACCGCCTCAACCACGAGGACAATGGCCTGATGGCGCTGATCAACGTCATCCCGGCCATCTCCAGCTACGCACTCGTCGTACCCGGAGCTCCGGGCAGGGCGACGCAGGTGCGCGTCCTCGACGGTGCCGATCACCGCCTCATCGCCACGCTCACCCCGTTCCCCGGCTACGAGGGAAGCCTGAGCGTCGCCATGGGCGATGTCGACGGAAACGGCGTGCTCGACCTCGTGGTGGGGTCGGGTCAGGGCCTGGCTCCGGAAGTGATCGTGTTCTCGGGCGTAGCGGGCCCCGGCAAGACCGCCTTCGCGACGGAACTGGCGCGCTTTCCGGTCTTCGAGCCCGCCGCACGGGGTGGCATCAGCGTGGCGGCGACGCAGATCGACGGCACCACCGCCGACAACATCGTGGTCGGCTCCGGCCCCGGTGCGCAGAGCGCCGTACGCGTTTACGGCACGGCGCTGCCTGCGCCGGGGACCGCCCCGAAACTGTTCGCGAGCTTCAGTCCCTATCCGGGCGAGACCACGGGCGTCAGCCTTGCAACCGGCTTCGTGGATTTCTCCACGGGTCGCAACAGCATCGTCACCGCGCCCGGCGCCGGCACGCAGACAGACGTCAAAGTGTTCGCCTTCCCGCTCCTCAAGCCGATCGCCGGAGCCAAACCGACAGCCGGAGACAAGTCGGCGGACCATGCCGGCCTGCACGGCACCCGCATCGACACGCCGGTGAACACCGCGCGGTTCAGCCCCTTCGGACCCGCCTACACGGGCGGTGTGTCGCTCGCGACCGGGTGGCTCGCCGGCGCGCTCGGCGGCGCGAAGCGTATCGTCGTCGGTCAACTCGCCGGCGAGGGGATCGTCAAAGTGTTCTCGAGTGGCTCGGCGCTGGACGGAGGGCCGGACATGTACCTTCATAGCCCGACCGAACACGGCCACGGCGCCCATTTCCGCGAGATTGCCAGCCTGAACCCGTTCGGTCAGGGGGGCAGCGTTCACGTGGCGACCACGAGCACGACGATGGGTGCGAATCTGCTGGTGGGTGGCGCTGCCGGTCCGGGGACCGATGCGCGTGTCCTCGCGTTCGATTTTGCCCGCTCCCGCAGCGATGCATCCCGGCTGGAGGCGCGCGCGCTGGGAGAGGCGGCACACCTTGCCGGGGCACCTGTTGCCGTCCTCGGTGGAGACTGACGGGCCGGTCCGTGCCTGTTCAGGGTGTCGACGGACCGGCGTCGTCGGCGTCAGGTTCGGCCATGACGCGCCGTGACCTGACGCGTCGGTCAGCGGACACCGCGCCTCGATGAGCCCCACGCATCGAGGCGCATCACCCGGCAGGCCTCGTATCGGCCCGGTCATTCTCGTGGCGAACAGGGCCTGCTCGTGGCGAACAGGGCCTGCTCGCAGCGGACAGGGCCCGTCACATGCTTGAGCGCGAGCGGAGGAGTCGTGCCGGTCACGACTCGAGCGTCTGCGGCTTACGGTTCAGGGCTCGGAAGTAGACCGGCGCCCATCCACCCTCGGCAGACATCACCGGGAGGCAAACCTGGACAACGCGGAGGGTCGCGCGATCGGGTTGGAGCCCGCTACCCCTTCAGCCGCATCTTGATGCGGTAGACCAGCCCGTCGCGGACGTCGCGGTAGGCGTCGAGGCGCTGCTCGCGGGTGCCGTCCTGGATGTGGGTGGGGTCCGGCGTCGGCCAGTACTCCACGTCGACCGCGTTGGTGCGGGTCAGTTCCAGGGCGGCGTGGTGGGCTTCGGGCGCCAGGGTGATGATGAGGTCGAAATTCAGCCCCTCCCACTCTTCCAGCTGGGCGAGGGTGCGCGGCTTGTGGCGCGCCGCATCGATGCCGATCTCGTCCAGCGCCGCCACCATGAAGGGATCGGCGGGCTCGCCGGAGCGCACGCCGGCCGATTGCACGTAGATCGATCGGCCGAAGTAGTGGCGCGCGATCGCCTCCGCCGCGAGCGAACGCACGGCGTTGAAGTTGCACATGAACAGGGCCGATTGCACACGCGTCTTCTTCGGGCCGGTCGCGTCCGCCATCCGGTCTTCTCAGCCTCGCGCGTTAGAGAGAGGTCGCGCCTCAGGCCTTCCAGTGCAAGGCGAAGACCAGGGTGAAGAGGCGCCGCGCGGTGTCGTGGTCGAGGTCGACCTTGCCTTCGAGGCGCTGGCGCAGCAGCTCCGAGGCCTCGTTGTGGAGGCCGCGCCGGCCCATGTCGATCGCCTCGATCTGGGTCGGCGAGGCGGTGCGGATGGCGTTGTAATAGCTCTCGCAGATCATCTCGTAGTCGCGGATCACCCGCCGGAACGGGGTCAGCGACAGGAGGTGGGTCATCACCGGCTCGCCTTCCTCGCGCCGGATCACGAGGGCGAGCTTGCTCTCGACGAGGCCGAGGGTGAGGGCATAGGGGCCCTCGCGGCCCGGCACCGTGAAGCTGTTGTCCTCCAGGATGTCGAAGATCGCGATGGCGCGCTCGTGCTCCTGGTCGGGGTTGCCCCGCCCGATCGACTCCTCGTCGAGGGTCACCGCCGCGAGCCGGTGGGGCGACTTCGGTTCGCGGGACTTGAGGTCGCTGGATTTGGCCGTGCCGGACATCAGGCCCTCACAGGTTCAGGCGGATGGCCACCGAACGGGCATGGCCCTCGAGGCCCTCCGAGCGGCCGAGGGCGATGGCCGCGGGCCCGAGCGCCCGCAGGGCCGCCGGGTCGCAGCGCAGGATCGTGGTGCGCTTCATGAAGTCGAGGACGCCGAGCCCCGAGGAGAACCGCGCCGAGCGGGCGGTGGGCAGGACGTGGTTGGGCCCGCCGACGTAGTCGCCGATGGCCTCCGGCGTGTGCGCGCCGAGGAAGATCGCGCCGGCATTGCGCACCTTGGCCCCGAGGGCCTCGGCATCCGCCGTCTCGATCTCGAGGTGCTCGGGGGCGAGGCGGTCGACCAGGGGCACGGCCTCGTCGAAGTCCCGCACCACGATGATGGCGCCGTAATCGCGCCAGCTCGCCCGGGCGATCTCGGCGCGCGGCAGGGTGGCGAGGGCCCGCTCGACGGCCTCGGCCACGTCCCCGGCGAGGCGCTCGGAATCGGTGATCAGGATCGATTGGGCCGCCGCGTCGTGCTCCGCCTGGGCCAGGAGGTCGGCCGCCACCCAGTCGGGGTTGGCCTGCGCATCGGCGAGGATCAGCACCTCGGACGGGCCCGCGATCATGTCGATGCCGACCTGACCGAACACCCGGCGCTTGGCCGCCGCCACCCAGGCATTGCCCGGGCCGACGATCTTGGCCACGGGGGCGATCGTGTCCGTGCCGTAGGCGAGGGCCGCCACCGCCTGCGCGCCGCCGACCCGGTAGACCTCGTCGACGCCGGCGAGATGCGCGGCGGCGAGCACCAGGGGGTTCAGGGTGCCTTCGGGCATCGGCACCACCATGACGACGCGGGGCACCCCGGCGACGCGGGCGGGAATCGCGTTCATCAGCACCGAGGAGGGATAGCTCGCGGTGCCGCCGGGGACGTAGAGGCCCACCGATTCCAGCGCCGTCCAGCGCCAGCCGGCCGTGACCCCGAGGCTGTCCGTGGCCATGTGGTCGCCGGGAACCTGCGCGGCGTGGAACGCATCGATGCGCGCGGCCGCGAAGCGCAGGGCTTCCAGGGCGTCCGCCGGGCAGGCCGCGATGGCAGCCTCGATCTCGGCCGGGGTGACCCGGAGGGACGCCACGGTGAAGTCCTCGCCGAAGCGGTCGAAGCGGCGGGTGTAGTCGACGAGCGCCGCGTCGCCGCCCGAGACCACGCCCGCGATGATGCCGCGCACGGTCTCGTCCACATCCTCCGAGATCTCGCGCTTGACGCTGAGCAGGCGGGTGAAGGCGGCGGCGAAGTCGCCCTCGCGGGAATCCAGGCGGATCATCGGTCGTGTCCTTCGATCGCGGCGCGTCCGGCGGCGGCGGCCTCGTGGTCGGGCCGCCCCTCCACCTCCCAGACCGGACCGAGGTCCTTCAGCTGCACCTCGATGCATTCGAGCTCGAGCTGGATCGCGGGCCCCCCGGCGAAGACCAGGGTGGCGATGCCCGAGGGTGCCTCGGTGGGCGCGAAGGTGATGGCGAGGAGTTCGAGGGGCGCCTCGGACGCGGCCCCGGGCGTGATGCCGCGCGTGCGGACCTTCAGCACCCGCTCGAAATGCACCCCCGTGAGGCGGCGGCGCGGCGGCGCGTCGTCCTCGGCCGACCAGTCGAAGCGCCGTGCCACCAGGACGAAGCGGTGCTGGGCGCTGAGATAGGCGAGGTCGCCCGCCCGCAGGATGGCGTCCTGGAGATGCGCGGAGATCACGCCCAGGTCTTCGGTATCGAGGGCGGCGAGCTTGAGAAGCTCCATGGCGGGGTGTCGCGCTCCTGTCGGTCCCGAGCCTTCGCCGGCGAAGCGGGCTCGGCGGTTCGAGGCTTTTACCGAGCCGTAGGTAGCGAGGCGACCCGCCCACGGCAACCGGCGCCATCGCCGATGCGCGCGTGCCGGGGAGCTCCGCCATTGTTCCGGTTGCCGAACCTGCTAGGGACGCGTCGCTGCGCCGCCTGTCCCCGGGGCCGGCGGGACGGAGTTCGTAACGTGTCGGCCGCATCCCTCTCATCCCTCGGCGACGCCGCCGGCACGCTGGCGGCGCCCGGCGCGGTCATCGCGATTCCCGTGCGCAACGAGGCCGAACGCATCGAGGCCTGCCTGCGCGCCATCGACGCCCAGACCGGCCTCCCCGCCGGCAGCCTCGGCGTGGTGCTGTTCCTCAACAACTGCACCGATGCCACGGAGGCGATCGTCGCCGATCTCGTGCCCCGGATGTCGGTGCCGGTGCGCGTCAGCCATGTGGTCTATGCCGGCGCGCATGCGGGCTGGGCCCGGCGCGAGGCCATGGACCGGGCCGCCGACTGGCTGGGCGGGGCCGGCATGATCCTCTCCACCGATGCCGACAGCCGGGTGCCGCCGGACTGGGTCGCACGCAACCGGGCCGCCCTGGACCGGGGCGCCGACGCGGTCGCGGGCCGGATCGAACTCGATCCGGCGGAGCGGGCGCTGCTGCCGCCCTCCCTGCACT
The DNA here is from genome assembly GCF_025813715.1 of Methylobacterium sp. FF17. NCBI lineage: Bacteria > Pseudomonadati > Pseudomonadota > Alphaproteobacteria > Hyphomicrobiales > Methylobacteriaceae > Methylobacterium > Methylobacterium flocculans. The sequence continues at coordinate 1,715,392 of NZ_CP107532.1, forward strand.
GGCGCGGGGAGCGGGAGGACACCTACAGCGACCTCCTCACCGAGTTCGAGGCGCGCATCGACCCCGATCCGCACGATCCCTGGCCCTGCCACCGCACCACCATCGGCGCGACCTTGAGCGTCAGCGTCGCGGCCTACCGGGCGGTGGGCGGCATGCCCGCCATCGCGCTCGGCGAGGACGGCGCCTTCGTGGCGCTGCTGCTCGCGCAGGGACTGCACGTCCGGCACGACCCTTCGATCCTCGTCACGGTCTCGGGGCGGCTCGTGGGCCGCGCGCCGGGCGGGGTCGCCGATACCATCCGGGCGCGCTGCGAGAAGCCCGACAGCCTGTGCGACGCCCGCCTCGAAGCGGTGCCCCGCGCGCTCTACCGCTACGCCTGGAGACGCCGCCTGCGCCGGCTGCACGCGGCGGGCCGGCTCGGCACGGAGACGGGCTGGGCACGGACCCTGGGGATCCCGCCGGACGAGGCCGCCCGCGTTGCCGCCCACCCGCTCGCCGGCCATGCGGTGGCGGCGGCCGAACGGGCCAGTCCGCGCCTCGTCCACCGACCCCTGGGCCCGCGCCAGCTCCCCGGCCAGATCCGCCTCGCCCGCCTCGTGCTCCCGCTGGTGCGCCTCGTCACCGGATGGCGCGATGGCCGTGTGCCGGGGGCATCGCGCCTCAGCCACCGTTCAGGCCCGGAGCTCTAGGAAGACCCAAGGCGCCCGTTGGCGGCACGAGGCCGGCCCGGGCCATTCGCGGGGGAGACGTCTATGAGGCACACGACCATCAAGACCACGATTCTGGCCCTCGCGACGGCGGCGACCCTCGGCACCGGGTTCGGCGCGTTCGAGGCCCGCGCCCAGTATTACGAGGACGATCGCCCCCGCCGCGTCGAGCGTCGCTACGAGGAGGATCGCTACGAGCGCCGCCGCTTCGACGAAGACCGCTACGACCGTCGTCCGCGCCGCTACGAGGAGCGCTTCGGCCGCCTCTGCCTGACCCAGCGCGGCAACTGCGTCACCGAGCCCCAGCCCTGGGGCTCGCAGTGCCGCTGCATGATCCCGGGTTTCGGCCCCAAGCGCGGCGAGATCCGCGGCTGAGCGCATCAGCGGCCTCGCCGTCCCGGATCGACGGGGGCGGGGCCCGGCTCAATCCGCGGTCTGGATCGACCAGGTGGCGTGCTCGATGCTCGGCATCCGTTCGAGGGCCGCGACCACGGCGTCGAGTTCGGCGGCCGCCACCGCCGTCGCCACCAGGGTCGCCACCACCTCGACGGTGTCCTCGCCGCGCTCCACCACCTCGATGCCGCCGACGGGGTATTTCGCCGCCTCCAGGCGCTCCACCAGAAGGTCGCGGGCGGGGCCGGCGGCGTCCGCCTGCACGGTGACCTGGACCTCGTAGGTCGCCTCGGTCTGGCTCTCGTCGATGGGCGCGCGGTTGATGGCGTTGACCAGGGGCCGCAGCAGGGTGTTGCCCGCGAGCACGGCCGCCGTGACGAAGGCCGCCTCCAGGGGGAAGTCGGCCCCCGCGAAGGCGCCGACGGCCGCCGAGCACCAGAGGGTCGCGGCGGTGTTGAGCCCGCGCACGTTCATCCCCTCCTTCATGATCACGCCGGCTCCGAGGAAGCCGACGCCCGAGATCACGTAGGCCACGGTGCTCACCGCCCCGCGCGAGGCTTCCAGCCGCATGCCGAGATCGACGAAGGCGGCCGCCCCCACCGCCACGAGGACGTTGGTGCGCAGGCCCGCCGTGCGCTGACGGTACTGGCGCTCGGCCCCGATCAGGGTGCCGAGGCCGAAGGCGACGATGAGGCTGACCGCCGAGTTGACGGCTTCGGGCACCGGCCCTGACAGGAAGGGGATCATCGCCCTGCCCTGACGGCGTCCCGTGACGGAACCATGACAGGGCGCGCCGGATCAGGCCTGCGGGTAATCCGCGATGCCGCCATGCGCCGCCGACCACTTCGCCGGCTCGTGCAGGAAGCTCTCGACCTCGGCCAGCACCTTCGGGTCGAAGTGGCCGCTCTCCTTGGCCACCGCCAGCACGTCCCACCAGGTGGTGAGGTAGTGCAGCTGGACCCCGAGGTCGGCCATGAGTTCACGGCTGTTGGGGAAGATGTCGTAGAAGAACATCACGAAGCAATGGTCCACCTGCGCACCCGCATCGCGCAGCGCCTTGCAGAACATCGCCTTGCTGCGCCCGTCGGTGGCCAGATCCTCCACCAGCAGGGTTCTCGCGCCCTCCACCACCTCGCCCTCGATCTGGGCGTTGCGGCCGAAGCCCTTGGCCTTCTTGCGCACGTACTGCATCGGCAGCATCAGCCGGTCGGAGATCCAGGCCGCGAAGGGGATGCCCGCCGTCTCGCCGCCGGCCACGTGGGTGATCGATTCGTAGCCGATGTCACGCACGATGGTGGCGGCGGCGAAGTCGTTGAGCGTCGAGCGCAGGCGCGGATACGAGATGATCTTGCGGCAGTCGATGTAGACCGGGCTCGCCCAGCCGGACGTGAAGGTGAACGGCGTGTCCTGGTAGAAGTGCACCGCCTTGATCTCGAGCAGCATCTTGGCCGCCTCGCGGGCGATCACGGCGCGGTCGATCGGCAGGAAGGAGGTCGTCATGCGCGGGTTCGCTCTCGTGCGGGCGGCGGGCGCGGGGTCTCCCGCCGGGAGACACCCCCGGGAGAACCCCGCATCCGTTTGAAAAGGCGGGCCGGTTCTCCTTCCCGCCAACCGCGCGAAGCGTCAACCCTGCGGTTCGCCCCGACCCCGGGACCGGATCACGCCGCCTTCACGTCGGCGAGGAAGCCGCCGACCTCGCGGGTCAGGCTCTCGGAATGGCGCGCCAGTTCCTGCGCGGCGCTGAGGACCTGGGAGGCCGCCGCCCCGGTCTGTCCGGCGCCCTCGCGCACCCCGGAGATGTTCGTGGTCACCTCCTCGGTGCCGCGCGCCGCCTCCTGGACATTGCGGGTGATCTCCTGGGTCGCGGCGCCCTGCTCCTCCATGGCGGCCGCGATCGAGGCGGCGTAGCTCGACATCTCGGCGATGATCCGGCCGATGGCCTCGATGTCGACGACGGCCTCCTGGGTCGCGGTACGGATCTCGGTGATGCGCTCGCCGATCTCGCTCGTCGCCTTGGTGGTCTGCCCGGCAAGTTCCTTGACCTCGGAGGCGACGACCGCGAAGCCGCGGCCCGCCTCGCCGGCGCGCGCCGCCTCGATGGTGGCGTTGAGCGCCAGCAGGTTGGTCTGCGCGGCGATGCTGGAGATCACCTCGACGAAGGCGCCGATCCGCTCCGTCGTCCCCGCCAGGCGCCGCACCGTCGCGTCGGTGCGATGGGCGTTCTCCACCGCCCGGTCGGCGATCTGCGCGGACTGGCTGACCTGGCTGACGATCTCCTGCACCGAGGCCGACATCTCCTCGCTGGCGGCGGCCACCGTCTGGACGTTGGCGGAGGTCTGCTCGGCGGCGCCGGCCACGATCACGGTCTGCTGGTTGGTCTGGGCCGCGACGCTGCTCATCGACTGGGCGGTGGCCTCCATCTCGGTGGCGGCCCCCGCCAGCCCCTGCGTCAGGGCCGAGACGTTGGATTCGAAGGCCTTCGTCAGGGCGTCGAGGCGCTGGGCCCGGCGCATCTTGGCCTCGTCCTCCACCGCCTGGGCGGCGGCGAGGCGGCGGGCCTCGACGGCGTTGTCCTTGAAGACCTGGAGCGAGCGGGCGAGCTGGCCGACCTCGTCCCGCCGCCCGGTCCCCGCCACCGCCACCGTGAGGTCGCCGTCCGCGAGCCGTCCCATGGCCGCCGTCATCCCGGCCAGCGGACGGGTGACGCCGTAGAGGACGATGAGGGTGAGCAGGCCGATCGCGCAGGTGAGGCCGATGCCGGCGGTGACGATCAGGGTGCGGGTGGCGCCCTCGGCGATGTCGGTCGCGTTCCGCTTGGCGGATTCCAGGTCGCGGAGGTTGGCGGCGACCCGGGCGGCCACGCCCTGGGTCAGCTTGATCCGGGCAGGACGGACCTCCTGCTTCGAGATGCGCCCGGCCGTGTCGTTCTCGTTGCGCAGGGCGTGGCTGATCGAGCGCTCGGCGGCGGTGAAGAACGCCTGCAGGTCCGCGCGGATGTCCGTGAGGATGGCCCGACGCTCCGGCGTATCGGCCAGGGCGAGAAGGCGCTCGACGGCTTCGGAGGCAGATGTCCGGTTCGACTGATAGTGTGCGGACTCGGTCTTCATCAGCGCCTCATCGGTCTCGATGATGGCGTTCTTCTCGGCGATCACCGCCTCGTCGATGGCCAGTGCCAGTTTCTGAGCCAGGAAGAGCCGTGCGGCGCGGACCTCGATGATCTCGGTGGTGTTCTGCTCCAGGGTGGCGAGGCTGGACCGCGCCATCGCGACGAGCCCCACCGCCACGAGGATGAGGATCAGGCTTGGAATCGCGAGCTTGCCCAGCAGCTTGAGATTGTTGAACGCACGCATCGCAGCTCCCCGTGGATCACCCCGGGGCGGGACCCTGATCGGCCTCTCGGGCACCCGGCGGTTCGCTCACGGTTCTGTGATAATTCGTTGAAACAAGAGTTAAGACGGCTGCGATTCATCGCATTTGATGCATTTTGGACAGTCCGGCGTTGCCACGCCGCAAAGTTCGGACCGCCTTCGGTCACATTTCGTACCAACGCGTTCGTCCGAACCTTCGCGATCCTGGACCCGGTCGTCACCAAGGCGAGCGGATCATCGACCGTATTCGCCGGATACTTGGTCCGGCCGCCGAGGGCGCGCGACTCAAGCAAGGAAGCGTTGCAGCGCCACCAGGGTCTCGGACGGATTCTCCTCGGCGAGGAAGTGGCCGGACTTGATCTCGGCGGCGACGGCCTCCGGCGCGAAGGTGCGCTGCCAGGCGGCGAGCGGCATCTCGGCGCTGCGGTCGAGGTAGCCGTCGCCCGTGAGGATCAGGGTCGGGCAGGTCAGTCTGCGCCCGGCGGCCAGATCCGCGAGGTCGGCCTCGCGGTCGCGGGTGGCGCCGGCCCGGTAATCCTCGCAGAAGGCCTGGATGCGCTCGGGCACGCCCCAGGCCTGCCGGTAGAGGTGCAGGGCGGGCGGCGCGAAGGCCTTGAGGGATTTGTCCCCGCTCCAGTCGCGCAGGAGGCCTTCGAAATAGGCGTCCGCATCCCGGCCGATGGCCCGTTCCGGCCCGGGCGCGGCCTCGGCCAGGAAGTGCCAGTGCGAGGGTTTGCGCGGGGCCGCCTCGATCCGCTCCCACTGGACGAGGGTCGGCAGGATATCCAGCAGCGCCAGCCGGGCGATCCGGCCCGGCTCGTCGAGGGCGAGGCGGTAGCTGATCCGGGCGCCCCGGTCGTGCCCGACCAGGGCGAAGTGCACGTGGCCGAGCGCCTCCATCACCGCCACCGCCTCGGCCGCCAGCGTCCGCTTGGCGTAGGCCTCGTGGCGCGGGTCGCCCTCGGGTGCCGCCGACCAGCCATAGCCCTTGAGGTCGAGGCAGACCACGCGGTGGCGCTCGGCCAGCGCCGGCGCGATCCGGTGCCAGCAGGCGTGGCTCTGCGGAAAGCCGTGCAGGAGCAGCACCGGCGTCCCCTCCTCCGGCCCGCCGATGCGCGCGAAGAAGCGCCCGGCCGGGATGTCGATCCAGCGGGCGGCGAAGTCGGGGAAGAGATCGGTGGTCACGGGCGCCTCCGGCAGGGGCCGGGGAAACGCGTGGGCCGGGCCGCCGGTTCGGAGGCCCGGCCGCACCACCGCCGTTTCCCCCGACCGGGCCGGTCCTGGTCCGGCCCGGCGCCCGCCCTCACCCTGCGGCTTCACGAAGCGAAGGCCGGGATTGACGCCCGGCCCACGCAGCGGGCACACCCAACCTCTGTGGATCGCTTAAGAATCCACTGCCAAGAATCCACTGCCAAAAATACACGGCGAGGAGACGTGCATGGACCGGCCCACCGTTCCTGCCTCAGAGACGGCCCGGGCGATCCGCCCGTGCATCGCGAGCCTGTCCGCAGTGAGCCCGTTTGCAGCGAGCTTCCCCGCATGAGCGGCGCAACCCTCGCCGAGCGTCCGGCGTCCGGCGCCCCGCCCGTGGACGCCGCCCTGCGGGCGCGCGTGCTCGCGTTGCGCGACGGCCTGCTGCACGGGCTCATCGGCGCCGACGCGATGGTGGAGCGCCTGCTGATCGGCCTGCTCACCGGTGGGCACCTCCTCATCGAGGGCGCGCCGGGGCTCGCCAAGACCCGCGCGGTCAAGCGTCTCTCGGACGGGCTCGACGGCAGCTTCGCGCGCATCCAGTGCACCCCCGACCTGATGCCGGCGGACCTCACCGGCACCACGGTGTGGCGCCAGGATGCGGGCGATTTCGAATTCCTGCCCGGCCCCCTGTTCCACTCTCTCATCCTCGTGGACGAGGTGAACCGCGCGCCGCCGAAGGTGCAGTCCGCCCTCCTCGAGGCGATGGCGGAGGGGCAGATCACCGTGTCGGGCCACACCCACGCCCTGCCCGACCCCTTCATGGTGGTGGCGACCCAGAACCCGATCGAGCACGCGGGCACCTTCCCCCTGCCCGAGGCGCAGCTCGACCGCTTCCTCCTCCACGTCCTGGTGGAGATGCCGGACGAGGCCGCCGAGCGCCGCATCCTCGACCTCGTCGAGGGCGAGCTGAACCACCACGCCGAGGCGATGCCGGTGCGGCTCTCCGTGGCGGAGGTCCGCGCCGCCCGCGAGGCCGCCCTCAACGTCTACGTCTCGCCCGCCCTCAAGGACTATCTCGTGCGTCTGGTGGCCGGCACCCGCACCGACGCCGCCGCCCCGGACCTGCGCGCGGCCATCGAGCATCCGGCCTCGCCGCGCGGCACCCTGGCGCTGATGCTCGCCGGCAAGGCGCGGGCCTACCTGCGCGGCCGCGACCACGTCGTCCCCGAGGACGTGGCGGACCTCGCCGCCGACGCGCTGGCCCATCGCATCGGCCTGACCTGGCGCGCCGCCGCCGAAGGCCAGACCGCGCGCGGCGTCATCCGGGGCCTCGTGCAGCGGGTGCGGGCGCTCTGAGCGCGACCATGGCCCCGGCATCCGCGCCCGTTCCGGCCGGCGACCCGCTGCTGGCCCCCGGCATCCACCTGTCCGGCGAGGCGCTGATGGGCCTGCGCCACCTCGCCCGGCGTGGGTTCGGCCCGGCGACGCGGACGCTGGCGGGCCTGCCCGGCGGGATCGTGACCCGGCGGCGCGGGCGCGGCTCGGAGCCCGACGACGTGCGCCTCTGGTCCGAGGGCGACGACCGCCGGCACATCGACCGCAACGCCACCGCCCGCACCGGCATCCTGCACGTGCGCACCCACCACGACGAGCGCGACCGTGCCGTGGTGCTCCTCGTGGACCTGCGGCCCTCGATGCTGTTCGGCACGCGGCGCGCCCTGCGCTCCGTGGCGGCGGCGGAAGCCCTGGTGCTGCTCGGCTGGCGCATCGTCGGCGACGGCGGCCGCATCGGCCTCGTGGCCGCGGGCGCCGGCGAGCCCGTCGTGGTGCGCCCCGCCAACGGCGAGCGGGCGATGACGGCGGTGACGGGCGCCCTGGCGCTGGCGCATGCCCGCGCCCTGGCGGAGGCCGCGACCGGGGACCCGCCCCTCGCCCCCGCCCTGACCCTCGCCCAGAGCCTGCTGCCCTCGGGCGGGCACCTCGTCATCGGCAGCGCCCTCGACGCGCCCGGCGAGGACTTCGACCCCCTTCTCACGATCATGGCCGAGCGCCTCTCGATCCGCCTCGTCCTCGTCAGCGACGCCTTCGAGCGCGACCGCCCCCCGGGCTTCTACCCCTTCGCGACGCCGGACGGGCGGCGCGGCACCGTGCAGGCGCGCCGGGGCGATTCGCCCCCTCCGAGCGCAGACGCCCGCCTCGTGGACTACGCCCGCCGGGGCATCGAGGGCCTGCGCCTCGACGTGGAGGCGGGCCCGGAGGCCTACGCCCCCCTGATGGAGCGCCTCGATGCGGTGCTCTGACGGACCCGGCCTCGGGGGCGCCCGGTGAACCCCGACCTTCCCCCCAGCCTCGACCAGCTGCGCGGCCTGCATCTGCCCGCCGAGGCGGGCGGCACGCAGGGCGCGGTGATGCTCGCCATCGCCCTCGGGTTCACGGCGGCCCTGGCGCTGGGCCTGCTGCGCCATCTCGCCACCCGCCGCCGCGCCTCGGTCCGACGCGCGGCCCTGGCCGAACTCGCCGCCGCCGGTGCCCTGCCTCCGGAGCAGCGCCGCGTGGCACAGGCCCGGCTCCTGCGCCGGCTGGCCCGCACCCTCCAGGGCGACGCGGTGGCGGATCGGCAGGGCGCGGCGTGGGGCGTGGCCCTCGACCGGCTCTTCGCCACGAGCTTCTTCACGACCGGCCCGGGCCGGACCTTCACGGAGGGGCTCTACCAGCGGGGGACGCCCGATCCCGGCCCGGTCGATGCCGAGCTCGCCCGGCTGTTCGCGCGGATCGGGGCCTGATCCATGCTGAACGGGATGCTGCCGAACTGGCTCTCCGCCCTCGCGTCGGCCTTCGATCTGGCAAGCCCCGCCGCGCTGGTGCTCCTGCCCCTGCCGCTCCTCGCCGCGCGGTTGATGCCACCCGAGCGCGCCGGGGCGAGTGGCGCCCTGCGCGTGCCCACCTCCCTGGTGGCGCGGGCCACGCGCGGCGACGGCGTGGCGGCGCGGGGGCGCGGACGCGCGCTCCTGGTCTGGACCCTGTGGGCGGCGCTGGTGGCCGCGCTCTCCGGCCCCCGCCTCGTCCTGCCCGCGACCGCGTTGCCGGCGTCGGGCCGCGAGATCATGCTGGTGATGGACCTGTCCGGCTCGATGGAGCGGCGCGACTTCGCCCTCGACGGCCAGACCGTGACCCGGCTCGCCGCCGTGAAGCGGGTCGGCACCGACTTCATCCGGCGCCGGGCCGGGGACCGCATCGGCCTCGTCATCTTCGCCAACGAATCCTACGTCGCCGCGAGCCCGAGCTTCGACACCGCCACCGTCGCCCGCGCCCTGGACGAGGCCAATATCGGTCTGGTCGGACGCTCCACCGGCATCGGCGACGGCCTCGGCCTCGCCCTCAAGCGCCTGAACCCGGCCGGGATCGCGGCGGAGGGCGCGGCGCCCGCCAGCGCCAAGGTGGTGATCCTGATGACGGACGGCGCCAACAATGCCGGCCAGACCACGCCCCGCGACGTGGCCGGCCTCGCCAAGGAGCTGGGGGTCCGCGTCCACACCATCGCGCTCGGCCCCCGCGACCTCTCCAACGCCGAGGGCGAGCAGGACGTCGTCGACACCGAGACCCTGCGCGAGATCGCCGACCTGACCGGCGGCCGGATGTTTCGCGTGAAAACCACCGACGACCTCGTCGCCATGGCAAACGCCATCGACGCGATCGAGGGCGGACGCGCCCAGGCGCCGCCGGTGCCTCTGCGAAAAGACCTCTGGCCCTGGCCCGCCACCCTCGCCTTCCTGGCGGCCATCGGGCTCCTCGCGGCGAGGCGTCAGGCATGAGCCTCCTCGACACCCTGGCGGTGCTGCGGCCCTGGTGGCTCGCAGCGATTCCCCTGGTCGCGATCCTCGCCCTGCGGGCCGCCTGGCGCTCGGCGCCGCTCGGCGACTGGACGAAGGCCGTGGATCCCGCCCTGATGGCATTGCTCGCACGACGCGGCGCCGTGCTCGGCGGACGCCGGCAGGCGAACCTCGCCGCGGCGCTCGCCGCCGGTCTCGTCGCCCTGGCGCTGACCGGACCGGCGGTGGAGCGCCCGGACGCCGCCACCTTCCGCAACCTCGACGCCACCGTGGTGGTGATCGACCTGTCGCGTTCCGTCGCCGAGGGCGGCCACCTCAAGGACGTGCGCCAGATCGCGCAAGGGGTCGCGGAGGCCGCCGGCACCCGCAGCGTCGCCGTGGTGGTCTATGCCGGCGACGCCTACCTCGCCGCCCCGCCCACCACCGACCGGGACACCCTCGCCTCCACCCTGTTCGCACTCGACGGCGACACCGTGCCCGACCGGGGCACGCACCCGGAACGCGGCCTCGCCCTCGCCCGGCGCACCCTGGCCGAGGCGGGGGTGATCGCGGGCGACGTGGTCCTCGTCACCGACGGCGACGGCATCGGCGAGGCGGCCTCGCGCGAAGCCGACGCGATCCGGGCGAAGGGCTGGCACCTGCACGGACTCTTCGTGCCCGCCGGTCCCGGCCTGCCGGCGGGCTCGCCGAAGCCCGACCCGGGCGCCCTCGAACGCCTGACCGAGGCGGGCGCCGGCCGCTTCGCCCGCCTCGACGGCCCCGCCCCGGTGCTCGACGCGGTGGGCGCCAGCACGGCGCAGCACCTCGCGGCCGGCGGCTACACCGTGCTCGCCTTCGCCGATCTCGGGCGCTGGCTCGTGCTGCTGGCCCTGCTGCCGGCCCTCGTCCTGTTCCGCAGGAGCGCCTGATGGCCGTCCGCGCCCTCGCCGCCCGCCTGCCTCCCCTCCCCCCGCACTGGACCCGCTGGGCCCGCCTGACCGCCCTCGGGCTCGCGGGCGTCGGCATCCTCGGCCTGACCGCGACGGCGCAGCCGCGCACCAGCCTCGGCCGCACCCTGATGGGCCTCGGCCTGCCCGCCGCCGCCGCCTTCGTGCTGGACGATCCCGCCTGGCGCGGGCCCGCGCTCTACCAGGCCGGGCGCTACGAGGAGGCCGCCGCCCTGTTCCGCAACGGCGGCCGGCGCAACGCCTACAACCTCGGCAACGCCCTCGCGAAATCCGGCGACCTGCAGGGGGCGCTGGACGCCTACGACGCCGCGCTCCAGTACAATCCGCGCGATGCCGACGCGCAGGCCAACCGCTCGCTGATCGCCCGCCTCGTCGACGAGGGCGCCGGCGATCCGGGCAAGGGCGGGGGGGTGGCCAACGCCACCGCGACGGTGGGCGCGCGCTACAACAAGACCTCGAACCAGGATCCGAACGACGACACCCAGGCCACCTCCAGCGGCGAGGGGCTCGCCGGCAACAAGGAGGGGGGGACCACCTCCTCGACCCCCGGCAACAGCAAGGTCGCCCGGCGCGGCAAGGCCGAGCAGGTCTCGGTGGATTCCGGCAAGGGCGAGGCCCGGGGCTCGGCCAGCGACGCGGCGGGGCGCGGGCGCACCGGCGCCGGCTCGGCAATGGTGGCCGCGGCCCCCGAGCGCGAGGTGCGCCGGGTCACGAAGAGCTTCGAGGCCCACGAGATCCGCCCCGACCGCCTCTGGCTCCAGACCCTGCCGGACGATCCCGGGCGCTATCTGAAGCTGCGTCTCAAGGCGGAGCAGGCGGCGCGGGTGGAGGCCGGCACCGCCGTGCCGGGGGGGAGCAACCCATGGTGAGCGTTCCACCGTTCGGCGTCTCCGCCCTGCGTTTCGTCGGCAGGCTTCACTCGAGTCGGAAGAATCCGGCCGCCCGTCACAGGGGACGTGTCGGCGCCTGGTGCCTCGCCCTCATCCTCTTCGCGCCCCTCCCCGCCCGCGCCGAGATCGGCCCCGGCGACCTCACCCTCACGGTGACCCCGGAGCGCAACGGCAATGCCGACCCGTTCTCGCGGGAGATGGTGCTGCTGCGCATCCGCGGGGTCTATCGCCAGGCGATCCTGCTGGAGGAGGTGATCCAGCCCTCGCTCGCCAATTTCAGCTGGACGCAGCTCGGCCGCGACGCCTGGTCGAAGACCCGCCTGCCCGACGGTCAGGTCGCCATCGCCTTCGACCGGGTGGTGGCGATCTTCCCGCACCATCCGGGCGACTTCACCATCGACCCCTTCATCCACCGCCTCACGGTGAACGAGGGCGGCAAGCGCGTGGTGGTCGACGTGCCCTCGGCGCCCGTCACGCTCCCCGTGGCGACCTGGACCAAGCCGGTGGGCGGCCCCGACGCCAAGGATCCGTGGTGGCTGCCGGCCAAGGACGTCACGATCACGGATTCCTGGAGTCCCGACCCGGAAACGGTGAAGATCGGCGAGACCACCCGGCGCATCGTCACCCTGGAGGCGCAGGGCATGGTCGCCGAGGGATTGCCGCCCCGCCCCGTGATGCGCACGCGCGGCATCCTCACCTTCGCCGGGCCCGTCACCCGCGAGACCCTGATCACGCCCTCGGGACCGATCGCGCGGGCCACCTACCAGTGGGACGTGCGCCCGGCCATCGAGGAGGTCATCCCCCTCGATGCGATCAGCATCCCGTGGTTCGACACGGTCTCGCGGACCCTGCGGGAGGCCGAGATCCCCGCCCGCCAGATCGGCGGCGGCCTTCCCGACCGGGCCGACGAGGCGGGGCCGGCCCTGGCGGCCTCGCCCCTCCTCGTCGCCTGCGCCGCCCTCGTCGCCTTCGGCCTCGGCCTGGTGCTCCTCGGTTTCGGCCCGGGCGCCGCGCCGCGCCGGCGCCTCGATGCCCGCGCCCGCAGGGCCCTGCGCCGGGCCGCCGCCGCCCGCGACCGGCGGGCGTTCCGGGCCGCGCTGGCGCCCGCCCTCCAGGGAGAGCCGGAGCTGGCGGCCGCCTGGCGCGAACGTCCCGAGATCGCTGCCGGCCTCGAGGCCCTGGAGCGCGGGCTCTACGCGCCGGAGCCGTCGGGCGCGGACGTCGACCTGACCGCCCTCGCGGCCAGGCTGTCGCGGCCGGTTCCGGTCCCGCGCGCGGCGGCCGGGCCGGGCCGCCTCGCGCCCCTCGACGGCCCGTCCGCCGCGCGCTGACCGCCGCTATTCCCGGCGCAGGACGCGGTCGACGAGGAGGTCGAAGCCGCGCCGCCGCGTCATCGACGCTTCGAGGGCGGCGGGATCGTAGCGCTCCCGCACCCATGCCTCGAAGCCGATGGGGTTCTGCGCGGCGTCATCGAGATAGGCCGCGAAGAAGCGCCCCAGGATACCCGTCTTGGCCTGCCGGACATGGCCGTAGCGCAGGGAGAGCTGGCGCATCGCCCGGGCGGGCGGCACCCCTTCCTGGAAGATGAGGTACAGGGCCGCCGCCAGCCCCGCCCGGTCGGCGCCGGACTTGCAGTGGATCAGGGCGGGATACGGGATCGTCTCGAAGATCGCCTTCAGGGCGAGGATCGCCTCGCGCTCCGGTGCCGCGCGGGAGCGCAGGGTGATGTCCCGGAAATCGAGGCCGAGCGCCTGGCAGCGCTCGCGCTCGAGGGACCAGGATCCGTATTCCGGTTGCCCGCGCAGCCACACGACGCTCCGGATCCCGGCGCGGGCGAACCGGTCGATCTGGTGCGGGGCGGGCTGCGCCGAGCGCCACAGCCGCCCGGTGCCGACCCGGTGCCGGTTGAGGTAGACGAGGCGGAACAGGCCGTGATCGGCCACCAGCATGTTGACCCAGGCCAGCACGCGCTCGGTCCGGTTCGCGATCGGGCGATCCCAGCGGGCGATCCGCGCCAGGCGCTGCTCGTTGCGGCGGACGTAGTCCCGGCCCCGCTTGAACCTCAACGCGTCCGTTCCTTGGGGAAGTAGAGGATCGCGAGGCGATAGGTTCGCAGCATGGCGATGGTGATGGCTACGATGAAACCGTACACCCCGCCCGTGACGTGCATCTTCATGATGTAGTACTTGAAGAAGACCAGCATCGGCTCGAAGCCGATTCGAACCAGCGTCAGGGGAGATTTTTTCTTCACCTCTCCGGTCTGCAGCTTGTAGTAAGCGATGTTCTTCTCCACCAGATGCGCGATCGAGCGGATCGACTGGTGGAAGATCGGGGCCCGGATATGCCCCTTGTGCGCGCTCGGGACCTTGACCTCGTCGAAGACGGCACTGTCGGGAAACCGGCAGCGGGTCCGGTCGTAGAGGCGCACGTAGCTGTGGTAATCGGCAAACGGCCTCGGCCGGTCGTCACCGGGATAGACCTGGGTGATCCGGAACTCGTAGCCGTGGATCGCGTCCGGGATCGGCGCCCGCAACAGGGCGAACAGTTCCGCCCGGGTGGCCTCCGTCAGCCACTCGTCCGCGTCGAGGTTCAGGATCCAGTCGTGGCTGGCCTGCGACTCGGCGAAACGCTTCTGCTGGCCGTAGCCTTCCCAGTCACGGTGGAAGCAGGTCGCCCCGAAATCCCGGCAGATCCGCAGGGTCTCGTCCGTGCTCCCCGAGTCGATCACGATGATCTCGGAGACGAGGCCCCGGACGCTCTCGAGACAGCGCAGGATGCGGTCCGCCTCGTTCTTCGTGATGATCGTGCACGAGAGGGCGGTTCTTAAGGCCGGATCAGGCGTCACCTGGGAAATCCCGTGGCTGGTCCGGGGCTTCGTAGCGGCGGGACCGGCGTTTCACAACTCGCGCGCCTGCGTGGAGGCCGTCCACCCGACCGTGCAGGCCCCGACCCTCGGTAGAGGTCCGTGAGACCGCGCCTTAACCGTCCCTTTACCATGATCGGCCACGGCTCGGGACGGAGGGTCCGACGATGCGGCGAGGGATGAAGGCGGGGCCGGGGCTGGCGGCCTTGACGCTGCTCGCGGGTCTGGTGCCCGCCGGCGCGGCCGATTTCGCGGAGCCGTTCGCGCCCGGCGGCGCGCGCGGGCAGGGCCCAGGCCCGATGCCGCGCTACTTTCCGCGGGCGGAAGGGGACGATTCCAGCGGGAGCCGCGCGGTCCCGTTGCGGCGCCAGGCGCTCCGCTGCCGGGCGCGGCGGGTTCCGATCCCCACCGACGCCCCCGACGATCCGAGCTATGTCGGGTCCGCCTACGGCCTCGGCAAGCCGAGCTACTACGGCTTCACGCCGCCGCTCGGGGTGGACGATCCCTACGGACGGCCCCTGCTGCCCTATTGTCCCTGACGGCTGGCGCCGCCGCACGCGGGGGATTAGGTCTGGCGCCATCCGTCCGGCACGTTCGCGAGGTTCCTTGCCCCACGCCCCCCTCCTCCGATTCACGGACGTGGTCCCCTTGCGGACCGAGGTCGCCGGCTGGCGCCGGGCCGGCGCGCGTGTGGTGCTGGTGCCCACCATGGGCGCCCTCCATGCGGGCCATCTCGCCCTGATGGCGCGGGCGCGCGCCCTCGGGCAGCGGGTGGTGGCGAGCGTCTTCGTCAACCCGACCCAGTTCGGCCCCCACGAGGATTTTTCGCGTTACCCGCGCGACACGGAGACGGACCTCGCCCTGCTCGCGGAGGCCGGCGTCGATGCGGCCTACCTGCCGGAGGTCTCAGGGATGTATCCGGAGCACTTCTCCACCCGGATCGAGGTCGAGGGGCTCACGGAGGGCCTGTGCGGCGCGTTTCGGCCGGGGCACTTCTCGGGTGTCGCCACGGTGGTGACGAAGCTCCTCAACCGGGTCCAGCCGGACCTCGCCCTGTTCGGCGAGAAGGATTTCCAGCAGCTCCTCGTGATCCGTCGCGCGGTGCGCGACCTCGACCTGCCCGTGGAGATCCAGGGCGTGCCGACCCTGCGGGAGACGGACGGACTCGCCCTGTCCTCGCGCAACCGCTACCTGGACGCCGACGAGCGGGCGCGGGCGCCACGCCTCCATGCCGTCCTGTCGCGCATCGCCGAGGGGCTCGCGGCGGGCGGGAACGCGGTCCCGCTCCTCGCCGAGGGGCACGCCGCCCTGACGGCGGCGGGCTTCGGCCCGGTCCAGTACCTCGAGGTCCGCGACGCCGAGACCCTGGCGCCCCTGGAGCGGGCCACGCGGCCCGCCCGGGTGCTGGCGGCGGCCTATCTCGGCCGCACGCGCCTCATCGACAACGTGCCCGTCGGTTAGCCCCGGCCGGCGCCGAGCGGGTTCGCCCGGAAGAAGTCGATCATCGCCCGCGAGGCGTCCGGCCCGCGCGGGTCGGTGTAGCTCCCCGCCGCGTTGCCGCCCGACCAGGCATGGCCGAGGCCGCGCACGATCCAGCCCTCCACCGCGACCCGGCCGTTGCCGTCCGCATAGCGGGTGCGGGTGTAGGGCAGGCCCCCCGGGCTCACCGCCTCGGCGGCCTCCGGGACCAGACCGTCGATGCCGGCCTGAGCCAGGGCCTGCTCGCCGTTGCGCAGGTTGACCGTGCCGTCGCTCTCGCCATGGAACACGATCGTGGGCACGCGGACCTCGGCGGCCGCGCAATCGCCGGCCGCCACCGGGCCGAGGCGCATGACGGTGAGGGCCGTCGAGACGTCGCGGGCGCAGCCGGCCGCGAGCCCGGAATGAATGCCCACCGCCGCGTAGAGATCGGGATAGGCCCGCGCGATGTTGACCGCCGCCGCCCCGCCCGCCGAGAGGCCGGCGATGTAGACCCGCGCGGGATCGACGCGGTGCTCGGCGATGATCGCGCGCGTCAGCCCGGCGATGATGCCGGCCTCGCCGGAATCGCGGCCCTGGTCGTTGGGCTGGAACCAGTTCCAGCAACGCTGGCCGTTGGCGCGGCCGGATTGGGCCGGGTAGGCCACGAGGAAGCCCTCGGCTTCGGCCAGGGCGTTCATGCCGGTGCCGGCGGCGAAATCGTCCGGCGACTGGGTGCAGCCATGCAGCAGCACCACGAGGGGCAGGTTCGGCCGGGCATCGCTGGGCACGAAGAGCTTGTAGTCCCGGCCGCCCGCCGCGTTGGAGAAGCTGTGCTCGGTGAAGTTGCCGCCCTCGGTGAGGGGGGCCCGCGCCTGGCTGAAGCCCGAGCCGGCCCCACCGAACGCTGCGCCGAGACCTGAACCGACACCCGCACCAAGGCCTTTCTGGAAGCCCGGCGCGAGTCCGCCGGCGCCGCCGCCGAGGCCCGGCACCGTGAGGCCGGCCTTGCCGAGAACGGGCGCGATGCCCCGCGTCACCGTCTCGACGACCTTGCGCAGCTTCTCGGGCAGGATCGCGGCGATGCCCGTCTCGTCGGCGTCACCCCTGGGCGAAGCCGTGCCACCGGGAGAGACCTTGGGGCCCGAGGAAACACGATCGCCCGAAGAGACCTTGTCCGCCGGGCGCTCGGGGGCCGGGCCGGTCTCGACCCGCTCGGCGACGAGGTCGATGGTGTTCGGGGCCTGCGCCGCGACGTCCCGGCCGCCGGCGGGCGCGGCCGCGTGCCCGCCGGTCAATCCGCGCTGGAGCAGGACCGTGGCGTCCTGCAGGCGCCCGGCCGCCGTGAGGCGGGTGGCCTCCATCATGTCGGCGAGGCGGTCCTGCATCCGGTTCTGGGAATCGGTCATGGCATTCGCTTTCGGGTTCGGCGCGAGGCCGATCCATGCGAGGTCGGGAACGCGGGGAGAAACGCTGTCAGAGAAGACGGTCGGCAAGGGCCGCCTTCACGGCGGGGGTCGCCTGGAGGCTGCCCATCACCTCGATGGACGCGATGGCGTCGCGGGCGAGTTCCGGGGTGACGTCGGGGGCGATGCTCGCGAGCCCCAGCACCCGGATGTCGAGGCGGATGCCGCTGGCGCGCGCCGCCTCGAGTTCCGCCCTGTCGTAGCGGCGCAACCCGAGTTCGACGCCCTTGCGGGCCACGGATTGACGCGTGACGTCGCCGTGGCGGGCGATCTGGTTGCGCACGGCGGTGCGGATGAAGTCGCTCCGGTTCGCGTAGACGCTCTCGGAGACGAGAAGATCGATATGGCCGAGATCCACGAAACCGAGGTTGATCGTCACCTTCTCGGTGTCACCGACCCGGATCGCTGCCTTCGGCTTGTCCACGAGATCGAACATCGGACCTTCCCACCACCATCCACCGGGATGGTATATGGGAGGCTTGCGCTGCGATGCAATATGAACTGAGTTGCATTGCAATATCGCACCCGGTCCCGCCGGGACGACCAACCGCGCGGCCGCCCGATGGTTCGGTGGTCACGATGCCGCCCCCTCCTCCCCGAGGTAATCCCGCCAGACGGGACTGGCCCCGAGCGTGCCGATGAAGGCCGCGTGCCGCGTCCGCTCGGCGTCCGTCAGGCGATGGCGCGCCGGTCGGGGTCCGGAGGCCCGGTTCTCCACGCCGCCCGCGACGGGGGCGAGCGGATCCTGGGCCTCGGCCATGGCGAGACCGAGGCTGGTCTGCTTGCCGCCGAGCAGTTCGACATAGACCTCCGCCAGGATCTGGGCGTCGAGCAGCGCCCCGTGCTTGGTGCGGCGGGTGGTGTCGATGCCGTAGCGCGAGCAGAGGGCGTCGAGGTTGTTGGCCGCGCCCGTGTGCTTGCGCCGGGCCAGTTGCAGGGTGTCGACCACGTCGGCGAGGTCGATGGGCGGCGGGGCGGCGGCGCCGAGCCGCGCATATTCCATGTTGAGGAAGCCGACGTCGAAGGGCGCGTTGTGGATCACCAGGGGTGCGTCGCCGCAGAAGTCGCGGAACGCATCCACGATGTCGGCAAAGAGCGGCTTGTCGGCCAGGAAGGCATCGGAGATGCCGTGCACCGCGAAGGCGCCCTGCGAGACCGGACGCGTCGGGTTGACGAACTGGTGGTAGGACCGGCCGGTCTGCACGTGGTTGATGAGTTCGACGCAGCCGATCTCGATCAGGCGGTCGCCGTTCTTGGCGTCGGTACCGGTGGTCTCGGTGTCGAGGACGATCTCGCGCAGCATCGATGCGGTCCTGGCGGGTTGGGTTCGCGCCACCGGACCATGCGCGCTCCTAAGATCGCGTCAAGGCGCGCCACCGGTCAGGGTCCGGACGATCGCCGCCACCTCCGCCTCCGCATGGGCGAAGCCGAGGCTGGTATCGAGCACGAAATCCGCCCGTGCCCGCTTCTCGGCGTCCGGCATCTGCTTGGCCCGGATCGCCTCGAAGGCCGCCGCATCCATGCCCGGTCGGGCCAGCACGCGGGCGCGCTGCACGTCCTCGGGCGCCGTGACCACCAGGACCCGGTCGCAGCGCGCCTGCGCGCCGGTCTCGAACAGCAGCGGGATGTCGAGGAGCACCAGGGCCGCGTCGGCGTGGCGGGCCAGGAAGTCACGCGCGGCCGCCTGCGCCAGGGGATGGACGAGGGCTTCCAGGGCCGCGAGGCGCTCGGGCGACCCGAGGACCGCGTCCCGCAGGCGCCCCCGGTCCACCGCGCCGTCCGGCGCCAGGGTTCCGGGAAAGGCCGATCCGATCCGGGGGGCGGCCGCGCCGCCGGCGGCGTAGAGGGCGTGCACGGCCGCATCCGCGTCGTGCACCGGCACGCCGTGGCGCGCGAACATCGCGGCCGTGGCGGATTTGCCCATGCCGATCGAGCCGGTGAGACCGAGGATGCGGGGGCGGCTCATGCCGTCAGATCCGCGACGATGCGGGCGCGCAGTTCCGGGGTGACGCGGGGGGTCACGCGGAACCAGCGGGCGAAGCCCGGCACCGCCTGGTGCAGCAGCATGCCGAGGCCGTCCACCGTTCTGAGGCCGCATGCCCGCGCGGCGGCGAGGAGCGGCGTCTCCAGGGGCGCGTAGACGATGTCGGCCACCGCCGCGTCGTCCGCCAGATCGAAGAGGTCGAGGTCGAGGGGCGGGTGCCCGACCATGCCGAGCGAGGTGGTGTTCACCAGCAGCCCCGTGCGGGCCATGGCGGCGGGCAGGTCGAGCCAGGTCACCGCCTCGACGCGGGCGGGATCGAGGGCCACCAGGGCCTCGGCGCGGGCGGGCGTGCGGTTGGCGACCCAGACCCGCGAGAGCCCGCGCTCCAGCAGGCCGACCACGATGGCGCGGGCAGCCCCCCCGGCCCCGAGCACCAGGGCGGTGCCGGCCCCCCGCTCGGTCCAGTCGAGGCCCAGGCTCTGGTCGAGATGGGCGATGAAACCCGGCGCGTCGGTGTTGTCGCCGCAGAGGCGCTCGGCGCCGTCGAAGAACAGGGTGTTGACCGCCCCGATCTTCTCCGCGCGCGGGGTGAGCGACTCGACCAGCCCGAACGCCGCCTCCTTGTGCGGGATCGTGACGTTGCCGCCGGCAAAGCCGTTCCTGCGCAGCTCGGCCAGAAATCCCGGAAACGCTTCGGGCGCCACGTCGACCCGCTCGTAGGTTCCTTCGATCCCGTGCTCGGCCAGCCAGTGGCCGTGGATCAGGGGCGAGCGGGAATGCGCGATGGGGTGTCCGACGACGAAGGCGCGAATCATGCCCGTGGCCCTCGCGGCCGGCGCCCCGAGGGGGATCCGCCGTACGGGGGGCGACGTGAAGGCGGGTGGAGACGGGGGCCGGCCGGCCGGGGCGTCGGGATCATACGGTGCAGTCTCCGGCGAGCGCGCAGGCGGGGCCGCCCGCCTCCTCCACCTGCAGGGTGGCGTGGCCGATGCCGAAGCGGGTCCGCAGCTCGTCGGCGGTGGCGATGAGGAAGCCGTTGCCCGGATGCCCCTGTCCCATCACCAGATGCGCGGTCAGGGCACTGTCGGTGGTGCTCATCGGCCAGATGTGGAGGTCGTGCAGGTCGCTCACGCCGGGCCGGCTCCGGAGATAGGCTCCCACCGCCGCCGGATCGATGCCGGGGGGCACCGCCGAGAGGGACATCACCACGCTGTCGCGCAGGAGCCCCCAGGTCGCCCAGACGATGAGGCCCGCGATGACCAGGCTGACCACGGGATCGATCCAGGCGACCCCCGTCAGCACGATGATCAGGCCCGTGACCACGACGCCCGCCGAGACGGCGGCATCGGCCAGCATGTGCAGGTAGGCGCCCCGGATGTTGATGTCGCTGCTGCCCGAGGCGAAGAGCCAGGCGGTGACGCCGTTGATGAGGATGCCGATGCCGGCCACCACCATCACGGTCAGGCCCGCCACCGGCTGCGGTTCGGGGGCGATCAGGCGGGCGACGGCCTCCCAGGCGATGGCGCCGGTGGCGAGCAGCAGGAACACCGCGTTGAACAGGGCGGCGAGGATCGAGGAGCCGCGCAGGCCGTAGGTGAAGCGCGGGGTCGGCGCGCGCTTGACCAGCACCGAGGCGATCCAGGCGACCATGAGGCCGAGCACGTCCGAGAGGTTGTGGCCGGCATCGGCCACCAGGGCCATGGAGTCGCTGGCGAAACCGTAGACCGCCTCGAGGATCACGAAGGCGATGTTGAGGGCGATGCCGATGGCGAAGGCGCGCCCGAAGGTGGCGGGCGCGTGGGAATGGCCGCCCCCGTGGCTGTGCCCGTGATGATCGTGGTGGTGATCGTGCGCGTGCTCATCCATTCCATCCGCCTCGGGTTCGACCCCCTCCCGCCCCCTTGCAGGGAGGGATCGAGGGTGGGGGTGGTTCCGCCGGCCTCCGAACGGTGAGGGTCACCCGACCCCCCCGACCTCCGCCAGGGGGAGGAGAGGCGCGCCAGGTTCGAAGGCCGCGGTGCCGGTATCCGGACGTCGAAGATAATTACCAGAAACTCGGCTTCACCGCGGCCAGGATCACGATCAGGATCATGAGGAGCGTCGGCACCTCGTTGATCACCCGGTAGAATTTATGGCCGCGCGTGTTCCGGTCGGCGGCGAAGTCCCGGACCATCCGGGCGAGCCAGCCGTGGATGCCGCTCATGGCCAGCACCAGGACGAACTTCGCCTGGAGCCAGCCGGCGGCGTAGTACCCGCTCATCCAGGCCAGGATCAGCCCGAACACCCAGGTGGCGATCATCGCAGGCGTCATGATCGCCTTGAGCAGGCGCCGCTCCATGACCTTGAAGGTCTCGGACTGGGCCGCCGCGTGCGGACCCGGCACCAGGGAGGCGTGATAGACGAACAGGCGGGGCAGGTAGAGCATCGCCGCCATCCAGGAGATGAGGGCGACGAGATGCCCGGCCTTGAGCCAGGGGTAGAGGCTGTCCAAGGGGTCAGCCCCGCAGGCGCGCGAGCATGCGCTCGACATGGGCGATCGGCGTCTGTGGGGTGATGCCGTGGCCGAGGTTGAAGATGTGCGGCAGGCCCTCGGTGGCCGCGAGCACCCCGTCGACCGCCGCGTCGAGGGCGGCGCCCCCCGCGATCAGGGTCTCGGGATGGACGTTGCCCTGCGTCACCGTGGTGGCGGGCACCCGGTCGCGCAGGGCTTTCAGATCCACCGACCAGTCGACGCCGACCGCGTCGGCCGCCGTCTCCGGCACCACGCGGGCATGGCCGTCGAGGCCCGAACCCCGCGCGAACACGATGATCCGCGCCCCCGGCACGCGGGCGCGCACCCCGGCGATCATCCGGGCAATGGGCTGGAGCGACCAGCGGGTCAGGGCGTCGCGCTCCGCGGGTTCAGGCAGCGCGCTCTCGGCGACCTCGTTGACGGCCTGCTCGGAGGGCTCGTCGGCGCCGCGCGCGTCGGGGAGCGAGCCCGCATGGGACTCGAAGATCTGCACCGCGTCCGCCCCGGCCTCGAGCTGGCGCACGAGGTACTCGGTCTGCACCGTGACGAGGCGGTCGATCAGCGCCTCCACCAGGGCGGTGTCCTGCCGGGCCAGGGCGCGGGAGGGTGCGAGGTCGGGCGTGCCGCGCCCGCCGATCATGTAGCTCGCCACCGTCCAGGGCGCGCCGCAGAAGCCGAGCAGCGTGGTCTCGTGGGGGAGTTCTGCCCGCAGGCGCCGCACCGTCTCGAAGACGGGCTCCAGGTGCGTGAAGATCGCCGGATCGCCGGCCTCGCGCAGGCGCTCGAATTCCGCCCGGCCCGCCATCGGGTTGAGGCGCGGCCCCTCCCCTTCCACGAAGCGCACGTCCTGGCCCAGCGCGTCCGGGATCACGAGGATGTCGGAGAACAGGATCGAGGCCTCGAAGCCGAAGCGCCGGATCGGCTGAAGCGTCACCTCGGTGGCGAAGTCCGGGTTGTAGCAGAGGTCGAGGAAGGAGCCCGCCTTGGCGCGGACCTCCCGGTACTCGGGAAGGTAGCGCCCGGCCTGCCGCATCATCCAGGCGGGGGGACGGGCTTGCGCCTCGCCCGCGAGAACCCGCAGGACCGTACGGTCCCGTGAAGGATCCCGGCTCGCAACACCCTGGCTCATCCGATCTCCCGACGTCCCGTTCCCTGAGGCCGGTATGTAGCACCGAAGCCCCGGATGTCTGCCTCCCGAAACAGGTCCGCCGTTCGAAAACCCTTCGTCCGGTCCGGTGCCGGATCGGCGCGCGGCCTTCATCCCCACACCGGCCTTCTAAAAGGAAAGAAAGATTCTAGGACTCTGTTTTTTCTTTTTAGGGGGGTCCGATGCGGGAGCAAAAAACCGTCCACAGGGCGTCCCCGCCGCCACGACGTTAAGCAGGCTTTAATGGATTGGGTCCAATGTCCCCGATAGGCGATGGGATACAGTGCCTTGCGTGCGCCTGCCGGGCTCGGCGCGCCCATCGGTCCCGGATTCTCCCAAAACCGCGCCGGAACGGCGCCGGTCGGCGCGCGTGTTGACGCCAGAGTCGACAAGTCGGGGCGGACATCCGCTGGACCCTCAAGCGAAGCCGGCTTATCCACCCTTATCGACTCCCCTGACCGTGCCCCGGTGGACAAGGCCGCGACCGGTCTGGCCCGCGAGGCCGGAGGAGACTGCCTCTCGATGAGCCGTAGCTATTTCCATCTGCACCTCGTCTCGGATTCCACCGGCGAGACGCTCATCAACGTCGGCCGCGCGGCCGCCGCCCAGTACGAGGGGGTCTCGGCCATCGAGCACGTCTATCCCCTGGTGCGCTCCGGGCCGCAGCTGGAGCGGGTGATCTCCGAGATCGAGGCGGCGCCCGGCCTCGTGCTCTACACCCTGGTGGGGCACGACCTCACCGAGCGGCTGGAGGCGGCCTGCCGGGAGACCGGCTCGCCCTGCCTCTCGGTGCTCCAGCCCGTGCACGCCCTGCTGCAATCCTATCTCGGCGCGGATTCGACCGCCCGGCCGGGCGCGCAGCACATGCTCAACGCGGAGTACTTCAAGCGCATCGACGCGATGAACTTCACGCTGCTGCACGACGACGGCAACCTGCCGCCCGACGTGAACGAGGCCGACGTCATCCTCATCGGCGTCAGTCGCACCTCGAAGACGCCCACCGCGATCTATCTCGCCAATCGCGGCCTGAAGACCGCGAACTTTCCCCTGGTGCCCGGCATGCCGCTGCCGGAAAGCCTGGAGACCGCGCGAAAGCCCCTCCTCGTCGGCCTGCTCGCCAGCCCCGAGCGCATCGTGCAGATCCGCCAGAACCGGCTCCTCAGCCTGAAGGCGGACGATTCCTCCCTTTATGTCGATCGCAGCGCGGTGGCCGACGAGATCGCCGCCTGCCGACGGCTCTGCGCCAAGCACCGCTGGCCGACCATCGACGTCACCCGCCGCTCCATCGAGGAGACGGCGGCCGCCATCGTCGACCTGCATCGCGAGCACCGCCTCAAGTTCATCGCCTCCTGAAAACCGGGGCTCCCCATGACCACCATTCTCTGGCGCGGGGCCCGGCCCCTCCTCCTCGCCTCCACCAGCCCGACCCGGCGCGGCCTCCTCGAAGGGGCGGGGTTCTCGGTCGAGACCGCGGCGCCGGGGGTGGACGAGCGCGCGGTGGAGGCGGCCTGCGCCGGGCTGGTGCCCGAAGCCCTGGCCGAACGCCTGGCGGAGGCGAAGGCCGGTGCCGTCGCCGCGCGGCATTCCGATCGCGTCGTCATCGGCGCGGATCAGGTGCTCGCCTGCGAGGGCACGCTGTTCCACAAGCCGGCGGACCTCGCCTCGGCCCGCGACCAGATCGCCGCCCTCGCCGGGCGCACCCACGCCCTGCATGCGGCGGTTTCCCTCGCCATCGACGGCAGCATCGTCGAGACCTTCGTGGAGACGGCGCACCTCACGATGCGGCGGCTCGATGCGCGCCAGATCGCGGCCTACGTGGCGCTCGCGGGTGCCGACAAGGTCCGGGCCAGCGTCGGCGGCTATCAGCTCGAAGGCCTCGGCATCCACCTGTTCTCGGAGATCGCGGGCGACCATTCGACCATCCTCGGCCTGCCGCTGCTGCCGCTCCTGGCCCGGCTGCGGGACCGGGGGCTCCTCGGCTTCTGACGCTCCACCGACCCCGCGAGGCCCGCCATGACCGTCACCGTCCGCCCGCTCCTCGGTGCCCTGCTTGCGGGCGCCGTCCTCCTGGCGGCGGCTCCGGCCTCGGCCGCGAGCTTTGCCTGCGACAAGGCCGAGACCCCCGACGAGAAGGCGATCTGCGCGCATCTCCCTCTCAACGACCTCGACGTGGAGATGGCGACCCGCTTCGAGATCCTGCGCGCGATGCTGCCGATGGGCGGCAACGCCAAGCTGCGGGAGGACCAGGAGACCTGGCTGACCGAGCGCCGCGCCTGCGGTGCGGAGGTCGCCTGCCTGAAGCAATCCTACGAGGCGCGGCTCAAGGTCCTGCGGGCGGTGTTTTCGGAGTTCGCCAAGCAGGGGCCGCTTTAGTCGCAGCCTCCCCGGCGCGGGGAAAGGGACGCGCCCTCGTTCGTTGGAAAGGGTTCCCCCCTACCCCAGCCGGCTCAGCAACCGGTCCATCAGCGGGTTGTCCGGCGTGAAGGCGTAATCGAGCTTGCGCACGTTCACCGCGCCCGCCCCGGCCTTCACCAGCGCGTCGGCGAGATCGAAGACCGCGTCGACGGGGCAGTGCAGCACCATCTCGCCGCCGCGGGCCTCGGGGGCGCCGTAGGGCAGCTCGGCATCGTGCAGGGCGGCGATGCCGGCGAGATCGATGTCGCCGTCATCCGGCATGGCGGCGCGGATCTCGCGGGTGGTGCGGGCGCGCTCCTCCGCCTGGATGCGGCCGAGCACGGCGCGCAGGGCCCGGCGCGGCGCCTCGCCCCAGGGCGCGTTCAGGGAGGCGACGAGGTTCGCCTCCGAGCGCAGGATGACCCCGTCCTCCAGGATCTTCAGGGCGTTGGCGGCGAGCGTCGCCCCCGTGGTGGTGATGTCCACGATGATCTCGGCCGAGCCCGCCGCCGGCGCGCCCTCGGTGGCCCCGAGACTCTCCACGATGCGGTAATCCGCGACCCCGTGCTCGGCGAAGAACCGGCGGGTGAGGTTGATGTACTTCGTGGCGATGCGCAGGCGCTGGCCGTGGCGCACCCGCATCTCGGCGGCGACCTCGTCGAGGTCGCTCATGGCGCGCACATCGATCCAGGCCTGGGGCACGGCCACCACCACCGTCGCCTGGCCGAAGCCGAGCGCCGTGAGCAGTTCCACCTGCCCGCGCGCGTCGGGCAGCGACTCGCGGATCAGGTCCTCGCCGGTGATGCCGAGATGGGCCGCCCCGCTCGCGAGCTGTGCCGCGATCTCGGAGGCCGAGAGGTAGCGCACCTCGACGCCGGGCACGCCCACGAGCTTTCCGCGATAGTCGCGCGCTCCGGTGTTCTGCGCGAGCTTGAGGCCGGCGCGGGCGAAGAAGGCCGCCGCGTTCTCCTGCAGCCGCCCCTTGGAGGGGACCGCGAGGACGAGGGATTCCGGTTCAGCCATGGGCCGCGTCCTTCGGGTTCAGGGCATCCGGGTTCAGGGCATCCGGGTTCGAGGCCTCCGGGTTCGGGGTCTCCACCCGCGAGGCGAGCCGCGAGAGCCAGACGGCGCAGCCGACGGCGGGCACCGGCACGGGGCTCCCGAGGTGCTGGAGCAGGCCGTCGTAGCGCCCTCCCCCCACCAGGGGGAGCGTCGCCCCCGGCGCCGTGCCCTCGAAGATGAAGCCGGTGTAGTAGTCGAGGTTGCGCGCGAGGCCGCCCGAGAAGCGGAAGCGCTCCACGGGCAGGCCCCGCGCGGCCATGAAGCCGGTGCGCTCCTCGAACAGGTCGAGGGCCGCATCGAGGGGCGGGTGGTCGAGGCCGGCGTCGCGGGCGAGATCCCGCACGGCGGCGGCGGCCGCGTCCGGATCGCCCGCGATGGCCCGGTAGCGTTCGATCACCGCCCGGTTCTCGGGGTTGAGCCCGGATCCGCCGCTCGCCTGCGCGGCGGCCTTGGCGAGGAAGCGCTCGGCGATCTCGCCGGCACTCCGGCCGCCGACGCGGGAGATCCCAGCGATGGAGAGCACGTCCTCCACGAAGGCGCGCACGCCCTGTGGATCCTGGCCCTGGATCGCGGCGAGCAGCCCCGCATGCGGGTCCTCCGTGCGCAGCCCGTTGGTGACCGCGTCGAGGGAGCGTCCGGCCGCCAGCGCCCGCAGGGTCCGGCGCTTGGCGGTGGGCGGCACGGCCAGCGCGTCGAGCAGCGTGTCGATGAGGCCCATATCCCCGAGCCGGACCGCCACCTCGCCGACGCCCATCAGGGCGAGGCCGTCGAGGGCGAGCCCGATCACCTCCGCGTCAGCGGCGGGCGTGTCGGTGCGCCCGATCGACTCGATGCCGGCCTGCAGGAACTCGTCCGGCTCGTCGGCGGCGAGCCGGAAGACGGGTCCGAGATAGCTGTAATCGGCGGTCCGCGGCGCGGCCTTGGAGGCGTGCGCGAGATGGTGGCGGCAGACGGGGATCGTGAATTCCGGGCGCAGGCAGAGTTCGCTGCCCGAGGCGTCCTGCGTCACGAAGATGCGCCGGCGGATGTCCTCGCCCGACAATTCGAGGAACGGCTCCACCGGCTGCAGCACCGGCGGCGTCACGAGGCCGTAGCCGGCGCCCTGGAAATGGTCGAGCAGGCGCAGGTGATCCTGCGATCGTTCGCCCGCGGTGCCCCCGCCTGCCTCCGGTCTCGTCATGGTCTCGCCTGCCGCCTCGTCGGGGTGTTTCGAGCCGCGCCCGATCGCGGGGCGATCCGGGGCGGCTCTAAGTCTCTGTTATCACGCGCGCTCTCGCGCCGAACCGGCAGCCACCTCGGCGCAGTGCGCTCTAGTACCAACAGGCCCCGCGCTTGGCGATGGCTCAGGCCCCGGGGGCCGGGACCCAACCCTGCAATTCGCGCCGGACGACGTTCTCGATCACCCGCATGCCGAGGTCGCTGTCGTTGAGGCAGGGAATGTAGGCGAAGTGCTCGCCGCCATTGTCCTCGAAGTAGTGGCGGTTCTCGCCGTCGAGCTCCTCCAGGGTTTCGAGGCAGTCGGCGGTGAAGCCCGGGGCCACGATCGCCATGCGCTTGACGCCGCTTTTGGCCAGTTCCTGCACGGTCTCGTCGGTGTAGGGGCGCAGCCATTCCTCGTTGCCGAAGCGCGACTGGAAGGTGGTGCGCATCTTGTCCGTCGAGAAGCCGAGCGCCTCGCGGATCAGGCGCCCGGTCTTCACGCACTGGCAGTGATAGGGGTCGCCCTTGAGGAGGTAGCTCTTGGGCACCCCGTGGAACGAGGTCAGGATCACCTCCGGCTCGAAGTCGAGCTTGGCCAGCCCCTCGCGGATCGAGGTCGCCATCGCCTCGATGTAGACGGGATCGTCGTGGTAGGGGGCCGAGACGCGCACGGTGGGCTGCCAGCGCATCTGCATCAGGGCCTTGAAGGCCTGGTCGCAGGCGGTGGCCGAGGTCGCGGCGGCGTATTGCGGATAGAGCGGCACCAGCAGGATGCGGTCGCAGCCCTGGTCGAGGAGCGCCTGGAGGCGCAGGGCGACCTCCGGCTTGCCGTAGCGCATGGCCCAGTCGACCACCACGGAATCGCCCATCGCCGCCTGCAGCCGCTCGGCCTGGCCCCGGGTGATGGTCTTCAGCGGGCCCTCGTCGCGCTCGTTGTTCCAGACGCTCGCATAGTCGCGGCCCTTCGGCCCCGGGCGCTTGGTCAGGATGACGAGGTTGAGCAGCGGCCACCAGATCAGGCGCGGCACCTCGATGACCCGGCGGTCGGAGAGGAATTCCTTGAGGTAGCGGCGCATCGGCCAGTAGCTCGTGCCCTCCGGCGTGCCGAGGTTCATCAGGAGCACGCCGACGCGGCCCCAGCGCACGGGCGGGTGTTCGGCCGGGAGAGGGCCGTGTCCGGGGGCCTTGAGCGACAGGCCACCCTGCGGGGACGGCGGTGCGACGCGTTCGTTCATCGGGTTTCCGTATCGCTCCCGTGAGGGAGCGCCTGAGGTCGGCGGGCCAGAAGCGGGTTCGGGACAGGTTGTGTCCCGGGGGATATCTATCTAGAGCACGGAGCCTTCCAGCGACCTCGCGATGGATGAAGGCGCGACATGCCGTCTCCCCGGTACTTCTTCAACCACTTCATGCCCTTCACGGGGTATCCCTATACGGGGGCGCCGACCTCCTGCAATCTCTGCGGATCGTCGGATTCCGTGACGATCGCCGAGAGCGACCGTCGCCTGAAGCGGCTCAAATCCATCGCCTGCACCCAGTGCGGACTGATTCGCACCGACCCGATGCCGACCCCGGCGGAACTGGCGGATTACTATGCCACGGCCTACCGGGCCGATTACCAGCTCGCCTTCGCGGGCGGTCCGCCCCGCGTCCACCTCAAGCGCTCGGCCCGCGAGGCCGCCGGCCGCGCCGAATTGCTGGCGCCCAAGCTGAAGCCCGGCGCCCGCGTCCTCGATTTCGGCTCGGGGTCCGGCGAGTTCCTGGCCGAGGCCCGCGCCCGGGGCTGCGAGGCCATCGGCGTCGAGCCGGGGCGGGACTACGCCAGCTACGCCCGTACGCATCACGGCGTCGAGGTGCTGGACGATGCCGACGACGAGCGCTTCCCGAAGGCGCATTTCGACGTCATCACCACCCGCCACGTGCTGGAGCACCTGCGCGACCCGGCCGACGTGATGGAGCGCCTGTCCCGCTGGCTCAAGCCCGACGGCGTGCTCTTCGCCGCCGTGCCCGACATGGCCACCACCGGAAAGCCGCCGCACGAGCGCTTCCACTTCGCCCATGTCCACGGCTTCGTGCGCGAGACCTTCGACCTCACCGCCCGCCGGGCCGGCCTCGTGCCCCACCCGGATTACCCGCGCGAGAACACCACGGTGGTCTATGCCAAGACCGACGCGCCGCCGGTGGCGCTCGCCTGCCCCGGCCTCGCCGCACGCCTGGCCGTGGACCTGAAGCCGATGCCACCGGCGGTCTTCCTCGCCTCCGGCGCCTGGCTCTGGCCCATGGTCCGTCGCAACGCCAAGGCCGTGCGCGACACCTTCGTGTCGCGCTGACGGTGCCGGTCGACCCGGCCGGCGCTCCCCGGAGCGTCGGGAACATGACCCTGGCGTGACAGCCGGACGCGAGCTTCGCGCGCCCCGTCCCGGCTGTCGTAGCGCCTTCGTGAACCACACCTTAGAACAGCCTGAGCGTAGGGGCGGCACCCGGCCGCCCGGCCCCCGTCGAGACCGCTTCCATGTCGCGCCCCAACCGCCGTCAGACCCTCGGTTTCGGTCTTGGAGCGGGGCTCGCCCTCGGCGCGGGCGGCGCCGAGGCCGCGCCGGCCCCGACGCCCGATCCCACCTTCACCCTGCTCCTCGTCAACGACCTCTACCAGATGTCCGAGGTCGACGGCCGGGGCGGCTTCGCGCGGCTGGCCGCCATCGTGAAGGCCGAACGGGCGCGCGGCGTGCCGATGCTCTACGCCCATGCGGGCGACACGCTCTCGCCCTCGCTGATGTCGGGGTTCGATCGCGGCGCGCACATCGTCGAACTCCTCAACATCGCGCCCCCGGACGTGTTCGTGCCGGGCAACCACGAGTTCGACTTCGGGCCCGCGATCTTCCTGCGGCGCATGGACGAGGCGACGTTCCCGGTGCTCGCCGCCAACCTGCGCGACGGGCGGGGTCAGCTCCTCCCGGGCCTGCGCGACCGCATGGTGGTGACGCTCGGCGGCCTGCGCGTCGGCGTGGTGGGGATCGCGCTCGCGAGCACGCCGGAGAAGTCGCAGGCCGGCGACCTGCGCTTCGGACCCGAGATCGAGGCGCTGTCCCGCGAGGTGCAGGCCCTGCGCGCCGAGGGCGTCGACCTCGTGGTGGGGGTCTGCCACACCGACCGGGCCACCGACGACGCCATCGTGGCCGCGCGCCTCGTGGACATCCTGCTCTCGGGCCACGACCACGACCTCGTGCTGCGCTACGACGGCCAGACCGCCATGGTCGAATCGAGCTTCGACGCCCATTACGTCACGGCGATCGACATCACCGCGAGCGTCGGTGGCACCGGCAAGGACCGCCGCGTGGCCTGGCGCCCGAGCTTCCGGGTGCACGACTCGGCGACGGTCACCCCGGACCCGGAGACCCTGGCGCTGGTGCGGCGCTTCGAGACCCGTCTGTCGAGCGAACTCGACGTGCCGGTGGGGACGATCCGCGCGCCGCTGGACAGCCGGATCGCCTCGGTGCGGGTCCGGGAAGCGAGCTTCGGCAGCCTCGTCGCCGATGCGATGCGGGCCGCGACGGGCGCCGAGATCGCCCTGATGAATGGCGGCGGCATCCGGGGCAACCGGTTCTATCCGGCCGAGACCACCCTGACCCGCCGCGATGTCCTCACCGAACTGCCCTTCGGCAACTCCCTGGTGACGGTCTCGCTGACGGGTGCGCAGATCCGGCGCCTGCTCGAAGGGACGCTCGCCGATTGGGGCCGCCCGGCCGGACGCTTTCCCCATGTCTCCGGCCTCGTCCTCACCGTCGATCCCGGCGCGCCGGTGGGTTCGCGGATCGTCGCCATGACGGTGGCGGGGGCAGCGCTGGAGCCGGACCGGACCTACACCGTGGCGGCGAACAACTTCCTCTACGATGGCGGCAACGGCTACGGCGAACTCGCCCGGGGCCGGACCCTGGTGGGCCGCACCGACGGACAACTCGTGGCCAACGCGGTCATGGCCTATATCCAGGCCCACGCGCCGCTCCCGGCCCCCGCCGAAGGGCGCATCCTGGTCCGCTGATGCCCGACGCCCCCGTCGCCGACGCCCTCGCCCGGTTCAAACGCTCCGGTTCGCCCTGGCTCGTCCTGCCGTTCTTCGCGGACGGCGCCGCCGAGGCGGTGGCCGCCAAGGTGGATGCCCGTATCGCGGCGGGGGCCACCGTGCTGCCGGCGCCCGCCGACATCTTCAACGCCCTCACCCTGACTCCGCTCGATCGCGTGAAGGTCGTCATCCTCGGCCAAGATCCCTACCCGACCCCCGGCGACGCCAACGGCCTCGCCTTCTCGTATGTCGGCCCGCGCCGGCTGCCCGCCTCCCTCAAGGTGATCCTGGCCGAGCTGACCGAGCCCGCCGCGAAGCCCGCCTCGGGCGACCTGACCCCCTGGGCCCGGCAGGGCGTCCTCCTCCTCAACGCCGCCCTCACGGTGGAGGCCGGCAAGGCCGGCGCGCACCTGCGCCTCGGCTGGTCGGCCCTCACGGATCAGGCGGTGGCGGCGGTCTCCGCCCGTGCCGAGCCCGCGGTCTTCCTGCTCTGGGGGGCGCAGGCGCGGTCCCGCGCCGCCCTCGTCGACACCGGGCGGCACGGCGTGATCGAGACGGGCCATCCCTCTCCCCTCAATCGCGCCCGGGACTTTCCGGGCTCGCGCCCCTTCGACGCCGCCAATGCCTGGCTGGAGGCGCGGGGCCTCACCCCCATCGACTGGCGCCTCGGCTGATCCCGTCGCGCGGTGCCGGGCGGAAGCCCCGATGCGCCCTCAGCGGGGAAATCGACCGATCTGGGATGAGGCGATCGGTTTGACGACGCGTCGCCTCGATCTATGTCAGGCCTCGAAGCGGAGCCTAAGAATCCGCGACCGAGGAAACACCAACCATGTCTCTGCGTCTCATGCTGGCCGCGTGCCTCCTGTTGCCGGTCTCGGCCCAGGCCCAGATCCGCAACGCGCCCTCGCCCCGCGCCCTGGAATTCTCCGCCTACATCTTCGCGGCCTCCAACGTGTGCGGATACCGCATCGGCACCGAGGAGTTCGACGGGCTGCTGGAGAAGCAGAACGTGCGCGCCGCCGATGTCGGACCGCGCGGTCCGTTCGGGGGCCGCGTGCAGACCATGTTCGCGCTGATGTCCAACCAGATGCAGCTCAACCGCGAGAAGGCCTGTCTGGCGGTCGCCGGCGAGTACGGCCCCGAGGGTACCATTCACAAGAACGTCCTGTTGCCGGCGCCCGGCATCGATGCCCCGGCCCCGGGTGATGTAAAGCCGGCGCAATAAATTACTTTCCATTTGAAATGAAACGGGTGTGCGGGGCTGTAGGGCGCGACGGGGTGACGGAGAAGGAGCCTGTCGTCCCATGATCCAGGGACAGCCCCGCCCCGCAGTCGCGTTTCCGCCCCGGATCCCCTATATCGGAGCCATTCCGGTCCGAAGGTTATCCCCGATCATGGCGACGGCGTCGTTCGACACCGCCCGGCGCGACACGAGCGCCGTTCCCGCAATTGAGAAGCTGCCCGAGTTCGAGCCGCAGACGCCGCCGCTCGGGCGCGCTTCCCTCGTGGGGCTCACCCGTGAGCAGTTGAAAGCCCGGCTCGGCGCTATCGGCGTCTCCGAGCGCGAGCAGCGCATGCGCTCCGGCCAGATCTGGCACTGGCTCAACGTGCGCGGCGCCAAGGCCTTCGACGAGATGACCAATGTCGGCAAGGGCCTGAAGGCCCAGCTGGCGGACGCCTACACCCTCGACCGGCCGGAGGTGATCACCGAGCAGGTCTCGCGGGACGGCACCCGCAAGTGGCTGATGCGCATGGCCCCCACGGGCAAGCACGACCACAATCGCGGCGCCGAGATCGAGTGCGTCTACATTCCGGGGCGCGGGCGCGGCACCCTCTGCGTCTCGAGCCAGGTCGGCTGCACCCTGACCTGCTCGTTCTGCCACACCGGCACCCAGCGCCTCGTGCGCAACCTGACGGCGGCCGAAATCACCGCGCAGGTCGTGGTGGCCCGCGACCATCTCAACGACTGGGCCGGGCAGAACCCCACCGCCCCGGGCGAGGACGAGACCCGGCGCAAGGTCACCAACATCGTGTTCATGGGCATGGGTGAGCCTCTCTACAATCTCGACAACGTCGTGGACGCGGTCGGGGTGATGGCCGACCAGGAGGGGCTGGGCCTCTCCCGCCGCCGGATCACGGTCTCGACCTCCGGCGTCGTGCCGCAGATGCAGCGCCTCGGCGACGAGGCCCACGCCATGCTGGCGATCTCGCTCCACGCGGTGCGCGACGACCTGCGCGACACCCTCGTGCCCCTGAACCGGAAGTATCCGCTCGCCGAACTGCTCGCGGCCTGCCGCGCCTATCCGGGCCTCAACAACGCCCGGCGCATCACCTTCGAGTACGTGATGCTGAAGGGCATCAACGACACGGACGCGGATGCCCGCGAACTCGTGCGCCTGCTCAAGGGGATCCCGGCCAAGATCAACCTGATCCCGTTCAACCCCTGGCCGGGCAGCGTCTACGAATGCTCGGATTGGGAGCGGATCGAACGCTTCTCGGAGATTGTCTACGAGGCCGGCTACGCCTCGCCGGTGCGCACCCCGCGCGGGCGCGACATCCTGGCGGCCTGCGGCCAGCTCAAGAGCGAGACCGAGAAGCTGCGCGCCCGCGCCCGGATGATGCTGGAGGACGGCATCGGCGCCGAGGGCGTCTATGCGGGTGCCGACGACGGCGACGAAGACTGACGGGCGGGTGCGCTTCCTCGGGCACCTCTTCGTCGCGGGCCTCGCGCTGATCCTGGCGATCCCGTGCGGGGCCGCCGTGCTCGCCTTCGGGGCGATGCTCGATCCGGCCACCAGCGAGACCCTCTCGCGCCTCGGCCTCGTCGGGCTGTTCTCGGGGCTCGAGGACCTCGCCTCGGGGATCGGTCCCGAGACCCTGCTCTTCGCGCTGGCCGCTCTCGCCCGCGCGCTGTTCGTGCTCCTCGTGGTGCCGCCCGTCCTCGTGGCGGTCCTCGGCGGCGCCCTGAACTGGCGCGCCGCCACCTGGTACGGGGCCGGCACCGGACTCCTCACCGCCGGGGTGCCCTGGTTCGCGCGGGGTCTGGCGCGGACCGGGCCGAGCCCCGACGCCCTGATGCTGGAGGGCCGCATCACCGCCGTGCTGTTCCTCACCGGCGCGGCTTCGGGCCTCGTCTACTGGCTGATCGCCGGCCGGCATTCCGGCGCCCCGTCCCCCCCCGATACCGGACGCGCCTGATCCCATGCGGCTCACCCTCCTGCGCACCCTCGCCCTGGTTCTGGCCGCCACGGGGCCGGGCCTCGCGCAGGGGGTGCCCGAGCCGCCCCCGATCCAGTCCGACGATGCACGCCTGCTCCCGGTGCTGGGCGCCCACGGCATGGTCTCCTCGCAGGAGGCGCAGGCCACCCGGGTCGGCGTCGAGATCCTGAAGGCGGGCGGAAACGCCATCGACGCCGCCGTGGCGGTGGGCTTCGCGCTGGCCGTGACGTTGCCGCGCGCGGGCAACCTCGGCGGCGGCGGCTTCATGATGATCCACCGCGCGGGCGGCGACGAGACCATCGCCCTCGATTACCGCGAGACCGCCCCGGCCGCCGCCCGCTCGGACATGTTCCTCGACGCGAAGGGCGAGCCCGACCGCGCCGCCTCCACCCGCACCGGCAAGGCGGTGGGCGTACCCGGCACCGTGCGGGGTCTCGCCGAGGCGCACCGCCTCTACGGCTCGGGCCGCTTCGCGCTCGCCGACCTGATCGCCCCGGCGGAGAAACTCGCCCGCACGGGCATCCCGGTGGAATCGGGTCTGGCCGACTCGCTGCCCCGCGCCGCCGGCCTGCTCGGCCGCTGGCCCGCCTCGCGAAAGATCTTCTTTGCCGGTGAGCGACCCCTGCAGCGCGGCGAGCGGCTGGTCCAGGCGGATCTGGCCGAGACGCTGGCGGCCATCGCCAAATCCGGCCCCGACGCCTTCCACACCGGGCCCATCGCCGAGCGCATCGCCGCCGCCGTGCGCGAGGCCGGCGGCGTGATGACGGCCGAGGATCTCGCCGCCTACCGCCCGGTGATCCGCGAGCCCGTGCGGGGCAACTACCGGGGTTACGCCATCGCCTCGATGCCGCCCCCGAGCTCGGGCGGCATCCACCTCCTCGAGATCCTCAACGTGCTGGAAGGCTTCGACCTCGCCCGCATGGGCGCCGGCAGCGCGGAGGCGCTCCATATCCTGGCCGAGGCGATGAAGCCGGCCTATGCCGACCGTGCGACCTGGCTCGGCGACCCGGCCCGCACGCAGGTACCGGTGGAGGGGCTGATCGCCAAGCCCTATGCCGAGACCCTGCGCGCCGCCATCGATCCCGCCCGCGCCCGGCCCGCCGCCGAGGTCAAGGCCGGCGATCCCCTGCCCTTCGAATCCGACCAGACCACGCATTTCTCCGTGGTGGACGCGGAGGGCAACGCGGTGGCGAACACCACCACCCTGAACTTCTCCTACGGGCTCGGCCTCGTGGCCGAGGGCACCGGCGTGCTCCTGAACAACGAGATGGACGATTTCTCGGCCAAGCCCGGCGCCCTCAACGCCTACGGCCTCGTCGGCAGCGTGGCGAATGCGGTGGCGCCCGGCGCCCGGCCGCTCTCCTCCATGACCCCCGCCTTCGTGTTCCGGGACGGCCGGCTCGTGCTGGTGACGGGCAGCCCGGGCGGCAGCCGCATCATCTCGACGGTGCTGCAGGTCATCGTCAACCTCATCGATTTCCGCATGAACCTCGCCGAGGCGGTGGCCGCGCCGCGCATCCACCACCAGTGGCAACCGGACGTGCTGATGGCCGAAGAGGGCCTTTCGCCCGACACCCTGGCGCTGCTCCGGGCGCGCGGCCACCGGATCAAGGTGGGGGCGACCTCCGGCTCGGCCAATTCGATCCAGGCCGCCGACGGCCTGCTCGCCGGGGCGGCCGACCCACGCCAGCGCGGGACGCTGGCCGACGGTTACTGAGCGAAGCGGATCGACCGGAGCGCTGACGAGACCTGGGCGATCCGCCGGCTCGGATGGCCTGCGGCGGCGGCCCGCGCTACAGGGGAAACGGGTCGCGCCCCGTTCCGGGCTGTCTCCTCCGGGTTCCCGATGCTCATCGTTCGTTCGCTCGCGTTCAATCTCGCTTTCTATGTCGCCACCACGATCATCGCGATCGGCGGCCTGCCGACCCTGCTGTCCCGGCGGGCGGTGATCCGCCTCGCGCAGCTCTGGGGCGGCGTCACCCTGTGGCTCCTGCGGGTGGTGGGCGGCATCACCGTGGAGTTCCGGGGCGTGGAGAACATTCCCCCCGGCCCCCTCCTGGTGGCGGCCAAGCACCAGTCGGCGCTGGAGACCCTCGCCCTCGTCACGGCCTTCCCGGATTTCGCCTACATCCTGAAGCGCGAACTCCTCTGGATCCCGCTGATCGGCTGGTATCTCTCCCGCTCCGGCATGGTGGCCATCGACCGGAGCAAGGGCGCCCGGGCGATGAGCGCCATGAACGAGGCCGCCGCCGATGCGATCCGCGACGGCCGCCAGCTCATCATCTTCCCCGAAGGCACCCGTCGTGCGCCCTGGGCGCCCCCCGCCTACAAACTCGGCATCACCCACCTCTACGCCGCCCTCGGCGTGCCCTGCCTGCCGGTCGCCCTCAACACCGGCCTGCACTGGCCGCGCCGCCGGCTGGTGCGCCGCCCCGGGACCTCGGTGATCGAGTTCCTGGCCCCGATCGCTCCGGGCCTGGAGCGGGCCCGCTTCCTCGAAGTGGTGCAGGAGCGGATCGAGACCGCCTCGAACAGCCTCCTGGCCGCCGGACGCGCCGAACTCGCCGCAGGGGGACACGCCGTTCCGGACGCCGCTCCGGGGGCGGAGCGCAGCGGCTCGCGCGTCGTCTGAGCGCGCCGCGGCGGGACGCGAACGAAGCCGTGGACCCCCAATGGGACGCCACCCCCGCAGGCCGTCCGCGACGCGCCCGGCGCAGGTGTCGCGCGGCTGTCCGGCTTGTGGATAACTCCGTTCATCCCCATCTATCGGAGACGCGGGGCGTCGTCCTTGACGCCAACGAAACGTTAAGATTAATGTGGAACAAATGGCGAACAAGAGAGCCCTGTCCTGGTCGGCCGCGCTTCGCGACCTGAAGGACGATCGAGCACGGAGACAGGAAGTGCGCGAGGAACGCCTGAGGACGACGGCCGGGCTGCGCGGTACCCCAGCCCTGGTGCTGAGTGCCTGGCGCGGCCGCTCCGGCCGCCGCTACGTGGTCGGCATTCACGAACTCGCCGAGCCCGAGCTCGACGACATGGGCGAGGCCGTGGTGATGGCGGTGCGCCGCGACGCCTCGGGCGTGGGTGAGCTGATTTCGGTGGCCTCCGCCGGGCAGAGCCCGCGCGAGCGCCTGCACCGCAACTGGATCGCCCGTGCCCGTCACAAGGGCGCCACCGAGATGCACGTCCACCGCCTGGCCGAGGACGAGGCCGAGCGCGAGGCGATCGTCGCCGATCTCGGTTCCGAGCAGAAGGCCGACGCCGCGAACTGATCGCGGCGTCTCGAACGCCCGACCGCCCTCGCCTCACGATCCCGCCGTGAGGATCCCGGAAGCGCCCGAATCGCGGCTCGCCATCCTTTCGCCGTCGAGACCCTGCCAAGCCTGTGATCGGGACGCCCTTCCCCGGGCTGCCATGCCCCGTCACGAGCGCAGGATACGAACACCCGATGGCGCAGAGCCCGACCCCGGCCCGTTCCCCTTCGCGCAAGGGGTTGTTCCTCCCCTACATCCTGCTCGGCACTCTGGTGGTCGCGTGGTCCGCCGGGTGGTTCTACATCCGTCATCGGGCCGCCTCCGAGATGGATGCCTGGCTCGCGCGGGAGCAGGCCGCCGGGCGGACCTGGACCTGCGCCGACCGCTCCATCACCGGCTATCCCTTCCGGATCGAGCTGCGCTGCGCCGCCCTAGCCTTCGCGCGCACCGACAGCCGCTTCACCCTCGGGCCGGTGACGGCGGTGGTGCAGGTCTATCAGCCGCGCCAGGGCATCCTGGAAGTCGGCGGCCCGTTCCACGTGGAACAGGGCGACCTCACGGCGGATGCGGACTGGACCGCCCTGAAGGGAAGCTTCCACGGCGCGTCGGACGGTTTCGTCCGGGCCTCCCTGGTGGCCGACGGTGCAAAGGGCAGCGTGCACGGCGCGGGCGAGGCGCCGATCGCGTTCGCGACCCAGCACCTCGAACTTCATGCCCGTCCGACGCCGGGCCGCTTCGAATCGGACGGCGCCGTCGATACCAGCCTCCGGGTGACCCGGATCCAGCTCCCGCTGGCCGATGCGGCGCTCGGCAACACCGATCCGGCCGATCTCGCACTGGACACCACGATCAATCGCGCCACCACCCTGCAGACCGGTCCGGTGGCCCAGGAACTCGACGCGTGGCGCCAGGCGGGCGGAAGCCTCAACCTCACGCTCCTGTCGTTGGCCAAGGGTGAGCGCCGATTGCAGGCGAAGGGCTCCCTCGACCTCGACGCCGCGCATCGGCCCCAGGGTCAGCTCGAACTGCGCGCGGCCGGCGTCGAGGCCCTGGTCGCCCAGGTGATGGGCCAGCGCTTCGGGGCCGAGAAGGGGGCGCTCCTCGGCAATCTCGTCGGGCAGTTGCTGAACCGGCGCAACCCGGCCGGCGCCGAGGGGAGCGCGCCGGCGCAGGGCGACGCCGCCCTGAAGGCGCTGCCGCCGCTGCGCCTCGCCGAGGGACGCCTGATGCTCGGCCCGTTCCCGATCCCGAGCGTGCAACTCCCCCCGCTCTACTGAGCGCGGTGTCCCGTCAGGGCGTCGGCTCGCTCGGGCGACCGCGCCCGAAATCGGCCTCCGCCGTCTCCTGGCCCATGGCCACGATGCCCCGGCGGATGGCGCGGGTGCGGGTGAAGAGCTCGTGGAGCGCGTCGCCGTCGTCCCAGCGGATCGCGCGGGCGAGGGCCGCGAGATCCTCGTTGAAGCGCCCCAGCATCTCCAGCACCGCGTCCTTGTTGGTCAGGAACACGTCCCGCCACATGGTCGGGTCGGAGGCCGCGATGCGGGTGAAATCGCGAAAGCCGCCGGCGGAGAACTTGATCACCTCGGATTGCGTCACCGCCTCCAGGTCGGCGGCGGTGCCGACGATGTTGTAGGCGATGAGGTGCGGCACGTGGCTGGTGATCGCCAGGACGAGGTCGTGATGCTCCGGCGTCATCGTCTCGACGATGGCGTTGAGGCCCTCCCAGAAACGCT
Source organism: Methylobacterium sp. FF17 (assembly GCF_025813715.1). Taxonomy (NCBI): domain Bacteria; kingdom Pseudomonadati; phylum Pseudomonadota; class Alphaproteobacteria; order Hyphomicrobiales; family Methylobacteriaceae; genus Methylobacterium; species Methylobacterium flocculans. The sequence continues at coordinate 1,755,070 of NZ_CP107532.1, forward strand.
GGACCCGGGCGGTCGCCTCCGGGTCCGTGCCTTCGGTGGGCGTGAGGATGCACCAGCGCCCCGAGAACAGGGTCGAGAACCCGGCATCCGGCCCGGAATACTCGGTGCCCGCCACGGGGTGCGCGGGCACGAAGGCCACGCCCTCGGGGAGGTGCGGCGCCACCGCCGCGACCACCGAGGCCTTGACCGAGCCGACATCGGACACGATGGCGCCGGCCTTCAGGTGCGGGCCCATCAGTGCCGCGACCGCGCCCACCGTCCCCACCGGCACGCACAGGATGACGAGGTCGGCCCCGCCCACGCCCGTCGCGATGTCGTCGGTGACCGTGTCGGCGAGGTTGAGGGCGCGCACCCGCTCCAGCACGCCGGCATCCCGGTCGATGGCGACGATGTGCCGGGCAAGCCCGTAATGCCGGGCGCCGCGCGCGATCGAGGATCCGATCAGCCCGAGGCCGACGATGGCGAGGGTGTCGAGGTCAGGCACCGGGCGCGTCCTGCACGAAAGCGGTGAGCGCGTCGAGGAAGGCGGTGTTCGCCGCCTCCCCACCGACGGTGACGCGCAGGGCGTCGGGCAGCCCGTAGGACGAGACCCGCCGGGTGATGACGCCCCGCGCCGTGAGGAAGGCGTCGGCTTCGGCGGCCGAGCGGCCGGGCGCGTCGGGGAAGTGCACGAGGAGGAAGTTCGCCACGCTCGGCGTCACGGTCAGGCCGAGGCCGCGCACGGCCTCCGTCATCGCGGCGAGCCAGGTGTCGTTGTGGGCGACCGCCGCCGCCACGTGCGCGTCGTCCGCGATGGCGGCCGCCCCCGCCGCGATCCCGGCGCCCGACAGGTTGAACGGCCCCCGGATGCGGTTGACCGCATCCGCCACTTCCAAGGGCGCCACCATCCAGCCGATGCGCAGGGCGGCGAGACCGTGGATCTTCGAGAAGGTGCGGGTCATCACGACGTTGTTGGCCTCGAGCACGAGGTCGAGGCCCGAGGCGTAGTCGTTCGCCCGCACGTACTCGGCGTAAGCGCCGTCGAGGACGAGGAGCACGTGCGGCGGCAGGCCCGCATGCAGGCGCCGCACCTCGTCGAAGGGCAGGTAGGTGCCGGTCGGGTTGTTGGGATTGGCGAGGTAGACGATCTTGGTGCGCGGCGTGACGGCGGCGAGCAGGGCATCGACGTCGGCGCGCAGGTCCCGCTCCTTCACCACCACGGGCGTACCCCCGGCGGCCAGGATCGCGATCCGGTAGACCAGGAATCCGTGTTCGGTGAAGATGCCCTCGTCGCCGGCGCCGAGATACGCGTAGGCGAGGAAGGACAGGAGCTCGTCCGAGCCCGCGCCGCAGACGATGCGCGCCGGATCGAGGCCGTAGCGGGCCGCGATGGCCTCGCGCAGGCGCGCCGAGGTGCCGTCCGGATAGAGTTCGAGCTTGGCGGCCTCCGCCTTCATCGCCGCCACCGCCTTCGGACTCGGACCCAGGGGCGTCTCGTTCGAGGAGAGCTTGTGCACCTTCAGGCCCGGGGCGCCGCTCTTGCCGGGCACGTAGGCCTCGATGGCGAGAACGCCGGGGCGGGGCACCGGGCGTGAGGGAGCGAGGGGGGCAGAGGACATGGGAACGGGCCAATCGAGGTGCGAAGCGCCCGTCTAACAAAGCTCGCCCGGCTTTGCGAGCAGGCGCGCCTCAGGCCGCCGCGATCTCGGCGAGCAGGATTTCCGGAATCGTCAGCCCCTCCGCCTCGGCGCGGGCCCGGAGCGCGAGGCGTCGGCTGCCCGGCAGGCGGGCGCCCGGCTGCGCTTCGATGGATCCGGCGAGCACCGCGAACCGCTCCAGCGCGTCCGTGGCCAGCGCCGTGGCGTCGAGGGCGAGGATGAGCTGCCCGGTGCCCGGCGGATCGCCGGCGGCGTCGAGGAACGAGGAGGCCTCCCCGGCAAAGCGCGCGCCCACCAGCCCGGCGGCCAGGATCTCCACCATCAGCGCCAGGGCGATGCCCTTGGCGTCGCCCAGCGGCAGCATCGTGCCCGCCAGCGCCGCGCTCGGGTCGGTGGTGGGCCGGCCCTCGGCGTCGAGCGCCCAGCCCTCGGGGATCGCCTCCCCGCGCTGGCGGGCGCTCACGATGGCGCCGCGCGCCACCTTCGAGAGGGAGAGGTCGATGACCACCGGCGCGCGGCCGGGCAGCGGGGCGGCAAAGGCGACGGGGTTGGTGCCGAGCACGGCGCGGGCGCCGCCCCAGGGCGCCATCGCGGCGGGGGTGTTGGCGAACAGGATCGCCACGAGGCCCTGCTCGGCCAGGGCTTCCACCGGACGGCCCGCCGCGCCGCAATGGTGCGAGCGCCGGATGCCGGCCGCCGCCACGCCCTGGACCCGTGCGATTGCGGGCAGGTCGGCCACGACCCGGTCCAGGGCCGGATAGGCGAAACCGTGCGCGGCATCCACGGCGAGCAGTCCCGGCCGGGGCTGCGTGACGGACGGCACGGCGTCACCCTTCACCTTGCCCGCCCGGACCTGCGCCGCATAGGCGGGAACCCGGGACAGGCCGTGCCCCCTGAGGCCGTCGGCCTCCGCGCCGACCAGGGCACGCGCGGTGCTGTCGGCCGCAGTAGGCGACGTGCCGCATCGCAGCAACGCGTCCGTCACGAGGGCTTGGGCCTGGTCAAGGGTCAGAATCGGCATGGTCTTCGCGGTTTCCTTACTCTGCCGGTGATGCAGACGCGGCGGCTGGCCGGTCACCTCGGCGCGGTGACATCGGGTTTACTGGGCCGAGGCGCTGCAAAAATGGCACATCGCCCCGGAATTCATTCTTGATCTTTAACGGAACCGGAGTTTGGCCCCGGTTTGGGAAGTTCTGGCAAATGCTTCGGGGGGATTTGCCATAGACGCCCCAAGATCTTCGCAACATAGAACGAGAACCGATGACGGATGCCGGATCGTCTGGGCGCGCAACACAGAGCCTTGTCTTCCGCTGCAAAACGGTCGTCGAAGAAAATATTGGAGGGATCGAGCATGGCTGTCACTTTCAGAGATACTGTCTATGGCGCGGGCTTTGTTGGGTCAGATGACGGCGCTCCCAGCGCAGGATTTGGAATCGACGATGTCTCGACCTCGGCGATCTCCTTCACCGGCACCGTGAACCAGGCCGGCGATTCCATCTCGGCGACGGGCATCTTCCCGGGGGAGTCGGCCTCCTCGACCAGGACCCTGTTCGCGACGCAGTACGATTCGCAGAGCCAGATCCAGTTCACGGACAGCACGACCACGCCCACGACCCGGTACGTCCTGTCCAACTCGACCCTGACGCCCCGGCAGCGCGTCACCTTCGACAGCAACAACACCGTGGGTGACTACGCGCCGGTCTGCTTCGTCACCGGCACGGGCATCCGCGTGATCCGCGACGGCCGCGAGGTGGATGTCGCGGTGGAGGACCTGCGCGTCGGCGACCGGGCCGTGACCGCGTCCGGCCCGATCCGGCCGATCGTCTGGATCGGGCACCGCGACCTCGCGGGACAGGGCGGCGCGCTGCCCCACGCCCAGCAGCCGGTCCGCGTCAGCGCCGGTGCCTTCGGAGACGGCCTGCCGACCCGCGACCTCACCCTCTCGCCGGGCCATCCCGTGCTGGTGGGCGCGGACGACGACGCGCAGGGCGGCCACCTCGTGCCGATCATGTGCCTCATCAACGGCACCACCATCGTGCGCCTGCCGCTGGCCGCCGTCACCTACTGGCACGTGGAGCTCGACGCCCACGACATCCTGCTGGCCGAGGGTCTCGCCGCCGAGAGCTACATCGACGGGGGCGACCGTCCGTTCTTCGCGCAAGCCTCCGACCACGCCCTGCACAACCCGGATTTCGTGGCGCCGGGCTGGTCGGCCCGCTGCCGGCCGGTGGCCGTGGACGGTCCCGTCGTCACCGCCGAGCGGGCGCGCCTGAGCGCCGTGTTCGCCGACACGCTGACGGCGCAGGGCGCCTGGACCGACGCCGCCTTCACGACCGCGTGGAACTGACGAAACCGATCTCGCGGGCGGCGCTCGTGTGCCGCCCGTGACCGGAGCCCGAGCGCCCCGTCGATCGACCGTCCCGGACATGGGGGGTGCCGATCGGCGGGGCGCTTCGCTTTGGCCGCTCCCGGTGGGCGCGCTTCGCCCCGGTCAGACCCGGAAACGGGCGGCGTGGCTGCCGATCTCGTCGAGGGCCTGGGGCGCGGCCCCGGCGCGGGTCAGGGCCTCGTGCAGCTGCCGGGTGCTGACGCCGCCGGGGACGGCCAGCAGCAGGCAATGCCCCTCGGCCTGGGGCGCGCGCGCGACGACCTCCCCGTAGAGGTCCTGCAGGGCGCGCGACGCGGCCGGCTCCCAGGCCGCCACGCGGGTCGCGTGCAGGACCCAGTCGCGCTGGGCCGCCGCCGGATCGTCGAGGGGGTTCGAGACCACGAGGACGGGGGTACCGGCCGGATGCGTCGGCCGCTCGATGAAGGGCAGGCGCGCGATGACCTTGGGGCGCCCCTCGCCGACGAGCCCCTCCCACCAGGGCGCCGCGTCGGCGGACGCGCCCGAGCCGTCGGGATCGAGCCGGAAGATGCCGAGGTCGCCCCGCGAGGCCGCCACCGCCGCGATCACCGCGAGACAGGTGGGGTGCGGCCGGTAGGGCACCGTGAAGCCGAAATGGAAGCGGGCGGAATCGCGCATTGGCGCATCCCCGCCCGAGATGTCGGCATGCACCGAGAACGGCGCCTGCACGTAGGTGAAGGTGGCGATGATGACGCGCCAGATGCCCTCCACGGTGTCCAGCGGCAGCAATCCGCGATGGCGCTCGGCGACGCGGCGCATCATCGAGGCTTCCCGCCCCGGCCGGAAGGCCGAGCCGCTGGCCGAGGTCCGCTTGACGGCGATCAGCTGGTCGATGATCGACCCGCGCTGGATCAGCAGGTCATGCATCTCGGCGTCGATCCGGTCGATCTCGGCGCGCAGGTCGGCGAGGTTCTCGAGGGACGGCGCGGGTCTCGTGGTGAAGCGCATGCGGGGCTCGCGAGGGTCCGGCGAGAGATCCGGAGGAGAGGGGGTCGAGGAAACCGGCGGGGTCTCGTTCCCCCGTCATCGCCGCCCGGTCTACGATCGTGCGCGCCGAAGGGCCAGTGCGGAGCGCCGGCGGCGGTGGCCTTTCGTTGACGCGTGAGGGTGCGCACACTACCTCAACCCCCTGGGTCGCAGGGTCCTCGCGCGGATGGCATACCAGCCGGCCGCCCATCCCGGATCGACGCGCCGCCTCCTCCAACCCGTTTCCTGATCATGTCGCTGGATACCGCCCTCAAGCCCGGCACGTCCGAAGACGAAGCGGCCCGCGCCGAGGCGCCGGGCCTGGAACTGTCGCAGGCCCGCGAGCCGATGGGCCTCGTCGCCGCGTTCGGCCTGGACGAGCCCCTGGCGATGGATGCCGGCGTGCAGCTGGCCCCGTTCCAGATCGCCTACCGGACGGCCGGCACCCTCAACGCGGACCGCTCCAACGCCGTCCTGATCTGCCACGCGCTGACCGGCGACCAGCACTTCGCCCATACCCATCCGGTCACGGGCAAGCGCGGCTGGTGGGAGACCCTGGTGGGGCCGGGCAAGCCCGTCGACACCGACCGCTACTTCGTCGTCTGCTCCAACGTCATCGGCTCGTGCATGGGCTCCACCGGCCCGGCCTCCATCGACCCGGCGACCGGGCGCGCCTACGGGCTGGACTTTCCCCTGGTGACCATCCGGGACATGGTCCGCGCCCAGGCGATGCTGCTCGACCGCCTCGGCATCCCGGACCTGTTCCTCTGTATCGGCGGCTCCATGGGCGGCATGCAGGTGCTGCAATGGGCGGCGAGCTACCCCGAGCGGGTCTTCGCCGCGATGCCGATCGCCACGGGCCCGCGCCACTCGGCGCAGAACATCGCCTTCCACGAGGTCGGCCGGCAGGCGATCATGGCCGATCCCGCCTGGGCGGAGGGGCGCTACCTCGAGGTGGGCACGCGTCCCGCCAAGGGCCTCGGCGTCGCCCGCATGGGCGCACACATCACCTACCTGTCGGAGCCGGCCCTGCACCGGAAGTTCGGCCGGCGCTTCCAGGGTGGCTCGGCCCCGACCTTCTCGTTCAACGCCGACTTCCAGATCGAGAGCTACCTGCGGCACCAGGGCCTCAGCTTCGTCGAGCGCTTCGACGCCAACGCCTATCTCTATCTCACCCGGGCGATGGACTATTTCGACCTCGCCGCCGACCAGGGCGGCGTGCTCGCCAACGCCTTCAGGGGGACGAAGACCCGGTTCTGCGTGATGTCCTTCACCTCCGACTGGCTGTTCCCGACCTCCGAATCCCGCGCCATCGTGCACGCGCTGAACGCGGCCTCGGCCCCCGTCGCCTTCGTGGAGGTGGAGAGCGACAAGGGCCATGACGCGTTCCTCCTCGACGAGCCCGTGATGTTCGCCGCCGCGCGGGGCTACATCGACGCCGCCGCCCGGGCGCGCGGCCTGTGACGGCGTCCCGATCTCCGATCCAGGAACGCCCCTGGGAGACCGCCGAGGCACTGCCGCGCGACGACGCGGGCAGCACCCGCGTCGACCACCTCGTCGTGCTCGGCCTCGTGCCGGAGAATGCCCGCGTCCTCGATATCGGCTGCGGCGACGGAGCCCTGCTCGCCCTGCTGCGGGACCGGCGCGGCGTCGACGGGCGCGGCATCGAACTCTCGCGCGAGGGCGTCAATGCCTGCCTCGCCCGGGGCCTGCCGGTGATCCAGGGCGACGCCGACACGGACCTGGCGAACTATCCCGACGGCGCCTTCGACGTGGTGGTGCTGTCCCAGACCATCCAGGCGACCCGCAACCCGCGGATCGTACTGGAGCATCTGCTGCGCATCGGGCGGCAGGTGGTCATCTCGTTCCCGAATTTCGGCCATTGGCGCGTGCGCTCGGAACTCGCCCTGCGCGGGCGCATGCCGGTCACCGCCCTGATGCCGGAGGAATGGTACGAGACCCCGAACATCCATCACTGCACCATCCGCGACTTCGTCGGCCTGTGCCGGACGGTGAACGCGAAGATCGAGAAGGCGACGGCCCTCGACGCGCGCGGCCGGCCCATGCGGTTCGCGATGCCCTGGTGGGTCTGGAACCTGATGGGGGCCCAGGGCGTGTTCCTGCTGCGTCGCGGGGGCGCCGGCGATCCCGCGCCCTGAGCGAGGGCGCGGGATCGCTGTTGCACGTGAAAACCCTTAACCCTGTTGGCTGCGCCGGATGAGCAGGGTCGCGACCTCGTAGGTCACCTGCGCGCCCCCCGCCTCGAAGACCCGCAGGACGCGGCGCAGGGCGCCCGGCCGCAGGGGCATCCCCCCGCCGGGGGTGTCCGCCCCGATGGCGCGCAGGGATCGCAGGAAGGCGCGGCCATCGGCGTGGGGTTCGAGCAGGGCCTCGGCCGAGACGCAGAGCGTGCAGCCGGGAACCGCCAGCGCCGCGAGGTCCGCCAGGGCGGGGTAGCGGGGCGTCGCCGCCTCCAGGCCACAGGCCGCGTGCGCGGCCCGCCACTCGGTGAAGCTGCCCGAGGACAGGGTCGCCACCGCGAGCAGGCCGCCGGGGGCGAGGAGCGCGGCGAGGCTCGCCAGCGTGCCCGGAAGATCCTCGAACCATTGCGCCGCGAGGCTGGAGGCGATGAGGTCGAAGCCGGGGGCAAGGCAGGGCCGCTCCGCATCCATGACGAGGACGCGCAGGTTCGCCGCCCCGGCGAGGCGGGCGCGGCAGCGCCGGACCATGCCGGGCGCGATGTCGGTGGCGAGGAGCGTGCCGCCGTGCCCGTGTTCCCGTAAGGCCGTGGTGAGCAGGCCCGTCCCGCACCCGACCTCGAGGATGCGCCGCGCCGCCCGGGCTTCCCCCGCGATGCGTCCGGCCAGCCGCGCGGCGGCCTCGGCCTGGATCCGGGCCGCGCCGTCGTAATCTTCGGCGCCGTCGAAGGCCCGGGCCACTGCCTGCTTCCAGGAACGCATCACGGCTGCCGTCGGGATCGTCTGCGAGAGGCGGCGATAGCGCCTGCGCGGGGGCGGCTCAAGGTCCGGCCGGTCCGGTTCACGCCGCCAGCGCCGCCTCGATCATCCGCGCCACCGCGAGGGCGCGGCCGTCATCGCCGAAGCGGGCCACCACCTGCACGCCGAGCGGCAGGCCGTCGCTCGGGACCGGGACGGTGACGCAGGGGACGCCCATCAGGGTCCAGAGGCGGTTGTAGCGGGCGTCGCCCGTGGTGCCGAGACCGGCCGGTGCGCGGCCGGGCGCGGAGACGGTCAGGATGGCGTCGACGTCGCGGAACAGGTCCTTGAGCACGCGGCGGGCCCGGTGCGCGCTGCGCCGGGCCTCGTCGTACGCGGCGGCGTCGAGGGCCTGGGCCGCGTCGAGCTGGTCGCCGAGTTCCGGGCTGAGCCGGGCGCGGTGGTGGGTGTATTCCCAGGCCAGTGCCTGGCGCGCCTCGTAATCCTGGATGGTCGCGTGGCAGGCCCAGGCTTCGGGCAGCGGCGCCGGCAGGGTCAGGTCGCCGACCCGTGCACCGGCGGCCTCCAGGGCGCGCACGGCCGTCGAGAGTGCCGCTAGCGCCTCCGGATCGGCCGGGCCCGCGAAATCCTGGAGGCAGAGGCCGATGCGCGGGGTGCCCGGCGCTTCGTCGAGATCGAGCCCCGGCCGGTCGGCGATCAGGCTCAGGCCCTGCGCGATGTCCCGGATGCCGGCCCCGAACAGGCCGAGGGTATCGAGCGCCCAGGAGAAGGTCTTGACGCCGACCGTGGGCAGGAGGCGGAAGGACGGCTTGATCGCCGCGACCCCGCAGAACGCCGCCGGGCGGATCACCGAGCCGCCGGTCTGGGTGCCGATGGCCAGCGGGACCATGCCGGCGGCGACCGCCGCGGCCGAGCCCGCCGAGGACCCGCCGGGGGTGTGGCCCCGATCTCGCGGGTTCACCGTGGCGGTGGGGTCGTGGCTGGCGAACGGCGAGGTGGTGGTCTTGGCCAGCGGGACGGCGCCGAGCGCCCGCAGCCGCGCCACGATGGCCGCATCGGCCTTGGGTTGCCAGCCGGCATAGATCGGCGAGCCCATCTGCGTGGGCAGGTCGGCGGTGTCGATGATGTCCTTGATGCCCACCGCGATGCCCGCGAGCGGCCCCCCGCGGGGGATCGCCGGGTCCGGGTGCTGGCGGACGATCGCCCCGATTCCGGGATCGCGTGCCGCGATGGCCTCCTGGGAGAGGCGGACGGCACCGGCCGGATCCAGGGTGCCGGCGGCGATGCGGGTACGGAGATCGACGAGGGACAGCATGCGGGCTTGGTCCGGCCTGCGTCGGCGGCTGTCAACACCGTTCCACAAGGTCCGCGTTTCGCGTGGCATCGTTGACGCATCGTTTACGCAACGCTGCGCATCGTCCGCATCATGTGGCGTAGCGTATTCGCATTCTCAGGCTTGGCGTTGTTCGGTGCGGGCCTCACGGGCTGTGCCCTCAACAGGTTCGAGCAGCGCGAGCCCTGGCGCGACCAGACCGAGCAGGCCTGCAACGCCAAGCGGCTCGTGGAGACGACGGAGTTCGTCACCCCCGCCAAGGAGATCAGCGGGCCGGGCGTCTGCGGCATGCTCCAGCCCTATCGCGTCACCCGCCTCGGCAGGGGCACCGTCGCCCTCAAGCAGCGCGTGACCCTGGCCTGCCCGGCGCTCACCGAGGCCGAGGCCTGGCTCGCCGACACCATCCAGCCGGCCGCGAACCTGTATTTCGGCCAGCCGGTCGCCGAGATCAACGCGGGCACCTATGCCTGCCGGGGCCGCAACAACCAGGTCGGCGCCAAGCTCTCGGAGCATTCCTTCGGCAATGCCCTCGACATCATGTCGTTCAAGCTCGCCGACGGCTACGTCATCACGGTGAAGGGCGGCTGGCGCGGTACCGAGGCCGAGCAGGGCTTCCTGCGCGAGGTGTTCCTCGGCGCCTGCGCCCGGTTCTCGACGGTGCTGGCGCCGGGTTCGAACGTGTTCCACTACGACCATATCCACGTGGATCTCGCCCGCCACGATCCACGCGGCCTGCGCCGGATCTGCCAGCCGCTGATTAAGTTCGTGCCGCAGCTCGGCGCCGACGGAATGGCCCGTGCCACGGCCCGGCCGCGTCCGCCGGAGCGCCTGCCGGCCCCGCCCCAGGCGCCGATCGACGTCGAGGAGGACGATCCCTACGGGGCGACGCCGATGTCGTCCCGGCAGCCCGCGCGGCCGGCCCCGTCGCAGCTCGCGCACGCACCGGCCCGGATCCCGGCGCAAGCTGCGGCCCCGATGCGCCCGCCCGCGCCGGCGGTCGCCTACACCGCCGCGCCTCGTCCCCCGACCCCGCGCCCGCCGGCACCCCGGGTCGCGGCCGCCCTCCCCCCGGAGGATTTCGCCTCCGAGCCGCTCTCGCTGGCGGCGCCCGGGCTCGCCGATCCGATCTACTGAGGTGTGCCCGGCGAACCCCAGGCCCCCGAGAAAGCGACGCCGTTTCCCGGCGCGTGCTTGACACACCGGGCCGAGCCGCCATCGTTCGGGCAAGACTTACGGACTCCAGCGGAATAAAGACGCCGGCATGCGCCCGAACCCTCTCTCCACCGCCTTCGCCCTCGGCCTCGTCCTGGCCGGCGCCCTCCAGCCGGCCCTCGCCCGCTCCGGCCGCGAGGAGATCACCCCCGCCGAGGAGCGCGAGTTCAACTACGAGGCCGATATCCCGGGCTGCCAGGCGCCGGAGGTGCTGGAGCGGCTCTCGTCCCACTTCGCCGAGAAGGAGGCGAAGTTCTGGAACTCGTCCCTGACCATCCTGCGCTACGAGCGTATCGAGCGGACCGCCTGGCGGCCCTGGGGCCTCGACTACGTCCCGCGCCGCTTCTGCAGCGCGGTCGCCACCACCTCGGACGGCGTCCGCCGCAAGGTGGACTATTCCGTGCGTGACGGTCTCGGCATCATCGGGGCCGACTGGGGCATCGAGTTCTGCGTCCACGGCCTCGATCGCAACCTCGCCTACGCCTACGCCACGGCCTGCCGCGAAGCCCGTCCGTGACGCTTCGCCCGCGGCCGACCCTGCGCCTCGCCCTGGCGGGCCTGACCCTGGCGCTGGCGGCGCCCGATCTGCGGGCCCAGGGTTTCGAACGCGGCGGCACGCCGGGGTCGTTCGACTTCTACGTCCTGGCCCTGTCCTGGTCGCCGACCTATTGCGACGGCCCCGGGGCCCGTCGCGAGGCGGACGGCCAGTGCCGGCCGGGGCGCGGCCTCGGCTTCGTCGTGCACGGGCTCTGGCCGCAATACACCCGCGGCTATCCCTCCAACTGCGCCTCCGTCGAGCGCTCGCCGACCCGGCAGGCCATCGCGGTGGCGAGCGAGGTCTATCCGAGCGAGGGGCTGGCCCGGCACGAGTGGCGTACCCACGGCACCTGCTCGGGCCTCGACCCGGTCTCGTACTTCCAGGCGGCCCGCGAGGCCCGCGCGGCGGTGACGATCCCCGAGGCGTTCAAGCTCCCGGAGCGCGGCACCCGGATGGCACCGATCGAGGTCGCCCGGCAGTTCGTGACGGCCAATCGCGGCCTGCGCCCCGACATGATGTCGGTGACCTGCCGGAGCGGGCAGCTGCAGGAGGTGCGGATCTGCTTCACCAAGGACCTGCGCGGCTTCACCCCCTGCCCCGAGGTCGCGCGCCAGAACTGCCGCGCCGGCGAGGTCGCGGTCGACGCCGCGCGCTGACGCCGTCTCCGACCGGCTCTTGGTTCGATGCGCGATTCCCGCCCCGAGCGGAGGCGCCGGGCATCTGTGAGACGGGTTCCGAAGTCATGAATTACCGCCACGCCTTCCACGCCGGCAACTTCGCCGACGTTCTCAAGCACCTCGTGCTGACCCGCGTCCTCGCCCATCTCTGCCTGAAACCCACCGGGTTCCGGGCCATCGACACCCATGCGGGCCTCGGCTTCTACGACCTCACCGCCGACGAGGCCGGGCGCACCGGCGAATGGCAGGAGGGCTGGGGCCGTCTGGCGACGCCGTTCCCCGAAGCCGTCGAGGCCCTGCTCGCCCCCTATCGCGCGGCCGTCGCGGCGACGCGGGAGCGCCACGGGGCGGACACCTATCCGGGCTCGCCCGCCCTCATCCGCGAGTTCCTGCGCCCCACCGACCAGGGCGTGTTCGTGGAACTGCACCCCGCCGATGCCGAGACCCTGCGGGCGCGCTTCAACCAGGATTCGCTGTCCAAGGTGATGCACCTCGACGGCTGGACGGCGCTCAATGCCCTGATCCCGCCCCCGGAACGGCGCGGCGTGGTCCTGATCGACCCGCCTTACGAGGAACTCGGCGAGATCGACCGCCTCGGCGCCGCGCTGGCGAAGGCGGTCGCGAAATGGCCCACCGGCATCTATCTCGGCTGGTACCCGATCAAGGACGTGGCCAAGGTCGACCACATGGTGGCCGAACTCGATCGCGCCCTCGCCCGCCCGGCCCTGCGCCTCGACCTGATGGTCTCCGCGCCCGACCCGACCCGCCTCAACGGCAACGGGCTCATCGTCATCAACCCGCCCTGGCGGCTCGCCGAGGAGGCGATGCTGTTCCTGCCCGCGCTCGCCGAGCGCCTGGCCCGGACCGATTACGGCGCCTTCCGCTGCGAGGCCTTCGGCGCGGCGGCCTGAGTGCTCAGGCGAGCAGGCGTCCCTCCAGGGGAAACACCTTGGCGGGGTTCATCAGCCAGCCGGGGTCGAACACGTTCCTCACCCGCATCTGCTGCTCGAGGTCGGCCTGGGCGTACTGGAAGCGCATGAGCTCGCGCTTCTCGATGCCGACGCCGTGCTCGCCGGTGAGGCAGCCGCCGACCTCGACACAGAGCTTCAGGATCTCGTCGCCGGCCGATTCCGCCTTCTCGATCTCGCCCGGCGTGTTGATGTCGAACAGGATCAGCGGGTGCAGGTTGCCGTCGCCCGCATGGAACACGTTGGCGACCCGCAGGCCGCGCTCGGCGCAGATGGCGCCGATGCGCTCCAGCACCTGTGGCAGCTGGCCCGTGGGGATGGTGCCGTCCATGCAGATGTAGTCCGAGATGCGGCCCGTGGCGCCGAAGGCGGATTTGCGGCCCTTCCAGATCGCGGCGCTCTCGGCCTCGGACTTCGACACCCGCAGGCTCGTCGGGTTGAAGTCGCGGGCGATGGCCTCGATCCGGGCGAGCATGGCCTCGCACTCGGCATCCGAGCCCTCGACCTCGATGATCAGCATGGCCTCGGCGTCGCGGGGATAGCCGGCCTGGGCGAAGTCCTCGGTGATGAGGATCGCCTCGCGGTCCATGTACTCGATCGCCACCGGGATGATGCCGGCGCCGATGATGGCCGCCGTGCAGGCGCCCGCATCCTCCACCGAGCCGAAGCCGACGAGGGCCGGGCGCGCGCCCTCAGCCGCCCGCAGGATGCGCACGGTGGCCTCGGTGACGATGCCGAGCTGCCCCTCGGAGCCGCAGACGAGGCCGAGCAGGTCGTAGCCGCCGGAATCGAGGTGCTCGCCGCCGATCTCCACCACGGTGCCGTCGTTCATCACCAGGGTGACGCCGAGGAGGTTGTTGGTGGTGACCCCGTATTTCAGGCAGTGCGCGCCGCCCGAATTCATCGCGATGTTGCCCGCGATGGTGCAGGCGAGCTGGCTCGACGGGTCGGGGGCGTAGAAGAAGCCCTCGTGGCTCACCGCGCCCGAGATGGCGAGGTTGGTGATGCCGGCCTCGACCCGGGCGGTGCGGTTCTCGTAATCGAGGGCGAGGATGCGGTTCATCTTGGCGACGCCGAGGATCACCGCGTCCTCCTGCGCGATGGCGCCGCCGGCGAGCGACGTGCCGGCGCCGCGCGGCACCACCCGCACCCCGTTGGCATGGCAGAAGGCCATGATGGCCGAGACTTCGGCGGTGGTGGAGGGCAGCACCACGGCCAGCGGCATCTTCCGGTAGGCGGTGAGCCCGTCGGTCTCGAAGGCGCGGCGCTCGTCCTCGGTGGTCACCAGGGCCTCGGGCGCCACGAGAGGGGCGAGCCCGGCGATGATGGCCTCGCGGCGGGCGACGATGCCGGCATCCGGCACGGGAAAGGCGATGGACATGGGCGCTCCTCGCGGTGGTCTCGCCTTCATCCGGCACTCAGGCATGTCGGGGTAGACCTGACGTCCGGGACAGGGGCGATGTTGGGGAGAATCGTAAGCCAAACGCGCGCCGGCTGCACCCGTCGGACGGTCGAACGGAGGTTCGAAAGCGAAACCATCGCCCTGAAGCTTCGTTTCGTCGCAGTGCGCGACGGCGTGCTGAGGCGTTCTCAGCTTCGATCTGTTCTAAAACGTCAAGCTCTGCCATAAGCCAAGGCGGCTTCTGCCGCCCAACGGAGGAAAACAACAATGCGTCATCTGATCCTCGGCGCCGCGCTCGCGCTCCTGCTGCCCCTCTCCGCCCAGGCCCAGGATGCCGGCGATGCCGCAGCCGGCGAGAAGGCCTTCGCGCCCTGCAAGGCCTGCCACGCCTTCGGCAAGAACGGCGTCGGGCCGGACCTGAAGGGCGTCGTGGGCCGCAAGGCCGGCGTCCATGAGGGCTACAACTATTCCGCCGCCCTGAAGGGCTCGGGCCTGACCTGGGACGAGGCCAACCTCAAGGAGTGGCTGAAGGATCCCAAGGCCAAGGTGCCGGGCAACAAGATGGTCTATCCGGGCCTCAAGGACGACAAGAAGCTCGCCGACGTGATCGCCTACCTCGGCACGCAGAAGTAAGACCCGGCCTTCCGGGACCGTTCGACGGCGCGCCCGTCAGGAAGAGCCGTTCCCGCCCCCGCGGGGACGGCTCTTTTGCGTGAGGGGCTCCCGGTCGAGACCCGGCTCTTCGCGATCCGGTGCGACCTCAGACATCCGCCCCGGCGCGGGATTCCGCGTGGGACGTCTCCGGGTCGCCCGCATGCGCGAGGTTCTCGTGGAGCGAGGCGCGGAGCTGGACGAGGGTGTCGAGGAGGGCGCGGCGCGCCTCCATGTCGAGCCCCGTGAGGCCGCCGGCGCGACCCGGCACGCATTCCATCCGCTCGCGCAGGCTCCGGCCCTTGACGGTGAGGAGGATGCTGACCTGGCGCTCGTCGACGCGGTCGCGGGTGCGGCGCACGTGTCCGGCCGCCTCCAGGCGCTTGAGGAGCGGCGTCAGGGTGCCGGAATCGAGGAACAGCCGCTGGCCGATCTCCTTGACGGTCAGCCC
This sequence comes from Methylobacterium sp. FF17, assembly GCF_025813715.1. Classification (NCBI taxonomy): domain Bacteria; kingdom Pseudomonadati; phylum Pseudomonadota; class Alphaproteobacteria; order Hyphomicrobiales; family Methylobacteriaceae; genus Methylobacterium; species Methylobacterium flocculans. The sequence continues at coordinate 1,770,269 of NZ_CP107532.1, forward strand.
CTCCTCTTCCCACAGCACCAGCAGCACCAGATATTGCGGATAGGTCAGGTCGTGTCCGGCGAGCAGCGCCCGGTAGGCGCGCCCGAAGGCGTGGGCCGAGGCGTAGACGGCAAAGCAGAGCTGGCTGTCGAGGCTCAGGGGATTCGAGCCCGGGGGCGGCTCGTTCGGCGGGCGAGTCTGCCGTCCCGACATGGCGCGGTGTCCTTCATGGGGTGGACCGGACGAAACCGGTCCTGTGTCGCGACCTTATGCAAAACTCATATTGCGCACAATCGAGTTCCGTGCGACAAGAAATCTAGATTGTGCGCAATCGATACGCCCCGGCATCCGTGGGGCTGGCGCAGGATCGCCCCGTTCGACGAACAGGAGAGACCGACCATGAAGGCACTCTACACCGCCCACGCCCATGCCACCGGCGGCCGCGAGGGCTCCGCCGCCACCGACGATGCCAAGGTCGACGTCAAGCTCTCGACCCCGAAGGAGCTCGGCGGCGGCGGTGGCGCCGGCACCAACCCCGAGCAGCTCTTCGCAGCCGGCTACGCCGCCTGCTTCCTCGGCGCGATCAAGTTCGTGGCCGGCAAGGACAAGATCACGGTCGCCGAGGATTCCAAGATCGAGTCGAGCGTCGGCATCGGCCCGCGCGACGACGGCACCGGCTTCGGCCTCGTCGTCGCCCTCAAGGCCACCCTGCCGGGCCTCGAGCGCAGCGTCGCCGAGGACCTCGTGAAGCGCGCGGACGTGGTGTGCCCCTACTCGCATGCCACGCGCGGCAACATCCAGGTCGACATCTCCGTCGCCTGACGGTCTTCGCCGTGGCGGCTCGTCCCCGCCACGGCCCGGGGCGCTCAGAAGTGGCGCCCCAGCACCTCCCGCACCCGCTCCACCATCTCGGCCACCGGGACCGAGAACTGCGCGGGCCGCGCGGCCTTCCACTCGGCGTTGCTGGTGATGGCGGCCGCCGCCTTGGCGCCCTCGATCAGGTCCTTGATCTGGACCTCGCCGGCCTCGCGCTCGTTCGAGCCCTGGATGATGGCGCACGGGCTGCCGCGCCGGTCGGCATACTTCATCTGCGCCTTCATGCCCGAGCCGCCGAGGTAGAGTTCGGCTCGGATGCCGGCCTCCCGCAGGGCCGAGACGAGGCGCTGGTAATCGGCGATGTTTTCGCGGTCCAGCACGAGGACCACGACGGGGCCGGGCTTGGTGATGCCGTCGAGCAGCGGGCTCTTCACGAGCTGCAGCGCCGAGAACAGCCGCGAGACGCCGATGGAGAAACCGGTCGCCGGCACCGGCTCGCTGCGGAAACGCCCGACGAGGCCGTCGTAGCGCCCGCCGCCCGAGACCGAGCCGAAGCGTACGGTCTGCCCGTCCTCGTTGGTGACCGGGAAGGTCAGCTCCGCCTCGTAGACCGGGCCGGTGTAGTATTCGAGCCCGCGCACCACCGAGGGGTCGATGCGGATGCGCCCGTCATAGCCCGCCGCCGCGAACAGGGCGGCCATCTCGGTGAGCTCGCGCACGCCCTCCAGGCCGATGGTGCTGCCCGCGAGCGACGTTTCGAAATTCGCCAGCGTGGCGGCATTGTCGGTGGTGGCCGCCTCGGCGCCGGTCCAGCCGGTGAAGGCCAGGACACGCCCGATCGCGTCCTCGGCGAGGCCCGCCCCCTTCGTGAAGTCGCCGCTCTCGTCCTTGCGGCCGGTTCCCAGCAACTCGCGCACGCCCGAATCGCCGAGCCGGTCGAGCTTGTCGATGGCGCGCAGCACGGTCAGGCGCTGGCCGGCCTTGTCGGGACCACTGAGCCCGATCGACTCCATCAGCCCGTCGAGCACCTTCCGGTTGTTGACCTTGACCACGTACTGGCCGGTGAGCCCGAGCTTCTCGAGCGTGTCGGCCATCAGCATGCAGATCTCGGCATCGGCCGCCACCGAGCCGGCCCCGACGATGTCGGCGTCGAACTGCATGAACTGGCGGAAGCGCCCCGGCCCCGGCTTCTCGTTGCGGAAGACGTAGCCCGCCCGAAAACTCCGGTAGGGCTTGGGGAGCGCGTCGAAGTGCTCGGCCACGTGCCGGGCCAGCGGCGCGGTGAGGTCGTAGCGCAGCGAGAGCCAGGCCTCGTCGTCGTCCTGGAACGAGAACACGCCCTCGTTCGGCCGGTCGAGGTCGGGCAGGAACTTGCCCAGCGCCTCGGTGTACTCGACGAAGGGGGTCTCCAACGCCTCGAATCCGTAGAGCTCGAAGCTCTGCCGGATCGTCTCCAGCATGCGGTGCTGAGCCGCGATCTCGTCCGCGCGCCGGTCGACGAAACCGCGCGGCAGGCGCGGCTTCAGGGTGTCGGCCTTGCCGGAATCGGCCTTCTTGGAATCGGCCTTGGCCATGGGATGCGTGTCCGTCGGAACTGTTCGGGGTTCCGGGGGCTCTATCGCGGGCAACGGGGGGCGGCAAGCGCCGGAGCCGGCGTCCGGGACGGCGCGGCTCAGAGCTTCAGCACCAGCAGCGCCGCGAGGCCGAGGAGCGCCAGCGGGATCTGCACCGGGCGCAGGCGCGCGAAGTACAGGGGCGCCTCGCCGCGCCGGGCCGCGATCGGATCGAGGATCGCGATCGCCGCGAAGCCGAGGAGGAGCAGGCTCAGCGCGGCCACGGTCCGGTCGGTCACGGCGAGCACCAGGGCCGCGAAGCCGAGGCTGAACAGGCCGATCATGGTGGCGACCTGGCTCAGCCTCGCCCCGCCCTCGGTGCGGAAGCTCAGGCCCCGGCGGACCCCGGACAGGAACAGCAGGATGGCGCAGCCCCACAGGAGGGTCAGGGTCAGGGCCGCGTCCCCCCACGCTTCACCCCGCCAGCCCCACGCGGCGGCGGCGCCGGCGAGGAAGGGCAGCATCGGCCCGTAGCCGAACACGATGCTGAGCCAGGGCACGCGGCGCGGCTCGGTGACGTGAAGCGTGCGGCCGTCGGGGTGGTCATCCATGGGGGCGGTCATTCATGGGGGCGGTCATTCGTGCGCGTGCGGTCCTCGGTCGGTCCCCGCCAACCCCGGCGCCGCGGCCCTGTTCCGGAGGTCCGCGCGCTCCGGCCGCGTTCGGGCTCAGGACGTGGAGGCCGGACCCGGCGCGCCATCGGGTTCGTCCCCAGGGTCCCGGGGCTGCCGGCCCCTTCCCTCGGCGGTGGTGTCGAGCCAGAGGACCAGTGCGAGGGCGAGGAGCGCGGGAGCGCCGAGCGCGAGGAAGGCGCCGCTCCAGCCGAGCCAGGATTGGGCGAGGCCGCCATACCAGGCCGAGAGCGCGCCGCCGATGCCCTGGATGGCGTTGAGCGAGCCCAGAGCCGTCTGGGTGCGGCCGGAGCCCCAGGTCAGGTCGGCGACCACCACCGGCACGGCGACGCCAATGATGCCGGAGGCGACCCCGTCGAGGATTTCGGCCGAGATCAGCCAGAGGGGATCGTCGATGAAGGCCGAGAGCAGGGCGCGGACGGGCAGCACCGCGCAGGCGGCGATGAGGAGCTGGCGCCGGCCGCGCCGGTCGGCGAGCGACCCGGCGAACAGGGCCACGGGGATCATCACGAGCTGCGCCACCATGACGTAGCGGGCGGTCCAGCTCGTGGCGTCGGCGGCGGTGGCCACCAGCTTCTGGCCGAGCAGCGAGAGCATGCCGCCGTTGCCGAGGTTGAACAGGGCCAGCGCCACGGCGAGCACGAGGAGCTTGCGGTTGGCGACGATGCTGCGCAGGCCGGCACGCGCGGGCTTGTCGTCCGAATCCTCCTGCCAGCCGAGCGCCCGGCGCTCGCTGTAGCAGTGCCCCGGCGTCGTGAGCGCGGCGAGGATGGCCAGCACCGCCATGCCGCCGAGCACCCAGAAGGCGATGGCCGGGCCGAACGCGCCGGTGCCGAGGCTGATGCCGCCGGCGGCCAGCAGGATGCCGAAATGGTTGAAGGCCTGGTTGCGGCCCTGCTGCTTCGGGAAGCGGTCCTTGCCGACGATGCCGAGGGTGAGCGCCGTCACGGCCGGCAGGAGCAGCGTGCCCCCCGCCGCCGCCAGCATCTGCGCGGCGAAGACGGGCACGACCCCCCGGGCGGGGAGCAGCAGCAGCGTGCCGCACAGGATCGCCCCGCAGGCCAGGGCGATGAGGAGCCGGGGCCGGCCGAGCCGGTCCACCAGGGCACCGAAGGGCCCGCTGAGCAGGAGGGAGCCGACGCCCACCAGGGTGGTGACGAAGCCGATGCGGGCCGGGCTCCAGGCGGCGGCCTCGGCGAGCCAGGTGCCGAGGAAGGGGCCGAGCCCACCCTGGATGTCGCCCGTGAAGACGTTGATCAGGGCGAGGTGATGGGTGGCGAGCATGCAAACCTGGGGCTGGAGCGGTCCGCCAGCCAAGAACGCGCTCTCGCCGAACAAGAACGGGTTCTCGCCGAGCCGGACCGGGAGCCTCTAACGGCCAAGCCTCGGTTTTCGATCCCGGGACGGAACGGGCTCGCCCCATGCCGCCCGCCCCGCCGGGAGGGACGCGCCGCACGGGGACGGCGCGTCACGCGCGGGGCGCGGGCGGAGGTTGCCTCAGGAGGCGAGCGGGCCGGTCGCGCCCTGGGCCTCGGCTTCCATCGCCTTCTGGCGGTAGAGGCCGACGAAGTCGATCGGGTCGATGTAGAGGGGCGGGAAGCCGCCGTTGCGCACGGCTTCGGCGACGATCTGGCGCGCGAAGGGGAAGAGCAGGCGCGGGCACTCGATCATCACCGCCGGGTGAAGCTGGTCCTGCGGGATGTTGCGCATGCGGAAGATGCCCGCATAGGTCAGTTCGAAGGCGAACAGCACCTCGCCGTTGATCTTGGCGTCGCCTTCCAGGGTCAGCTCGACCTCGAAATCGACGTCGGCGATCTGCCGGGCGTTCACGTTGACCTGGATGGCGATCTGCGGGCCGGTCTCCTGCGGCTGCAGCGAGCGCGGCGCGTTCGGATTCTCGAAGGAGAGGTCCTTGGTGTACTGCGCGAGCGCGTTGATCGTCGGGGTTCCGTCGTCGGGCTGCGCCGTGGCGCCACCGTTGCCGTTCGGTGCCGGAGTGTCGGCCATGGCGTTCTGTCCTCTCGCTGGGTCTTCGGGCGCCGGAGGAGCGATGCCGTGCCTGAACGGTGGCTCGGCTCCGACAGCGCGTCCGGGCCGGTCGCGCGAGCCGCGACGATGCGACCGCCCGGCCGACGCGCAAGCGCGCTATCATGCCCGTCCGGGCGGAACAAGCAGAGGTGTGCGGCGGCCCGGGACGTCCCCGACCGGTGGGCGCCTGCCTGGAACCCGCGCGCGAAATGCCCCATATCCTTTTCGCGACCCGAAGAATTCCCGATCTGAGGACTTCTCCACGCGAGGACATCAAGCCATCCCGCCCTTGCCCTCACGACGAACCGGCTCGATCCTTCAGCGGCTCTCCGTTAAAGCGCGGGAAGATCGAGCGTCTCGGCCGGATGGTCCGGTCGGGTCTCCCGGGCAGGCGGTTCGGCCGGGTTTCGGGACCCCTTGGAACACCATATTCGTGCGACGGCCACGATCGGATCAGTGATGCAGGACTCCTTCGACTTGACGACCCTGATCTTCCTCGCGCTGGCGGTCTTCGTCATCTGGCGGCTTCGCTCGGTCCTGGGCCAGAAGACCGGCGCGGAGCGCTCGCCCTTCAAGCCGGCGGACCGCAGCCGCACGGACTCGCCCACCGCGCGCGGGGACGGCGACAACGTGGTGCGCCTGCCCGGCAGCGACCGGGCCCAGGCCCCGGCCGAGCGCGGCCAGACGGCGGTCAAGACCGAGGTGCGGGACTGGCGCGGCATCGCCGAACCCGGCTCGGCCATCGCCCAGGGCCTCGAATCCGTGGTGCAGGTGGAGTCGAACTTCGATCCCCGCGCCTTCGTGGAGGGTGCCAAGAGCGCCTACGAGGCGATCGTGATCGCCTTCGCCAAGGGGGACCGCAAGACCCTGCGCAGCCTGCTCTCCCGCGAGGTCTGCGAGGGCTTCGAGCGGGAGATCGACGCCCGCGAGGCCCGGCGCGAGACCGTGGAGACCACCTTCGTCTCCCTGGACAAGGCCGAGATCGTCGCCGTGGACGTGAAGAACCGCGTCGCGCAGATCACCGTGCGCTTCCTGTCGCACCTCATCACCGCCACCCGCAACGCGCAGGGCGAGGTCACGGATGGCAGCGCCGAGGCCGTCGTGGAGGTGCCCGATGTCTGGACCTTCGCGCGGACGCTGGGCACCCGCGACCCGAACTGGCAGCTCGTGGCCACCGAGGCCGGCGCCTGAGCCCGAGACACGCTCTCGCGAGACACGTCCCCGCGTGACATTCCCCCTGCGCGCGGCCGTCACGGCCGCCCTCGTTGCCATAAGCCTCCCGATCCCCGGCTCGGCCGCCCCCGCGGCCGGGCCGTTTCGCGTCGGCGACGCCGTGCTGGAGCCGGTGGACCCCGCGACCCTGCCGGGCTTTCCCGGCGCGGACCCGGCCGCGTCCCTCGCGGCCTTCCGCCGGACCTGCCTCGCCGCGACGCCCGCGGCCCAGCCCGCCACGGTCACGGGATCGGCCACCGATCTCGCCGCCGCCTGCGCCCGGGCCGCCGCCACCCCCGAGGCTGAGGCGGCGCGCTTCTTCACGGACGCCTTCGGCGCCTACCGCATCGTCCGCCCCGCCCTCGACGGGGCCCCGGAACGCCGCACCGGCTTCCTCACGGGGTATTTCGAGCCGGAACTCACCGGCTCGCCCGGTCCGGCCCCCGGCTTCAGCGCCGCCGTGCTCGCCCGGCCCGACGATCTCGTCAGCCTGGAACCCGGCGAGACGCGACCCGGCCTCGACCCCACCTTGCGCGCCGCGCGCCGGGTCGGCGACGCCTTCGAGGCCTATCCCGACCGGGCGGCCATCGAGGACGGGGCCCTCGGCGCGCGGGCCCGTCCCCTCCTCTACCTGCGCGACGCCGTCGACCTGTTCGTGCTCCAGGTGCAGGGATCCGGCCGGGTCCGCCTCCCCGACGGGCGCTCGGTGCGCGTGCTCTATGACGGGCGCAACGGCCGCCCCTACACCTCCATCGGCAAGCTCATCGTCTCGGAAGGCCACCTCCCCCTCGAGGGGCTCACCCTGGCGCGCTGGACCGGCTGGCTGCGGGCGAACCCCGAGCCGGCACGCCGCCTGATGCGGGCCAACGCCTCGTACATCTTCTTCCGGCTGGCCGAGATCACCGATCCCGCCCTCGGGCCGCCGGGTGCCGCCGGCGTGCCCCTCGCGCCGGGCCGGAACCTCGCGGTCGACGCCACCCTGTGGCGCTACGGGCTGCCCTTCTGGCTCGACGGACGGATCGCGGGCGATCCCGCCCCGGGCCGCCTCGTGGTGGCGGCCGATACCGGATCCGCCATCGTCGGACCGGCGCGCGGCGACCTCTACGTCGGCACCGGCGCGGAGGCCGGCATCCGGGCCGGGAACCTGCGCGATGCGGTGGGCTTCATCGTCCTGCTGCCGAAACCCGTGGCCGCGCCCGAGGCCCCGTCCACGCCATGAAGACACCGCGACGCCCACGCGGCCTCTCCGGGGAGGATGCCTATCTCTGGGGAGAGATCGCCCGCCTGATCGTGCCCCTGCGCGGGCGCGCCGCCGCCCGCACCCAGGTGCCGGCCCCCGCCGCCGGAACCGCGGCGGCGCCGAAGGCCGGTCCGGGTCCCGCCCCGAAGGTGCCCCCGCCCCCCGGCCCGCCCAAACCAATGCCGAAGACGCTCGCCAAGCGCGCCGCACTGAAACCGGGCCCCGCCCCGGTGGCGCCGGTGCCGGCCCCCCCTCCCCCGGCGGCGCCGGGCCTGGAGCGACGCGTCCGTCTCGCCCTGCGCCGGGGCGCGCTGCGGGTCGATGCCCGCATCGACCTCCACGGGATGTACCAGGCCGAGGCGCACGGCGCGCTGATGGGCTTCCTGATGCGGGCCCGCGCCGCCGGGCACACCCATGTCCTCGTCGTCACCGGGAAGGGCGGACCGACCTACGACGAGGCCTTCTCCGAGCGCGGCGTGCTCCGGCGCAGCGTCCCGCACTGGCTGCGGGCGCCGGAACTGCGCAACGTCGTGCTCGGCTTCGAGGAGGCGGCCCGCCACCATGGCGGGGCGGGCGCGCTCTATGTGCGTCTACGCCGCCGGTGATCCAGCTTGACGCGGGAGGGCGCTTGCGAAAGCCGGCGAAACGCGCTAGCGGTGAGGTCTCTCCTCGTTACGCCGTTCTGCATCCGTGAGCCCAGAGGCTCCGCAAAGACGATGCGCGGAGCCGTTTTCCCCGAAGACGGTTCGACTGACAGGCGCCGCAAAGGCGCCCGGCGATCATATCCCCCGACGACCGATTTCTTGAATTCTACTTTCCACGACCGCGAAAACTCAGACGCTCTGCCCCGCCTCGCCCTCCCCGCCGGTTCTGAATCTCCCATGACGTCACAGTACGATGCCCTTCCCGTGGACGAGTCGGCCGAGGGCGGAATCGTCGCCGCCGACCTTGATGCCGTGCGCGAGGTCAAGCTCCAGGACCTCAAGTCCAAGACGCCGACCGACCTGATCGCCTTCGCCGAGGAGGTCGAGGTCGAGAACGCCTCGACCATGCGCAAGCAGGAACTGATGTTCGCCATCCTGAAGCAGCTCGCTGCCAAGGAAGTCGAGATCATCGGCGCCGGCACCGTCGAGGTCCTGCAGGACGGCTTCGGCTTCCTGCGCTCCTCCGATTCGAACTACCTGCCGGGCCCGGACGACATCTACATCTCGCCGACGCAGATCCGCCGCTTCGGCCTGCGCACCGGCGATACCGTCGAGGGCCCCATCCGGGGACCGAAGGACGGCGAGCGCTACTTCGCCCTGCTCAAGGTGAACACGATCAACTTCGAGAACCCGGAGAAGATCAAGCACAAGGTTCACTTCGACAACCTGACGCCGCTGTTCCCGACGCAGCGCTTCAAGCTCGAGCTCGACAATCCGCCGAAAAAGGATTTTTCGCCCCGGATCATCGATATCGTCGCCCCCATCGGCAAGGGCCAGCGCGCCCTGATCGTGGCGCCGCCGCGCACGGGTAAGACCGTACTGATGCAGAACATCGCCCAGTCGATCACCATCAACCACCCGGAATGCTACCTCATCGTGCTGCTCATCGACGAGCGCCCCGAGGAAGTGACCGACATGATCCGCTCGGTGAAGGGCGAGGTCATCGCCTCCACCTTCGACGAGCCGGCTACCCGCCACGTCCAGGTCGCCGAGATGGTGATCGAGAAGGCCAAGCGCCTCGTGGAGCATGGCCGCGACGTGGTCATCCTGCTCGACTCGATCACCCGCCTCGGCCGCGCCTACAACACGGTGGTGCCGTCGTCCGGCAAGGTGCTGACGGGCGGTGTCGACGCCAACGCGCTGCAGCGCCCGAAGCGCTTCTTCGGTGCCGCCCGCAACATCGAGGAGGGCGGCTCGCTCTCGATCATCGCCACCGCGCTCATCGATACGGGCTCGCGCATGGACGAGGTGATCTTCGAGGAGTTCAAGGGCACCGGTAACTCGGAAATCATCCTGGACCGCAAGGTTTCGGACAAGCGCATCTTTCCGGCCATCGACATCACCCGCTCCGGAACCCGCAAGGAAGAGCTGCTGGTGCCGCCGGATTCCCTCAAGAAGACCTATGTGCTCCGCCGCATCCTCAACCCGATGGGCGTCACCGACGCCATCGAGTTCCTCATGGACAAGCTGCGCCAGACCAAGAGCAACAACGACTTCTTCGATTCGATGAACACCTGAGACCGGATCCGCTCGGTCGAAGCGGACGCTGTTCCGTCAGGCCCGAGCGACGTTTCGGTGAAGTTTCGATTGGGGTTGCGTTCGGTGGCGATGCGGGCAACGGCTCGTGTCGCCACTCTCGTTTCGAGCGTGGGTCCATCACGTCGCGGGCTCGGCTCGAACGCCCATCGGGCACGCTCGCAACTATCTATTTTCCAAGAATAATAAAATAATTCGCCGGCTTAACAAGGCGCGGGGCCGTGCGTCAGGACCTCTCTCGGAGCCGATCGGATGTCGAACGCGAGTACCATCTACGCGCCGGCCACCGGCTTCGGGCGCGCCGCCATCAGCGTGATCCGGATCAGTGGACCGGCATCGGCGGATGTGCTCGGACGCCTGACGGGTGCCCTCCCCCCACCGCGTCGCCTGTCCCTGCGGACCTTGCGAAACACGGACGGCGATGTGCTGGATCAGGCCCTGGTCGCCTGGATGCCCGGCCCTGGAACGGTCACGGGCGAGGACATGGCGGAGCTTCATCTCCATGGCGGCCTGGCCGTGCGCAGCGCCGTTCTCGGGGCGCTCGCAACCGTGCCCGGCTGCGAGCCCGCGCAACCCGGCGCCTTCACCCGTCGCGCCTTCCTGAACGGCCGCCTCGATCTCACGGAGGCGGAGGGCATTGCCGACCTGATCGATGCCGAGACCGAGGCGCAACGGCGCCAAGCCCTGCGCCAGCTCGACGGCGCTCTCGGGCGCCAGGTCGCCGATTGGCGCACGCGGCTCATCGATCTGCTGGCCGGGGTCGAAGCGGCCCTCGACTTTTCCGACGAGGGCGATGTGGACGAGGCGGCCCTCGACGCAGCCCTGACCGCGAAGGCCGCTCTCCTGCGGGATGAGATCGCCCGCACCCTGGCGGATGGGCGGCGCGGCGAGCGCCTGCGCGAAGGGTTCGTGGTGGTGCTGGCGGGCGCCCCGAACGCCGGGAAGTCCACCCTGCTCAACGCCCTGTCCCGTCGCGATGCGGCAATCGTCTCGGCGATCCCAGGGACGACCCGGGACGTCATCGAGGTCCGCTGCGATCTCGGTGGGCTACCCGTCATCCTCGTCGATACGGCTGGCTTGCGGGACGCCGGCGATCCGATCGAGGCGGAGGGCATTCGGCGCACGCGCGTCCGCATGGAACAGGCCGATCTGATCCTGTTGCTGCGTGCGCCGGATGAGGCGGGAAACGCGGCCTCGCACACGGACGAGACTGATCTGCACGTGCCGGCGGGGGTGCCGACACTCACGATCCGGACGAAGCAGGATGTCGTCGCCTCAGGCGCGGAGGCCGAGGATCAGACCGCACTGCGGATCTCGGCACTGACCGGTCTCGGGCTCGATCGCCTTCTCGGCCGCATCGAGGCACAGGCGGCCGAAGCGGTCGGGGGCGGGAGCGCACTGATCACCCGGGAGCGGCATCGCCTCGGTCTGGCCCGGTGCCGCGATCACCTCGACCGCCTGCTCGCGGGAAGCGCCTTGCCAGAGCTCGCGGCCGAGGATCTTCGCCTCGCGGTGCGTGCACTCGGCGAGGTCGCCGGCATGGTCGGTGTCGAGGAATTGCTGGATCGCTTGTTCTCGGGCTTCTGCATCGGCAAATGATCCGACGGGGCGGGTCGATAGCCGGACGTCTCGGCAGCGCAGTCCTGACGGCAGGAAGGCTGTGTTGCCGGCACCGCACAAGCGTCTTGTTTCACGTGGAAACACCCTTCTTCAGCGCCCCTGCGTTGACCGGCCCCATCACGCCCGCGTAACTGGAACCATGCATCACGATCCTGATTCCTTCGACGTGATCGTCGTTGGCGGAGGCCATGCGGGCGTCGAGGCGGCCGCGGCCGCAGCCCGCATGGGTGCCCGCACGGCTCTGGTGACCCATCGGGCCTCGACCATCGGCGCCATGTCCTGCAACCCGGCGATCGGCGGCCTCGGGAAGGGCCACCTCGTGCGCGAGGTGGATGCCCTCGACGGCCTCATGGGGCGCGTCGCCGATGCGGCCGGGATTCAGTTCCGTCTCCTCAACCGCCGCAAGGGACCGGCGGTCCGGGGCCCCCGGACGCAGGCCGACCGCAAGCTCTACGCCCGCGCCATGCAGGACGCCATCGCCGAGACCGCGAACCTGCGGGTGATCGAGGGCGAAGTGGCGGATCTCGCGGTGAGCGCTGGCCGCGTCGCCGCCGTCGTCCTGGGAGATGGCACCACCCTCCCCTGCGCCGCCGTGGTTCTGACCACGGGCACGTTCCTGCGCGGGCTGATCCATATCGGAGAGACCCAGGTTCCGGCGGGACGCGTCGGCGAGGACCCGTCCATCGGTCTCGCCCATACCCTCGACCGCTACGGCTTCGCCCTCGGGCGCCTGAAGACCGGCACCCCGGCCCGCCTCGACGGCCGCACCATCGACCGGTCCGGCCTCGACATGCAGTCGGCCGACGATGAGCCGGTCCCCTTCTCGACCCTCACCGAGCGCATCACCAACCCGCAGATCCAATGCGGTGTCACGCGCACCACCCAGGCCGTGCACGACCTGATCCGCGCCAACCTCCATCGCTCGCCGATGTATTCGGGCGGTATCGCGAGCCGAGGTCCGCGCTACTGCCCCTCCATCGAGGACAAGGTGGTGCGGTTCGGCGACCGCGAGGGCCACCAGATCTTCCTCGAGCCGGAGGGGCTGGACGATCCGACAGTCTATCCGAACGGGATCTCGACCGCCCTTCCCGAAAGCGTCCAGCGCGACATCATCGCGTTGATCCCGGGCCTGGAGCGGGCTGCGATCCTGCGCCCCGGCTACGCCATCGAGTACGACTACGTCGATCCGCGCGAACTCGACGCGACCCTGCAGACGAAGCGCCTGCCGGGACTGTTCCTAGCGGGGCAGATCAACGGGACGACGGGATACGAGGAAGCGGCCGGGCAGGGCCTCGTCGCCGGGATCAACGCGGCGCGGCTCGCCGGCGGGTCCGCCCTCGCGGTGTTCGATCGCGCGGAATCCTATCTCGGCGTCATGATCGACGATCTGGTGACCCATGGGGTGAGCGAGCCCTACCGGATGTTCACCTCGCGCTCGGAGTACCGGCTGTCCCTGCGCATCGACAACGCCGACGAGCGCCTGACACCGCGCGGCGCGGCACTGGGCTGCGTCGGCCCCGTACGGGCGTCGCACTTCGCGGCCTCGCAGGCGGCGCTGGAGGCGACACGGTCCCGTCTCGACGCCCTGAGCCTGACGCCGAACGAGGCCCGGGCCGTGGGGCTCGACCTCAACCAGGATGGCCTGCGGCGCAGCGCCTTCCAGCTGCTCTCCTATCCCGACATCGGCTGGGACCGCCTCGCGGCGATCTGGCCCGAGCTTGCCGCGGTCGCGCCCCGCGTCGCGGAACGCCTCTGCACGGACGCGACCTACGCCGTCTACCTCGACCGGCAGCGCGCGGATATTGCCGCCTTCCGCCGGGACGAGGCCGTGGCGCTCTCGGACCGTCTCGACTACGCGGCGATCCCCGGGCTCTCGAACGAGATGCGGGCGAAGCTCGAGATCGTCCGGCCCGGGACCCTGGGGCAGGCGGCCCGCATCGAGGGCGTGACACCGGCCGCCCTCACCCTGCTCGCGGCGCATGCCCGGCGCCGTCATCGGGAGCCGGTGGCGCATGCCCGCTGAACCGGACCGGGATCGTGTGCTGGCGGAGGCCGGTGTTTCACGTGAAACCGCCCGACGCCTCGCCATCTACGTGGCGCAGCTTCGACGCTGGCAGAACGTGAAGAACCTCGTCGGACCCGGCACCCTGGCCGAGGTTTGGACCCGCCACATCGCCGATGCCCTTCAGCTCCGGGCCCTGGCACCCGAAGCCGACACCTGGCTCGACCTCGGAGCCGGCGCCGGCCTGCCGGGCCTCGTCCTGGCGATCGCCGGACATGAGCGCCCCGGGTTTCAAGTCGACATGATCGAGAGCAATGCCCGCAAATGCGCCTTCCTGACGGAGACGGCGCGTCTCACGGAGGCGCCGGCGCGGGTGCACAATGCCCGTATCGAGCAGGCCATCGATGGGCACCAGGGCGTTGGCATCGTCTGTGCTCGCGCGCTGGCACCCCTCACCCAGCTTCTCGCCTGGTGTGAGCCACTGCTGACGACGGGCACCATCGGCCTGTTCCCGAAGGGCCGGGACGTGCAATCGGAATTGACCGACGCTGCGCAACGGTGGAGGTTCGTTTACGATCTTGAGCCGAGCCGAACCGATTCGGAAGCGCGGATCGTCCGCGTCACGACCCTATCTCGCGTGGATTCATGACAAGCGATCCGACGAAAATCCCCGCCGCCGGAGGCAACCCGGAGCGGCCGCTGCGTATCCTGGCGTTGGCCAACCAGAAGGGCGGCGTCGGCAAGACCACGACGGCGATCAATCTCGGCACCGCCCTGGCCGCGATCGGTGAAACCGTCCTGGTGATCGATCTCGATCCGCAGGGCAACGCCTCCACGGGGCTCGGCATCGACCGGCGCCAGCGCAAGGTGTCGACCTACCACGTCCTCGCCGGAGAGGCGTCCCTGGCGGAGGCCTGCATCCCGACGGCGGTGCCGCGCCTGCTGGTGGCCCCCTCCACCATGGACCTGCTCGGCCTCGAGCTGGAGATGGCGAGCGCGCCGGACCGGGCCCACCGCCTGCGCAACGTACTGAAGGGGATCGGTCAATCCGGAGCGACCGAAGGCGTGACCTACGTCCTGATCGATTGCCCGCCCTCCCTCAACCTCCTCACCATCAATGCCCTGGCGGCCTCGGACGCGGTGCTGGTGCCGCTGCAATGCGAGTTCTTCGCCCTGGAGGGCCTGAGCCAGCTCCTGCGCACCGTGGAGCAGGTGCGCGGCGCCCTCAATGCCCGCCTCACCATCCAGGGCATCGTGCTGACGATGTTCGATCCGCGCAACAACCTGTCGGCGCAGGTGGTGGCGGATGTGCGCAGCTTCATGGGCGAGAAGGTTTACGAGACCATGATCCCCCGCAACGTGCGCGTGTCGGAGGCCCCGTCCCACGGCAAGCCGGTGCTGCTCTATGACCTCAAATGCGCGGGTTCGCAGGCCTATCTGCGTCTGGCCTCGGAGATCATCCAGCGCGAGGGGCGGCTGCCGGTGGCGGCCTGAGATTTGACCGGAGGGGCACCCTGCTCCCCGGGACGAGCGTGAAACGGATTCGGGAGTCGAAGCAGGTGGCGATGGCGGATGATGTGGTGCGACCCCGGCTCGGACGTGGCCTCGCGGCCCTGATCGGTGATTTCGGCGATGATACGCCCGAGGCCGGCAAGTCCCAGGCGCAGCGCAAGGTCGCCGTCGAGTTCCTGCGGCCGAACCCGCGCAACCCGCGCCGCCGCTTCAACGAGGCGGACCTCGACGAACTCTCGGCCTCGATCAAGCTGCGCGGCATCATCCAGCCCATCGTGGTGCGGGCCCTTCCCGGTGTTCCGGACACCTACGAGATCGTCGCGGGCGAGCGCCGCTGGCGCGCGGCCCAGCGCGCCGGCCTCACCGAAGTGCCGGTGGTTACCGTGGAGATCGACGACCGGACCTCGCTCGAATTCGCGATCCTGGAGAATGTCCAGCGCACGGACCTCAACGCGATCGAGGAAGCGGCCGGCTATGAGCGCCTGATGAGCGAGTTCCAGTACAGCCAGAGCGAGCTGGCCGAGATCCTGGGTAAGAGCCGCAGTCACCTCGCCAACACCCTGCGCCTGTTGCAGCTGTCGCCGTCGATCCAGGACCGGGTCGTGGCCGGCGAGATCACGGCGGGTCACGCGCGCGCATTGCTGGCGGTGCGGGACGCCGAAGGCGTCGCGCGCCGGATCGTGGAGGAGGGGCTCTCGGTCCGCGAGGTCGAGGCCCTCGCCTCGGCGGAGGTGCCGGAGGGCGATGGCCCCCGCCCCGGCCGGCCGCGCCGCGCGGCCGAGAAGGATGCCGAGATCCGCTCCCTGGAGCAGGCCATGGCCCGCGCCCTGGGAATGAACGTCGCGTTGAAATCCAAGGTCGCGGGAGCCGGAGAAATCCGCATCCGCTATGAGACCCCCGCCGAACTCGACGCCCTCTGCCAGCGCTTCAACATCGCGCGGTCCGAGGGGTAGGCCTCAGCGCCGCCGCGCGGCCTCGGAGGCGATGCGCAGGAGCGTGCTCGAGGCCTGCGCATGCGCCAATCCGGGATCGGAGCGGCGGCAGGTCAGGACCGCGTCCTGGAGCAGCTGAACCGCGTGGCGGAGGGCAGGGGGAGACCAGCGGGCAAGCTGCGTCTCCACCAGCGCCTTGCGCCGGAAGTGCAGGCCGCGCCAGTTCGCCACCATGGCGCCGGCACTCTGTCCCTCCCCCGCGATACGGGTCGCGAGCAGGGTCAGGGCGTGGCGCAGGGCGGCGCCCAGCATCACCGAGGGGTCCATGCCCTCGTGGCGGAAGCGCCGGTAATCGCGCTCCACCTCGCCGATGCGGCCGGCAAAAGCCGCGTCGATCAGCGTGTTGAGCACACTGCCCGCGACATCGCTGACGATCGCTTCCACATCGTCCAGGCTGACGGTGCCCTGCCCCTGGGCATAGAGCGACAGCTTCTCGATCTCCGACAGGCTCGCGCCCCGGTCGCCGCCGAGACTCGCCGCGAGGATGTCGCGGGCGTCCCGCGCGATGCGCAGGCCCTGGTCCTGCAGCGTGCGGTCGATGATGTCGGCGAGCGCCCGCTCGTCGTCGGGATAGCAGGGTAGGGCGAGGGCCTTGGGGGATTTCTCGCAGAGGGTCCGCAAGGGAGCGGTCTTGCCGAGGTCGCCACCTTCCACGACGATGCGCGCCTGGGTGATCTCGGCCTTCAGGGCGGCCTCCACGGCCGGCGCGTAGTTGCGACTGCCCGCGCGCACCCAGATCGTGCGGTTGCCCCCGAACAGGCCGACGGTGCCGGCCTCGTCCACCAGGCGCCCAGGATCCTGCGCCAGCACGTCGCCGTCGATCTTCACCATGGCGAAGGGGTCGCCCGGATCCGCCACGAAGGCCTCCGCTAGCGCCTTGGCCCGGTGGAAGACGAGCCCGGTATCCGGCCCGTAGACGAGCAGGATCGCGATGCGCGGATCGGGGCCGCGCCGGATCAGGCCATCGACGTCGCCGGCCTTGACGGCGGTCATGCCGGGGTCCCCGACGTCGTCAGGGCTTGGTCACCAGCACGGAGGCGATCCGGGTCTTGATCTGCTCGGCCAGCACCTTGGCGAGGCGAATCTCGGCGTCGCGGGCGGCGCGCAAGCTGGCGAAGCGCTGGATCGAACGGTCATACGTCGCCGTCGAGGTGGCGACACCCTCGCTGATGATCTTCGTGCCGCTCAGGTCCTCCAGGGCGTACTTGATCGTGCCGACGATCGTGCCCGCTTCGGCGCGCCCGGTCAGCGAGGACACGATCGGGGTCTGCACCGTCTCGCTCCCCTGCATCTTGAGCCGATAGCGCTTGGGCGCGCTCTGGCCCGATCCGTCGAGGTCGAAGATCAGTTCGCTGCGCAGGTAGTGCCCGAGGCGCTCCTGGCCCTGCGCCATCAGCACGTCGTCCACCTGCACCGCGGCGAGCAACGCCGCCATCGGCTCACCGGAGGCGGTGGGGCCGTAGAGGGGGCGGAAGCAGGCCGAGAGGTTGAGGGCGAGCGACGAGACGAGGGCGACGCGCGCCGCCCGACGCAGGGTTCCGCCCGCTGCCGCTCCGAGTGCCAAACGCATCATGCCCGCCGCCGTCCCGCTCATCCGTTCCGCCCGATCTGTACGGCGAACCGAGGTCCGACGACAGCCTATTCGCCCCAAGCTTTACGTTTCCTATCCGGCCACGGTCGGAGCCGGATCGGGGTCAGACGACGAGGTTCACGATCCGGCCCGGCACGACGATGACCTTCTTCGGGGTTCGCCCTTCGAGGGCCCGCTGTACGGCCTCGTCTGCGAGGACCAGGGCCTGGACCGCCGCGACATCGGCGCTGCGGGGGACGGTCACGTCCGCACGCTTCTTGCCGTTGAGCTGGACGGGGAGGGTGACCTCGTCCTCGACCAGCAGGCCGCGCTCGACCTCCGGCCAGCCCGCCTGCGCGGCCAGACCGTCGCGGCCGAGCGCCCGCCAGCACTCCTCCGCGAGGTGCGGCATCATCGGGGCGATCAACTGCGTGAGGATGCCGGCCGCTTCCGTCGCGGCGCTCCGGGAGACGCCGCCCCGCAGGCCCTCGTCGAGGGCGTTGGCCAGCGTGTAGGTATGCGCGACGCAGCGGTTGAAGCGCAGGCGTTCGATATCCTCCTCCACCGACGCAAGGGCCTTGTGCGCGGCCTTGCGTAGGGCGGCGTCGCCGCTGCCCGCGCTGCCCTCCGACGCGGCCGCGAGGGACACCAGCCGCCAGACGCGCTGGACGAAGCGCGCCGCGCCCTGCACGCCGTCCTCGGTCCAGATCACGTCGCGCTCGGGCGGCGAATCGGAGAGCATGAACCAGCGGGCGGTATCGGCGCCGTAGCTCGCGATGATGTCGTCGGGGTCGACCACGTTCTTCTTCGACTTCGACATCTTCTCGATGGGGCCGATCGCGATCGGCTCCGCTGTTTTCACGTGGAACGCCTGACGCGCACCGGCCTCGCCCGTGATGCGGATGTCGGCCGGGGGCACCCAGGCGCCGGCCGCATCCTTGTAGGTCTCGTGCACCACCATCCCCTGCGTGAACAGGCCGGCGAAGGGCTCGGAGACGCCGGACCAGTCCGTCGCCTTCATCGCCCGCATGAAGAAGCGGGCGTAGAGCAGGTGCAGGATCGCGTGCTCGATACCGCCGATATACTGGTCGACGGCGAGCCACTGGTCGACGGCCTTGCGGTCCGTGGGCGCGTCCTGGAGCCAGGGCGCTGTGAAGCGCGCATAGTACCAGGACGAATCCACGAAGGTGTCCATGGTGTCGGTTTCGCGCCGGGCCGGCTTCCCGCAGGTGGGGCAGGGGACGTTGCGCCAGGCGTGGTCGCGCTCCAGCGGATTGCCGGGCACGTCGAAGGAGACCTCGTCCGGCAGCTTCACCGGCAGGTCGGCCACCGGCACCGGCACGGGCCCGCAGGCCTCGCAATGGATGATCGGGATCGGGCAGCCCCAGTAGCGCTGGCGCGAGACGCCCCAGTCGCGCAGGCGGAACTGCACCTTCCGCGAGGCCACCGCGGTGCCGGACAGGGTCTCGGCTTCGAGGCGGTTGGCCACCGCCTTGAAGGCCTCGTCCGTGGTCATGTCGTCGAGGAAGCGGGAATTGATCATCCGGCCGTCGCCGTCATAGGCGGTGTCGGTGACGACGAAGCTGCCGGCGTCCTGGTCTTCCGGGCAGACCACGGGCGTGTTGCCGAGACCGTACTTGTTGGCAAAATCGAGGTCGCGCTGGTCGTGGGCCGGGCATCCGAAGACCGCGCCGGTGCCGTAGTCCATCAGCACGAAGTTCGCGACGTAGACCGGCAGCAGCCAGGACGGGTCGAGGGGATGGCGGACCTTCAGCCCGGTGTCGAAGCCAAGCTTCTCGGCCGTGTCGATGGCGGCCTGGGCCGTACCCGTGCGCCGGCATTCCTCGATGAAGGTCTGGAGGGCCGGATGGGCGGGTGCGAGCTTCGCCGCGATCGGGTGATCGGCGGCGATCGCCAGGAACTTCGCGCCGAACAGGGTGTCGGGCCGCGTGGTGTAGACCGTCACCTCGGGGGCGACGCCGTGGGGCGGTGCCTCGATGGCGAAGCGGACCTCGAGCCCCTCCGAGCGGCCGATCCAGTTCTTCTGCATCAGCCGGACTTTTTCCGGCCAGCGCTCCAGGCCGTCCAGCGCATCGTAGAGGTCCTGCGCGAAATCGGTGATCTTGAAGAACCACTGGGTCAGCTCGCGCTGCTCCACCAGGGCGCCCGAGCGCCAGCCGCGCCCGTCGATGACCTGCTCGTTGGCGAGCACGGTGTGATCCACCGGGTCCCAGTTCACCTTGGCCGTGCGGCGCGTCACCAGCCCCTTGGCCAGGAAGTCGAGGAACATGCGCTGCTGGTGCTTGTAATAGTCGGGGTCGCAGGTCGCGATCTCCCGGCTCCAGTCCAGCGAGAGGCCCATGCTCTGCAACTGGCCGCGCATCGTCGCGATGTTGGCGTAGGTCCAGTCGCGCGGGTTGACCTTGCGCTCCATGGCGGCGTTCTCGGCGGGCAGACCGAAGGCGTCCCAGCCCATCGGGTGCAGCACGTTGAAGCCGCGCGCCCGCTTGTAGCGCGCCACCACGTCGCCCATCGCGTAGTTGCGCACGTGGCCCATGTGGATGCGCCCCGACGGATAGGGGAACATCTCCAGCACGTAGTATTTCGGCCGGGGATCGTCGTTCTTCGTGGCGTAGATGCCCGCCGCGTCCCAGGCCTGCTGCCAGCGCGGCTCGGTCTCCTTGGCGTTGTAGCGCTCGGGAGCGGGACTTTGAGCGGGGGACGTGGTCATGGGCCGGGCGCCGGGGTTCGCGAGGGTGAGGGCGGGCCGCGCGTGGTCGCGCCGCCGCCGGGGGTTGGGGGTCGGACTACCACGGCAAGGGGAGGGGTCAACACGGCGGCCGCACCGCGACGCATCGGAGCCGCTGCGGGAGCTTCGTCTTGCTGCGGGAGCTTCGTCTTGCTGTGGGAGCTTCGTCTTGCGGCCCGCGTTCGGAATGGTAGTCCCCGGTCGGACCGGTTCATCCCACGCATTTCCCGAGAGATCATGGACGACGTAGCTCCCGACGCTCCCGCCCCGCAGGCCACCACTCCCCTCGAGGCCACCGATGTCGTGGCCGGGCTGGAGGCGGTGCGCCACCGGATCCGCCAGGCGGCCCAGGATTCCGAGCGCGACCCGGCCTCGGTCGCCCTGGTCGCCGTGTCGAAGACGATTCCCGCCGAGGGGATCCTGCCGGCGCTGGAGGCCGGGCAGCGGGTGTTCGGCGAGAACTACGTGCAGGAATCGAAGGCGAAATGGCCGGCGCTCCGCGCGCGCTTCCCGGATGTCGAACTTCACCTCGTCGGACCGCTGCAATCGAACAAGGCGCGCGAGGCCGTGGAGCTGTTCGATGTGATCCACGGGCTCGACCGGCTCTCGCTGGCCGCCGCGCTCGCCAAGGAGATCGAGCGGGTCGGGCGCGCGCCGAAGCTCCTGATCCAGGTGAACACCGGGGACGAGCCGCAGAAGGGGGGCGTCTCTCCCTCGGCGGTGGATACGCTCCTCTCGGAATGCCGCGACACCCACGGGCTCGCGATCCAGGGGCTGATGTGCATCCCCCCCGCCGAGGCGCCGCCCTCGCCGCATTTCGCCCTGCTCGCCCGCATCGCGCACGCTCACAACCTGCCGATCCTCTCCATGGGCATGAGCGCGGATTACCCGGCCGCGATCCAGATGGGGGCCACCCATGTCCGTGTCGGCACCGCGATCTTCGGGGCCCGCCCGCCCAAGGGCTGAGGCTCACACGGCGGCGACGACCCGGGCCAGGGCCCCGCGCAGGGTCGCGGCCTCCGCGGCGCCGTAGCGCGCCTCGAACGCGGCCTGCGCCGCCTGCCAGAGCGGCTCGGCCGCCTCCAGCCGCGCCCGGCCCGCCTCGGTCAGGGTCAGGGCGCGCGTGCGCCCGTCCGGGCCGGGCCCGATCGCCACGAGGCCGTCGCGCTCCAGGGGGCGCAGGGCCCGGCCCATCGTGGTCCGGTCCATCACCATCGCGTCGGCGAGCCCGTTGATCGAGATCGGCCCCAGGCGCCGCAGGCCCTTCAGCATCGCGTATTGCGAGATGCGCAGGCCCGTCGGGGCGAGCTGCCGGTCATAGAACTGCGTGACCTGCCGGGCGCCCTGGCGGATCGCGTTGCAGAGGCAGATCACCGGGCGAGGATCGTCCATCGAGAACTCCGGGCGGGCCGAACCCGCCGCTCTCCGAGTGCCCTTGTCTAAAGCGTGCATATGCGCCTATGCAAGGGGACGCCGGTGGAAGCGGCGCCCCGGAGCGCGCTCGCATGGCCACGCACCCCTCTCTCCTCGTCTCGGATGCGGTGGCCGCGAGCCTCGCCCGGCGGGGCATCCATTACGGCTGGGCGGTGGCCGCCGTGACCTTCCTCACCATGCTGGTGACGGCGGGCGCGGTCGGGGCCCCCGGCGTCCTGATCCTGCCCCTGCAACGTGAATTCGGCTGGGACACGGCGACGATCGGCTCGGCGCTGGCCGTGCGCCTCCTGCTGTTCGGCCTGATGGGACCCTTCGCCGCCGCCCTGATGAACCGCTACGGGCCGCGCCGCATCGTGCTCCTGGCGCTCGCGCTCATCGCGGGCGGGCTCCTCGCCTCCCTCGGGATGCGGGAGGTCTGGCAACTCGTCCTGCTCTGGGGCGTGGTGGTCGGCGTCGGCACCGGGCTCACCGCCCTGGTGCTCGGCGCCACGGTGGCGACGCGCTGGTTCTCGCACCGGCGCGGCCTCGTCGTCGGCCTGCTCACCGCGAGCTCGGCCACGGGCCAGCTCGTGGTGCTGCCCCTGCTCGCGGCGCTCACCGAGGCCCTGGGCTGGCGCGCCGCCCTCCTGGTGATCTGCGGGCTCCTGCTCACGGCGGGTCTCGGCGTGCTGGCGCTGATGCGCGACCGGCCGGAGGATCTCGGCCTGGTCCCCTACGGCGAGACCGCGCCCGCCGGGCCGGGTGCCATCGGCTCCCAAGCGACTGGAGCGATCGCCGGCGGAGCGATCGCGGCCCTGCGGGAGGCCGCCGCCGCCCGGGTGTTCTGGGTGCTGTTCGCCACCTTCTTCATCTGCGGGGCCAGCACCAACGGGCTGATCCAGACCCACTTCATCCCCCTCTGCGCCGATTACGGCATCGGCCCGGTCCAGGGGGCGAGCGTGCTCGCGGTGATGGGCGTGTTCGACTTCATCGGCACGGTGGCCTCGGGCTGGCTGTCGGACCGCTACGACAACCGCTGGCTCCTGTTCTGGTACTATGGCCTGCGCGGCCTCTCGCTGATGTTCCTGCCGTTCTCGGACTTCTCCTTCGTCGGCCTGTCGCTGTTCGCGGTGTTCTACGGCCTGGACTGGATCGCCACCGTGCCGCCCACGGTTCGGCTCACGGCGGCGCGGTTCGGGCGCGAGCGCGCCAACCTCGTCTTCGGCTGGGTCTTCGCGGGGCACCAACTGGGTGCGGCCACCATCGCGTACGGGGCCGGGCTCTCGCGGGCGGAACTGGCGAGCTACCTGCCGGCCTTCTTCGCGGCGGGCGCGCTCTGCCTGATCGCGGCACTGCTGATCCTCACCCTCGGCCGCCCCGTCGCGGGCCAAGCCTCCGCCCCGCGCCAAGCCGCCGCCGCGCGGCCGGCCCGCGCCTGAGACGGGCGGGGACGCAGCGCCTTCCGCCCGCCGAGCGCCTTCGGGCGATTCCGGAGCCCCGTGCTCCCTCGGCGCCCCCCTGGCGTCGCCCTGAAGCCTCACATCGTCGGCTCCGCCCGGCACCGCCGGGGATGTGGTCCGGATGATGCTAGGCGGGGCGGCACCGATGCCCCGCCGACCCGCCCTCCCGAATCGACCGAGACGCACCGGCGCCCCCGCTCTGGCGGGGTGGGCGCGTGCATGCCACAAGCCCGAATCTGCCTGTAAAAGCGGCAAACCTTGGGAAATGTCAGTGCGCGACCGAGGCGCGGGCTTGGAGGCCCTGGACCTTCCGGCCAAGGTCTCGGCACTGTCCGACACAGCACCGCCACATTCCACGGGCGCCCGCCCGTACGCCCGATCACAGGGAACGAGGACGCGATGAACTACAACTGGAATTGGGGCATCTTCCTTGAACCTTCCCCGGAAGGGGCCGGAACCTACGCGGGCATGCTGCTCTCGGGCCTGCTCTGGACCGTCGTGACCGCGCTCTGCTCCTGGATCATCGCGTTCTCCCTCGGCTCGGTCATCGGCGTGATGCGCACGCTGCCTTCGAAGACCGCCAACGCCATCGGCACGACCTATGTCGAGCTGTTCCGCAACATCCCGCTCCTGGTGCAGATGTTCCTCTGGTACTTCGTGCTGCCGGAGGTGCTGCCCGAGGCATGGGGCAACGGGATCAAGCAACTGCCCAACGCGCCGTTCTACACGGCGGTGGTGTGTCTCGGCTTCTTCACGGCCTCCCGCGTCGCCGAGCAGGTGCGTGCCGGCATCCAGGCCCTGCCGCGCGGACAGAAGATGGCCGGCACCGCCATGGGCCTCACGGTGAACCAGACCTACCGCTACGTGCTGCTGCCCAGCGCCTACCGGATGATCCTGCCGCCCCTGACATCGGAGTTCCTCAACAACCTGAAGAACACCTCCGTGGCCCTGACCATCGGCCTGCTGGAGTTGACCGCGCGGGCCCGCGCCATGCAGGAATTCTCGTTCCAGGTGTTCGAGGCCTTCACGGCCGCCACCATCCTCTACGTCCTCATCAACATCGTGGTGATCTTCACCTCCGGCTGGATCGAGCGGCGCGTCGCCGTCCCGGGCCATCGCTGAGGGCCCCCAGCCCTCGCGCCTCCCCCCTTAAGGATCGCCCACGATGCTCGCGAACTTCGACTTCTCCGTCATCACCTCGGCGCTGCCGTACCTGTTCCTCGACGGCATGCGCTTCACCCTGACGCTCACGGCGCTCGCCGCCGTCGGCGGCATCATCCTCGGCACGCTCATCGCCATGATGCGGCTCTCCAGCATCCCGGTGATCCCGCAGGTGGCCAAGGGCTACGTCAACCTGATGCGGTCGCTGCCCCTCGTGCTGGTGATCTTCTGGTTCTACTTCCTGGTGCCCTATCTCGGGCAATGGGTGACGGGGGCCGACCGGCCGATGACGGTGGGCGCCTTCACCTCGTCGTTGGTGACCTTCACGCTGTTCGAGGCCGCCTACTTCTCCGAGATCATGCGCGCGGGCATCCAGTCGATCCCCAAGGGCCAGGCGGCGGCCGCCTCGGCGCTGGGGCTCACCTACTTCGCCTCGATGCGCAGCGTGATCCTGCCCCAGGTGTTCCGCAACATGACGCCCATCCTCCTGACCCAGACCATCGTGCTGTTCCAGGACACCTCGCTCGTCTACGTGCTCTCGGTCACCGACTTCCTGGGCGCGGCCTCGAAGATCGCCCAGCGCGATGGCCGCCTCGTCGAAATGTATCTGTTCGCGGCCGTGGTCTACTTCGCGGTCTGCTTCGTGGCCTCGATGGCGGTGCGCCGCCTTCAGAAGAAGATCGCCATCATCCGCTGACGCCGCACCCCGAGCCTTAGGATTCCCCCGATGAGCACGTCGCTGAACACGTCCCAGGCCCGCGAGACCACGGCCCCCATGATCACGATGAAGTCCGTCAGCAAATGGTATGGCGACTTCCAGGTCCTCACCGACTGCACCACCGCCGTGAACAAGGGTGAGGTGGTGGTGGTGTGCGGACCCTCCGGGTCGGGCAAGTCGACCCTGATCAAGACCGTCAACGCCCTCGAGCCCTTCCAGAAGGGCGAGATCGTGGTGGACGGCACCCCCGTGCACGACCGCAAGACCAACCTGCCGAAGCTGCGCGCCCGCGTCGGCATGGTGTTCCAGCACTTCGAGCTGTTCCCGCACCTGTCCATCACGGAGAACCTGACCCTCGCCCAGGTGAAGGTGCTCAAGCGCAACGAGGGCGAAGCCCTGAAGACGGGCCTGGCGCTCCTCGACCGGGTCGGCCTCTCGGCCCATGCCAAGAAGTTCCCGGGCCAGCTCTCGGGCGGCCAGCAGCAGCGCGTCGCCATCGCGCGGGCGCTCGCCATGAACCCCGTCGTGATGCTGTTCGACGAGCCGACCTCGGCCCTCGACCCCGAGATGGTGGGCGAGGTGCTCGACGTCATGGTGCAGCTCGCCCGCGAGGGCATGACCATGATGTGCGTGACCCACGAGATGGGCTTTGCCCGCAAGGTCGCCAACCGCGTCATCTTCATGGACAAGGGCGAGATCGTCGAGGACGCCACGAAGGAAGACTTCTTTGGCAACGCCCGCTCGGAGCGCGCGCAGAACTTCCTCTCCAAGATCCTCGTGCACTGACAGCCGCGAAGCCCCGTCGCCCCGAAGGGCCGGTTCCGTGAGAGACGGAACCGGCCCTTCGTCGTTCGGGCCCCCTGTTTTCGCGTGCCGGGCCGGACCCAGGCGGGGCGACAACGCATTATGCCCTCAAGGCCGAGACCATCGGCGGGCGGCCTCCCGAACGGACCGCGACGCCGGCGGGAGATCGCAGAGGCGTCGGAATCCTGTCGGTGCGGTCCGCACCTTGAGGGAGACGATGTCCATGCCCACACGCACCACGACGATGGCCGCGCTCGCGTCGGCCTGCCTGCTCACCGGACCGGCCCGGGCCGAGGCGCCACCGGCCCTGACCGGCCTCTGGAAGCTCGTCTCCTACGAGGTCGAGGTCCGCGCCGACGGCAAGACGCAGCCGGTGATGGGCGCCCATCCCACCGGCTACGCCTACTTCACGCCGGAGAACCGCGTCTTCTTCCTGCTCTCGGGGGAGGGGCGCAAGGCCGCCGAAACCGACGCCGAACGCGCCCAGCTGATGAAGACGCTGGTCTCCTACACCGGCACGGTGACGCTCAGCGGCGACCAGTGGACCACCCGGATCGACACGGCCTGGGACCCGAAATGGGTCGGCACCGACCAGACCCGGACCTTCACCGTCGAGGGCCGCCGCCTGCGCGTCCTCACCCCCTGGCGCGTGATGCCGAACTGGGCCGACCAGGGCGAGACCCGCAGCATCGTCACCTTCGAGCGCGCGAAGGACTGATCGGGCTTCACGCTCGCAGTGCGCTTCCTCTCCCGAAAGAGAGGGGACCCGCGGCGTCGCCGAGAGCGACACAGCGTGGCGGGGCTTTCGATGCCCCTTGAGGCCCTGCCGCAACGGGGGCCGTCGTGGTCCGAACGCCGGATCTCGCCGGCCTTCACATCCGCGCTTGGGGAGAAGAGACCGATCGCCCCAGCACGAACCCAAATCCGTCCAGCACTGCTCTCCTCCCCCTTGCGGGAAGGAGCCGGAGGTGGGGGTGCGGCGCCTTACTTCGGACGTTGAGGCGCTCCTGGCGATCCGGTTCGGGGGACCTTGGGAGTGGCGCGCCGGCACCCCCACCCTGACCCTCCGGCAAGCCCAGGATGACCCAGCGTGGCAGGGCATTCGATGCCTCCAAGCGCCATAGGCGATCGCCCTACCTGTAAGGAGAGGGTGAGGGCGTGGTCCATCTCCGGAGAATCCAAATACCTCACCGGCCCCCAAAGGCGGGGAACCCGCACCAGAACCCGACCGATTCAGTCGAAAACAGCATGCTGCGGCTTCCGGTGCGGCCGGAGCGAACGCACCGCACGGGATTTCACGGGAAACAAGCCGCGCGGCCGGGCGGTCTACTGTCCCGGCCCGCGCGCCAGCCCCGCCAGGGTGAACAGGTCGACCGAGAGCTTGGCGCCGATGACGAAGGCGTCGGGGATCGTCTTGCGACGGTACGGGAAGCGCGTCTGGTCCGGATTGATGATGTACTGGAGGTTCGGCGTCAGCCGCACCGAGGGCGCGACCTGGATGCCGTAGTTCAGTTCCATCATGATCTGCTGGCGCGGGATGGTCCGGTCGATCCCAAGGCTGTTCTGCGCGAACACGATGTTCGAGAGCGCGAGCCGCGAGAAACGCTGGATGTTGACCACGAAGCCCACGGTGTCGAAGGGCCGGCCCGCGAAGGTGCCGGTCTGCAGCGCGCCGATCTCCAGGAAGGTATCCTCCACGAGGCGGCCCGAGGTGCCGGCCATGGCGACACCGAACACGGTCAGGCCCTGGATGCCGGCCGGGTCGGGGCGCCACACCATCTGGTCGAAGCGCGCATAGATGCCGGAGCGCCCGAACCGGGTGGCGGGGGCGAGGCCGGTG
The DNA here is from genome assembly GCF_025813715.1 of Methylobacterium sp. FF17. Taxonomy (NCBI): domain Bacteria; kingdom Pseudomonadati; phylum Pseudomonadota; class Alphaproteobacteria; order Hyphomicrobiales; family Methylobacteriaceae; genus Methylobacterium; species Methylobacterium flocculans. The sequence continues at coordinate 1,797,870 of NZ_CP107532.1, forward strand.
AGCACCGAGCGTTGGCCGGTCACGTCGCGGACCGGGTCGGCGTAGTCGGAGGCGTCGTACCAGCCGCCGACGCCGTAGTTCCGGGGCAGGGGGTCGTTGGCGAAGGTGGTGGCGTAGCCGAGCTCGAACGGCATGATCGCGCCGGTGGCGCCCCGCGTCGAGAAATCGAGGCCGTTGTCGCCGAGCTGCTGGTGGCGCGGGTTCACCTCGTAGACGCCCGCATGGACGAACACCCGGTCGGTCAGCCAGGCCTTGGCGTGGGCGCCCCAGCTCGCGACCGGCCAGAAGGTGAAGTTCGAGGTCTTGAACACGAAGGTCGGGTTGCCGCAGGCGGAGTTCGTCTGGAAATTGCAGTAGATCGGCGAGTTGAGGAAGGCGATGTTGGCGACCAGCCGGCCGAACTCGACGATCAGCCGGTCGTCGAAGAGCTTCTGCTCGTAGCTGAGCAGGGTGAGCCGGGTGGTCTGGCCGCCCCCGAAGATCTCCTGCACCGAGGTGTTGTTGCCGATGAACCGGTCGGAGAGATTGTTGCCGTGCCGGTTCGTCACCGCGACGTGGAGGGCTCCGCCCGCGATCCCGGCGAGCCGGTTCAGGTCGGCGTCGATGCCGAAGAAGACCTGCCCCGCATAGGCGCCGCCCTGCCGGATGCCGCCGATGGGATTGGCCGCCGCCTGCCCGGTGTAGTTGGCGATGAGGTTGAGGCCGTTGCCGAGGTCGAAGGTGCCGGCCGGCAGGGTCGGGGGCGTCGCGGTCTGGCCCAGCGTGTCGGCGGCGCCGGCCGCGCTGTCGGCGCCCGCGAATCCCTGGCCGTCCGGCTGCGGCGGCCGGCGGGAAGCGCGCCGCAGGGCAGGCCGCTGCACCGTGTCCGGCAGGCCGATGCCGGTCGCTTGCGCCCGCGCTTCCGGTGCGAAGGCCAGCGCCGCGAGGCCGAGGCCCAGAGCGCTCGCTCTCAATCCCGCCACCGTCGATATCTTGCCCATTGGTCGTGCCCCCTCGAGTTTCGTGGTGTTCGCGTGGCCGGTCTTGGCGCCGGGTTGGTGGAGTGCGGCCCTCCGCGATGCGTGAGGCGTGGAGGCTTCGAAGAGGCTCCACGTCGCACCCGGGAAAGCACCGCCCCTCAGGCCGCCCGCTTCTTCAGGAGCCCGACGAGGAGCCCCGTCGTCAGGGTGCCGGCGACCAGCGCGATCAGGGCGCCGGGCAGGTTGGTGACCGCGTTGGGGATCGGCAGCACGAACAGGCCGCCATGGGGCACCTTGAGCTCGACGCCGAGGCTCAGCGCGAGGGCGCCGGCCAGGGCCGAGCCCGCCACCATCGCGGGGATGACCCGGAGCGGGTCGGCCGCCGCGAAGGGGATCGCCCCCTCGGTGATGAAGGCCGCGCCCAGCACGGCGGCGGCGCCGCCCGCCTCGCGCTCGGGCTTCGAGAAGCGGGCCGGGAACAGGCGGGTGGCGAGCGCGATGCCGAGCGGCGGTGTCATGCCCCCGATCATCACCGCCGCCATCGGGGCGGTGATGCCCGACGCGATCAGCGCCGCGGAGGACGCATAGGCCGCCTTGTTGACCGGCCCGCCCATGTCGATGGCCATCATGCCGCCGAGAACGAGGCCGAGCAGCACGGCGCTGGTGCCCTGCATGCCCTTCAGCCACTCGGTCAGCGCGGCCAGGATCGCCGCCACGGGCACGCCGACGACGTAGATCATCAGGAGGCCGCTGATCGCGGTGGCCAGCAGCGGCAGGATCAGGACGGGCTTGAGGCCCTCCAGGTTCCGGTGCAGGCGGATATGCCTGTTGAGGAAGGAGGTGGCATAGCCGGCTATGAAACCCGCCGCGATGCCGCCGAGGAAGCCGGCCTGGAGGTTGGCGGCCAGCATGCCGCCGATCATGCCGGGCGCGATGCCGGGGCGGTCCGCGATGGAATAGGCGATGTAGCCGGCGAGTGCCGGAACGATCAGCGCGAAGGCCGCCTTGGCGCCGATCTCGCCGAGCGCGAAGCCCAGCGTGCCGGCGTGCTCGGGCTTCATGGCGTCGATGCCCCCGAGCGCGAAGGCGAGCGCGATGAGCAGCCCGCCCGCCACGACGAAGGGCAGCATGAACGAGACGCCCGTCATCAGGTGCTTGTAGGCGCCCGCCTTCGCCTCGGCCGCCGCCGGACGGGCGGGCTCCCCCGCCGCCGCCGCGCCCCCCTGCACCTGTGCCGCGTCGAACGCTGTGGCGATCAGGCCCTTGCCGTCGCGGATCGCCGCCTTGGTGTTGGTGGCATAGACCAGTTTGCCGGCAAAGCGGGAGCGGTCGACCCCGGTATCGGCCGCGATCAGGACGAGGTCGGCCGCCGCGATCTCCTCCGGCGTGAGCGCGTCGTGGGCGCCGACCGAGCCTTGCGTCTCGACGCGGACCGCGTAGCCCAGCGCCTGCGCCGCCGCCTGGATGCCTTCCGCCGCCATGAAGGTGTGGGCGATGCCGGTGGGGCAGGAGGTGACGGCGACGATCGTCCTGGATGCCGTCGCGGGCGCCGCGCCGGCCTCACCGGACAGGACGCGGTCGAGCACCGCGTGCGCGTCGGTGAGCACGTCCTCGATCCGGATCCGGGCCCGGCGCATCGCCCCGAACCGACCCTCGCCGAGGTCGCCTTCGCCGATCAGGAGGACGGTGTCCGCCCCCGCGATCGCGGCGGCGCTGAGGGGATGGCCGCCCACGCCCTTGCCGCGCAGTTCCACCTCGACGGCCTGGCGCCGCCTCTGCGCGGCCTTGCGCAGGGCCTCGCCGGCCAGCACCGCGTGCAGGCCCTGGGCCCCGCCTCCCACTACCGCCAGAACCTGGGTCATGGCTTCCTCCTCGTCGTTCGGGTTGCGTCTGATCGTTCGTCGCCGATGCGCGCGGCGCGGCGGGGGCACCCGGGTCCCGTGCCCTCGGCTCAGCCCGTGAGGCGCTCCACCCGCACCGTGGCGGCGATGGCCTCCACCGCCGCGCGGGGCGGCAGGTTCGCGCCGGCCCGGGCCAGCTTGCCGGCCGCGAAGGCAAGGGCGAGGCGGGCGGTGTCGGGCAGGGCGAGGTCCGCATGCAGACCCGCCACCAGCCCCGCCACCAGGGCGTCGCCGGCCCCGACGGTGCTGGCGATCGCGGTCGGCGGGGCCAGGGCGTGCAGCGTCCCGTCCCCGTCGCAGAACAGCGCGCCCTCGGCCCCGAGGGAGACCACCACCAGGGCGATGCCGCGCGCCCGCAGGTCCTGGGCCGCAGCCGCAACGTCGGCCAGCCCCGGCAGGGTGCGCCCGGCCCATTCCTCCAGCTCGTGCCGGTTCGGCTTGATCGCGAAGGGGAGGACGGGGGCCGCCAGCGCGGCGGCGAGCGGCGGGCCGGAGGCGTCGAGGATCACGCGGGCGCCGCGCGCCCGCAGCTCGGCGGTGAGGTCGGCATAGGTCCGGGGTCCCAACCCGCCCGGCAGGCTGCCGGCCAGCACCACCAGCCCCTCCGGGGCGGTCAGGGCGCGCAGGGCGGCGCGCACGGTCACCAGGGCATCCGGCGTGAGGTCCAGGCCCGGCAGGTTGATGTCGGTGGTGTCGCCGCTGGCCCCGTCGAGGAGCTTGAGGTTGGTCCGGGTCTCGCCGGGAATCCAGGCGAAGCGGTCCTCGATGCCCTTGGCGTCCATCAGAGCCTGGAACGGGGCGGCGTTGTCCCGGCCGAGCACGCCGGTGGCGGCGACGGATAGGCCCCAATCGGCGAGGCAGGCGGCGACGTTGACGCCCTTGCCGCCCGCATCCCGGCGCACGCTGCGGGCGCGGTGGACCGCGCCGGGGGTCAGGGCCTCCAGCACCACGGTCTGGTCGAGGGCCGGGTTGAGGGTGACGGTGACGACACTCACGCGGCATCCCCCGTCCATGCGCGGGCGAGCGCCCGGACGCCGGCCGCATCCTCCTGGGCGCAGGCGCGGGCGGCGAGCGCCCGCAGCTCGCCGATCCCGGCGGATCGCAGCCGCGCCTTCACGGCGGCGACGTCGCGGGGCGTCATCGAGAGTTCGTGCACCCCGAGGCCCGCGAGCAGGCCGGCGCCGAAGGGGTCGCCCGCGATGCCGCCGCAGACGCCGACCCAGCGCTTGTGGCGCGCGGCCCCCTCGCAGGTCATGTGGATGAGGCGCAGCACCGCCGGGTGCAGGCTGTCGGCCTCCGGGGCGAGGTCGGTGTTCTGACGGTCGATGGCGAGCGCGTACTGCGTCAGGTCGTTGGTGCCGATGGAGAAGAAGTCGCAGTGCCGCGCCAGCGCATCCGCCTGGATCGCGGCGGCCGGCACCTCGATCATGATGCCGATCGGCACCGCCGGCGCGTCGAGTTCGAGCCGGATGCGCTCGCAATGGGCGCGCAGGGTCAGCACCTCGGGCACCGAGGTGATCATCGGGAACATGATGGAGAGCGGCGCGTGCTGGCCGAGGGGGGCGCCGGCCGGCACGCCGTCCCGGGCGGCCCGGTAGAGGGCGCGCAGCTGCGGCTCCATCAGGTCGGGCCGGCGCAGGAGCAGGCGGGCGCCGCGCACGCCGAGGAAGGGGTTCTCCTCCCGCGGCAGGTGCAGGTGCGCCACCTGCTTGTCGCCGCCGATGTCGAGGGTGCGCACGATGAGCGGACGGCCGGCGAGCGCCGCCAGCATGGCCCGGTAGGTGGCGTACTGGTCGTCTTCCGTGGGCGTGTCGCCGCGCTCCAGGAACAGGAACTCGGTGCGCATCAGGCCGACGCCCTCCGCGCCCTGGTCGAGGGCCAGCGGCACCTGCTCGGGGTTGTTGACGTTGGCGCCGATGGCGATCGCGTGCCCGTCCGTGGTGCGGGCGGGCAGCGCCCGGGCGCGGGCCTCGTCCGCGGCCGCGGCGCGCTGGCGCGCGCTCCAGGCCCGGGCCGAGGCGAGGTCCGCTTCGCTCGGGTCGAGGTAGAGGCGCCCGGTACCGCCATCGAGGATGGCGGGGGTGCGGTTCGCGAGGGCGAGCAGGCTCGCGCCCCCCGCCACCAGGGCGGGGATGCCCAGCGTCCGGGCCAGGATCGCGGTGTGCGAGGTCGGGCCGCCCTGCGCGGTGGCGAGGCCGATGACGCGGGCGGGGTCGAGCCCGGCGGTGTCGGAGGGGGCGAGATCCGGCGCGATCAGGATGCAGGGCACGTCCGGCAGGTCGTGGCCGCTCTTCAGGGCGGGGTCGATCTGCGCCAGCACCCGCCGGCCGACGTCGCGCAGGTCCGCCGCGCGGGCCGCCAGCACCGGGTTGCCCAGCGCCGAGAGCTTGCCCGCCATCCGCTCCACCGCCTGGTTCCAGGCGAAGGCGACGCCGTGGCCCTCCACCATGAGCTGGCAGGCCAGCGTGATGAGGTCGGTGTCGGCGATGAGTTCGCCCTGCGCCTTGAAGATCCCCGCATCCGCCTTGCCGAGGCGGCGCTCGGTGTCGTCGGCCAGCGCCCGGAGCTGTCCCGCGGTGGCCTCGAGGGCCGCGTGCAGGCGGTCGCCGCCGGAGGTCAGCGGCTCCGGCTCGTCCGGCACCGCGACCTCGGCCTGGCTCAGCACGTGGATCGGGCCGATGACGAGGCCCGGCGAGGCGCCGAGGCCGGCATGGATGCGCGGCGCGTCGGCCGGGTTCCAGCCCGCCACCGGCCCGGCGGCCTTCGCGGCGGCGGCGGCGGCCGCCTGCGCCGCCGCCTTTTCGCCGGCGCTGAGGCCGGTCACGGCCTTGCAGATCTTCGAAAGGGCGCCGGCCTCGTCGTCGCCCTCGGCCGAGATCGTGACCCCGTCGCCGCAGCGCAGGCCGAGCTGCAGCAGCGCGATCAGGTTCTTGGCATCCGCCACCTCCGCGCCGTGCCGCACCTGGATGCGGGCCGGGCAGGAGCGCGCGACCTCGACCCAGTGCGCGGCCGGGCGGGCATGCAGGCCGGTGGGGTAATCCACCGTCCAGTCGAAGCGCTGGCTCAGGTCGGTGGCCGGACCGGCGCTGCCGGGGCTCGCCGCGTCCTCGGTGAGGGCCGCCGCGATCTCCTCCTTGCGCGGGGTGGCGCGCAGGGCGGTGAGGCGGGCCTCGTCCTGGATCAGGCGGGTGAGCCGGCGCAGCAGCGTGATGTGGGTGTCGGACTGCGCCGCGATGGCGACCACGAGATGCGCGACCTGGCCGTCATGCCACGCGATGCCGCCGGGCACCTGCAGCACCGCGAGCCCGCTTTCGCGGACGAGGTGGCGGTCGTCGACCATCCCGTGCGGGATCACGACGCCGTGCCCGAGATAGGTGTTCGACACCGCCTCCCGGCGCAGCATGCTCGCCTCGTAGGCCGGATCGATGCAGCCGCCGGCGACGAGAAGCTGGGCCGCCTCGCGAATGGCCGCCTCCTTGGTCGTGGGCGTGGCGCCGAGGCGGATGAGCAGGCGCGGATTCAGTGGCGGCGTCGGTGCGAGCATGGCGCGCTCCTCCCGTGTTGTGTGTTAATGCCACTGAAAACGTTTTCACATGCAATGTCAACGTGTATTGGCGTAATAGTGCAGCATCCCGCCTTGCGAGGTGCGCGAGGGGCTGGCATGACGGGGCCATGAGCATGAAAACGTTTCCCGTCCGATGACCGTCGGGATCCGCGATGTCGCCCGGGCCGCGGGGGTCTCGACCGCCACCGTATCGCGGGCGCTCGGCCAGGGACCGGTCAGCGAGGCCCTGCGCCGGCAGGTGGAGGCGGCGGTGCGCGCCACGGGCTACCGGCCCAACCTGTCGGCCCGGCGCCTGCGCTCGCAGACGACCCGGACGATCGGGCTGATCGTGGCCGATATCCGCAACCCGTTCTTCACGGCGGTGAGCCGGGCGGTGGAGGACGCCGCCTACGCGGCCGGGATGCGGGTGATCCTGTGCAACACCGACGAGGACCCGGCCCGCGAGGCGCTCTACCTGCGCCTGATGGAGGAGGAGCGCGTCACCGGCCTCATCTTCGCGCCGACCCGGATCACCGCCGAGGCGATGAAGGCCGGCGACCTCGACGTGCCGGCGGTGTTCATCGACCGGCCCGGGCCGCCGGGCGCCCATGACAGCGTGGTCCTCGACAACGTCGCGGCGGCCGCCGCCCTCGTCGACCACCTCCGGGCCCAGGGCTACCGCCGGATCGGCGGCCTGTTCGGCGCCACGAGCTCCACCGCGCAGGAACGTTGCGCGGGCTACACGGAGGCCCTGGGCCGGCACGGGGCGGACCCCCTCGCGCGCGTGGCCGCGCCGAACGCCGCCGCCGCCGAGGCTGCGCTGACGGCGTGGCTCGCGCAGGGCGACCGCCCCGATGCGCTGCTCCTCTCGAACGGCCTGATGCTGATGGGGGCGGTGCGGGCCGCGCGCGGCCTCGGCCTCGCGGTGCCCGGCGACCTCGGGCTCGCGGGCTTCGACAACGAGCCCTGGACCGACCTCGTGGAGCCCGGCCTGACGGTGATCGAACAGCCCGTCGCGGAGATCGGCGCGCAGGCCATGGCGCTCCTGTTCGACCGGCTGAAGGCGCCGGACCAGCCGGTGCGCAAGGTGACCCTGAGCGGCCGGCTCATCCTGCGCGGCTCCTCGCAGCGGGGATAGGCGGCGTTCCGGATTTCGGGAACGCCGGTCTTTCTCCGCCCGCGCGGGGGCGGGATGCGGGCGGAAATTCGGCCCGTGCCGGGTGAGGGCCTGCCCCGCCTGCGTCCGAGGGTTGCGCTGACCGCAGGTTGTGGCGGCTTCCACGTCGATGCCATGCGTGGAAAGGACATCGGGGCGGGATTTGGCGGTCAAGGCGCCGGGTGCGGGTCCGGAAACCCAGACAAAAAAATTCAAACCCGTAACAAACTTCGCCGAACGACCATTCTGCCTTCCGACGAAGCCATTGCCACAAAACATGAAAATTGCTTGGGTGGGTTTGGCACGAAGGCTGCTCAACGGCGCCCAGCCAAATAAGCGGGTCTCACGACCCGCATAAAATCCCAGGAGGATGCCCATGGAGCGTAGCCGCGACCTCGACCCGGTCGAGACCCAGGAATGGCTGGATTCGCTGGACGGCGTCCTCGACGTCGACGGGCCGGAACGGGCGCATTACCTGATCGAGCAGGTCATCGACGGGGCCCGCAAGAAGGGCGCCCCCGTCCCGTACTCGGCCAACACCGCCTACCTGAACACGATCCTGCCCGAGAAGCAGGACCCGCATCCGGGCGACCGGGCGATCGAGCACCGCATCCGCTCGGCCATCCGCTGGAACGCCATCGCGATCATCCTGCGGGCGAACAAGGATTCCTCCGAGCTCGGCGGCCACATCGCCAGCTTCCAGTCGGCCGCGACCCTCTACGACACCGGCTTCATGCACTTCTGGCGCGGGGCCGATTCCGAGCATGGCGGCGACCTCATCTACGTGCAGGGCCATTCCTCGCCCGGCGTCTATGCCCGCGCGTTCCTCGAGGGGCGCCTGACCGAGGAGCAGCTCCTCGGCTTCCGCCAGGAAGTCGGCGGCAAGGGCCTGTCCTCCTATCCGCATCCCTGGCTGATGCCGGATTTCTGGCAGTTCCCCACCGTCTCGATGGGCCTCGGCCCCCTGATGGCGATCTACCAGGCGCGCTTCCTGCGCTACCTGCACCACCGCAACCTCGCGCAGACGGACGGCCGCAAGGTCTGGGCCTTCATGGGCGACGGCGAGATGGACGAGCCGGAGAGCCTCGGCGCCATCGCGCTCGCCGCGCGTGAGAAACTCGACAACCTCGTCTTCGTCATCAACTGCAACCTGCAGCGCCTCGACGGGCCGGTGCGCGGCAACGGCAAGATCGTCCAGGAACTCGAGGCCGATTTCCGGGGCGCGGGCTGGAACGTCATCAAGGTGCTGTGGGGCTCGGGCTGGGATGCCCTGATCCAGCGCGACACCACCGGCATGCTGGCGCGCCTCATGGAAGAGTGCGTCGACGGCGAGTACCAGGACTTCAAGTCGAAGAACGGCGCCTACATCCGCGAGCACTTCTTCGGGCGCTATCCCGAGACCGCGGCCCTCGTCGCCGAGATGAGCGACGACGACATCTGGCGCCTCACCCGCGGCGGCCACGACCCGCGCAAGGTCTTCGCCGCCTACAGCGCCGCCTCCAAGCACAAGGGCCAGCCGACCCTCATCCTCGCCAAGACCGTCAAGGGCTACGGCATGGGCGAATCGGGCGAAGGCCAGAACATCACCCACCAGCAGAAGAAGATGGGCGAGGCGGTCCTCAAGCAGTTCCGCGACCGCTTCCAGATCGACCTGACGGACGACCAGCTGAAGGAGATCCCCTTCATCAAGTTCCCCGAGGGCAGCCCCGAGCACCGCTACCTGATGGCGCGGCGCGAGGCGCTCGGCGGTCCGCTCCCGGCCCGGCGCTCCAAGTCCAAGTCGCTCGAGATCCCGCCGCTCTCGGCCTTCTCGGCCCAGCTCAAGGAGACCGCCGGCCGCGAGATCTCCACCACCATGGCCTTCGTGCGCATCCTCAACACGCTGCTGCGCGACAAGAACATCGGCAACCGCATCGTGCCGATCGTGCCCGACGAGAGCCGCACCTTCGGCATGGAGGGCATGTTCCGCCAGTTCGGCATCTTCTCCCAGGTCGGCCAGCTTTACCGGCCGGAGGATGCCAACCAGCTCATGTACTACAAGGAGGACAAGAACGGTCAGATGCTCCAGGAGGGCATCAACGAGCCGGGCGCGATGTCGTCCTGGATCGCGGCCGCGACCTCCTACTCGCACTCCGACGCGCCGACGATCCCGTTCTACGTCTACTACTCGATGTTCGGCTTCCAGCGGGTCGGGGATCTGGCCTGGGCGGCGGGCGACATGCGGGCGCGCGGCTTCCTCATCGGCGGCACGGCCGGGCGCACGACCCTCAACGGCGAGGGCCTGCAGCACGAGGACGGCCACAGCCACCTCATCTCGTCCACCATCCCGAACTGCGTCTCCTACGACCCGACCTTCTCGTACGAAGTCGCGGTGATCGTGCAGGACGGCCTGCGCCGGATGTATGCCGAGCAGGAGGACGTGTTCTACTACATCACCGTGATGAACGAGAACTACGAGCACCCCGGCATGCCGGAGGGCGCGGAGGCCGACATCATCAAGGGCATGTACCTCTTCAAGGAGGGGGCGAAGGAGACCACGCAGGGGCACCGGGTCCAGCTGCTGGGCTCGGGCACCATCCTGCGCGAGGTCATCGCGGCGGCCGAGCTCCTGGAGACGGATTTCGGCATCGCCTCCGACATCTGGAGCTGCCCGAGCTTCACCGAACTGCGCCGCGACGCGATGGCGGCGGAGCGCTGGAACCTCCTGCACCCGCTCGAGGGCAAGCGCCTCTCCCACGTCGAGACCTGCCTCGCCGGCCGCACCGGCCCGGTGATCGCCTCGACGGACTACATGCGCCTGTTCGCCGACCAGATCCGCGCCTGGGTGCCCGGACGCTACCGCGTCCTGGGGACGGACGGCTTCGGCCGCTCGGACTACCGGGTCCGCCTGCGCGACTTCTTCGAGGTCAACCGGCACTGGGTCGTGGTGGCGGCCCTGCACAGCCTCGCCGCGGACGGCGTGATCCCGGCCCAGACGGTCGCGGACGCCATCGCCAAGTACGGCATCGACACGGACCGGCCGGCACCCTGGACCGTCTGATCCGGCACGCGCCGGCCGCCCGAGCGCGGCCGGCGCCCCGACGTCCCGACCCTTTCATCGAACAGACCGCACGAGGGGGCCCGCGAGAGGCCCCGCCTCACCAGGGAGACTACGCAGTGGGCATCGAGATCCAGATTCCGGACATCGGCGACTTCAAGGACATTCCGATCATCGAGATCCACGTGAAGGAGGGCGACACGATCGGGCCCGACGACCCGCTGGTCTCGCTGGAATCCGACAAGGCGACCATGGACGTGCCCTCGCCGAGCGCCGGCGTGGTGGAGCGGATCCTGGTCAAGCTCGGCGACAAGGTGAGCGAGGGCTCGCCCCTCCTCGTGTTCAAGGGCGAGGGCGCCAAGGGTGACACCCAGGCCGCCGCGAAGGCCGCCGACGCCCCCGCCGGCGCCGACAGCGCCGCGTTGCTCGCCAAGCAGGAGCCCGCGCCGGGTGTGGCTCCCGCGCCGGCTGCCCCCACGCCTGCCGCATCGGCCGGCAACCTCCCCGATTTCTCGCAGGTCCATGCCAGCCCCGGCGTGCGGCGTCTGGCCCGCGAACTCGGCCTCGACCTCACCGCCGTGAAGGGCACCGGCGAGAAGGGCCGGATCACCAAGGAGGACGTGAAGGGTCACCTCACGCGCGCGGCCGCCCCGGCGCCTGGCGCGTCCGGCACCGCCGCGTTCGCCGGCGGCGGCATGGGCATCCCCGAGATCCCGGCCGTCGACTTCTCGAAGTTCGGCCCGATCGAGACCCAACCCCTGTCGCGGATCAAGAAGATCTCCGGCGCGCACCTGCACCGGTCCTGGCTCAACGTGCCGCTCGTCACCCACCAGGACGAGTCGGACATCACCGAGACCGACGCCTACCGCAAGGAGCTCGACAACGCCGGCAAGGAACTGAAGGACAAGGGCTACCGCGTCACCCTGCTGGCCTTCCTGATCAAGGCCGCCGTCTCGGCCCTGCGCAAGCACCCCGAGTTCAACGCCTCGCTCAGCCCCGAGAAGGACGCGCTGATCCTCAAGCGCTACTACAACATCGGCGTGGCGGTCGACACGCCGGACGGCCTCGTCGTGCCGGTGATCAAGGATGCCGACCGCAAGGGCATCGTCGAGATCAGCCGCGATCTCGGGGCGATCTCGGCCAAAGCCCGCGACGGCAAGCTCAGCGCCGCCGACATGCAGGGCGCCACCTTCTCGATCTCCAGCCTCGGCGGCATCGGCGGCACCTCCTTCACGCCGCTGGTCAACGCCCCCGAGGTCGCGATCCTCGGCGTCGCCCGCTCGAAGATGAGCCCGGTCTGGAACGGCACCGAGTTCAAGCCGCGCCTGATCGTGCCGCTCTCGCTCTCCTACGACCACCGCGTCATCGACGGCGCGCTCGCCGCGCGCTTCGCCCGCCACCTCGCCCACGTCCTCGAGGACGTCCGCCGCCTCGTCGTCTGACGAGGTCCGGCCCGCGCGAAACAACGAGTGAGGTGAAGCGATGAGCAGCAACGACATCCACCTGCCGGATATCGGCGACTTCAAGGACGTGCCGGTCATCGAGGTCAGCGTCAGCCCCGGCGACGTGATCTCGGTGGACGACGTCATCGTCGTGCTCGAATCCGACAAGGCGACCATGGACATCCCGTCCCCGGTGGCCGGCACGGTGGCCGAGGTGAAGATCAAGCCGGGCGACACCGTCAGCCAGGGCGACCTGATCCTGGTCATGGCCGCCGCTGCCGGGGCCGGCGCCGCCAAGCCGGCGGTGACGGACACCACCAAGGCGGACACCTCCAAGGCGGGCGCCGGCGCGCCCACCAACGGCGCGCCCGCCCACGCCCCGGGCGAGGGCCAGGCCGGCTACGGCTCGTCGGCCACCGCGACCGGCGGGGCGGCTCCGGCCCCGGCTCCGAAGGGGGCCGCCCCCGTCTCCGGCGAGGAGATGCGGGCGCAGGTGCTCGTCATCGGCGCCGGGCCCGGCGGCTACACCGCCGCGTTCCGGGCGGCCGATCTCGGCCAGTCGGTGGTGCTGGTGGAGCGCTGGCCGAATCTCGGCGGCGTCTGCCTCAACGTGGGCTGCATTCCCTCCAAGGCCCTGCTGCATGCGGCCAAGGTCATCGACGAGAGCCACGCCATGGCGGCGCACGGCATCTCCTTCACCGCGCCGCAGATCGACATCGACAAGCTGCGCGACTGGAAGGACGGGGTGGTCAAGCGCCTCACCGGCGGCCTCACCGGGCTCGCCAAGCAGCGCAAGGTCACGGTGGTGACGGGCGAGGCCCGCTTCGTCAGCCCGAACCAGGTCGCCGTCGAGCACGAGGGCCAGACCCGGATCATCGGCTTCGATCACGCCATCATCGCGGCCGGCTCCGAGCCGGTGCAGATGCCCTTCATCCCGCACGACGACCCGCGCGTCATCGACTCGACGGGAGCGCTCGAACTCGACGGCGTCCCGGCCCGCCTCCTCGTGATCGGCGGCGGCATCATCGGGCTGGAGATGGCCACCGTCTACCATGCGCTCGGTTCGAAGGTGACCATCGTCGAGTTGATGGACCAGATCATCCCGGGTGCGGACAAGGACATGGTCACGCCGCTGATGAAGCGGATCTCGAAGCAGTACGAGGCGATCCACCTCAAGGCCAAGGTCACCGCCGTCGCGGCGACGCCGGAGGGGCTGAAGGTCTCGTTCGAGGGCGGCACCGCGCCGGCCAGCGACACCTTCGACAAGGTGCTGGTCTCGGTGGGGCGGCGCCCCAACGGCAAGCGCATCGGCGCGGAAGCGGCGGGCGTCGCCGTGGACGAGCGCGGCTTCATCGCCGTCGACAAGCAGATGCGCACCAACGTGCCCCACATCTTCGCCATCGGCGACGTGGTCGGCCAGCCCATGCTCGCCCACAAGGCGACGCACGAGGGCAAGGTCGCGGCGGAAGTGGCGGCCGGCAAGGCCAGCGCCTTCGACGCCAAGGTCATCCCCTCGGTGGCCTATACCGATCCGGAGGTGGCCTGGGTCGGCATGACCGAGAACGAGGCCAAGGCGAAGGGCATCAAGGTCGGCAAGGGCGTGTTCCCCTGGGCGGCCTCGGGACGCTCCCTGGCGCTCGGGCGCGAGGAGGGCCTGACCAAGGTGCTGTTCGACCCCGAGACCGACCGCATCCTCGGCTGCGGCATCGTCGGGCCGTCGGCGGGCGACCTCATCGCGGAAGCCGCGCTCGCCATCGAGATGGGGGCGGATGCCGAGGATATCGGCCTGACCATCCACCCGCACCCAACCCTGTCGGAGACGATCGGACTGGCGGCCGAGGCCTTCGAGGGCACCATCACCGATCTCTACATGCCTCGGAAGGACGGGCCGAAAAAAGCCCACTGAGGACGGCCCAGCGACGACAGCCTGACGAACGCCGCTCCGCGTGAGGGGCCGGCTCGATCGGAAGACGGGGCCGCGCCGGACCGGCGCGGCCCTCGCGGAGCCGGTGGGGGCTCCGGCTTCAGGAGACGCGCCACATGTCATCGAACGAGACCGACACGCCGGCCGATCCGGCCCTGCGGCAGGCCGAGGCCGCCCGCGACGCCGTCATCCGGGCCATGGGGGACTACGTCGATCGCCTCGCGGCCCTGAGCCGCGCGGCCCGCAACGACCTCGACGCCGACCTGCAGGCGGCGGGCCGGCTGATCACCCGCAACACCCACCGGCAGCTCGCCGCCAACCTCACCCTGGTGCGGCGGATGATGGAGGCGCGCAGCCTGCCGGCGCTGCTCCAGCTGCAGCAGGAGTTCCTGCAGCGCCAGGCGCAATGGGCGGTGCGCGACTGGGAGCGGATGAGCGCCCAGGCGCTCGCCCTCCTCCAGGAAGGCCGGCAGGCGGCGGCGCTGGAGCGGCCGGAACCGCAGGATTTCGAATCACCGGATTCGACTCCTCCGAGTCTCGAACCCCCGGGCTCGGATCTCCCGGGCTCGGATCTCCCGGGCTCGGATCTTCCGGGCTCGGATCTTCCGGGCTCCGAACCCCCGGGCTCCGAGTCTCGCGATTCCGAGTCTCCCGACTCCGCGTCTCCGGATTCCGAGTCCCTCTTGCCCCCCGTGGAGGCGCCGGCGGCCGGTCCGCCCGCCGCCGATCCGGATCGGCCGGGCTCGTCCTGAACCCGGACGGTCCCGCCCTCGGCACCACCCGACACCCGAACCGGACGCCGCCGCCCCGATGCCCTGCGCGGGGCGATGGCGTCCGTCACTCCAAAGCACGACGAAACCGGGAACGACGACGATGAGCAAAGACACCGACCTGCGCACGGCGGGCGCCGCGGCGAACGCGGATGCCGGCACCGAGGCCGCCCTGACCCGGGCCGCCCTCGATTACCACCGCTTCCCCGCGCCGGGTAAGATCTCGGTCCAGCCCACCAAGGACATGAGCACCCAGCGCGACCTCGCGCTCGCCTATTCGCCGGGCGTCGCCGCCGCCTGCATGGCGATCCACCACGAGCCCGAGGAGGCCTACAGCCTGACCTCGCGCGGCAACCTCGTGGCGGTCATCACCAACGGCACGGCGGTGCTGGGCCTCGGCAACATCGGTGCGCTCGCCGGCAAGCCCGTGATGGAGGGCAAGGGCTGCCTGTTCAAGAAGTTCGCCGGCATCGACGTGTTCGACATCGAGGTGGACGAGACCGACCCGGAGAAGTTCATCGAGACCGTGGCCCGCCTCGAGCCGACCTTCGGCGGCATCAACCTCGAGGACATCAAGGCCCCCGAATGCTTCGTCATCGAGACGAAGCTGCGCGAGCGCATGAAGATCCCGGTCTTCCACGACGACCAGCACGGCACCGCCATCGTCGCGGCCGCCGCCCTCATCAATGCGCTCCAGGTGGTGGGCAAGCCCATCGAGAGCGCCAACCTCGTCTGCTCGGGCGCGGGGGCCGCCGCCATCGCCTGCCTCAACATCCTGGTGGGCCTCGGCCTGCGCAAGGAGAACATCTTCGTCTGCGATTCGCGCGGCGTGGTCTCCACCGAGCGGATGGCCTCCCTGGACGAGCAGAAGCGGGCCTATGCCCGCGACACGCAGGCCCGCAGCCTCGGCGACGCCATCCGGGGCGCCGACATCTTCCTCGGCGTCTCTCAGGGCGGCGTGCTCAAGGCCGAGATGGTCGCCGCCATGGCGGACCGGCCCATCATCCTGGCGCTCGCCAACCCGGACCCGGAGATCCTGCCCGAACTCGCCAAGCAGGTCCGGCCGGACTGCCTCATCGCCACCGGCCGCTCGGACTACCCGAACCAGGTCAACAACGTCCTGTGCTTCCCCTTCATCTTCCGGGGCGCCCTCGATGTCGGTGCCACTGAGATCAACGAGGCGATGAAGCTCGCCGCCGTGCGCGCCATCGCCGACCTCGTCCATGCCGAGCAGTCGGACGTGGTGGCCGCCGCCTACGGCGCCAACGACCTGCGCTTCGGCCCCGATTACCTCATCCCGCGCCCCTTCGATCCGCGCCTGATCACCACCGTCGCCCCGGCGGTGGCCCAGGCGGCCATCGACAGCGGCGTCGCGACCCGGCCCTTCCGGGACGTGGATTCCTACCGCCGCTCCCTGGAGCGCCTCGTCTACACCTCCGGCACCGTGATGCAGCCCGTCTTCGCAGCGGCCTCCGAGGCCGGCGGCAAGCGGATCGCCTTCGCGGAAGGCGAGGAGGACCGGATCCTGCGGGCCGCCCAGGTGGTGGTGGACGAGCGCCTCGCCCGCCCCGTCCTCGTCGGCCGCGCGGACGCGATCGCCGAGACGATCGCGCGCCTCGGCCTGCGCATCCGGATCGGCACGGATGTCGACGTCGTCGAGGCGGACGGCGCCCACACCGCCCGGGCCGCGCAGCTCCTGGCCGAGGGCGGCGTCGACGGCATGCTCTGCGGCACCACCGGCACCTACCCGGCCCACCTCGCCGAGGTCTCGGGCACGATCGGCCTGAAGGCCGGCGCCCGCGGGCTTGCCGCCATGGGGCTGCTGCAGCTGCCCCGGCACACGCTGTTCATCTGCGACCCCTACATCCACCGCGACCCCAGCGCGGAGGAGATCGCCGAGATGACGGTGCTGGCGGCCGCCGAGATGCGCCGCTTCGGCCAGATCCCGCACGCGGCCCTGGTCGCCTCCTCGAACTTCGGCAGCGTGGACGATCCCGCGTCGCGCAAGATGCGGGAGGCCCTGGAGCTCATCCGCGCGCGGGCGCCGGAGCTCGAGATCGACGGCGAGATGTCGGCCGACACCGCGCTCAGCCGGACGATCCTCGGGCGCGTGCGGCCGGATTCCAGCCTGACGGCGGAGGCCAACCTCCTCGTCATGCCGAATCTCGACGCGGCCAACATCACCTTCAACGCCCTCAAGGTGATCGCCGGCCAGGGGGTCTCCATCGGCCCGATCCTGCTCGGCGCGGCCCGGCCCGTGCACATCCTGACGCCCACCGCCACGGTGCGCGGCATCGTCAACATGACGGCCCTGACGGCGGCCTCGGCCGACATAGCGGGCTGAGCCTGGATGCGCCTGTCCGGATCCCCGCAAGGGGCGCGGGCAGGCGCGCGATCAAAAAATAAGCCGGCTCTCCTGTAGGTGAGCCGGCTACGGACGAACCGGGGTCGACGCCCCGGATGTTGCGTACCCGCAAGGGCGCCGTCGAAAATCCCCGGCTAGCCGATGTGCAGGCGGGTGCGCGGGCCGACCCGGCGCAGAAGGCGCACGAGGTCCGCCCGCCGGAGGGCGACGCAGCCTTCGGTCGGCAGGTAGCCCGGCCGCGCCACGTGCAGGAAGATCGCCGAGCCGTGGCCGCGCCGGATCGGATCCCGGTTGTAGTCGAGGTCGACCACGAGGTCGTAGAGTCCGTCCTCCCGCCACATCCGCTCGTGCCCGACGCCCGGCGCCGGCAGGCGGATCGGCCGGTTGTAGCGCCGGTCGCGCGCGTCGTCGCACCATCCGTCGCCCGGCGCGCTCGGCCGCAGGGGGAGGGGGCTCGGCGGGCGCCCGCCGAAATGGTCCGGCCGGTACACCCCCCCGCGCAGGCGGAACGCGCCCCGCGGCGAGGCGCCGTCGCCCTCCCGCTTGGTCTGGGCGATGCCCGCGCGCCCCAGGGCGCAGGGGATCACCGCCGCGCCCGCCAGGAGCTGCCCCCGCGTCCGGTCGGCGACGAGGGCGCGCACGCGCAGGCGGGAGAGGGTGGTTCGCTTCATGCCTCGCCTTATCACCGCGGCGCGGCGCCGGGGCTACGAATTGCCGCGCACGTGTGAAACCTAAAGACACGCGCAGACGTTGTGGGGTAGTTTGACTGCGCACAACCGTATTGTGCGCATTCGGATTTGCTGCATAGGTATGCAGAAGGCGAATCTGCGGAGGCGGGAAACGGCGTCCATGTCATCATCTTCCCAACGGACACCGCGTCGCGCGCGCCTGCTGTTTCTCTTCCATCGTGCGCGGAAGCCCGCCCGCCGCCCTGCCCTGAAATCTGCCTGAAAGTCCTTCGGTCGATGCCGAATAAACACTGCTTGCTGATCTGTGACGACGATGAATCCCTGCGGGAGACATTGACCGAACAATTCGACCTCCACCCCGAATTCACCGTGATCGGCGCCGCCGACGGGCAGAGCGCGGTCACCCGCGTGACGGAGGGGCGGGTCGACCTTGCGGTGATGGATGTCGGCCTGCCCGACATGGACGGGCGCGAGGCGGTGCGGGCCATGCGCCGCAACGGCTATCGCGGCCCCGTCATCATGCTGACGGCCCAGGATTCGGAGGACGACACCGTCGAGGGGCTGGAAGCGGGCGCCAACGACTACGTCACCAAGCCGTTCAAGTTCGCGGTCCTGCTCGCCCGCATCCGCGCCCACCTGCGCAGCCACGAAGCCAGCGAGGACGCGGTCTTCCAGATCGGCCCCTACACCTTCCGGCCCGGCGCCAAGCTGCTGGTGGGCGAGCGCGGCTCGAAGCTGAAGCTCACCGAGAAGGAGACCGCGATCCTGCGCTTCCTCTACCGCGCCGGGCGCGAGGTGGTCGGCCGCGACACGCTGCTCGCCGAGGTCTGGGGCTACAACGCGCAGGTCACCACCCACACGCTGGAAACCCACATCTACCGCCTGCGCCAGAAGATCGAGCCGAATCCGGCGCTCGCCGCGATCCTGGTCACGGAGGGCGGCGGCTACAAGCTGCTGCCCTGACGGATCGCAAGGTTGCCCTGACGGATCGCAAGGCTGTCCCGACGTATCGCAAATCCGCCGCCTCGGCTAAGCTCCCCGCCTGATCGCGACGGGATGAGGCGGCACGTGGGGCTCGACGACGACATCGCGATCCTGAGCGCCGCGCCGCTGTTCGGGTTCATGGACCGGGACGCCCTGCGCCTGCTCTCCTTCGCCGCCGAGCGCCGGAGTCTGGCCGCCGGCGAGCGCCTGTTCGCCCGGGGCGAGCGCGCCGATGGCGGCTTCGTGGTGATGTCGGGCACCCTCACGCTCACCCCTCACGGAGCCCAGGCCGCGCCCGTCACGGTGGGACGGTCGAGCCTGATCGGCCGCCTCGCCCTGTTCCAGCGCGGGGAACGCCCGTGCGACGCCGATGCGGCGCAGGCGGCGGAGGTGGTCCGCATCACGCCGACGCTGATGCGCCGCGTGCTGGAGGAATTCCCCGACGCCGCGCGGGCGATCCACGCGGACCTGCGCTCCGATCTCGCCGACTTCGCGGGGAGCCTCGTCGGCCTGAGCGTGCGGTTCGACGCCATCGCCCCCTGAGGGCGCGCACGCACGGTCCGCGTTTCGAAACGATTTGTCACCACATTGCGTCCATTCTGGCGAAGCGAAAGGGTCCCGCGCGGGGCCGACACGCCACCTCGGGGTTCGTCGGGGCCGCGCAGGGATTGGGGATGTGATGACGGGGCGCGCGGAGGACGAGCGGAAGGGATGGCCCGCGCAGGCGGCGGCCATCGCCGTCTTCGCGACGGTGATCGCGGGGGCGGGCTACCTGCTCTACGAGCGATCGACCCGCCTGCTGATCTGCTACGAGACCAACGCCACCCTGCCCGACGAGGCCTATGTCGACATCATGATCCGCGACATCGTCAAGAACGGCGATCACGGCGGACGGGCCTATGCCAACCGGGTCGAATATCTCGAAGACAAGACCGAATGCTGCACCATCGAGCGGGTGCCCAGTGCCATCGTGGAAGGACGGACGGGCCGGCGCGAGGTCGCGGTCTCGGCCAAGTACTACAACACCGCGATGAAGGACTACTTCTTCATCGAGCGCCGCTACGACGCCTGCGGCCATGCCAGCGGGAAGCCGATGACTGCGGGGTGATGACTGCGGGGCGATGACGGCATGCCGAGGCGGTCTCGTCGGTCACCCGCCGCCAGGGCCGGGATGATCGAACCGAAACGGCGTCTCGCGCGCGCGCGGATGCGTGTCCCCGCGTGACGCTCAGGGTGGAGGGAACCGTGTCCGGGCCGGTGTGAACGACCCGCTGCTCCCGAAAGTCCTTCGACTGCTCCCGAAAGTCCTGCGACGGCTCCCGAACGTCCTGCGACGCACCGGCTTCCCGGCAACGTCGCTCCGCACAGAACGCTTCACGGGAGGCCGCCCACGGAAGGCGCGCCGCGAAGGTGACAGGCCGGGCGGGCTTTTGTAAGCACGGGGCCCGTTCCCCGAGCCCCTTCCGGAAGGCCCCGTCCATGTCCCACGCCGACCTCGCCGCCACCATCGAGTCCGCCTGGGAGGAGCGCTCCGGCATCGACACCGGCACCAAGGGCGCCGTGCGCGAGGCCGTCGAGGCGGCCCTCGACCTGCTCGATTCCGGCGAGGCCCGCGTCGCCGAGAAGGCCGGCGACGACTGGCAGGTGAACCAGTGGCTCAAGAAGGCGGTGCTGCTGTCCTTCCGCCTCAACGACATGGAGATCATCCATGGCGGCCCCGACGGCGCGACCTGGTGGGACAAGGTGCCCTCGAAGTTCGAAGGCTGGAAGAAGAAGCATTTTCGCGAGGCCGGCTTCCGGGCGGTGCCCGGCTGCATCGTGCGGCGCGGCTCCTACATCGCCCCCGGCGCGGTGCTGATGCCGAGCTTCATCAACCTCGGCGCCCGCGTCGGCGAGGGCACCATGGTGGACACCTGGGTCACCATCGGCTCCTGCGCGCAGGTGGGGAAGAACTGCCACATCTCGGGGGGCGCCGGCATCGCGGGCGTACTCGAGCCGCTCCAGGCCAACCCGGTCATCATCGAGGACAATTGCTTCATCGGCGCCCGCGCCGAGGTGGCCGAGGGCGTGATCGTCGGCGAGGGCAGCGTGCTCTCCATGGGCGTCTACATCGGCGCCTCGACCAAGATCATCGACCGCACCACCGGCGAGGTCATGTACGGCCGCGTGCCGCCCTACTCGGTGGTGGTGTCCGGCACCACGCCGGGCAAGGACCTGCCGGACGGCAGCCCCGGCCCCGGCCTGTACTGCGCCGTGATCGTCAAGCGCGTCGATGCCGGAACGCGCTCCAAGACCGCGATCAACGAACTCCTGCGCACCTGATCCGCAGCGGGCCCCATCGCACGACCGGGCTCCGAGCGTCGTCCCATCCGGGGCGGCGCTCGGTCGCGTGCCGGTGCGGGCGGTGCCGCCCCATCTGGGGGCCGTGATATCGTCCGGGATGCCAGGATCCGGGATCCTGAGTCCCGGATCCAGGGTCCCGTATCCAGGACCCAGAAGGCGAGGACGAGGCGAGCGATGACCGAACCGGCCCATTCCACCCGGACGTTCGAACTCGGGTTCGCCGGGCGCCGCGTTCCGACCCCCTACGACGTCGTCGGCAACGGTCCCGACGCCCTGCTGCTGCCGGCCCTGTCGTCGATCTCGGCCCGGGTGGAGATGCGGTCCCTGGCCAAGGATCTCGGGCACGGCTACCGCTGCCTGGTGCCGGACTGGCCGGGCTTCGGCGATCATGTCCGCGCCCGGGTGCCGATGACTCCGGGGACGATGCACGCCTTCCTCGACGCCCTGCTGGCGGCGGCGCCCGGTCCCTACGCGCTGGCGGTCGGAGCCGGCCATGCGGCCGGCTACCTCGTGGCCGCCGCCCGGCGCCATCCGGGGGCCTTCGCGCGCCTCGTCCTCGTCGCCCCGACCTGGCGTGGCCCGCTGCCCACCGCCCTGGGGCCGGAGCGCCAGGGCCTGTTCGCCGGCCTGCGCCGGGCCGTCGAGCTGCCGCTGCTGGGCGACGCCCTCTACCGCATCAACATCAGCCGCCCGGTCATCGGCCGGATGATGCGCGCCCATGTCTACGCCGACCCCGACCACGTCACCCCGGGGGTGATCGCCGACAAGCACGCCATCACGCGCCAGAACGGGGGCCGCTTCGGCACCGCCGCCTTCGTCACGGGCGGCCTCGACCCCTTCGCGACGCGCCGGGACTTCCTCGACCAGTTCGAGGCGCCGGGCCTGCCGCCGATCCTGGTGCTGCGGCCGGAACGGGCGCCCCGCCGCTCGGGGGCCGAGATCGACGCGCTGATCGCCACCGGCCGGGTCGCCCGCGCCTCGGTGCCGGGCGCCCTCGCTCCGCACGAGGAATATCCCGGCGCGGTCGCGGACGCGATCCGCGCCGCCTGAGCGGATTTTTGCGCACGGATCGCCCTGCCGTTGCGGGGAGGGCCAGGGTGCCGGCACGCCGGTCCTGAATTCCTGCGAACCGGATCGCCTGGAGCGCTTCAGCTTCCGAAGTGAGGCGCCGGCACCCCCACCTCCGGCTCCTCCCCGCAAGGGGGAGGAGAGCGGTGCTGGACCTTTGTAGGCTTGCGCTCGTGCGATCGGTTTTCCTGCCCCGAGCGCGGATGTGAAAGCTGACGCTATCGGGAGTTCGAACCACAACGGCTTCCCCTCCCCCTTGCGGGGAGGGCCAGGGTGGGGGTGCCGGCACGCCGCTCCTGAGGTCCCCCAAACCGGATCGCCAAGGGTGCCTCAACGTCCGAAGTAAGGCGCCGGCACCCCCACCTCCGGCTCCTCCCCGCAAGGGGGAGGAGAGCGGTGCTAGACTGTCTTGGGTTCGTGCTGGGAGGATCGGTTTCTCTGCCCCGAACGCGGCTGTGAAAGCTGGCGCTATACGGCGTTCGAACCACGACGGCCTCCCCTCCCCCTTGCGGGGAGGGTCAGGGTGGGGGTGCCGGCACGCCGGTTCTGAGTTCCCCCGAACCGGATCGCCAAGGGTGCCTCAACGTCCGAAGTAAGGCGCCGGCACCCCCACCTCCGGCTCCTCCCCGCAAGGGGGAGGAGAGCGGTGCCGAACGGACTTGGGTTTATGCTGGGCCAATCCGTTTCTCCCACCCGAACGCGGATGTGAAGGCCGGCGAGATCCGGCGTTCGAACCACGACGGCCCCGTTGCGGCAGGGCGTCCGGCGGCATCGAAAGCCCCGCCACGCCGTGTCATCCCGGAGCGGCGCAGGGGAACCCGGGACCCACAAACCCAGGTTCGACAAGGTCCTGCTCCGGCGGCGCCCGGAATGCCAGCGCGGCCATCTGGGATCACCCGCCCGTCACGGCAGGGCTGAGGTGAGGTGGCGCCCATCTCCGGACAGGTCACGCACCGCACCCCGTTCCTCTCTCGAAGGAGAGGAAACCCGAGTCACATCTGCTGGGTCTGGGCGCCGCTGTCGGGCCGCGCCGGACCGAGGTTCGGCACGTCGCCCATGGGCTCGTTCTGGACGACGGTGAACTCGCCCTTGCCGTCCAGCGAGGGGCCGCTGGTCCAGCGTCCGGCCGGCGGGGCCGAGCCGTCGCGGGTGGTGGCGAAGAAGTTGTAGTTGAACTTCTCGTGCTCCTTGCTCTGCGGGAAGCTGTTGGGGATCGGCAGGTTGCCCTCGTAGCCGCCGAGCTCCTCCACCACCGCGAGCCATTGCTGCTGGTGCATGGTGTCCCGGGCGATGAGGAAGTGCAGCATGTCCTTCATGCCGGCATCGTGGGCGGCGTTGAACAGGCGCACCGCCAGCACCCGGCCTGTCGCCTCGGCGGCGACGTTGCAGTACATGTCCGCCGCGAGGTTGCCGCTGGCATAGACGTGGCTCATGTCGAAGGGCAGGCCGTCGCAATTGGCCGGGTAGGCCGCCATGCCGGTGGAGAGCACGTGCCGGTGCAGCATGCCCTCGATGGTGTGGCGCGGGTTGCCGCCGCCCATCACGGCCCCGACCACGCTGTCGGCGGCGCCTTCCTCCTGCAGGGAGGTCGGAGCGTTCTCCAGGTTCAGCGCCACGGCCGTGGCGAGCATCTCGATATGCCCGACCTCCTCCGTGGCGGTGTTGAGGAGCATGTCACGGTACTTCGTCGTCGGTCCGCGCGCGCCCCAGCCCTGGAAGAAGTACTGCATGCAGACGCGGATCTCGCCCTCGATGCCGCCGATCGCCTGTTGGAGCATGCGGGCGAAGATCGGGTCCGGGCTGTCGACCTTGACCGGATACTGGAGGCGCTTGTCGTAGTATAACATGCGTTAATCTCGCTCAGCTCGAACAAAAAGAGCCCGCACGTCATGAAGACGGCGGTGCGATCGGGGCCGCATCGAAAGCATCGTGCTTCGATTAACCGGAGAACCGACGTATTCACCTCGGGTTCAGTCCTTCGTTTGCTGAAATTTATCTCCGCCTTTGTGCCTGCCGCGGGCGAATCCGGGCCGAACCCGATCGCCGGATCGGGGTTGACCGACGCGGCCGGACAAGCGGCGGAGTCAGGCGGGGGAGGGGATCGTGAGCGAGTGGCGGGGAGAACCCGGGACGCTGGGGGCGACGTGCCTGCACCTGTGCGTCGACATGCAGCGCCTGTTCCGGGAGGAGACCGACTGGCACACGCCCTGGATGAGCCGGATCCTGCCGAACGTGGAGCGCCTCGTGGCGTCGCATCCGGAGCGGACGATCTTCACCCGCTTCATCCCGGCCCAGCATCCCGGCGAGGGGCGGGGCACCTGGGCCGGCTATTCCCGGCGCTGGGCCGCGATGACCCGGGACCGGCTCGCGCCGGGCCTCGTCGACCTCGTGCCCGAACTCGCGCGGTTCGTGCCGCCGGCGCAGACCCTCGACAAGGCGGTCTACTCGCCCTGGCTGGGCAGCGACCTCGACGCGCGCCTGCAGGCGCGGGGAATCGACACCCTGGTGGTGACGGGCGGCGAGACGGATGTCTGCGTGCTCGCCTCGGTGCTCGGCGCCGTCGATCTCGGCTACCGCGTCGTCCTCGTCACCGACGGCCTGTGCAGTTCCTGCGACACGGCGCACGACGCGCTGATCACGATGTACCACGCCCGCTACGGCCAGCAGGTCCATCCCGCGACCACCGAGGAGGTCTGCCGGGCCTGGACGTGATCACCCGGCGAGGCTGAAGCGGTCCACGTCGCGCAGGAGGTCGAGGAAGGCGCGGGCGCCGTGGTCGAGGGCCCGGGCACCGGCCTCCGCCGTGCCGAGGCGGGCGTCCCCGATGGCGCCCGCCGGGTTGAGGTCCTCCGCCTTCCAGGCGAAGGCGGCGGGCCGGCCGGCGCGCAGGTGGGTGAAGGTCCGGGCCATCACCACGGTGCGGGGGGTGAAATCCGCGACGGCGTCGCGGCGGACGAGGTCGGGCCGCAGGGCCAGCATCAGGGCGGTCTCGATGCCGCCGCCATGGATGCCGTGGCGGATCTCCTCCTCCGGGAACAGCCCCTCGGGGTAGCCGAAGCGGCTCCAGGCGGTCGTCACCGCCACCATCCCGTGGCGCCCGCGCAACTCGCCCGCCACGAGGTCGATGAGGCCGCTGTTGCCGCCATGCGCGGTGACGAGGACGAGCTTGGCGCAGCCCGCGCGGTGGACGGCGTCGCCGAGGCCGGTCCAGGCGCGCAGGGCCGTCTCGGTGGAGAGCGTCAGGGTGCCGGGGAAGCCGTCATGCTCGTCGGACTTGCCGATCGCCTGCACGGGCAGCAGCAGCACGTCGAGGTCGTCCGCCGGCAGGGCCGCGAGGCGGGCGAGGTAGCCCTCGGCGATGAGGGTGTCGGTGGCCAGCGGCAGGTGCGGCCCGTGCTGCTCGATGGCCGCCACCGGCAGCACCGCGATGGCGCGGCCCATGTCGCGGGTCCGAAATTCGTCCGTGGTCAGTTCGGCCCAGTGGCGGATCGGCATCCCGGTGAACCCTCCAGCGCCCGCGATCCACCGGGCGTCGCGGCCGGGATCGGCGGCCCGTATACCGATCCTTATCCCCGCCCGTGCCTTCAGGGACAAGAACGTTCGAGAGCGCCCGCCGGTCCTGCCCCATGCCAAAGACGAACCGTGGCGCATCCGGGCCCACCCTGGCCGACCTGGGGGAGGACGAACTCCGCCGGGAGGTCGAGCGCCTGAACGCGATGCTCGACACCAACTCCGACTGGATCTGGGAGGTCGACGCGCAGGGGCGCTACACCTACGCGTCGCGCCACGTCCTGGCGCTGCTCGGCTACGAGCCGCACGAGGTGCTGGGGCGGACCCCCTTCGACCTGATGCCGCCCGACGAGGCCGCGCGGGTGGGGGCGCTGTTCGGCGCCATCATCGCGGAGAAGCGGGCCTTCGCCGGCCTGATCAACCGCAACCGCCACCGGGACGGGCACATCGTCGTGCTGGAAACCAGCGGCGTGCCGCTCCTCGGCGCGGAGGGAAGCCTCCTCGGCTATCGCGGGATCGACCGGGACGTCACGCTCCGCGACGCGGAGAACGCGCGCCTGCACGACATCGCGCGGCGCGACGACCTCACCCAGCTCGGCAACCGCCTCGCCCTGCGTGAGCGCCTGATCGCGATCCTCGACGGAGCCGGCCCAGGAGCCGGCCCAGGAGCCGGGCAAGGGGCCGGGCAAGGGGCCGGGCAAGGGGCCGGGGAGGCGCGCGGGCACCTCGTGCTCCTGCTCGATCTCGACCTGTTCAAGGCGGTGAACGACACCCTCGGCCACAAGGCCGGCGATGCGCTCCTCGCGCAGGTCGCCGCGCGGCTCGACCACGCGACCGCGCGCCATGCCGCCCGGGCGTTCCGGCTCGGCGGCGACGAGTTCGTGGTGGTCGGGCAGGGAGACGGGGTGGAGGATGGAACGTCCGTCGTGGCGGCGGTCGAGAACTGCTTCCTGATGCCGTTCGACATCGAGGGCACGTTCCTGTGCATCTCCGCGAGCCTCGGCGTCGCCCACTGCGGCGGCCCGGACACGCCCGAACATGTGCTCGCCCGCGCGGACCAGGCTCTCTACGCGGCGAAGGACCGGCGCCAGCGCGGTCCTTCGCTCAGGGTTTGAAGGGCTCCGCCCGATAGAGCGATCCGGCGCGTCTCAGCGCGGCCGGCGCAGAAGCCAGCCCGCCCCGAAGGCGGCGGCGGCCACCAGCAGGAGCGTGGCGCCCCTGTTCTCGTCGGCCCGGCTGGCGACGGCCCGGCCCCGGCGGACGGCCTCGCCCCGATAGACCCGGCCCCGGTCCTGAAGCTCGTCGGCGAGGGCGCGGCCGCGATGCTGGGCCTCGCCCATCAGGTGGGCGCCGTCGCGGTGCAGGTCGTCGGCCGCGTCGCGCGCCCGGCCATAGGCATATTGCACGGCCCCGGCGGCCTGGTCGAAAGCCCCCTCGGCCTGGGGACGCACGCGCCCCGTCACGGCACCGAGGGCGGAGCGCCCGCGACCCCGGATGTTGCGAAAGCCACCCTCGATCTGATCCCGGTTCATCGGCGAATATCCTCATTCTGCCGGCCCGGACCGGCGCGCCCGGATCGAACCGGGGGCGCGGCCGCGGGCCTGTCGGGCGCGGGGCGGGGTCGAACCCGTCACCGCGCGACGGTCTGCGCTGCGGCGGTCCTTGAAGGACCGCGGCGATCCGCGAGGGATCGCGGGGCGTCCGGTGGATCAGATCTTCTTGACGGCGTCGGCGGCGCTCTGGGCCGCGCCCTTGATGCCGTCCTTGGCATCGCCGACGGTCTTCTGGGCTTCGCCCTTCAGCTCCTGGGCCTTGCCCTCGGCCTGCAGCTTGTCGTTGCCGGTGGCCGAGCCGATGCCCTGCTTGATGTTGCCGACGGCCTCGTTGGCCAGACCCTTGATCTTGTCCGTCGTGCTGCTCATCAAACGCTCCTGACTCTGCTGCTCCCCTCGAACGCTGGTTGCCGGATGCAACCGGTCGTCGGCGGCCAAGCGTAACGGCGAAGCCGCCGCATGGTTCCTTTTCCGACATTTCCCGGGCCGCCCGGCCTGCCGGCCAGGAGCACGCCCACCGAGGTTTCGCGCTGCAGCGCAAGGATCGGTCTGTTGCGGCGCAATAGAACGCCGAGATGTCCCGGGGTCCCGGCTTCGCAACTCAAATTTTTTCGCAGCTTACCCAAAAATTTTGCAGCCGACGTCAAGGCTTAGGCCTACCAAAGCTTCTTGAATTCAAAATAATTGCCGATAGAACCGGACGGCATCAATAAGAGTTTGAGCCGAGGAAGACGTTCATGACCGCGCGCACTGCTGCGCCTGCCTCCGCCGGGCCGACATCCCTTGCTCAGGCCGGCGTGGATTCCCCACCCCTGGGCCGTTGGGGACAGCTGTTCCTCGGCGTCCTGTGCATGTCGATGATCGCGAACCTGCAATACGGCTGGACGCTGTTCGTCGATCCGATCCAGCAGAAATTCGGCTGGGAGCGCACCGCGATCCAGTGGGCCTTCACGATCTTCGTCGTGATGGAGACCTGGCTGGTGCCGATCGAGGGCTGGTTCGTGGACAAGTACGGCCCGCGCCTCGTCACCATCTTCGGTGGCGCCCTCTGCGCGCTCGGCTGGGTGATGAACTCCTACGCCGACACGCTGGGCCTGCTCTACGCCGCCGCCGCGATCAGCGGCATCGGCGCGGGCGCCGTCTACGGCACCTGCGTGGGCAACGCCCTGAAGTGGTTCCCCGACCGGCGCGGCTTCGCGGCCGGCCTCACCGCCGCCGGCTTCGGCGCGGGCTCGGCCCTCACCGTGATCCCGATCGCCAACATGATCCGCGATTCCGGCTACCAGCACACCTTCCTGGTGTTCGGTCTCGGCCAGGGCCTGATCGTGATGCTGGCGGCCCTGCTCCTCGTCTCCCCGAGCGCCGCCTTCAAGGACCGCATGCTCGCCGGCCGCAAGGTCACGGTGAACACCGTCACCCGGCGCCAGTATTCCACCGCCGAGATGGTGCGCACGCCGGTGTTCTGGCTGCTCTACCTGATGTTCGTGATGATGGCCGCCGGCGGCCTGATGGCGGCGGCGTCCCTCGCCCCCATCGCCAAGGACTTCAAGGTCGCGGGCGTGCCCGTCTCCCTGATGGGCCTGACCCTGCCGGCCCTCACCTTCGCGCTGACCATCGACCGGGTGCTCAACGGCGTGACGCGGCCCTTCTTCGGCTGGGTCTCGGACAAGATCGGCCGCGAGAACACCATGGTCATCGCCTTCATGATCGAGGGCGCCGGCATCCTGGCGCTGGGCATGTTTGCCCATATCCCGATGGCCTTCGTGCTGCTCACCGGCCTCGTGTTCTTCGCCTGGGGCGAGATCTACTCGCTGTTCCCCGCCACCTGCAGCGACACCTACGGCGACAAGAACGCCGCCGCCAATGCGGGCCTGCTCTACACCGCCAAGGGCACGGCCGCCCTGCTGCTCCCCGTCATGCTCACCATCCAGGCCCAGACCGGCACCTGGCAGACGGTGTTCTACGTCGCCTCCGGCATGGCCTTCCTGGCCGGGTTCCTCGCGCTCTTCGTGCTGAAGCCGATGCGCGCCCGGTTCATCGCCCGGAGCTGACCGACCATGGCCCACTGGCTGCGCTACATCCACGAGGGCCGGGGCGGCTTCGGCCGCCTCGACGGCGAGACCATCGCGGTCCATGCGGGCGACCTCTTCGACGGGCCGACGCCCACGGGCGAAACCCTGGCGCTGTCGCAGGTCACCGTCGACCTGCCGTGCCGGCCCTCGAAGTACATCGCCCTGTGGAACAACTTCCACGCCTCGGCCGCGAAGCAGGGCCTGACCCGGCCGGAGGTGCCGCTCTACTTCGTGAAGCCGGCGAGCTGCTACCTCGCCAGCGGGCAGACGATCACGGCGCCGGACGGCGCGGGGCGCCTGCTGTTCGAGGGCGAGCTCGGGATCGTGATCGGCAAGCGCGGTCGCGACCTCACCCCGGAGACCGCGGGCGCGCACATCTTCGGCTATACCTGCGTGAACGACGTGACCGCCCTGGACGCGCTCAGGGCCGACCCGAGCTTCACGCACTGGACCCGGTCCAAGGGCCATGACGGCTTCGGCCCCTTCGGCCCCGTGATCGCCACCGACGTCGATCCGTCGGCCCTCGAGGTCGCGGTCCGGGTCAACGGACGCGAGCGCCAGCGCTATCCGCTCTCCGACATGATGCGGACGGCCGCCGAACTCGTGGCCGAGCTCTCGCGGGACATGACCCTGGAGCCCGGCGACCTCATCGCCTGCGGCACCTCGGTGGGGTCCGGCCCGATCCCGAAGGGCGCCACGGTCGAGGTCGAGATCGCCGGCATCGGCGTCTTGTCGAACGGATTTTCGTGAGCCGCCCGCCCGTCAACCCATCGGACGTGACCGGGACGGTTGGCGGGGGCAGATTTGCCGGGCAGGCTTGCAGGATGGATTTGAAGGACACCACAGCATGAGCATCGCGATCGTCGGCGCCGGCGCCATCGGAGGATTCCTGGGCGTGCGCCTCGCCCATGCGGGCGAGGACGTCACCTTCATCGCGCGCGGCGCCAACCTGGAGGCCATCCAGGCCAACGGCATGCGGCTGATCGAGGAGGACGGCTCCGAGATCCACGTGACCAACCTCAAGGCCACCAAGTCGATGGCCGAGGCGGGCAAGCACGACATCGTGCTCCTGACGGTCAAGGCGCATCAGGTCGGCCCGATCGCGGCCGACCTCCACCACCTCATCGGACCCGACACGATGGTGGTGACGATGCAGAACGGCATCCCGTGGTGGTACTTTTCGCAAGGGCACGGCGGCGATCTGACCGGCACCCACCTCGAGACCGCCGATCCGGGCGGGCTCATCGCCCAGCACCTCGACCCGAAGCACGTCATCGGCTCCGTGGTCTATCCGGCGGCGGTGCTCACCGAGCCCGGCGTGGTGCAGGTGGTGGAGGGCCACCGCTTCGGCCTCGGCGAACTCGACGGTTCCATGTCCCCGCGCGTGCAGTCGCTGGCCCAGACCCTGATCAAGGCGGGTTTCCGTGCGCCCGTGACCAGCGACATCCGGGCGGAGATCTGGCTCAAGCTCTGGGGCAACCTCAGCTTCAACCCGATCTCGGCCCTCGCCCATGCCACCCTCGTGGACATCTGCCAGTTCCCCGAGACCCGGGCGCTCGCCGCCGACATGATGCGCGAGGCCGAGACCATCGCGAACCGCCTCGGCATCACCTTCAAGCTCGGCATCGAGCGCCGCATCGCCGGGGCCGAGAAGGTCGGCGCCCACAAGACCTCGATGCTGCAGGACGTGGAGGCCGGGCGCCCCATCGAGCTCGAGGCCCTCGTCGGCTCGATCATCGAACTCGGGCGCCTCACCGACACCCCGACCCCGCATATCGGCACCGTCTACGCCCTGATGCGCCTCCTCGCCCAGAGCCTGGAGCGGGCCCAGGGACGCCTCTCCATCACGCCGGCCTGACCGCCACGCCATTCGAGGACGATTGACCATGGCCGACACTTCGAACGCCCATTCCGCAGCCACCACCCTCCACGCCCTGATCCAGGCCGGCGCCGACGCGGCCACCGCCCTGTCGAGCCCCGGCGGCGTGCCGCTGACCTTCGGGCGCCTGCGCGCGCTCACCGACCGGACCATCGCGGCCCTGAACACGCAGGGCATCGGCCGGGGCGACCGCGTCGCCATCGTCCTCGACAACGGCCCCGAGATGGCCGCCGCCTTCATCGCCATCGCGGCGGGCACCACCTCGGCGCCCCTCAACCCGAGCTACAAGGCCGACGAGTTCACCTTCTATCTCTCCGACCTGAACGCGAAGCTCCTCGTGGTCGCCGAAGGCTCCGAGAGCCCGGCGGTGGCGGTGGCCGGACGCCTCGGCGTGCCGGTGGTGCGCCTGACGCCGACCCCGCAGGAGGGCGCCGGCAGCTTCACCCTGGCCTTCGAGGGCGCCGCCGCCGCCCCCGCCGCCCAGGGCGGCCCGGCGCACCCGGACGATATCGGCCTCGTGCTGCACACCTCCGGCACCACCTCGCGCCCGAAGATCGTGCCGCTCAAGCAGTCGAACGTCTGCGCCTCGGCCCGCAACATCCGCAACACCCTCGGCTTCACGGCCGAGGATCGCGGCCTCAACATCATGCCGCTGTTCCACATCCACGGGCTCATCGCCGGCATCCTGGCCCCGCTCTCGGGCGGCGGTCAGGTCTCGTGCACGCCGGGCTTCAACGCCCTGAAGTTCTTCGGCTGGATGGGGGAGGTCCGCCCGACCTGGTACACGGCGGTGCCGACCATGCACCAGGCGATCCTCGGCCGCGCCGCCCGCAACCGGGAGGTCATCGAGGCCAACCCCCTGCGCTTCATCCGCTCCTCCTCCTCCTCCATGCCCCCGCAGGTGATGAAGGAGATCGAGGACGTGTTCGGCGCGCCCCTGATCGAGGCCTACGGCATGACGGAGGCCTCCCACCAGATGGCCTCGAACCCGCTGCCGCCGCGCCCGCACTATGCCGGCTCGGTCGGCCTCGCGGCCGGCCCCGAGATCGCCATCGTGGACGAGGACGGCGAGCCGCTGCCCGCCGGCGAGATCGGCGAGATCGTGATCCGCGGCGACAACGTGATGACGGGCTACGAGAACAACGACAAGGCCAACGCCGAGGCCTTCACGCCACAGGGCTGGTTCCGCACCGGCGACCAGGGCTCGCTCAGCCCGGAAGGCTACCTGACCATCACCGGGCGCCTCAAGGAGATCATCAACCGGGGCGGCGAGAAGATCTCGCCCCGCGAGGTCGACGAGATCCTCATGGACCACCCGGCGGTGTCGCAATGCGTCACCTTCGCGATGCCCCACGACAAGCTCGGCGAGGACGTCTGCGCCGCCATCGTGCTGCGCGAGGGCCAGCACCTCGCCGAGAAGGACCTGCGCGGCTTCGCCTCGGAGCGGCTCGCCGCCTTCAAGGTGCCCGCCAAGATCCTGATCCTCGACGAGATCCCCAAGGGCGCCACCGGCAAGCTCCAGCGGATCGGCCTCGCCCAGAAGCTCGGGCTGGTCTGACCGCGCCCGCCCTCACGCCAGCGGCGGGATCGCCAGCGAAAAATGGGCGCCCCGGACATCCGGGGCGACCCGCAGCGTCCCGCCGAGCTGGCGGGCCAGGCTGTTGATGATCCGCATGCCGAGGCTGGCGCTGCGGGCGGCCGTCGGGTCGAACCCGTCCGGCAGGCCCGCGCCGTCATCCTGAACCCCGAGGATCAGGCCGCCCGACGCGTCGGGCTGCGCCGCGACGCGGATCTCGCCCTCGCCATCCGCGTAGGCGTACTTGATCGCGTTGGTCACGAGCTCGTTGACGAAGAGCCCGAGCGGGATCGCGAGATCGGCGGGGATGTTGATGCGCGCCGCGTGGCAGATGATGCGGTGGCGCGGGGCGCTTTCCTGCAGCTTGATGCACAACGCCTCGAGGAAGCCCGCCACGTCGATCGCCTCCAGGCTGGGCTGGCGCCAGAGCTGGTCATGGACCTGCGCCACCGCCTCCACCCGGGTCCGGGCATCGGCCAGGGCGTTCTTCACGTCGGCATTGTCGGAGCCCCGGGCCTGCAGCCCGAGGAAGCCCGCCACCACCGCGAGGCTGTTCTTCACCCGGTGGCTCATCTCCCGCGACAGCAGCTCCTGGCGCTCCAGGGCCGCCTTCAGCCGGGCCTCGGCCCGCTGGCGCTCGATGGCGCCCCCGACGAGGTTGGCGAACCCCTGCATGAAGGCGATGTCCGCCTCCTCGAACCGGCCCTCGCGGGTGTCGTCCACCTCCAGCACGCCGTAATTGCCGTCGCGGTTGGCGATCAACACGTTGATCGCACGGCGGATTCCGTGATCGGCCATCAGCTTCGGGGTGCGGAAGCGCGTCTCGTTCTCGAGGTGGTTCGAGATCACGGGCCGGCCGGTCTTGAGGGCGTAGCCGGCCGGCGAGGCGAGGTCGGCGCCGATGATCGTGGTGCCCACCGCGTCGGGCGCCCACCCGATTCCGGCGCAGACGAGGAGGCAATCCTGGTGCGGCTTGTATTCCAGGGCCTTGCAGAACTCGGCCTCCATGCCCTCGGCACAGAGTTCGGTGGCCCGCTGGAGGAGCGGCAGCAGCTCGGTGGCGCGCAGGGCCTCGACCCCGAAATCGGAGAGGATGGCCTGCTGCCGCAGGCGGATCGCCAAAGCCTTCGGCGCCAGGTCGGTCATCGGAAGAACGTCGCTTTTCTGGTTGGGCGGCCCGTTTATCGCCCCTTGTGCGACACCCCGGGTGATCGTCGCAAGGTCATGCGGCAACGGTTGACCGGGAGTTGATGTCCGGTCGCCGCGCTCAGATCTCGATCTCGGTGCCGACCTCGACCAGTTGGCGCGTCGGCACGCAGAAATGCGCGCCGGTGCGCTCGGCGTTGCGCAGGAGGAAGGCGTAGATTTCTTCGCGCCACGTCGCCATGCCGCGCGCGTTGCTCTTCGGAATGATGGTCTCGTGGCCGATGAAGATCGTCAGGTCTTCCAGACACGCGGCCGGCAGACGCTTGGCCTCGACCGCGCAGCGCAGGCCGTCCGGCACCGAGGCATCCTCCATGAAGCCGTAGCGCAGGATCACGCGGGTGATGTCGGGCGTGATCGCGATGACCTCGGCGCGCCGGTCGCGGGAGACGGTCGGCTCCTCCTCGTAGCGGGTGGTGACGATGAGGATGCGCTTGTGCAGCGCGTGGCTGCGCTCGACGAAGCGCGACAGGTGCAGCGGGATCGCGCTGGTGGCCGAGGACAGGAAGGCGGCGTTGCCCGGCAGGGTGATCGGCGGATCGCGCTGCAGCTGCCTCAGGAACGCATCCTCCGGCTGCCGCAGCGAGACCCGGGCGGCCTCGACCAGCTGGTTTCCCTTGCGCCAGGTGAGCATCAGGAAGGCGACGACGGCGGCGAGAAGCAGCGGAAACCAGCCCCCCTCGAACAGCTTCACGCTGTTGGCACCGAGGAAGACGAGGTCGATCGCCAGGAAGAAGCCGTTGACGGCCAGGACCGCCACGGGGTTGTAGCCCCATTTCAGGGCGACCAGCGCCGCGAGCAGGGTGGTGATCGCCATGAGCGACGCCACCGCGATGCCGTAGGCACCCGCGAGCGCATCCGACGAGCCGAAGATGAGGACCGCGCTCAGGGTCGCGGCCGCGAGCAGCCAGTTCACCATCGGCACGTAGATCTGCCCGCGCTCGTGCCGGGCGGTGTGCACCACCCGCATCGGCGGCAGGAATCCGAGCTGGATCGATTGCTGGGTCAGCGAGAAGGCCCCCGAGATGATCGATTGCGAGGCGATGACGGTGGCCAACGTCGCGAGCCCGATCAGCGGGTAATGTGCCCAGTCGGGGCTCAGGCGGTAGAACGGGTTCTCGATGGCGTCGGGCTCGACGAGGAGCACGGCACCCTGCCCGAAATAGTGGATCACAAGGGCCGGCAGCACGAGGCCGAACCACGAGGCGCGGATCGGCCCGGCTCCGAAATGCCCGAGATCGGCGTACATCGCCTCGCCGCCGGTCACCGCCAGGAAGGCGGCGCCCAGCATGGCGAAGCTCACGTGCCAGCCCGCATGGGTCAGGAAGTCGACGGCCTTCAGCGGGTTGATCGCGGCCAGGATCTGCGGCGCGTGCCAGATGCCGCCGAGGCCCAGGAGCGCCAGCACGACGAACCAGACGAGCATGACGGGCCCGAAGATGCGGCCGATGAAGGCGACGCCCCGGCTCTGGACCAGGAACAGCCCGACCAGGATCGTGATCGTGATCGGAACCACGAAGCGCGCCAGGCCCGGTGCCTCGACCTTGAGACCCTCCACCGCGCTGAGCACGGAGATCGCCGGCGTGATGGCGCCGTCACCGTAGAGGAGTGCCGCCCCGATCAGCCCGACGACGAGGAGCACGCCCGCCCACGACCCCGGCTTGGCGTGGCGAGCGCCCAGCAGCGCCAGCATCGCCACGATGCCGCCCTCGCCGCGATTGTCGGCGCACAGGATGAGCACCGCGTACTTGATCGAGACGATGAGGATCAGCGACCACAGGATCAGAGAGACGGCCCCCGTCACGGCGATCGGCGTCGGCGGCGCACCGGCGCTGGCCGCGCGCACCGCCTCCTTGAAGGCGTAGAGCGGGGAGGTCCCGATGTCGCCGTAGACGATGCCGAGCGCCCCCAGCATCACGGCTGGGCGCGAGGCCCCAGGCGTGGTTCGAGACTCCGACCCCGTTCGGGATTGCTCTTGAGCCACGCGCAGATTCTCCGGGAACGGCGCTGATATCCGCCGACAAGCGAGGTAGGCCCGCGACCTTGGCCGTCCAGAGTAGGCAATGAGCATTCCGGGACGGATCCGTCGGCCCGTCACACGAGGCGGGCGAGGGCCTCCGGGCAGGCGCCATCGCGCGTGACGATGTGGCTCGCCGTCGCCCCGTGCCGGGCGATGGCGGCAGCGACCGTCCCCGGCGGCGTCGGCGCCTCCGCACTCTCGCAGATTACGGTCCCGAGGAGCGGTACGCCGTGCGCCCGCAGCACTTCGATCGCGGTCAGCGCATGGCTGATGGCGCCGAGATAGGAGCCCGAGACGAGGAGGGCGGGCATCCCGAGGGCCTTGAGCCAGTCGAGCCCGGTGGCATCCGCAGTGACCGGGCTCATCAGACCGCCCACGCCCTCGATCAGCAGCGTGGTGTCGGGGGGAAGCGCGGTGATCTGCGCACGGCACCAGCCGACGAGGTCGTTGAGGGCCAGGGAGCGGCCTTCGCGCGCGGCGGCCAGGTCCGGGCTCAACGGGGCGGCGAAGCGCCAGGGCGAGCAGGCCGCCACCGTCTCCGGCGTGACCGGCAGACCCTGTGCCGCGAGCAGGCGTGCCGTATCGCTCTCGCCGAAGCTCGGATCGTCGAGGGGAGGGACGCCACTGGCCAGGGGCTTCAGGGTGCGCACGGCGCGTCCCGAAACCCGAAGGCGCCGCGTCAGGGCGGCGGTGACGTAGGTCTTGCCGATCTCCGTCCCGGCACCGACGAGGAAGACGGCCGGTGCGCGGCTCACGTCTCGACGCGGGTCACTTCTCGACAAACGCCTTCTCGATGACGTAGTGGCCGGCCTCGCCGTGGTTGCCCTCCTCGTAGCCGCCCTCGGTGAGGAGCTGGCGCGTATCCCGGATCATATCGGGCGAGCCGCAGAGCATGAAGCGGTCGTTCTCCACCGACATCGGCGGCAGGCCGATATCCTCGAACAGCTTGCCGGAGGTCATGAGATCGGTGATGCGGCCGCGATTGCGGAAGGGCTCGCGGGTGACGGTGGGATAGTAGATCAGCCCGGCGCTGATCACCTCGCCGAGGAATTCGTGGTTCGGCAGGTCCTGCGTGATGGTCTCGCCATAGGCGAGTTCCTGCACTTGCCGGCAGCCGTGGACGAGCACCACCTTCTCGAAGCGGTCGTAGGTCTCCGGGTCCTTGATGATCGACATGAAGGGGGCAAGGCCGGTGCCGGTGCCGAGCAGGTAGAGGTTCTTGCCCGGCATGAGGTTGTCGAGCACCAGGGTGCCGGTGGGCTTCTTGCCGACGATGATCGGGTCGCCGACCTTGAGGTGCTGCAGCTTCGAGGTGAGCGGGCCGTTCGGCACCTTGATCGAGAAGAACTCCAGCTCCTCCTCGTAATTGGCGGAGACGACGCTGTAGGCGCGCAGCAGCGGCCGGCCCTCGACCTCAAGACCCATCATCACGAATTCGCCGTTGCGGAAGCGGAAGGCGGGATCGCGGGTGGTGCGGAAGGAGAACAGCGTGTCGGTCCAGTGATGGACGCTCAGCACACGCTCCTCGTTGAACTTGCTCATCGACGGTCCGTCTCGAATCTCTCTCGAAGCTTTGCGTGGGGTCTTCTCGCACCTGCGGCACGCCCGTCAAGGCATAGCAGGCGCGCAGGCAGCGAAACCGCCAACTGTTTGGAATTGCTCCGACTTAGGGGTGCCGGCGCCGTGAGGGATATGATCGCGTCCCGAATCCTCACCCTGGGCGTTGCGGGAACGCCCGCCGCGGGAGGCGGTTCGGCGAGGGCTCCGCTGCTCCTCACCGAGGGACGGGTGTCACCAACGCTCCGGCGACGACGCACGCCGCCTGCCTCATCGCGAGGCAGGCGGCGCTCACAGCCCCTGGCGGAACAGGGGCGATCAGGCCTCGGTTCAGGCGGCGCGGACCGTGTGAAGGAACGTCCGTACCTCCGCGCTCAGCCGTTCGGCCTGCCGCGCGAGTTCCGACGAGGCGGTGAACACCTGGCCGGCCCCGGCGCCGGTCTCCTGAGCCGCGCGGGCGACGCCAATGATGTTGGCGCTGACCTCGCCGGTGCCGATCGAGGCTTGCGCCACCGAACCGGCGATCTCCCGGGTTGCGGCATCCTGCTGCGCGACCGATGCCGAGATGGCGGCGGCCGTCTCGTCGATCCCGTGGATCGTCGAGGAGATCCCGTCGATGGCGCCCGCCGCCTGGCGGGTCGAGGATTGGATCGCCGCGATCTTCGCGGAGATTTCCGTCGTTGCCTTGGCGGTCTGGTTGGCGAGTTCCTTCACCTCCGAGGCGACCACGGCGAAGCCCCGGCCCGCTTCTCCGGCCCGCGCTGCTTCGATCGTCGCGTTGAGGGCGAGGAGATTGGTCTGTCCGGCGAGGTTGGTGATGAGGTTCACGACATCGCCGATGCTGGCGGCGACCTCGCGGAGTTCCGCGACCGCCAGTGCGGTCTGCTCCGCCTCGCGGACGGCGGCGGCGGTCATATCCGCCGAGCGGGCGACCTGACGGCCGATCTCCGCCACGGAGGTTCCCAGTTCCTCGGCCGAACCGGCTACGGCGGTGACGTTGGCCGAGGCTTCCTCCGCGGCTGCCAGGACCGCACTCGACTGTGCCGACGTCTCCTCGGCGGATGCCGTCAGCTGCGAGGCGGTCGCTTGCATTTCGATGGCCGCAGCAGACACCCTGTTCACGATCCCGCCGACCGCCGCCTCGAACTCGTTGGCGAGGGTCTGCATCCCGGCCTTGCGTTCCGTCTCGGCGGCGAGGCGCAGGCGCTCGGTTTCCGACTCGAGGGCGCGGTTGCGGATCATGCCGTCCTTGAACACCTGCACCGCCGCCGCCATGGCTCCGAGTTCGTCCCCGCGCGTCCGATCCGGGATCGCGACCGCGACATCGCCTTCGGCGAGCCGGTTCATGGCGTCCGTCATTCCGCGTATCGGGCGTGCGACCATCGTCATCGAGAAGAGGGCCGACCCGGCCTGAAGGAGGGTCGCCACAAAGCCGATCACGAGGCCCAGAACGGTGGCGGTTTCCACGGCGCTGGAGGACGACAGCCGCGCCTCATCGGTGAAGCGTTGCGCATTGGCGAGAGATTGCTCGATCGCGACGAGCGCGTTCTTGCGGGCGGTCATCCGCTGGTCTGCCGTGGCCGCCAGGGCCGCCTCGTCGATCCTCTTGCGGCCCTGGTCGAAGGTCACGGCGGCCGCCGACTTGAGGGCCAGATCGGTGAATTGCGCCAGCGCGGTGTCGATATCCTTGAGGACGTCGGGTTTCAGGGCGATCCGGATCGGTGTCTTGAGCCCCTCGCGGGCGGAATCGAAGTTGGTCCGGATCCGGCCGACGGCCTCCTTGAAGGTTGCTTCCGTCTCGAACAGGCGCGTGTCACGGAAGGCGACCTGGATCTGCGCCAGGGCGAGCTGCGCGTTCTTGATGCCGTCGAGGATCGTCTGCTCCCGCCACACGGTCTCGATCGACTGGGTGATCCGCTGGTTGGCCATCCACTGATTCGCGACCATTCCGACCGCCAGGAGAATACCAAGGCCTGAGAAAAATCCTAATTTTTTGGCGATCGACAACTTGAACATTGTTCAGCCTGAATTCCAATGGGATGGGGGAATGTCGGAGCCTTATCATTGCTCTTGCCGACCGGAGGTTTTGCCTCCGGGATCCATCATCGCCAATACACGCTAAAACTTGTTTAATCGATTTTGTTTTCGCCGACGACTGTATTCGGACAGTCAGTACAGCTCAAACATTAGTCTGGTCGTCTTCTGGTCTCGCTCCCAGCCTTTCCATGGGAGAAGTCGCCCCTCCGGGAGTGGAGAATCGTGTTCCCCGCGGCGATGTAGGAGACAGGGTAAAACCAAGATCATCGGCTGGGCCGGTCCGATCAGCCTCACCAGGTCGGTAGGCTGGCGCGGGGATCATCGCCGAGCGGCGATAATACTTGTCGGCCCGAAGCAGAGGCCTCGCTGAACCATCCCTTCGCCGCTTCACTCGAGCCGGATCGCGCCGGTAGGACGAGTGATGGCGACCTCGTCGAGGAAATGAGGGCGAGCCGAGCGGCCGGATCCCCCTCAGGGACCCTCGGCCGCAACAGATCATTCCGCCCAGCCGATCCGCCTCGGCGCGTTTCGTTTGCGAAACGCGCTTGGTACGGTGCTCTTGCGATTACAGGGGCTTCAGCCCTGCCTCGATCTCGGCGCGGCGACCTTCGAGGAAGGGCGGCAAGGCGAGGCGCTCGCCCAGCGTCTCCATCGGCTCGTCCGTCGCGAAGCCCGGTCCATCCGTGGCGATCTCGAACAGGATGCCGTTCGGCTCGCGGAAGTAGAGGCTGCGGAAGTAGTAGCGGTCCACCGGCCCGCTGGAGGGCATGCGGCGCTGCTTCAGGCGATCGGCCCAGGCGTCGTAAGCCGCGTCCGGGATCCGGAAGGCGACGTGATGCACGGCGCCCGCTCCCTGGCGCGCCTGCGGAAGATTCGGCTCGGCGACGAGGTGGAGTTCGGCCGCCGGGCCGCCATCGCCCATGCTGAAGACGCGAACCTCGCCCTCGGGCAACTCGTAGATCCGGTCGTGGCGCATGCCCAGCACCTCGGTGAGCACGGCCGCCGTGCGCTCGATCTGGGCTACGCTGAGCCGGATCGGGCCGAGGCCGCGGATCTGGTGCTCGGTCGGCACGGGGCTCTGCGTCCAGGGATGGGCCTCACCGATCCCGCCATCGTCCACCAGCATCAGGCGCTGGCCCTCGCCATCCTCGAAGTCGAGGGTCAGGCGGCCGTCGCGCTCCACCGGGACGGCGTGATTCACGCCCTGCCGCGCCAGATGTTCGCGCCACCAGTCGATGGCTCCGGAGCCGGCAACCCGCAGGGCGGTGCGGCTGAGGCTGTTGGTGCCGCGTCGCTCCGATGGAGCCGGCCAGTCGAAGAAGGTGATGTCCGTCCCGGGGGAGGCGAGGCCATCGGCGTAGAACAGGTGGTAGGCGGAGACATCGTCCTGGTTCACCGTCTTCTTCACCAGGCGCAGGCCCAGTACGCGTGTGTAGAAGGCCAGGTTGTCGGCCGCTTGCGCGGTGATGGCGGTGAGGTGGTGAATACCGGTGAGTTGCATCGGCTGATCCCTGAACGGTGGACGGGCCCGTCAGATGGGTGCGCGAACGGCAAAAACAAAAACGGCCCCTCGCGGGGGCCGTGCGAAGCGCGCAGGCGCGGCGTTCAGAGCGCGCCGGCCAGAAGGCCGAGGCCCGCGACGGCGAGGCCCGCGCCGGCCACCCGCAGGGCGGGAAGGCTGCGGGCGAGGCGCCCGGCGGACAGGCCGAGTCCGAGGCCAATCGCGTGGAGGAGCGCGGTCGCGCCGAGAAAGCCGAGGCCGTAGGCGAGGCCCGAACCTGTCTCCGGCATCTCGGCGCCGTGGGCATGCCCGTGGAACACGGCGAAGGCGCCGACCAGCACCATGGCGGCGGCGACGGGCAGGGGCGGCCGCAGGGCGAGTGAGGCCCCGAGCACCACCACCGAAAGGGCGATGCCAATCTCCACGAAGGGAAGGCCGATGCCGCCGGCTCCCAGAGCCCCACCCAGCGCCATCATGCCGAGGAAGGACAGGGGCACCAGGACAAGGGCCCGGCCTCCGATCCGCGCGGCGATGAGGCCGACCGCGACCATGGCGAGGAGATGGTCGAGGCCGCTCAAGGGGTGGAGGAAGCCCTGTGACAGCCCGCTGGCCGCCTCATGGCCCGGATGCGCCAGGGCAGGCGTTGCAGCGAGTCCCATCGCGGCGACGAGGGCGATTCGGCCCGGCAGGGAGGCGAGGCGTGATGTCATCCGGACTGTCCCGAGCTTGAAAGCGAGCGGCGCAGCATCGTCGCTGCTCCGGCGGAAACTAGCAACCGCCATGCCCGCGTACAGTCCCGAGAAGCCGCAAAGAGGCGCGGCGGTTCGTCCGAATCCGCGCGCAACCCTGCGGTCCGTCAGAAATCGGTGGGCCGGCCAGCGGCCACCACCAGCATCTTCCCATCCGCGAAGGTGCGGGCACCGGCGCGCCGGATATCGGCCTGGGTGACGTTGGCGACGAGGTCGTTACGCCGGGCGATGTAGTCCATGCCGAGGCCCTCGAAGGCGATCTGCACGAGCTGGTGCGCGATCTTGGTCGAGGTGTCGAAGCCGAGCGCGTAGGAGCCGGTCAGGTAATCCTTGGCCTTCTGCAACTCCTCGTCCGAGGGCCCCTCGGTGATGAGGCGGCCGATCTCCTCGCCGATCACCGACAGGGCTTCGCCGACCCGCTCGTTCTTGGTGGCGGTGTAGCCCCAGGTCATCGAGGCGGCGCGGTGGCTGACCAGCGAGGTTCCCACCGAGTAGGCCAAGCCGCGCTTCTCGCGCACCTCCTGGAAGAGACGGGAGGTGAAGGAGCCGCCCCCGAGAATATGGTTCAGGACGTAGGCGGGGATGAAGTCGGGGTCGCGCCACGGCACGCCGTTCATGCCGAAGCGGATCACGGATTGCGGAACATCGAGATCGACCACGTGGCGCTGGCCGAGGTTCTGCACCCGCGTCTGCGGCACGGCTGCGAGGGGCTCGGCCAGGTCGAGCTTGCCGAAGGCGCGATCGAGGGCCTCGGCGAGGCGGGCGGCGTCGATGGCGCCCACGGCCGCGACCTTCACGGCGCCGCGCCCGATGATCCGGCGATGCATCGCCACGAGGTCGTCGCGGGTGATCGCCGCGATGCTCTCGGCGGTGCCGGAGGAGGGACGGGCATAGGGATGGCCCGCATAGGCTTCCGCGAAGAAGCGGCGTGACGCCATCACGCCTGGGTCGTTCTGCTGGTAGCGCAACCCGGCGAGAGTCTGGGCCCGCACCCGCTCGATGGCGTCGGGGTCGAGGCGGGGCTTGGCCAGGGCGAGCGCCAGGAGGTCGATGGCCTCGTCCGCGTGCTTGACCAGCATCTTCAGGGAGCCACCCAGCGCGTCGGCGCCGGCGTGGAAGGAAAGCTCGATGGCGCGGGAGGCGAGACGCTCCTGGAAGGCATCGGAGGAGAGGTCGCCGGCGCCCTCGTCGAGGAGGCGCGCGAGCATCTGCGCAACGCCGGCCTTGCCGTCGGGATCCTGTGCGGCGCCACCCTCGAAGGTGAAGGCCAGGGCGATCAGGGGCACCACCGGGGATTCGACGTGCCACGCCTCGATGCCGGTGGCGGTCGCGACGGGCACGGCCTGGGTCGGCGAGGTCGCGGAGCGGGCGGTATCGACGAGATTGACGGTGGCCGTCATGGAAACCTCATGCTGTGCGGGGCGCGGCGGCGGGCGCCGCGGCCTCCGAGAAGGGCGATAGCCGGCTTGAGGGCCGGGGCGGCTCAGGCCGATTCAGCCTCTCGGGCCTTGGTCAGGTATCCGGTGACCGACCGGGACGGCGTCAGGTAGCGCTCGGCCACCGCTGCGAGGCGGGCCTGCGTCACGCCTTCGATGTCGGAGGGCCAGCGGCGGACCTCCTCGATGCTCTCGCCGATGGCCAGCGCCGAGCCGTAGATGCGGGCGAGGGAGGATTGGCTGTCGGAGGAATAAACCGTCTCGGCCACGAGCCGCGTCTTGGCCCGCTCGATCGCCTCCGCACCGAGCGCCTCTGAGGGAACGCGGCGCAGGACGCGGTCGACCTCTTCTTCGAGCTTCTCGAGGCTGACGCCCTCGGCCGGGATCGCGTAGACCGAGAAGCGGGTGTCGTCGATGGCGGAGCCCATGTACCAGGCCCCCGCATTCACGGCGACGCCGAGTTCCATCACCAGCTTGCGGTAGAGATAGGAGGTGGAGCCGCCGCCCATCACCTCGGCCAGCAGTTCCAGCGCGTGGCACTCGCCGTCGCGGGCGGTGATGCAGGAGGGTGTGAGGTAGAGCCGCTGCAGGGTGGGCTGCTCGACCTTCGGGTCGGCCACCGCGAGGCGGCGCAGAGCCTTCGGCTCCGGCTCCCTGGCCCGGACCCGCACGGGCCGGGCGCCCTGAGGGGTGACGCGGCCATAGGTGTCGTCGGCCATGCGGCGGACGTCGTCCGGCGTCACGTCGCCCGCCACCACCAGAATGGCGTTCTCGGGTGTGTAGAAGCGCTTGTAGTAGTCGAGGGCGTGGGTGCGGTTCAGCTCCTCGATCTCATGCATCCAGCCGATGATCGGCGTGCCGTAGGGATGGTGCACGAAGAGGGAGGCGGCCATCGCCTCGGAGAGCTGGGCCGAGGGGTCGGTCTCGACCCGCATGCGGCGCTCCTCCAGCACCACGTCACGCTCGGGCGCCACCACGGCGTCGTCCAGAACGAGGCCGGTCATGCGGTCGGCCTCGAACTCCATCATGGTCCGGAGGTGGTCGCGGGCCACACGCTGGAAGTAGGCGGTGTAATCGTAGGAGGTGAAGGCGTTCTCCTGGCCGCCGAGGCCCGAGACGGCCTTCGAGAAGGCGCCGATCGGATGCCGCTCGGTGCCCTTGAACATCAGGTGCTCGAGGAAGTGGGCGATACCGGACTGGCCCAGCGGATCATCGGCCGAGCCGTTGCGGTACCACACCATGTGGGTGACGACGGGAGCGCGATGATCCGGAACGACGACGACGTCGAGGCCATTGTCGAGGGCGAAGGCGCTGACCTCAGGACCACCGGCCTCGGAGCGCCCGAAGGGAGCGGCTTCCGCCCGGCCCGCGCT
The DNA here is from genome assembly GCF_025813715.1 of Methylobacterium sp. FF17. Classification (NCBI taxonomy): domain Bacteria; kingdom Pseudomonadati; phylum Pseudomonadota; class Alphaproteobacteria; order Hyphomicrobiales; family Methylobacteriaceae; genus Methylobacterium; species Methylobacterium flocculans. The sequence continues at coordinate 1,842,518 of NZ_CP107532.1, forward strand.
GGCATGGCCACGCGACGGTCCGAAGAGGGGCATGTCCTTCCTGAACAGGTGCATCGAAGCTCTTCTTTCCGCGTCCGGCTGCTACGGCGGCCGTCCGTCATGTTGGTATTGCGCCGGCTCCGCGCCACTGGGCTGCGTCGGAGGGGCAGGAGACGGGTCGTCTCGCGGTACCCGCTGCCCCTGCGGCAGCGGGCGGGACCCGAGGTTCAGTTCGCCGAGCGTGCGCGCACGTAGGCGGCCGGATCGGATTCCTCGCGCTCGCGGTAGGGGTTGTTCACGGGATCACCGTTGGACTTGGCGACCTTGCGGGGCGCCTTCCGGTAGCCGGTCGGCGGATCGGTGAGCACGTCGCGGTCGGGCTCCACCGCGGATGGCTCCGACACTTCTGCCGAACGCAGGCCAAAGGGGTTCGCCCAGAACGAATTGCGGTCGTCGTTGTCACCCTCGGTCCGACCCGCCTCGGTACGGACCTGGGCATCGGCCCGGCGCCCACCGCGCATTTCGTCGACGGACAGGGTCATGTTGTTGTCGTTCATCCGTCCCTGCGCACCGCGCAGGACCGGCTTCTTAGCCTCCTCGCGGTCCCGCTCGCGCTGGACGACCTCGGGGTCCTTGGGCCATTGCGCCGAGGCCTCGGGCTGGCGCGGCGGCGGCAGGGCCCGTCCGTCGAGCTTCGGTGGCATGACCAGGGGAGCCCGCTCGCGGTAGGTGATCGCCGGCTTCTCGGGTTCAATCAGGCCGATATTGCTCAAGGCGTCACGCATGAACACGCCCTGCTGGGCCTGTGCGCTTCCGGCGCTCAGAATGCCCACCGCCACCAGCCAAACGCGATGCCCGATCATGCTGTCCCCGCTTTCCGCCCGGTGAGTTGGTCCCGGTTCCCCGAGTCCGGCTGGTCGCCGTGTGCCGCGATCCTGATCCGACCCGTCCGGCCTGATCCTGGTTTCGGGCGATCGTATGGCGCCTTGACCGCAGTGCACCAGCCTTGCCGGCACAACGAATCCGGGTGTGGTTTATGGAACACAGGCGCGCACCACCCGCGCGACCGCCCTCAAAGATCCGAACTGGTGCTTTTGGGTGTCGGCCAGAGGCTGTCGAGAATCAGGCCCACGACACCGGCGACGATGGCCGCATCGGCGACGTTGAACACGTACCAGGACCACGTCCCCCAGTGCAGGTGCACGAAGTCGAACACCGCGCCGTAGGCGGCCCGGTCGATGGCATTGCCGATGGCACCCCCCGCCACCAGCCCGAGGGCCAGGCCCAGCAGGCGCGTTTCAGCCCGGCGCATCCAGATCGTCAGGGCGATCGCCGCGAGGCACGAGACCGCGACCAACACCCACCGGCCGAGGTTGCCTTCCTGCTGGAACATCCCGTAGGACACGCCCCGGTTCCAGACCACCAGGAGGTCCATGAAGGGGGCAAGGCGCCAGGGCTGCGTCAGCACGAGGTCGGTGCCGAAATAGAGCCCGAGCTTAGAGGCCTGATCGAGGAGGAGGGTGGCGAGGAGTGCAGCGAAGCCGAGGCGGAACGGGGTCAGGCGCAAGGGCTGGTCCTCACGCTGTGGCAGGCTTTTGATTTCATGCATGCGGCCTTTGGAAGAGCCCACATGTCCCTCTCCCCTTGTGGGGAGAGGTTGGGAGTGGGGATGACTTCGCTGGCCTCGGGCGGCGGAGGGTTGCCCAGCCACCCCCACCTCCAACCCTTCCCCATAAGGGGGACGATGGCCGCGTCGCGTCTGAGAAGACGATGGTCGGTCCGCTCACGCGGCGCCCATCCCCGCATGGGCGTCGTCCCACTCGCGCAGGGCGCGGGCGTCGCGGGGCGTCACGTCGGGATAATCCGGATCGCTGCCGACCTCGGGGGTCACACGCCACGAGCGGGCGCACTTGCGTCCCTCGGCGAGGGCGGGAACGACCCCGACGCCGCGCACATCGTCCAGACGGAAGGCGTCCGACGGGCCCTCGCCCTCCGCGATACGGATGGCGGAGGTGATGCAGATATCGGCGAAGTCCACTCCCTCAATGACGGACCGCAAGGCCGCGTCGGCGATGAATACGGTGGGCGCCGCCTCCAAGCTTGCGCCGATGCGCTTGGCCGTCCGCTCGATCTCGAGCGCCCCGGTGACCACCCGGCGCACGCGACGGATCGCCTGCCAGCGGGTTGCCAGAGCCTCGTCCCGCCAGGAGGCCGGCGTCTCCGGCAGGGTCTGAAGGTGGACCGAGCCCGTCTCGGACGGGTAGCGGTCGAGCCAGGCCTCCTCGGCCGTGAAGGCAAGGACGGGCGCCAGCCAGATCGTGACCCGGCGGAAGGTCTCGTCGATGACCTGGAGAGCGGCCCGGCGCACAGCCGAGGAGGCCGGATCGCAGTAGAGCGCGTCCTTGCGAACATCGAAGTAGAAGGCCGAGAGGTCGCCCGTCATGAAGCCGTTGAGGAGCGCCACCACGCGCTTGGTATCGAAGGTGGCATAAGCCTCGCGGATCTCGCCATCGAGTTCGCTCAAGCGATGCCGGATCAGGCGCTCCAACTCGGGCAGATCCGCATGCGCGATCTCGGTGCCCGGCTCGAAATGGGCCAGCGAGCCCAGCATCCAGCGGATCGAGTTGCGCAACTTGCGGTAGGTCTCCGCGAAGGTCTTGATGATCTCCGGGCCGATGCGCAGGTCGTCGGCATAGTCGGAGGCGGCGACCCAGAGGCGCAGGATATCCGCGCCGGAATCCTTGATGACGTTCTGGGGCGCCACCACGTTGCCCTTCGACTTCGACATCTTCAGGCCCTTGGGGTCGAGCACGAACCCGTGGGTGAGGACGATGTCGTAGGGCGCGCGCCCGCGCGTGCCGGCGGATTCCAGCAGCGAGGACTGGAACCAGCCGCGATGCTGATCGGAGCCCTCCAGGTACATCACTGTATCGGTGCCGCCGTCGCGCTTCCGCTTCACGCCGGAGAGCCCCGGGAACTGCTCCGGATCGTCCAGCACGAAGGCGTGGGTCGAGCCGGAATCGAACCAGACGTCGAGAACGTCGGTGACTTTTTCGTACTCCGACGGGTCATAGTCGGGCTGCAGGAAGCGGGCGCCGTCCGCATCCGTGAACCAGGCATCGGCGCCCTCCGCCTGGAAGGCCTCCACGATCCGGGCGTTCACGCGGTCGTCGCGCAGCACCTCGTGGGTGCCGTGCTTGACGAAGACGGTGATGGGCACGCCCCAGGCGCGCTGGCGCGAGACTACCCAGTCGGGGCGGTTGGCCACCATGCCGTTGATGCGGTTCTTACCCTGCGGCGGAACCCATCGCGTCTCCTCGATGGAGCGCAGGGCCACGTCGCGCAGGGTGTCGCCGTCGAGGGACGGCACGGGCTTGTCCAGCGCGATGAACCATTGCGGCGTGTTCCGGAAGATCACCGGTTTCTTCGAGCGCCAGGAATGCGGATAGCTGTGCTTGAGCGTGCCGCGCGCCACCAGGGTACCGGCCTCGGTGAGCGCCGCGATGACCGCCTTGTTGGCGTCGCCCTTCTCGCCCTTGTGGTTAAGAACGAGTTTTCCCGTGAAACCGGGTGCTTCCTCGGTCAGCGCCCCGTCGGCATCCACGGTGTAGGGGATGCGGGTCTCGATGCCGCGCGCGGCGAGGGCCCGACCGTTGGCCGTCCAAACCTCGAAATCCTCGCGGCCATGGCTCGGCGCCGTATGGACGAACCCGGTGCCGGCCTCGTCGGTGACGTGCTCGCCGTCGAGGAGCGGAACGGAAAAGTCGTAGCCGGGGACATGGCCCGCGAGCGGATGGCTGAGGGTGAGGCCCGCGAGTTCGGCAGGTGCCACCGCGCGCAGGCGTTCGAAACCCTCGACGCGCGCAGCTGCGAAGACGGAAGCCGCGAGCGTGTCGGCGAGGATGTAGGCGTCGCCCACCTTGGCCCAGTTGTCCTCGGCCGCCGCCGTCACCCGGTAAAGGCTGTAGGCGACCCGCCGCGAATAGGCGACCGCGCGGTTTGCCGGCATCGTCCAGGGCGTCGTCGTCCAGATCACGACTCGTGCAGCATCGAGATCTTCGGCCGCGCCGGCGGTGATCCGGAAGGCGGCGAAGATCGCGTCGCTGACGATGTCCTCGTACTCGACCTCGGCTTCGGCGAGGGCGGTCTTCTCCACCACCGACCACATCACCGGCTTCGAGCCGCGATAGAGCTGTCCGGTCGTTGCGAAGGCCATCAGCTCGCGGGCGATGGCGGCTTCCGCCGGGAACGACATGGTGACGTAGGGGTGGTCCCAGTCGCCGGTGACGCCGAGGCGCTTGAACTCCTCGCGCTGCACGTTCAACCAGTGGCCCGCGAAGGTGCGGCATTCCTGGCGGAATTCGATGACGGGCACGTCGTCCTTGTTGCGGCCCTTGGCGCGGTACTGCTCCTCGATCTTCCATTCGATGGGCAGGCCGTGGCAGTCCCAGCCGGGCACGTAGTTGGCGTCGAAGCCGAGCGACCCCTGCGCCCGGACGATGACGTCTTTCAGGATCTTGTTCAGCGCCGTGCCGATGTGGATGTTGCCGTTGGCGTAGGGGGGCCCGTCATGCAGCACGAATTTCGGCCGGCCGGCGGCCTGTGCGCGGATCTGCCCGTAGAGAGCGATGGAGGCCCAGCGCTCCAGCAGCAGAGGCTCGCGCACGGGCAGCCCGGCCCGCATCGGGAACTCGGTCTGGGGCAGGAACAGGGTCTTGGAATAGTCGCGAGTCGGGACGGTCTGGTCGCTCATGGGAATCTGTCGGGTCTTCGGCGCGAAGGATGGAGCGGGTGGTGACGCGGCACCGGCCCGGCGGAACGGAGGCGAAGCTTCGCCCTCCCGGCCTTCGCATCGGGCCGCCGCGGCGGCCCTCAGGCGGAGGCCGGGCTCATAATTCGCGGACCGGACAGGGTCTGCGGACCAGCCCAGCTACGGGGATCACCATCAGCGCACATGCGGCGGCTTCTAGCAGTGGCACCGGCGTGAGACCAGCGAGCTTTGCGCTGCCGGAAGGCCGCGCGAACTTTGGATGCCACCTTTTTCAAGCTCGGCGGTTGTCTCACACGCGCTCGGGATTGGTTCGCCATGAGAACCCGGCCGAGACGCAGCGTCATCAGGAGGTTCCGCCATGAGAAAAGCTCTGCTCGCCGCCAGCCTCGTCCTCTCCGCCTTCGCCCTGTCGGGCGCGGCGCAAGCGCAGGGCCTGCCGGGCGGCATCCGGCGTGGCGCCGCCGAGGGCGACCGGGTCGCCGGCCCGGTGGGCGGCATCGTCGGCGGTGCGGTCGGCGGCGCGGTCGGTACGGTGAACGGGGCGCTCGGCATCGATCCGGGCCGTCGCGCCTACCGCACGCGCATGAAGTCGCGCCGTCCCGCGCATCGCCGCCGTCACCGCTGAGGCGTCGCGCGGCGCTCCTGGGCCAAGAGGTAGAGCCCGGATCCGATGACGATGGATGCGCCCGCCAGCGTCCATCGGTTCGGCACGTCGCCGAAGACGAAGTAGCCGAGCAGCACCGACCAGAGCAGTTGCGTGTAGATGAAGGGCGCCAGCACATTGGCCGGTGCCCTCGCATGGGCCAGCACCAGCAGCCAGTGCCCCAACGTGCCGAAGAGCCCGACGCCGATCAGCAACGCCCAGGCGCCCCAGGCCCTCGGCGTCGTCCAGATCCAGGGCAGGAGCGGGCTCATCACCGCGAGCCCGGCGAGTCCCGAATAGAACACCGTGGTGGCCGTCGAATCGACACCCGCGAGCTTTCGCGTGGTCAGCACGTAGAACGCGTAGCACAGCATGTTGCCGATGCTGAGGAGCACCGCCGGCTGGAACGCACCGACCCCCGGCCTGACGATCACCAGCACGCCCAGGAAGCCGATCCCCACCGCCGCCAGGCGACGCGGTGACGACCACTCGCCCAGGAGCGGTCCGGCGAGCAGCGCCACCATGAGGGGCGTGGCGAACTGGATCGACAGGGTCTCGGCGAGTTGAAGCTGGCGCAGGGCCAGGAAGTTGAGGGCGGTGGAGCCGAACAGCAGCAGCGAGCGCAGGATCTGGAGCGCCGGTCGGTTCGTGCGCGCGACTCCCGGACTTCGCACCGGGTTGAGCACCATGAGAACCAGGGTGACGTTCACCGCGTAGCGCATGAAGGTCGAGAGCAGCGGATCGACGCCCATGCCGGCCAGGGATTTCGCGGAGGCGTCGAGGCAGGCGAAGAACGCCAGGGTCCCGCACATGAGCGCGATGCCGGCCAGTCGCCGGCCGGATGCCGGAGCGTCCCTCGAATCCCTCACCATGGCACGATCCCGATCGCCGGTGCTCCACCCCGGTGCGGGGTCCGCCAGGGAGGTGGCTTTAAACAACGTCGCCCCGGCGGACATCCGCACCCGGCGCGGGGCTCAGCCGGACGAGTGCGCGACTCCCATCCACCGAAAGTTATGATTTCATCTGGATGCTATAGCGCGCCGGAATACGGGGGTGGCTAATATGGCAAGGGCGATCCCCATGCTGGCGAGCGTTGGATTGATCAGTCTGATGGCCGTGCCCGCGCCTGGGATCTGGGGGCTCGTGATCGGCGTAGCCTGCTCCATCGCGATCCTCCTGTCCGCACTCCTGTTGCTGCTCGACCGGATCGCCGCAAACCTCGCGCTCCGATGGGCGCGGAGGAGCACGCGCCGCTCAGGCCGTCGGTTGCATGCCGGCTCGGGGATGACCCGCAAGCAAGGGGCGCCGGCGGCGACCGTGGCGCCGGCCCGCCCATCTCCAGCCCAGGCGCAGACCCGCCTCGCAGACCAGCGCCGCGCGACGGGCCGCCTCGAGCCGTTCCGTCTGCGCTGATGGCGCTACGGGGCGTCCGACACCGCGAGAAGGTCGGATTCGTCTTCGTCCAGGTCGGAATCGCCCTCGACCTCGTGGCCGCTGACGCCTGAAACATCCGCGAGGTTGCGGGCCACCTTCCGCAGCAGCTTGCGCAGGCGCCGCTTCTCCTTGCCGTCGAAGCCGTCGAGAAGTTCGGCCTCGACCTCGTCCCAGAGGCGCTCGATGGCGGCGGCCTTGGCGAGGCCCGCTTCGGTGAGGCGAACGCGCACGATGCGGCCATCGCCGGCCTCGGCCCGGCGCTCGACGAAGCCGAGGGCGGCCAGCCGCGAGATGGTCTTCGAGGCGGTGGGCGGGCGCACCCGCAGGGTCGCTGCAAGGTCGCCCATCGTCATGGTGCCGGCCGCCGCAAGCGCCTGAACCACCTGCTCCTGGCCGGCGAAGAGGTCGAGGGCGGCGAGCCGGTCGCCGATCCGGGAGCGATGCAGGCGCGCGGCCTGGACCAGGGCCCAGCCGACGCTCTTGGCGCCGGGTGGGCGCAGGCGCTTGTCGGACTTCGTCATGGTTCGCTCGGGCCCCCCGTCGCCCTTCAAAGCCCTGGGGCATGGGTCCATCGCGGCGCCGGCCGAGCCCTCGCCGGGTTCGGCCCTCACGCGCTCGTCCGCCGCCCGCATTGTCCATCCTCTTCGATACGATAGCGTGCGGGCGATGCCCCCGCGCCGGTCGATCCGGGTGCGTCCACCGGCAAACGGGGTCACCGGGCAAGGTGCAACCTCGCCGCAAGCAGGGCCGCGCCGCCCGGTGGGGCATGGCCCGCGCATGTGAAGCTGGCATGACAGCGATGGACCGGCGTCCGATTCTCAACTCGAAAGCGCCTCTGCAGGGGGCACGCCGTTCATCGGCCCGGCCTGATGGGCTGCCTGGACGAAGCTGGACCCCTCGACTAAGCCTTGCGACGGTCCTGCGCACCGTCCTTCCGGGGATTGCGATCTCCAGGCCCTGGAGGCTTTCGCCCCCGTCACGATCCGACCCGGAACCGCCCAAGGACTATCCAGGCCCCATGAAGGCAGTGATCCTCGCAGGCGGCCTCGGCACGCGCCTCTCCGAGGAGACGGTAACGCGTCCCAAGCCCATGCTGGAGATCGGCGGTCGCCCGATCCTCTGGCACATCATGCAGATCTTCGCCGCCCACGGGGTGCGCGAGTTCGTGATCTGCCTCGGCTACAAGGGCTACGTCATCAAGGAGTTCTTCCTGAACTACCGCCTGCACCTGTCCGACGTCACCATCGACGTCGGGCGCGGCCACGTGGATTTCCACCGCAGCACCGCCGAGGACTGGCGCGTCTCGCTGATCGAGACCGGCGAGACCACGATGACCGGCGGGCGCCTGAAGCGCGTGCGCGAGTACCTCGGTGACGAGGACTTCTTCATGACCTACGGCGATGGCGTCGCCGACGTGGATCTGACGGCGCTCGCCGCCTTCCACCGGGCGCATGGCAGGCTCGCCACCCTCACGGCGGTGACGCCGCCCGGCCGCTTCGGCGCCCTGGAAATCGAGGACGGGGCGGTCCGCAACTTCCGTGAGAAGCCGGCGGGCGACGGTGCGACGATCAACGGGGGCTTCTTCGTGCTCTCGCCAAGCGTCCTCGATCGGATCGCAGGCGATTCCACCGTCTGGGAGGCCGAACCGCTGGAGGGTCTGGCCGCCGACGGGCAACTCGCGGCCTTCGTCCATTCCGGCTTCTGGCAGGCGATGGATACGTTGCGCGACAAGAACCACCTCGAAGCCCTCTGGGCGGGCGATGCCGCGCCCTGGAAGTGCTGGTAGTCTCGAGATCCGCCTGAAATCCGCCGACGACGCGTCAAGCCACCGGAGACCGATCGAAGCGTGCAGCCCTCGCCCTTCCCCCTGCCGCGTACCCGCGACCCGAACCCGGATCCCGCCTTCTGGGCCGGGCGGCGGGTGCTCGTCACCGGGCATACCGGCTTCAAGGGCGGGTGGCTCTGCCTCTGGCTGGAGCGTCTGGGCGCGCGGGTGAGCGGGCTGGCCCTCGCCCCGGAGGAGACGCCGAACCTGTTCGCGGCAGCACAGATCGACTCCGGCCTCGACTCGCACTTCGTCGACATCCGGGATGCGGGCGCCGTGCGCGACGCCCTCGCGGCGACCGCGCCCGAGATCGTCATCCATATGGCGGCGCAGGCCCTGGTACGGGCCTCCTACCAGGAACCGCTCGCCACCTACGCCATCAACGTCATGGGCACCGCCCACCTGCTGGAGGCGGTACGGGCGACACCCTCCGTGCGCGCGGTCGTGGTGGTGACGAGCGACAAGGCCTACGAGAACCGCGAATGGCCCTACGGTTACCGTGAGACCGAGGCCCTCGGGGGGCACGACCCCTACAGCAGCTCCAAGGCCTGCGCCGAACTCGTTGCGGCGGCCTACCGCGCCTCGTTCCTCGCCGAGCGGGATTGCCGTCTCGCCACCGCGCGCGCGGGCAACGTCATCGGCGGCGGCGACTGGTCGAAGGACCGGCTCGTGCCCGACCTCGTCCGGGCCTTCGCGCGGGGCGAGTCCGTGGAAATCCGCGCGCCGCACGCCACCCGTCCCTGGCAGCACGTGCTGGAACCCCTGAGCGGCTACCTGCGCCTCGCCGAATGCCTGTGCGGCGAGGCGGGCGCCCGCTATGCCGAGGCCTGGAACTTCGGCCCGGCGGACGAGGATTGCCGGCCCGTGGCCCATATCGTCGATGAACTCGCGCAGGGCTGGGGTCCGGAGGCCCTGTGGCACCTCTCCGAGGCGATCCACCCGCACGAGGCGACCTTCCTCAAGGTCGATTCCGCCAAGGCCCGGGCCCATCTCGGCTGGGACCGGCGCCTGCGCCTCGACGCGGCGCTCGCCTGGACCGCCGCCTGGTACCGGGCCGAGGCCACGGGGGCCAGCGCCCGCGATCTCACCCTGGCGCAGATCGGCGCCTACGAAGCCCTGGGAGCCTGACCGGCGTGACCGCACTCCGCACCTGCCGTCTCTGCGGCGCGCGCCTCGATCGGAGCCTGGTCGATCTCGGGCTGTCGCCGCTCGCCAACGCCTATGTGCCGGCGGAGCGGGCGAACCGGGGCGAGATGTTCCACCCGCTCCATGCCTTCGTCTGCGAGACCTGCTTCCTCGTGCAGCTCGAAGCCTTCGAGACGCCGCAGGCGATCTTCTCGGATTACGCCTACTTCTCGGGCTTCTCGGCGGGCTGGCTCGCCCATGCGGAGGCCTATGTCGCCGCCATGCAGGCGCGCTTCGACCTCGGCGCCGACAGCAAGGTCGTGGAGGTGGCGAGCAACGACGGTTATCTGCTGCGATATGTGGTGGCGCGCGGCATTCCCGCCCTCGGCGTCGAGCCGGCCGCCAACGTCGCGGCGGTGGCGCGCGCGCGGGGGATTCCCACCGAGGTCGCGTTCTTCGGAGCCGAGACGGCCACCCGCCTTCACTCCGCGGGCCACGCGGCCGACCTGATGGCGGCCAACAACGTGCTCGCCCACGTGCCCGACCTCCACGATTTCGTAGCCGGCTTCCGCATCCTCCTGAAGCCCGAGGGTGTGGCCACCTTCGAGTTCCCCCACCTCCTGCGGATGCTCGAGCAGCACCAGTTCGATACGATCTACCACGAGCATTTCTCGTATCTCTCCCTCGGGGTGGTGATCGGCCTTCTCCGCCAGCACGGCCTGCGGGTGTTCGATGTCGAGGAATGGCCGACCCACGGCGGCTCGCTGCGGGTCTTCGCCTGCCACGAGGGGGCCGCCCACGTTCCGACCCCGGCCCTGGAGCAGGTCGTGCTCAGCGAATGGTCGGCGCAGCTCTTCGAGCCGGCGGGCTATGCGGGCTTCGGGCAGGCGGTGGCCGACATCAAGTGCGCCGCGCTCCGCTTCCTGATCGCCGAGCGTGAGGCGGGCCGGACGGTCTGCGCCTACGGGGCGGCGGCCAAGGGCAACACCTTCCTCAACTATTGCGGCATCGGCCCCGAACTGGTGCGGGCGGTAGCGGACCGCTCGCCGCACAAGCAGGAGACGCAGCTCCCCGGCAGCCGCATCCCGGTGGTTTCGCCCGACGCGCTCCTCGCCCTCAGGCCGGACTGCGTCCTGATCCTGCCCTGGAACCTCAAGGACGAGATCGCCTCCGAGATGACCGCCATTCGGGATTGGGGCGGGCGCTTCGTCACCGCGATCCCACGTCTGACCGTATTCTGAAGCGATGGTCTTCGAAGCCCTGCCGCTCGCAGGCGCCTTCCGCGTCAGCCCCGAGCCCCACGCCGATGAGCGGGGGTTCTTCGCCCGAACCGCCTGCGTGGAGGATTTCGCGGCACTGGGGCTGACCGGCGCCTTCGCCCAGTCCAGCATCTCCTTCAACGCCCGGCGCGGCACCGTGCGCGGCCTGCACTTCTCAGTGGAGCCCCACGCGGAGACGAAGCTCGTGCGTTGCACCGCCGGGGCGATCCACGACGTCATCGTCGATCTGCGCCCCGGCTCCGCCACCTACCTCCAGGCGTTCGGCGCCGAACTCAGCGCCGCCAACCGGCAGGCCCTCTACGTCCCGGCGGGCTTCGCCCACGGCTTCCAGGCGCTCAGCGACGGGGCGGAGGTGCTCTACATGATCGACCGGCCTTACGTGGCCGGCAGCGCGCGCGGCCTGCGCTGGAACGACCCCGCCCTGCGCGTGGCCTGGCCCGAGCCCGTCACCCTGATCGCCGAACGCGACCTCGCTTATCCGGACTGGGAGCGGTGAGCGGCCGCGTTCTCGTCACCGGCGCCACCGGCTTCGTCGGTCGCCACGTGCTGCCGGCCCTGGCCGCGCGCGGCTTCGCGGTTCACGGCGTCGGACGCGCGCCAGGGGCGGATCCGCGAATCCGCTCCGTCGACCTGCTGGTTCCCGAAGCGCGGCGCGCCCTCATCGACGAGGTCCGTCCGACCCACATCCTGCACCTCGCCTGGGATGCCGAGCCGGGCCGGTACTGGACGTCCCCGACCAACCTCGACTGGGTCGCCGCCAGCCTCGACCTCGCGCGGCTCTTCGCGGCGGCGGGTGGGCGGCGCTTCGTCGGCGTCGGCACCTGCGCCGAGTACGAATGGGGCGCGCCCCGCCTCGACGAGGCGACGACCCCGTGCCGGCCCGCGACCCTCTACGGGGCGGCCAAGGACGGCACGCGACGCATCCTGTCGGCTCATGCCGATACCGAAGGCGTCACCTTCGCCTGGGGCCGCCTGTTCTATCTCTACGGCCCGGGCGAGCGACGCGGGCGCCTCGTCTCCGATGCGATCCACGCCCTGATGACCGGCGCGGTGTTCCCGACCTCCCCCGGCCATCAGCGCCGGGACTTCCTTCATGTCGCGGACGCTGCTGCCGCGCTCGCCGCGCTGGTGGCCAGCGACGTGACGGGGCCTGTCAATATCGGCTCCGGGGCGGCCATGCCGGTCCGCGCCCTTCTCGACGGGCTCGCCACCCGGATCGGAGGCGCCGAACGCCTCGCCTACGGCGCCCGCACGCTCGGCGCGATGGAGCCTCCGGTGATCGAGGCGGAGACGCGCATCCTCACCGAGGCGGTGGGCTTCCGGCCAGCCTTCGCGGGTGCACGCGGCCTGGACGATACGGTGGCCTGGTGGCGGGCACGGGGCACCGCGTCCGCCTGAATCGGTCCGCCGTGGCGGACCCGGTCTCTCAGCAGGGCAGCAGCCCCTTCAACTGCGAGAGGATGTCCTCGCCGGTGCAGGGGCGCGAAATGAACTTCGCGCCCGGCGGCATCCGCTCCGGATCGGGCGCGGCCCGGCCCGAGACGATGACGATCGGCAGGGTCGGACGGGCCTCAGAGACGGCGGTGGCGAGTTCGAAGCCGTTGGTCTTCCCCGACAATTCGACATCCGTGATGAGGCCGCAAATGTCGGGTCGGGCCCGGATGATGCCGAGCGCCCGCTCGGCGGAGGCACATTGCACGGTCTCGTAACCGCCATTCTCGAGCACGTCGCCCAGATCCATGATCGTCAGGGCCTCGTCCTCGACGAGAAGGATCACCGGCCGATCATCGTTCGCGTTCGTCGCCTCATCCACCACGATGCACCCTCCAGCCTGATTGGCGGCGGGCCCCGCCCAGAGCGTCGTGACCGGCGCCTTGTGCGCGGAGCTTCGCGCGACACGGTCACAGGCGCGAGGCCGGTGCCACGTACCCCAACGAGCGACGGGGGCGCGGGTTGCACCGCGCGCCACGCGAGCCGGCGCAGCGATCAGGACCCGCTTTGCCCGACCACAGCGCGCATCGCATCGAGAAGTCGCGCGAGGTCGTCGGGCGCGATGGTAAGGGCCGGCGTGAGGTAGACGATGTCGCCGAAGGGGCGCACCCAGGTGCCGCGCGCGAGGAAGCGGCGCTTCAGGTCGGCGAGATCCGGAGCGTGCCGGAACTGTACCGCGCCGATCGCGCCCAGGACCCGGATGTCGGCGACATGGGGCAGGCCGCGCAAGGGTTCGAGGCCCTCCGCCAGGGCGTCCGTGATGGCGGCGGCCTGAGACAGGCGCGGCTCCCGATCGAACAGGTCGAGGCTGGCATTGGCGGCGGCGCAGGCCAGCGGGTTCGCCATGAAGGTCGGTCCGTGCATCAGGGCCGCGGCGGGATCGTCGGAGAGGAAGCTCTCGAACACGCCGCGCGTGGCGACGGTGGCGGCGAGCGCCATCGTGCCCCCGGTCAGCGCCTTCGAGAGGCAGAGGATGTCGGGCACGATGCCCGCCTGCTCGCAGGCGAACAGGGTTCCGGTACGCCCGAATCCCGTGAAGATTTCGTCGGCGATGAGGGGCAGGCCATGCCGTCCGGCGAGGCGTGCCACCGTCGCCAGCACGTCGGGGGCGTGCATCCGCATCCCACCGGCCCCCTGGACCAGGGGCTCCACGATCACGGCCGCCAGGGTCTCGCGCTCGGCGGCCAGCGTTGCGTCGAGGGCGGCGACCTGCGCCGCCGTCCGGGGCAGGTCGCAGAAAACCTGGGCCGGCAGGTAGGCGCCGAAGCGCCGGTGCATGCCCTCGTCGGGGTCGCAGACCGACATCGCCCCGAGGGTGTCGCCGTGATAGCCCTCGCGGAACGCCAGGATGCGCGTGCGGCCGCGGATCCCCCGGTTGAGCCACATCTGCACGGCCATCTTCAGGGCGACCTCGACGGCCACCGAGCCGGAATCGGTGAAGAAGACGTGGTCGAGGTCGCCCGGTAGCAGCGCCGCGAGGCGCGCTGCGAGCCGCTCCGCCGGCGCGTGGGTCAGCCCCCCGAACATCACGTGCGGCATCGCCTCCAACTGGCTCGCCACGGCGGTGCGGATGTGGGGATGATTGTAGCCGTGGGCCGCCGTCCACCATGAGGCGATGCCGTCGATGAGTTCGCGCCCGTCGGCGAGCACGATGCGCGACCCATGCGTGCGCACCGCCTCCAGCGGTGGGGCTGCCCCCTGCATCTGCGTGTAGGGGCGCCAGAGATGGTGGGGGCCGGAGCTGTCCATGCGCCCAGGGAATGGGAGCGCGACCACGTCCGGTCAAGGCCGACGCGCGTCGGCCCCCGTGGCGGGCGGGACGATCCGTGTCGGGTCCTCGTCGGCAGCTTGCGATGTTCCGCCCAGACCTCAAGGAGGGCATCCATCGCGGGCGAACCCGACGTGGTTTCGTTCAACATGGAACGGTGCTGAATTCAGGTACGAATACAGATTAGATTCATGAAATTTAGCGGAATATGTATTGGACCAAAACAAGATTGTTCTAAGCGCGAGTGTGAGGATATTGAATGAGTTCATCTTTTAGAATTCGATGGTAGAATATTTATATATTACGTTAAATTGGTATTTGCGCGTGCCGGTTTTCTATTGTTTATGGTAATAATTTATTGGTTCTGAGTAACATTCGTAATTACGGCGTGTTTGATGTATCGTATTGCTTGGGTATAAACTTTAAATACTTGGTGTGATCATGATGTTGGTGTGACCGGGAGGACGATCCCTGGGGCCTGCGGATACGCCGGACAGGACGGCTCCGGACAGATCCCCCGATGACATCCCCAACTCCGGATTCGCCCGCGATCGGGGCAGCCACCCGTGTCGCCCGGACGTTCAATATCGGAAATCCTTTGTGTTGACGAAAATCATCGAATGTCGGGTGATTCAAAGTATTGTTCCCGATTTTATCGATTCTAATGTTTTGCGTTCCCCTTGCGACCTTGGATGCGGCGCACTACGGCGAAGCTTCCCTGTCGTCCGAGAGCCGAAATGCCGCGCCCCACGCAACCGTCCCGTTCCTCCCGGCATCGTCGGCTGGCCGGTAGCGCCCTCTGGCTGCTCTCCGGTGGTGCGGCCCTCGCGCAGGCGACGCCGGGGTCTGGCGTCACCCTCGAAGAACTCAGCATCGCGGGCCTCGGTGACGGGGGCGCCACCATCGGCTACCAGCCGAAGCGCTCGACCTTCGGTGCCGGGTCCGACACCGCGATCCTCGACACGCCGGCCAACATCGCCGTGGTCTCCGCCAAGGTGCTGCGCGACCAGCGCGTGATCTCCCTCGACGAGGCCCTGCGCAACGTCAGCGGCATCGCCCAGACCAACAACGTCGGCGGCACGCAGGAGGCGGTGGTCCGGCGCGGATTCGGCACGTTCCGCGACGACTCGATCCTGCGCGACGGTCGGCGCACGGTCCTGCAGCAGAACTTCAGCTACGCCATCGAGCGCGTGGAGGTGCTGAAAGGTCCCGCCTCGCTCCTCTACGGCATCACCGACCCGGGCGGGCTCATCAACCTCGTCTCGAAGCGGCCTGAATTCACGTCCCACGGCTCGCTCAACCTCACGAGCACCAGCTTCGGCGGCGGCCTCGTGCAGGGCGATCTCACCGGACCGATCGAGGGCACCAACCTCGCCTACCGGATGGTGGCCGACATCCAGAGCTACGATTACTGGCGCAACTTCGGGCACTTGAGCCGGCAGGTGGTGGCGCCCTCGCTCACCTGGAAGGGCGACGACACCACCGTGACGGTGGGCTACGAATTCAGCCACTACCGGGTGCCCTACGATCGCGGCACCATCTTCGACCCGCGCACGGGCCGGCCCCTGGCCGTACCGCGCAGCCGACGCTTCGACGAGCGATCGAGCCAGCACGAGGCCACCAGCCATCTCGCCACCCTCGACGTCGACCACCGCTTCGACGCCGATTGGAAGCTCCACTTCGGCTACAGCTACTCGCATCTCGGCTACGACGAGAACCAGATCCGGCCGGTCACCTACTTTCCGGCCACCGGCCTTCTCACCCGCCGGGCCGACGGCACTCGCGACGCCGACTTCAACGCCCATGTCGCCCGCCTCGACCTGACGGGCCGCTTCGACACCTTCGGCCTGCGCCACGACCTCCTGGCGGGCGTGACCTACGAGAACATCGACTATGGCCGCTCCTACATCATCCGGGGGGCGAACCGGACCGGCTTCAATCCATTCCGGCCGGTCTACGGAACCCTCTCCACCGTGCCGGTGATCTCGGCCGCCGACAGCAACCTGCGCGAGCGCCTGTCGACTATCAGCCTCTATTTGCAGGACTCGCTGCACCTGACCGACCAGTGGATCCTGGTGGCCGGGTTCAGCACGCAGATCTTCGACCAGTTCGGCGCCAAGGGCACCCCGGCGGTGGCCTATACCGACATCGACGGTGTGCGGGTCCTGCCGCGGGTCGGGCTCGTCTACAAGCTCGCCCCCAACCTCTCGCTCTACGGCAGCTACTCGCAATCCTTCAAACCCAACACGTCGCTGGCCACCATCGTCGGGGCCCTCGCGCCCGAGGAGGGCGAGGCCTTCGAGGTCGGCGTGAAGGCCGACATCGCCGCCGGGCTCACGGTGACGGGTGCGATGTTCGACATCGACAAGTCGAACGTGCTGGTGACGCAGGTCGTCAACGGAAGCACCGTGGCGAGCACCGCCGGCAAGGTGCGCTCGCGCGGGTTCGAGCTCGACGTCGCCGGCCAGATCCTGCCCGACTGGGCGGTGATCGCGAGCTACGCCTTCACCCAGGCGGAGGTCACGAAGGATCCTCTGCTGGTGGGCAAGCAGCTGCTCAACACCCCGCGCGTCACCGCCTCGGCCTTCCTGACCCACCAGTTCGGCGCCGTGGCGGAGGCCGTCGAGTTCGGATCGACGCGCTTCGGTGCGGGCTTCCTCGAGGCTGGCTTCGGCGCGCGCTATGTCGGCGCCCGGCCGGGGGATGCCGCCAACAGCTTCAAGCTGCCCGAATACGTCGTCTGCGACGCGTTCCTGGCCTACAACACCCAGGTGAACGGCCTGCCGACCACGCTCCAGCTCAACCTGAAGAACCTGTTCGACCGCACCTATTATTCCTCCTCCGGCGGCAGCAACCTGCTGGTGGCGGTCGGTGAGCCGTTCCAGGCCCTCGTGACCGCGCGGGTGTCATGGTGAAGCGCCTGCGCGCCGTCCTGTTCCGGCTTCACTGGCTGCTGGGCCTGGGGGCTGGCCTCATCCTGGCGGTGGCGGGGGTGACGGGGGCGCTCCTGAGCTACGAGGACGCGATCGGCGAGATCATCGACGCGGACCTGATCCACGTCGCCGCGCGCTCCGAGGAGGTGCTCGGGCCGGACGCGCTCCTCGCCCGCTTCCGGGCCCAGCGCCCCGAGAGCGTGGCGAACCTCACCCTCTCGGCCGGGCCCGGCATGGCCGTGATGGTCCGCCTCGGGCGCGACCCCGGCACGGGCCAGCGCCCTCCCTCGCTCTATCTCGACCCGCATGATGGCACGGTACGGGGCGCGGCACGGACGGAGGACGTCTTCGCCACCATCCGGCGCCTGCATCGCTGGCTGCTCCTGCCGGGGGACGGCAAGGGCTGGGGTCGGACGCTGACGGGTGCCAGCGTGATTGCCCTCCTCGTGCTGCTCTGCACGGGGCTCTACCTGCGCTGGCCGAAAGTGATGAGCCTGCGCATCTGGCTCAAGCCGAATCTGCGCCAATGGGGCCGGCCCACCTACTGGTCGCTGCATTCGGTCGCCGGCACTTGGGTGCTGCCGGTCTACCTCGTCATCGCTCTGAGCGGCCTGTGGTGGTCCTACGACGGGTATCGCGAGGTTGTCACCGCATTCCTGACGCGGGGCGAGACCATCGCCCGGATGGCGGATGGCAAGCCTGCTGCAGGTAAGGAGAAGCGCCCGGCAGGCCAGGAGAAGCCGCCAGCAACCCAGGAGAAGCCGCCGGCAAGCCCAGAGACGCGGCCAGGGGCCGCTGGGGGGAGCGAGGCACCCGGGAAGCCCGGCCGGAAGGACGAGGGCCTCGGCGGACCCGGGGCGCCGTCCCTCGACACGGCCTGGGCGGCCTTCCGGACGGCGGATGCGGGGCAGTTCACCCGTGCGACCCTGCTGCTCCCGGCAGGTGTGTCCGGCCCCGTGCGCATCCGCTCCGAGAATCGGAACGGCTGGCGGGACGACACCCGGATCGAGGCCGCCAGCGGGCGTATCCTCGTGCGCGAGGTCGGGGGGGAGCGGTCCCTCGGCGTCCGCATCGCCGGCAACATGCTCGACGTGCATAGCGGCCGCTTCTTCGGCGTGCTCGGGCCGCCCATCTTCCTCGTCGCCGCACTGCTGATGCCGCTCTTCCTGGTGACGGGGCTGCTGCTCTATGTCGGACGTCGCGCGGCGGCGGCCCGGCGGCGTGGGACGTCCACCGTCACGCCGGCCGTAACCTCCGCCCGCTTGACCCCCTGAACGGTTTTCGACAGGTTCCGCCGCCACAGCCCCGACCCCGCGAACGCCCGAGATCCGATGCCGTCTGGCGACGAACCCGCCGTCCCGTCCGCCGCATCCCCGCGCGCGCGACCCTTCACGATCTGCCGCGCGGACGAGGCGGTGCCTCCGGCCATCGCGGGCGCCATCGCGGCGATCGGGAATTTCGACGGGGTGCATCTCGGTCACCGGGCGCTGATCGCGGCCGTGCGCGAGACCGCGCGGGCGGCCGGGCGTCCGGCGGTGGCGCTCACCTTCGAGCCGCATCCGCGCGCCTATTTCGCGCCGCACCTGCCCATGTTCCGCCTCACCGACGCGCAGGCCAAGGAGATCGTCTTCGCCCATCTCGGTCTCGACGGGCTGATCGTCCGGCGCTTCGACGCGACGCTGGCGGGCACCGGGGCGCGGGATTTCGTGGAGGGGCTGCTGGTGCGTGACCTCGGAGTGGCGGGCGTCGTCATCGGGCACGACTTCCATTTCGGCCGGGGCCGAGAGGGCACCCCGGCGGTGCTCGCCGCGCTCTGCGCGGAAGCGGGCCTGAGCTGTCGCGTCATCCCCCCCGTCGCCCTCGACGCAACTGCCGAGCCGGTCTCGTCGAGCGCCATCCGGGCGGCTCTGGCCGAGGGCGTGATCGCACGGGCGAACGCGTTGCTGGGCTACCGCTGGTTCGTCTCGGGCGACGTGCGCCACGGCGACAAGCGGGGGCGCACCCTCGGCTACCCCACCGCCAACGTGGTGCTCTCCGATTGCGGGCTCGCCCACGGCATCTACGCGGTCCGGGTGCGTCTGCCCGATGGCGCCGTGAAGGACGGGGTGGCGAGCTACGGCCGGCGCCCGACCTTCGACGATGGGGCGCCGCTCCTCGAGGTCAACCTGTTCGACTTCGCGGGCGACCTCTACGGCCAGGCGATCGCGGTGGAATTCCTGGGCTACATCCGGGGCGAGGAGCGTTTCGACGGGGCGGAGTCCCTGATCGCCCGCATGCATTGCGATGCGGCGGAGGCCCGCCGGATCGTCGCCGAGGATCCCGTCCCGTCGATGTTCGAGGCCTGAGGCCCGCTCAGTCCGCGTCGTCCTCGGTCTCTGGCGTGCGGTTGGGCCAGGTCACGATCCGGTCGAGGAGCTCGTCGGCGGTAAACTCCTCCTCGTTCCCGGAGACCCGGCCGCGCACGGAGATGCCGGCCTCGTGCACGCTGGCCGCGCGACCCGAGACGAGAGGGTGCCAGTCGTGGAGGTCCCGGCCCTCGCGGACCAGGCGGTAGGCGCAGGTCGGCGGCAGCCACGGGATCGTGCGCACCGCCTCCGGCGTCAGGCGCACGCAATCCGGCACCCGCTTCTGGCGCCGGGCATAGTCGCGGCAGCGGCAGCCATGGCCGTCGAGCAGCGTGCAGCCGACATCGGTGTGGTAGACCTCCGCCGTGTCCTCGTCCTCCAGCTTGAGGAGGCAGCAGCGGCCGCAGCCGTCGCAGAGGCTCTCCCACTCGGCAGGCGACATCGCCTCCAGGCTCTTCGTGCGCCAGAAGGGTTCGGCGGTGCCGGTGGGATCAGGGCGCCGCGTCGCGGGCGGCACTGTGTCGGGGAAAGCCTGCGGCGTCGGGAAACGCGCGGCCGAGCGGTCCCGCATGGGGAACACCTTGGGCTGGAAGCGGCGAGGGATCCGGGTGAACCGCCCCTGTGCCGCAACGGAACGCGGGGAGCAAGCGTTGCCGGCTCCGGGGCTGACGGAAAGTCAAGGCCGCCGCGCCGCCGGCCTGCCCCAATCCGGCGTCAAGGTTAAGAAGAGGTTGTTGCCTGGGGCGGCGGGACGCCGGCTCCGGAGGCGGCGTTCTCCTCAACGAAGCCTCGCGGCGGGATGCAGGGCTTGCTAAGCAGGTGTCGGGGACGTGGTCGCCAGTCTTGCGGCAGAAACCCGCGTCACGGCAAAACGCTGAGCCGGGTGACGCGTTGGCCTGGGGATGCGAACCGGCTTAGGATCGGCGGGCCCGGCGACGTGCCGGATCCGGGTGCTCGAAGGACTGGAATACAGGTGCGCCTGCCCAAAGCGACCTCGATCACCACGCGCATCAAGCGTGCCGCCCTCGGCTTCGACGCCTGGGTGAATGCGAGCCTGTACGACAGTGGCCGCTCGGCGGGAGAGACCTACGAGCGCTTTCAAGAGCGCATGAACGTCTTCGCCGTGCGCGGCTGGAAACGCGTCGCCCTCGACCTGACCAGCGAAGGCGTGACGATCGGGACCGCCGGCGCCGTGCTGATGCTGGCGCTCGCCCAATCCGCCTTCAACCAGACCAGCGACAACTGGCTGAAGGCCCAGGATCTGGCGGTGACCTTCCTCGACCGCTACGGCACCGAGGTCGGACGGCGGGGCATCAAGCACGACGACTCGCTCAAGCTCGACGACTTCCCCGACATCATGATCAAGGCCCTGGTCTCGACGGAGGACCGGCGCTTCTACGAGCATTGGGGCATCGACCCGATCGGCACGGCGCGCGCGCTTGTCTCGAACTCGCGCGGCGGCGGCAACACCCAGGGCGGCTCCTCGATCACGCAGCAGCTCGCCAAGAACCTGTTCCTCACCAACGAGCGCTCCCTCGAGCGCAAGATCAACGAGGCGTTCCTGGCCCTCTGGCTCGAGAGCCACCTCAGCAAGAACGAGATCCTGAAGCTCTACCTCGACCGGGCCTATATGGGCGGCGGCACCTTCGGCGCCGTGGCGGCGGCGGACTACTATTTCGGCAAGCCGCTCAAGGACATCACCCTGGCGGAGGCCGCGATGCTCGCCGGCCTGTTCAAGGCGCCGACGAAGTACGCCCCCCACGTGAACCTGCCGGCGGCGCGCGCCCGCGCGGCCGACGTGCTGCACAACATGGTGGAGGCCGGCTTCGTCACGGAGGGGCAGATCCAGACGGCCCTGCGCAACCCCGCGACCCCCGTGACCCGCACCCGCGACATCACGGCCGATTACTACCTCGACTGGGCGTTCGGCGAGATCAAGCAGATGGCCGATGCGGGGCGCTTCCGCAGCGACCGGGTGCTCACCGTAAAGACGCCCCTCGACCTCACCATCCAGCGCCGGGCCGACGAGGTGGTGCAGGGGACCCTGCGCCGCCTCGGCGACCAGTACGAGGTGGACGAGGCCGCAATGGTGATCCTCGATCCGGACGGGGCGCTGCGCGCGATGGTCGGCGGCGCCGATTACGGCGAGAGCCAGTTCAACCGCGCCACCGATGCGCTCCGCCAGCCCGGCTCGTCGTTCAAGCCCTACGTCTATGCCGCCGGGCTCGCGGCCGGCCTCTACCGGCCCGATACCCGCGTGGTCGACCGGCCTGTCTGCATCGGCAACTGGTGTCCGCAGAATTACGGGCGCTCCTTCTCGGGGGCGACCAGCCTCACCGTGGCGGTGGCCAAATCCATCAACACCATCCCGATCCAGGTCTCGATCGCGCTGGGCAAGGCCATGGGCATCTCGCACGAGGCCCGGGCGGCGGCGGCTGGGCGCAAGAAGATCATCGAGACGGCGCATGCCATGGGCATCACCACGCAGCTGACCGACTCGGTCTCGCTTCCCATCGGCTCGGCCGAGGTGAACGTCATCGATCAGGCCGCCGGCTACGCCGTGTTCGCCAATGGTGGGCGCAAGGCCAAGCCCTACGCGGCGATGGAGGTGAAGAACTCGTCCGGCGAGGTGATCTACCGCCACGCCGACGAGCGGGTGGAACAGGTGCTTTCCACCCAGGTGGTCGGGGACATGAACTTCATGCTCACCAAGGTGGTGGAGGAGGGCACGGGCAAGCGCGCGGCCCTGGAAGGCATCAAGGTGGCAGGCAAGTCCGGCACCACGAACGCCTATCGCGACGCCTGGTTCGTCGGCTACACGGGCAATTACGTCGGCGCCGTCTGGTTCGGGAACGACGACCACACCTCCACCAACAAGATGACCGGCGGATCGCTGCCCGCCATGGCTTGGCACGACGTGATGGAGGTCGCTCACCAGGGTATCGAGCTCAAACCGATGCCCGGCCTCAAGGATCCGGGTCGTGCGGTGGCCCAGTCGGGGCCGAGTGCCGCGCCCGTCAATGCAGCGGCGAGTGCGGCCGGCAAGCTCTCGCGGCGCTCCTTCGAGGTCATCGGTGCGATGAACGGCCTGTTCCGTCAGGTGGAGAAGGCCTCCGAAAAGGCCGTCGAGAAATCCTCCGCGTTCCGTCCGGCGCGCGTGCCGGGCGCCGTCGCGGACGGGACGCGGGCGGTCGACGGCCGCATCGGCACGCCGTAACCGACACGCATGCGCATGAGATTGGCCGAAACGGTCGCGCGGTTGCGCACCCCGACCCGAACCCCACCGCCCGAGGCCCCACGCGCGGGTCCCGGCCCTCAAGGCCCCAAGGGGTTCGGCTCCGAGCAACTCGGGTCCGGCCGACACGTGGCCGCTGCCCTGCGCGGTGGAATCCGGCGGGCCTCGACCGTCACGCTGGTCCTCTACGCCCTGGCGCTGGGCGCCGGGATCGGACTTGCCACCGCCGATTACGCCACCCGGGGCGGCTATCCCTTCGGGGGCGTGCGAGTGGGCGCCTGGACGGCCTGGCCCCGGGTCGGGGCGCCCGGCGCCGACCCTTATGCCCGCGCGGTCAATGCCCGGCGGGGCGAGATCCCCCTGACGATCGGAGAGGGCATGCTGCTCACCGCCGACCAGGACGATGCCGGCCGGCCGCTGGATGCGGCCTGCTCCTACACGGTGGCGGGCGTGACGCCCCCCGCCCGGGCCTGGACCGTGACGGTGGCGGGGCGGGGTGTCCGCGATCCGGGCTCCGTGCTGACGCGCGTAGGGTTCACTGCCACCGAGATCCTGCGCGAGACCGACGGTCGCTTCGTGATCGCGCTCTCGCCCGATGTGCAGCCGGGCAACTGGTTGCCGATGCCGCGCGCTCGGGGCCCCGTGCGCCTGGCCCTGCGCCTCTACGACACCCCCGTGGCGGCGAGCGCGGGCAACCTCGACCGCTCGGCCGTCCCGGCCATCACCCGCACCGGATGCGCCGCATGAGCCCACGCGGACGCTTTCTCCTGGCGACCCTGTCGGGACTGGTGCTTGCCGGCCTCGTCCATGTGGGCGTGGTCCTGCTGATCCCGCGCCTGTCGGAGGCCGATGCCCTGTCGCGGGCACGCTCCAGCGAATCGCTCGACCATCCGATGCCGGTGAGCACCGTGGCCGGCGGCGAGGCACCCGCCGCCGAGGATGGGCTTTCGATTCCCGACCCCGCCGTGGCGGTGGGGCTCTGCGCCTACGACCTCACCGAGGGCCCGATGCGGGTCTCCGCCCGCACGGGTCCGCTCATGATGTCGCTGGCCGTGCACGGGCGCCGGGGCGCCTTCTACGCGGTGACCGACCAGGCGGCGGTGCGTGGCGCCCTCGACCTCGTGGTGCTCACCCGCACCCAGTACGACGAGGCGCTGGCCAATGCCGACGAGGACGAGGTCAGCCATGACGTCCGCATCGTTGCGCCCGACACCCGGGGCTACGTGGTGGTGCGGGTGATCGCGGGGTTGCCGAGCCAGCGCCCGGCCGCCGACGCGGCGGTCCAGGCCGTTTCCTGTACCGTCGACAGCCCGGCCGACGAGGCCAAGCCCGGCGGCTGAACGGGTTCAATACTTCGCGACGATCGGCTTCGCGGCGACCGTCTTACGAACCGTCTCGACTTCCACCTCCGGCACGAGGCCGCAGCGGACCTCCGCCTCCGGGGGGACCAGAGGGTCGAGGAGGGGACGGCGGCCGTCGAGGGCCGCCAGCGTGCGTTCCGCCAGCACGGCCTCCGGTCCGGGCGCCTCGATCAGCAGATGCTCCAGGGCGTAGCGATAGCCGGCGGCGCGCAAGCCCGTCTCTAGGCGGACCCAGGCGATCAGACAGCGATTCTCGGCTACCCGCATGGCGGCGTGGTGGATGTCGTGGTCATCCAGAGTCTTGACGAAGGGCAGGCTGCGCAGGCGCAAGGCATCGGCCTCCTTCACCCGCGCCGCCAGCGCAACGAATTGCGGGATCAGCCGGGCATCGGTGCCGATATCCTCCGACAGGCGTCGATAGCGCGAGACCGGCGAACGGAAATCCTCCCCCATCAGCGTATCGTGGTAGGCGGATGGATCGGACGGGCGCCAGGCGGGCGGCAGGAGGCGGCTTCGGGTGAGGTTGGCCAGTCCGTCGGTGAAGGCGTCCCGCCCGGCCGCCGGCATCAGGAAGCGCCAGGCCCGGTCGCGCAGGATCCGCTCCTCATCCGTGAAGGGGAAATCCGAGGACGGCTCGTCGCGCCCGCGCGCGGCGAGGGTTCCGGTGGTGTCGATGAGGCTGTTCCAGGCGCCGGGCTTCGGACGGCCGAAATCTCCCTCCTGCGCGCACCCGGCCAGCAGGGCCAGCAGGACCAGGGGCGCTGCGACGGATCGGCTGGCGCGTGGGCGGCCGGCTTCGGAAGCGGGCGACATGCGGGTACGCGCCGGTCCGGTCAGGAGCGACGGCGCAGACGCGGCGGCGCGGCTTCGGTCTCGGGCATCCGTTCGTAGCGGATCCCCGTGAAGAACAGGATGGCGCCGCGGGGGGCGTCCGCATCCTGGCGGCGGAAGCGGCGGCCGGTGGCGGGGAAGGTCACGACGGTGGCCGTCGGACGCTCGGAAGGGCGCTCGTTGCCCCTCGTCTGTGGCGACCTGTCAGGGTTCATCGGCTCTGTTCCGATCCCATTCATCCTCTGGGGCGATCCGTCATCGGGGCTCGCCGCCCCCGCCTCCGGGCCGTACCGGCGTCGCGGGGGAGCCCTCGGACATCAGCACGGCGTGGTTAACGGAAAGTTGCCAGCGCTGCCGTCCGCCCTGTCCCTGTGGAGGCGCTTCAGACCGTGACATTCAGGCCACGCCGGGTCTTCCATGTGCTGGCGCGCCTTTTGCATGGGGGATGCTTGCCCATGGCGGGCATTTCCTCCCTTGCACTCGGCCCCGCTCGCCTGGCGAGCGGGGCTTTTTTGAGCGCGTCGACCTGGCTCCACCTGACGGGGCCGCGCCGTTGGCGGGAACACCCGGCGTCCCGGACGCTTGCTAAGGGCGGGGCGCGCCCGATATGCCGAGGTCCTCCGGGAAGAGGCCGACGCGACGTCTCCCCGCCCCATCCACCTCGAAGCCATTTCATCCCGAACGAAGGACGCCGCAGCATGCGCGTGTTGACCGCACGACCCACCCGCCCGGTCCTGGGCCTCCGCAAGGCCCTGACGGTCGCGCCGTTCGCCCTGCTGTTGCTGGCGGCGGGCCCCGCCCAGGCCCAGCGCGAGGATCAGGGCCTTCAACTGGGTTGCGCGAACGATTATTTCCGGCTCTGCGCCGGCGTCGATCCCAACAGCCAGGATGCCGAGCGCTGCATGGATCGCAACCGCTCGCGCCTCTCGCCGGAATGCAAGAGCGCCATCGGCGATTACGACCGGCGCACGGGCGGCAAGTCGCAGAAGTAGGTCGGGTCCGGGATGAAGGGCGGGGCCTCGTGCCCCGCCACGATCGGAGCCGGTTCCAGGACGGAGATGTGAGAGCATGGCCCTGACCGTCGCGGTGCAGATGGATCCGATCCAGGGGATCCGGATCGCCGGGGATACCACCTTCGCCCTGTTGCTCGAGGCGCAGGCACGGGGACACCGGCTCCTGCACTACACGCCCCACCGCCTGTCGATGCAGGGCAACACCGTCACCGCGCGGGTCGAGGCCCTCCGCGTGCAGGATGTCGAGGGCGCGCACGCGACCCTCGGTGCACCCGAGCGGATCGACCTGTCGGGTGTCGACGTGGTCCTGATGCGTCAGGATCCGCCCTTCGACATGGCCTACATCACCGCCACCCACATGCTGGAGCGCATTCACCCGCGCACCCTGGTGGTGAACAACCCTTCGGAGGTGCGCAACGCGCCCGAGAAGCTGTTCGTCCTCGACTTTCCCGAACTGATGCCCCCCACCCTGATCACCCGCGACAAAGCGGAGATCGAGGCGTTTCGGGCGGAGCACGGCGCCATCGTGATGAAGCCGCTGCATGGCCATGGCGGCGCGGCAGTGTTCCGGGTGCTGCCGGAGGACGCGAATTTCGGCTCGATGTTCGACCTGTTCTCGGTGACGTTCCGGGAGCAGTGGGTGGTGCAGCGCTTCCTGCCGCGCATCACCGAGGGCGACAAGCGCATCATCCTCGTGGATGGCGAGCCCATGGGTGCCATCAACCGCGTCCCGGCTCTCAACGACATCCGCTCCAACATGGTGCGTGGCGGGGCGGCGACGGCCTCCGACCTCACCGAGCGCGAGCGCGCCATCTGCGCCAGCATCGGCCCCGAACTGCGTCGGCGTGGCCTCATCCTGGTCGGCATCGACGTCATCGACGGCAACCTCACCGAGATCAACGTGACCTCGCCCACCGGTATCCGGGCGATCAAGCGCCTCGGCGGGCCGGATCTCGCGGTCTCGGTCTGGGACGCGATCGAGGGGCGCCTCGGCGTGGTGGGCTGAGGCGGGCACGAGGGGATGCGACGATGACCGTCACACGGGTGCCGGTCCCGTGCGCGGCGACGGACATCCGCAGCGCGCGGGATCACCAGCGGCGGGCCTGAGGCGTCCGCATTCGGCTATTCTGGCGATGCTTCGCAACGCGTCTGAAGCGCCGGGGCACCGCCCCCCTCACGTATCCCCTCGCGGCGTCGCGTTCATCTCGGCCCAGTCGAACTCCTCTTCCAGCACGTAATAGGCGTCGTCGCCGATCGCCCCGGAGCTGCGCAGGGCCAGCACCCGGTCGCGGGCGGCCTCGATGGCGCGGCGGCGGGCGGCGTCGGCTGGAAGGGCCTCGGCGGCAAAGCCGTTGTCGCGGGCCTCCGCCTGCTCGAGGGCGATGCGGAACTCCTCGCGAAGCGCCTTCGAGGGGGCGTCGTCCACATCCTCCAGGGTCTCCAGGGCGGCGCGGAACGCCTCGGTGCGGCCATGTCCGACCTCGCGCCCGACGGGGTCGTTATCCTCCAGCCCGAGACGGTTCAGGAGGAGGCGCAAGGTCAGCCCCTGGATGGTGAGCGTGCCGATGATGACGCAGAAGGCGGTCAGCACGATGAGGTCGCGGAACGGGAAGGCCGGGTCCCGCTCCGGCAGGGCCAGCGCCGTCGCGATGGTGACGATCCCGCGCATGCCCGCCCAGGAGACCGCGATGCCGGCGGAGAGGCCCCGGTCGCGGGTCTCGGATCCCTCGGCGCCGAGGCGGGCGAGGTGGGCCGTCGGCAGCACCCAGGCGAGGCGCACCACCACGACGGTGAGGAACACCGCCGCGCCGACGAGGGCGTAGGAAACCTGCTGCTCGTGGGTCAGCCGTTCCAGGATCGGCCCGATCTGCAGGCCGATCAGGACGAAGGCGAGGACATTGAGGACGAACACCGCCGTGTCCCAGACCGCGTAGGAGACGATGCGGGTACGGGGCGGGGTGTGGCCGGGGGCGATCCGCGCCACCGTGATCGCGAAGGTGACGACGGTGAGCACGCCGGAGAGGTGGAAGGCCTCCGCCCCGATCCAGATCCCGAAGGCGGAGACGAATTGCAGCACGATGACGCTCGGCGCGTCGGCCACCCGGCGCATGGCGGCGCTGTAGAGCAGCGCGAGGACCGGTCCGACGACGATGCTGCCGAGGATCTCGATGGCGAAGGCCGGTCCGACCTCCGAGAGCGCGAAAGTTCCGGTGACCGCGGCCGTGACACCGAACCGGTAGATCAGCAGCGAGCCGGCATCGTTGAGCAGGCTCTCCCCGCGCAGGATCGTGCTCAGGCGGTGGGGCAGGGAAACGTGGCGCAGCACCGAGAGGGCGGCGACCGCATCGGGCGGCGCCACCACCGCGCCGAGCACGATGCAGGCGGCCCAGGGCATGTCCGGCACGAGCCACTTCGCCACCACGGCGACGGCGGCGGTGGTGGCGATCACGGCCCCGAAGGCGAGGCCCGCGATGGGGCGCCAATGAGTGCGCAGGTCCCGCACCGAGGTGTCGTATCCGGCATCGAGCAGGACGGGGGCGAGGAACAGGGCGAGCGCCAACTCCGGGTCGAGCACGAGGTCGGGCACGGCCGGAACGAAGGCGAGGCCGATGCCGCCCAGCGCCAGGAAGACCGGGTAGGGAGCACCCACCCGGCGCGCGAGCCCCGCCAGGAGAACGGCGCCGAATAAGACGCCGACGACCCATTGGAAAATCATCATGCTGAGGAAAACACATCCTCGCCGCCCGGGGATCGGTCGCCCGGACGCAAAAACCGTCGTGCCAGATCAGGCCGGCGCGCGCGTCACCGAGAGCGCCGGCCCATGCCTCAGGGTCTGGAAGACCACGCAGTAGCGTTCGGTCAGCGTCAGGAGCTGGTCGAGCCGGTCCTGCGCGGCGTCGGTGTCGAGGGTGAAATTCAGGCGTATCACCCGGAAACCCACCGGCGCCTCGCGGTCGACCCCGAGGGTCCCGCGAAAGTCGAGGTCGCCCTCGGCGCTCACCGTCCCCGACCGGAGCTCCACGCCGATGGCGGTGGCGACCGCCTTCAGGGTCACGCCCGCACAGGCGACCAGGGCTTCGAGCAGCATGTCGCCCGAGCACAGCTCTGCGCCGGAACCGCCGGTGGCCGGGTGCAGCCCCGCCACCGCCAGCGCCCGGCCGGTCTCGACCTTACAGGCGATCGCGGTGTCGTCGAGGCTGCCCCGGGCGCGCAGGGTCACCAGGGCCGAATCCGGGGCGTTGCGGTAGCGGTCCTTGATCGGGGCCTGGAGGGAACGGAGGGTCTCGGCGTCCATCGGAATATCCTTCCCGAGAATGTTTTTCGTTCTTGTACCCTCGGATCTAGGGCGAGGCGTCCCGCGCGGCGAACCGGGGCCGGATCGAGGCCGGTTCCGGCATCGAACCTCGCGCGGGCGGGTGCGATGCCCTATCTCAGGGGGCCGGCGGGTGTTCGCACCGAGCCGTCCGGTCCTGTCAGGAGAGTCCATGCGTCGTTCAAGCGTGCTTGCCCGTGCGGTGAAGGCAACGGTCGGCATTCGAAGGGCCGCCGGCCCGGGTGTCGCCGCCGGCCTCCTGCTCGCGACCGCAGCGGGCGCCGCCGCCCCGATCAGTCTCGCCAATCACCGAGCGGTCTACGACCTCTCCCTGGCCGAGAGCAGCGGCACGCGGGCGGTGGAGAGCGCGCGCGGGCGCATCGTCATCGACTTCACCGGGGATGCCTGCAAGGGCTACACGATGCAGACCCGGCAGGTGACGGTGCTGGAGAGCGGCGAGACCGGGAGCCGGACCTCGGACCTGCGCAACACCACCTTCGAGAGCGGGGACGGCCGCAGCTACCGCTTCAAGACCAACACGGTGCTCAACGGCGCGCCGGGGCAGGTCGTGGACGGCACCGCCGAATCGGCCGCCGACCTCCTGAAGGTGAAGCTGAAGGAGCCCAAGCGCGACCAGTTCCAGGATGCGAGCCCGGTGCTGTTCCCCACGGTCCACATGCGCCACCTGATCCAGGCGGCCCGCGAGGGGCAGAGCACGGTGGCGGTGAAGGTGTTCGACGGCTCGGATGACGGACGTAAGGTCTACGACACCCTGGCGGTCATCGGGCGCCAGGCCACGGCCTCGGCGGACAAGGCATCCGAGCGCGACAAGCCACTGAAGGACGGATCCATGGCGACGATGCCGCGTTGGCCCGTCACCCTGAGCTACTACGTCCCCGGACAGGGCGAGCGCACCCCGATCTACGTGCTCAGCTTCGACCTCTACGAGAACGGCGTCAGCGGCGCGCTGCGGCTCAACTACGGCGAGTTCGCCGTGGTCGGGGATCTCACGCGCCTCGACACGATGCCGGCCGCCGGTGACTGCAACCCTTAAGGGTCGTACGTCGCCGAAGGTGCCTGTCCCCCGGTGGCGTGTGGCGCCGGGTCCGCTTCCGGGTTCACGTCTCCGAGAGGAGAGTAAGTCCTCGGCCGGTTGGGCTGTGTACGAACGCCGCGCCGCGCCTGGATGGATCGAATTGCGCCGATCCCTGCAAGGAAATGTCCGAGGAAAAGGATCTTAGGTCTGTCCGCAACTGCAGGACGGATATGGGCGGGTTACAGGCCACGACGCAGACCAAGCTGATCCTGCCTGCCCTGTGCTGGAATCGGTACCGGCCGGATTTCTATGCCGTCACCATGGACCTGTGCGCCATCGGCCTTCGCTTCGGCTCCGCGGTGGTGCCCGATCTCGGGGAGACGCTGACCTGCAGCATCCGGCACGCGGGCACCCTGGAGGCCCTCGTGATCGAGCGTGGCCGGTCGCAGTTCGTCGCCCGGGTACTCCGGGCCGAACAGTCGCTGCCCGCCACCGTCCGCCGCTTCCTCGACCTCGCGGGCGAGCAGAACACGGAGGCCCCGCGCCATCGGGTCGATCCGCGCTTCGTGCCGGATCGGCCGGACATCCTCGTCACCACCGCGTCCGGGGTCCAGGTGCCGGGTCGTCTCCTCAACGTCTCGGTCTCGGGAGCCGCCCTGCAGGTCGACATCCCCCTCGAACCGGGCATGCGGATCACCCTCGGACGCACGCCGGCCACGGTCGCCCGCTGCTTCGAGGACGGCATCGGCGCCGTGTTCCTGGCGCCCCTGGCGCGGGAGAGCTGCGGCCCGCACGTCACCCTGTGAGGCCGCGTCGCGGAACGCCGGGCTTCGGTCGTACAGGCCCGGCGATCAGGCCTTCAGCCGGTCGGCGACCGCGCCGCCGGCCCGCATGCCCTCGTCGTAGGCGCCCCCGGCGGTGCCCCATTGCAGGCGTGACAGGGCCTCGCCGGCGAACCAGACCCGGTCCGCCACCGGCGCCTGCAGGCAGGCCCGGGCGCCGGCATGGCCGGGGGGGACCACCGCCCAGGAGCCTCGCGCCCAGGGATCGTGCCGCCATTCGCTGACGGCGGGGATCGTCAGGTCGTGCAGGGCGCGGGCGCCGAAATGCGCCGTGAGCGTCGCGCGAACCAGGCGGCGGACTCCGTCTGGTCCGGCCCGGCGTGCGTCGAGGGCCGCCGCCATGGGTGCGTCGAGTTCGAAGAAGTGGAACGCGCTGCCGTCGATGCGGGTGAGGAGGCCCGGGCTCGCGTCACGTCCGCCGACGAGGCTCGCGAGCCGGTCCGCCCCCCGGAACGGGCAGGACGGCCAGTGCAGCACCGCGTGCTCGTAGATGCCGGTGCCGAAGCCCGCGATGGCCGCTGCGACCTCCGGAGGCAGGGCGGGCGTGAAGAGGGGCACGGCCCGCATCACCATGGTGGGAACGGTGACGATGACGGCCCGGGCATCGAGATGCATCCCGCCGGCCGATACGCGCACCCCCGGGCCGGACCAGTCGATGCCGGTCACCGGCGTGCCGAGGGCGATCGGCAGGCCCTGCGCGAGGCGGGCGAGGTAGGCGCCATAGCCGCCGGCGATGAAGTAATTGTCGCCGTACTCCATGCTGGGAAAGTCCTGGAGCGAGACCTGCGCCAGGGACTGGCCGGAGACGAGGCCGTGGACCCGCTCCACCCGCCGGCCCCAGGGGCCGAGGCCCGGCGGCAGGGCGGAGGCGGCCGGCCGGTCCGGTCCCTCCCAGGCCGCCTGCGTGCTCATCGCCCGGTCGGCCACCGCGAAGGCTCGCCCCAGGGCCGCCGCCTCCGCCGGGCGGCCCCGCCGGCGCCCGGCCCAGAGATGGCTTTCCTGCGCGGCCACCCGCAGGGGCTCGCCCCGCGCGGTCCCGAGCCCGACCAACGGGTTGATCGGCCCCGCATGCAGCCAGTGCCCGCCGAGGTCGACCGGATGCCCGCGCAAGGGAACGGTGACCAGCCGACCACCGACCCGCTCGCGCGCCTCCAGCACCGCCACGCGAACCCCGCGCGCCACGAGGCTCCGGGCCGCCGCGATGCCGGCGGCCCCCGCTCCGACGACGATCACTTCGGGCTCTTGGGGCAGGGGGCTCAGGCGTGGCGCGATGCTGGGGCGCCAGCCTTCATGCGCGGGGCGGGACGTCCTCATGGATGACGGGCTCGTTCCTGTCTCGGGGCGGCCATGGGCCTAGCAGAGGACCGGGCGGGGGAACACCGCGCGACGGATCGCAAATCCGGTCTCACGGGAGAAAACTCCCGCCCGCAGGGTCTTCGGGCTTCAGGGTCGCGCGGGTGAATCGCGGCTCCGATGGCCGACGCAGCGAACGAAGACACCCGGACCTGCCCTTGCGCCCACGCGCGCCGATCCCCAAAACCTGCCGGGACACGGTGCGCGCGGGGGCGACGCAGGCCGGTGTGTCACGATCCCCGACGACCCGACCGAATCGAGACCACAGGATATCCGGCATGCTCATCCAGGCCGCCTTCGCCGCCGTCCGGCAGGTATTTTCGCCGCCCTTGCGCGCGATCCTGTGGAAGTCGCTGGCGCTCACCCTGGGCATCCTCGTCGTGATCTGGTTCGGCCTGACGCGGGCAATCAACTGGTTCCTGTCCCAGCACCACCTCTCAGTGGATTACCCCTTCCTCGACACCCTGGCGGTGTTCTTCGCGGGGGCCGGCCTGTTCGTCGGCCTCGCCTACGTCATGCCGGCGGTGTCGATCCTGGTGGCGGGCTACTTCCTCGACGACGCGGCCGAGATCGTCGAGCGCACCGATTTCCCGAACGATCCGCCCGGCCTGGCGCTGCCGCTCGGCACCGCGATGCTCTACGCCCTGCGCTTTGCCGGCCTCGCCCTCTTGGTGAACCTCGTGGCGCTGATCCTGTTCTTCGTGCCCGGCGTGAACCTCGTGGCCTTCTTCGGCGCCAACGCCTACCTGCTGTCGCGCGAGTACTTCGAGCTCGCCGCCGGACGCTTCCGGCCGATGGCGGAAGCCGGCGCCATGCGCCGCCACTACGGCGGCACCACCCTCGTCGCCGGAATCCTGCTCGCCGGCCTCATGGTCGTGCCGGTGCTCAACCTCGTGACGCCGCTCTTCGGCATCGCCCTGATGGTGCATGTGCACAAGGGCCTGAGCCGCCGGACCCCGGTGGCCGGGCCGGGCGCACAGGCCCGCCTGCGCTAAGGCCGCGCCAGCGTACGGGCCGCCGAACAGCGTGGCTCGAATTTCACGCCGCGACCTCCCGTCCGCGATGGAAGTGTTCTAGATACGCTGCGACAGGCTTCAAGGACCGGCACCGATCCGGCCCCGCTCGGGGTTCGGCACGGCGCGGGGGCCGCTTTTCGAGACGCACGCGCGATGACCGGCTTCGAGACCCTTCCCCTGACCCGCCCCGCCTCGCAGCTCGTCACCGTCTTCGGCGGGTCGGGCTTCCTCGGCCGGCACGTGGTGCGGGCGCTGGCCAAGCGCGGCTACCGCATCCGGGTCGCCGTGCGCCGGCCCGACCTCGCCCTGTTCCTGCAGCCGCTGGGCAAGGTCGGCCAGATCGTCGGGGTGCAGGCGAATCTGCGTTATCCGGAATCGATCGCGCGCGCGGTCCACGGGGCGGATATCGTGGTCAACCTCGTCGGCATCCTGCAGGAGACCGGCAAGCAGAGCTTCTCGCAATTGCAGGCGGACGGAGCCGGCGAGATCGCGCGGGCAGCCGCCGCCATCGGCGCGCCCCTGGTCCACGTCTCGGCCATTGGGGCGGATGCGAACTCCCCGTCCCAGTACGCCCGCACCAAGGCGCTGGGCGAGGCCCGGGTCGCCGAGGCCGGCGGCTCCTTCGTGATCTTGAGGCCGTCGCTGGTCTTCGGGCCGGGCGACAGCTTCTTCAACCGCTTCGCTTCGCTGGCCCGCGCGCTGCCCGTGCTGCCGCTGGCCGGCGCCGAATCCCGCTTCCAGCCCGTCTACGTCGCCGACGTGGCCGAGGCGGTGGCCCGCGCGGTGGAGGGCCACGTGCCGGCGGGCGGGGTCTACGAACTCGGCGGCCCGGAGGTCGAGACCCTCGACGCCCTGGTGCGCTACATGCTCAAGGTCACGATGCGCAAGCGCGTGGTCCTCGGCCTGCCGCAGCCGGCGGCCCTGCTCCAGGCCCGCGCCCTGGAGATCGTCGACACCCTGACCCTCGGCCTGCTGCCGGACGCCCTCAAGCTCACCCGCGACCAGGTCATCCTGCTCCAGAGCGACAACGTGGTCTCCGAGGCCGCGAAAGCGGAAGGCCGCACCCTGGAAGGCATCGGCCTGCAGCCCACCGCCATGGAGGCCGTGGTGCCGAGCTACCTCTGGCGCTTCCGCAAGGCCGGCCAGTTCGCCAAGGTGCAGGAATACGAGAGCGCGATCCCCGAGACCCTGACGCCGAAGCCCTTCGTGCCGCGCAGCGGCAGCGGCCCGGCCCTGGGGCCGGATTCGAACGCCCCGAGCCGGATGGGGGTTCGGTGGGGCACGCGGGGGTGAGGCGAGCGCCGCAACCCGACATTCGCCGAGGGGCGCTCGCGCTGCGCCCGCGAGCAGGTGTTCGAGCTGTCGAGAAACCCGCTGCTGCTCAAAACATCCCGTTCGGATTGGCGGACGCCTCGGGCAGGACCTGCATCACGTCCCAATGTTCGACGATCTTGCCGCTGCCATCGAGCCGGAAGATATCCATGGCCGCATAATCGTGGTCGCCCGGCCAGTGCTGGAGACAGTGCAGGACAACCAGATCGCCCTCGGCAACCGCTCGCTTCACCTCGACCCGCTTGCCGGGCCACTCGCGTGCCATGCGCTCGAAATAGGCGATGAAGCCGTCCTTGCCGGTCGCCACATGCGGATTGTGCTGGATGTAGGCGTCGCCGACGTAGCGCTCGATGGCCTTGCGCGGTTCGCAGCCGTTGAACATCAACGCGTAGAAAGCGATCACGTTTGCCTTGTTCCGGGCAAGGTCCGCCATGCTGTCTCGCCTCCCTGAATGGCCGGCATCCGGCGAAGGAGCCCGCGTCTTCGATCGATCGGAATGTCGAGGGTCTGCTTGCGGCGGACACGTCGCCCCTCATGATGGCAGTTCACCGGACCGCCCTCCATCCCGCGCGGTCAATCCGGCCTCGCCCACGGATCCGGAAGCGGAGGCTCGCGGATGACGGGCCGGGTTTCGGCACCGGCAACGGCGCGAGGCTGGTCTCATCGATCCTGCAGAAGTCGTATGCCGCGAGAATCCGCGCGACGTGACGCCTGCGAGGGGTAGCGGGTGCCGGGGTCCGCGCCCTAAAAGACGCTCCATGACCGCCACCCCCCTCGTGCGCTTCGCGCCATCCCCTACCGGCTACTTGCATATCGGCAATGCCCGGCCCGCCCTGCTGAACGCCCTGTTCGCGCGTGCGCATCAGGGCCGCTTCCTGCTGCGCCTCGACGACACCGATGCCGAGCGTTCGACGCAGGCCTTCGCGGAGGCCGTGGCCGAAGATCTCGCTTGGCTCGAGATCGTGCCCGATCTCTTCGCGCGGCAATCCGACCGGGCCGCGATTTACGATGCGGCCGCCGAACGGCTCAAGGCGATGGGCCGGCTCTATCCCTGCTACGAGACGCAGGACGAACTGGAGCGCCGGCGCCGGCGCCAACTCGGGCGCGGCCAGCCGCCGATCTACGACCGCGCGGCGCTGGCCCTCACGCCGGCCGAGCGCACCGCTCTGGAGGCGGAGGGGCGCAAACCGCATTGGCGCTTCAAGCTCGACGCCCGCACCGTGGCCTGGCACGACCTCGTGCGGGGCGAGGCCACCGTGGATTGCGCCTCGCTGTCCGATCCGGTGCTCATCCGTGCCGATGGGAGCTATCTCTACACGCTGCCCTCCGTGGTGGACGACGCCGAGATGGGCATCACCCACGTGATCCGGGGCGAGGACCACGTCACCAACACGGGCGTGCAGGTGCAGATCTTCGAGGCGCTGGGGAGCGCGATCCCGGTCTTCGGCCATCACAACCTTCTGACAACGGCGGACGGGGAGGGGCTCTCGAAGCGTCTGGGCCACCTCTCGCTCCGGGGCCTGCGCGAGGCCGGCTACGAGCCGGCCGCCGTGCGCTCGCTCGCCGTGCTGACCGGGACGGCGGAATCCGTGCGCGCGGTGGCGAGCCTCGACGAACTCGCCGGATTGGTCGACCTCGCCCAGATCTCGCGGGCGCCCGCGAAATTCGATCCCCAGGAACTCGACGGCCTCAACGCACGCCTCGTCCACGCCATGCCCTATGCCGAGGTGGCTGACAGGCTCGCCGCCCTCGGTGTTCCCCCGGACGGGGCGCAAGCCTTCTGGGAAGCGGTGCGGCCCAACCTCGCCAAGGTCTCGGAGGCCGGCGACTGGTGGCGCGTGGTCGCCGGACCCGTGACGCCGGTCATCGGCGACCCGGCCTTCATCGGGGCCGCCGCCGCGCTCCTGCCGGCGGAGCCCTGGGACGGTGAGACCTGGAAGACCTGGACGGGGGCGGTCAAGGCCACCACGGGCGCCAAGGGCAAGGCCCTGTTCATGCCCCTGCGCCTCGCCGTCACCGGCCTGGAGCACGGGCCGGATCTCGGCGGCCTGCTGCCCCTGATCGGTCGCGCGGCCGTGGCCCGCCGGCTCGCGGGCGCGGGCTGACCCCAGCCCTTGCGGTGTGCGCACACCCGCCCCGCCGGCCCGGGTGGCTGTCGCGGGCGGGGTCGGGGCCTATATGCGGTCGAGATTTCCCGCACCCCGAGTCCCTGATCCGATGAGCACCGACCCCGCCTCGGCGGCCCCGGGCGGCCCCGAGCCGTCCGCGCGCCCCGGCCTCGTCGCCACCTATCGCCGCCTCTGGCCCTACCTCTGGCCCCATGGCCGGCCCGATCTGCAGCGGCGCGTCTTCCTCGCCTTCGGCCTCCTCATCGTCGCGAAGTTCGTGACGATGGTGACGCCCTTCACCTTCAAGTGGGCCACCGACGCCCTGGTGGCGCTGACCGACGCCAAGCCGGGTGCGGCCATCCCCACGGGGCTCTTCGCGGCCCCCATGCTGCTCATCGGCCTCTACGGCCTGTCCCGCATCCTGATGGCGGGGCTCACGCAGGTGCGCGACGGACTGTTCGCCAAGGTGGCGATGCATGCCGTGCGCCGCCTTGCGCTCCAGACCTTCGAGCACATGCACCGGCTGAGCCTGCGCTTCCACCTGGAGCGCAAGACCGGCGGACTGACCCGCGTGCTCGAGCGCGGGCGCGGCGGCATCGAGGAACTGTCGCGCCTGATGGTGCTGACGCTCGTACCGACCATCGTGGAGTTCCTCCTCGTCCTCGGCGTGCTCGCCTATGAGTTCGACTGGATCTACTCCGTCGTCGTGTTCGTGATGGTGGCCGCCTACCTCGCCTTCACCTGGAAGGCGACGCAGTGGCGCATCGAGATCCGCCGCCGGATGAACAATTCCGATACCGACGCCAACACCAAGGCGGTGGACTCGCTGCTCAACTTCGAGACGGTGAAGTATTTCGGCGCCGAGCTGCGTGAAGCCGAGCGCTACGACGTTTCCATGGCCAAGTACGAAAAGGCCTCGACGCAGACCTACGTCTCGCTGGCCATCCTCAACGCCGGTCAGGCGGTGATCTTCACCATCGGCATGACGGTCGTGATGTGGCTGGCGGCGCGCGACATCATGGCCGGGCGCACCACCATCGGCGGCTTCGTGCTGGTGAACACCATGCTGGTGCAGCTCTCGATGCCCCTGAACTTCATGGGCATGATCTACCGCGAGATCAAACAGGCGCTCATCGACATCGACGACATGTTCCAGATCCTCCACCGCAACCCGGAGATCGCCGACCGGGCGGGCGCCGCGCCCCTCCGGATCTCCGACGGCGTGGTACGGTTCGAGGACGTGCGCTTCGCCTACGATCCCGCCCGACCGATCCTCAAGGGCGTCAGCTTCGAGGTGCCGGCCGGGCGGACGGTGGCCATCGTCGGCCCCTCGGGGGCGGGCAAGTCTACCCTGTCGCGCCTGCTGTTCCGGTTCTACGAGCCGCAGGGCGGGCGCATCCTCATCGACGGTCAGGACATTGCCCAGGTCCGTCAGGCCAGCCTGCGGGCAGCCATCGGCATGGTCCCGCAGGACACCGTGCTGTTCAACGACACCATCGGCTACAACATCCGCTACGGCCGCTGGGACGCCACCGAGGCGGAGGTGCGCGCCGCCGCGTCGCTCGCCCAGATCGACCGCTTCATCTCCGCCCTGCCGGAGGGCTACGACACCCCCGTCGGCGAGCGTGGCTTGAAGCTCTCGGGCGGCGAGAAGCAGCGCGTCGCCATCGCCCGCACCATCCTGAAGGGGCCGCCGATCCTCGTCCTCGACGAGGCGACCTCGGCCCTCGACTCGTTCACCGAGCGCGAGATCCAGGATGCGCTGGACACGGTGAGCCAGGGCCGCACCACCCTGGTGATCGCCCACCGGCTCTCCACCGTCGTCAACGCCGACGAGATCATCGTCCTCGACAAGGGCGTCATCGTCGAGCGCGGCGACCATGCGGCGCTGCTGGAGCGGGACGGCGTCTACGCCGCCATGTGGAGCCGCCAGCGCGAGGCCGATGCCGCCCTGGAGGTCCTCCAGCGCAGCGAGGCGGCCGTGCCGCTCCCCGGAAGCCGGCTGGTCACCGCGCCGGAGCCGGTCCCGGCGGAGTAGGCCGCGCCGGCCTCAGCCCCGCGTGCCGTCCTGCGACGCCGGGCCCTCCGGGGGCACCACGAAGATCTGCCCCGGATAGATGAGGTCCGGGTTGCGGATCTGCGGTTGGTTGGCGTCGAAGATCACCGTGTAGCGGGTGCCCTTGCCGTAGATGCGCCGGCTGATCTGCCAGAGGCTGTCGCCCCGGATGATCCGCGCGGTGCCGATCTCGGGCACGAACACGGTCGGGCTCGCCTCCGTGGAAGCCGGCAGCCTCTCCGAAGCGGCGTCCGGGGGAGTGCCGGGGAGTGCCATCGCGGCGCCGGTCGCGGCGAGGCCCGCGCGGGCCGTCCCGGCCTCGGGCGGCGCGGCTGCCGGCCGCAGGGAGGCGGGATTCTCGGGCGTTCCCACCCGCGCGCGCGCGGCCGAGCGCGTCGGCGCGGTGGTCGTGGCCTCGCCCGACGCGTCCGACTGCCCCTTCGCGGGCGGTTTGATCACGGTGGCGGGGACCGCGAAGGCGACTTCGGAGCGGGCCTTCACCTTGCCGGAGACCGAATCGACCTGATCGACCCGGATGCGGTAATCGCCCGGCAGAACCCCCCGGCCGATGGTGAAGGCCACCCGCCCGTCGGTGCCGGCGCTGCCGGGCGCCACCAGGGTGTCGTTGAGGTAGAGCCGCACGGTGGCACCGGGCTGGGCCCGGCTCGTGACGTAGAGCTTGCCGCCTTCTTCGGCCTCGACGCTGACGATCTTGACGGGTGCCGCCTTCTCCGCCGCCGCGGCAACGGCCGGCTTCGTCCCGCCGCGCGGCCCGGGCGATCCGGCCTGCCCGGCCTGAGACGGACGCGGACCGGTTCGAGCGGCGTCGGCGGGCATGTTCGTTGCGAGCCGATCGCCGTCCGGCCTGACAGGACCGGTTCCGGCCGTGACGGGATCCGGCTGCGAGAGCACGATGGTGGGTCTGTCGGGAGAGGTCAGGGCGATGAGGGGCTTGGTATCGCGGCCGGGGGCGACCATCACCGCCACGCTGTCGCGGGAAAGCCGGACCTGGCCGTCGGCGCCCGCGACGCGCAGGGTGATCTCAGAGCTTCCGGCGGGGAGAGCCGGGGGTACGATGGCGAACTGGCCGGAGGGATCGACCAGCGCACGCGCAATCGGCACGGAGTCGCGCAGGAGTTCCACGGTGGTATTGGGCGCGGCTCGTCCCGCGATCACGGCCTCGCCGTTGGGCTCGATCCGGATGATGTCGAAGCTCGGCGCCTCGCTGTCCGTCGGCACGGTCGGACCGTGATCCGGTCCTGGCCGTGCCTCCAGGGCCGCCCGGGGCTTTCCCGCCGGTCCCGCCCCCTCCCCGGGACGGTTGCCGGGTGCTGCCGGGACGTTCGGAGCCGCCGGGGGCGGGGCTGCACCATCCGGGACGCCGAGCCCGGCCGGGGCTTCGATCCCGGTTGGAGCCTCGAGCCCTGTGGGGGATCCGAGACCGCGCTTGAAGAGCGTGCCCACAGCGTACAGGGTGACCACCAGGGCAAAGCCCGCCAGAAGCCCCGCGCAGGCGAGGACGATGCTCCGTCGCAACTCCGCCCTCATGACACGCCACTCCTTCGTCCACCGGTGCGGCGGTCGAAAACCCGCCGTGCGGGGTTCGGGCCCGTCGACAAACCGGCGATGGATGACGACATATTAACGAACATGATCGGAACACCAAATCACCTCCGCCCCTCCAGGGCCGGATCTCCCGTGAAATCAGCAGTTTGGCTCGTGGACCGGGGCACGCCCGCCCGGGTCGCGGCGCATCAGGGAGGCCAGGCATGGCTCCGGTAAGGACGGTCTGCGTCTATTGCGGCTCCGGATTCGGCGGCGACCCGGCCTTCACGGCCGCGGCCGAGACCCTGGGTCGGGCGCTGGCGGAAGCCGGCCTGGGCCTCGTCTATGGCGGCGGCAATGTCGGGCTGATGGGCACCGTGGCCCGCGCGGTCCTCGCCCATGGCGGCCACGTCACCGGCATCATCCCGGATTTCCTGAAATCCCGCGAGCGCATGCTCGACGAGATCCAGGAGACCATCGTCGTCGAGGACATGCACACCCGCAAGCGGCTGATGTTCGAGCGCTCCGACGCCTTCGTGGCGCTGCCGGGCGGCATCGGCACCTTGGAGGAACTGGTGGAGCAACTGACCTGGGCGCAACTCGGCCAGCACCGGAAGCCGATCCTGCTGCTCTCGGTGGCGGATTTCTGGACGCCGCTGCTGACGCTCTTCGACCACATGCGCGACCAGGGCTTCATCCGCGAGGGGCTCGACCTGAGCTACCTCGTGGCGAGCGAAGCCGAGGATGTGGTGGGGCTCCTGCGCGACGCGGCCGGCGCCACCGAGCCCGCCCCCGCCGCCGAGGCGCTGGTGGCGGAACGGTTCTGAGGGCATCTCGCTGCGCGGCGTCGTCCCGACGCGGCGCAGCGGTCGGCAAGGAGCAGCAGCATGAAGGTCGTCGCGGATCTGTGCATCGTCCCGATGGGGGTCGGCCCCTCGGTCTC
Source organism: Methylobacterium sp. FF17 (assembly GCF_025813715.1). NCBI lineage: Bacteria > Pseudomonadati > Pseudomonadota > Alphaproteobacteria > Hyphomicrobiales > Methylobacteriaceae > Methylobacterium > Methylobacterium flocculans. The sequence goes on from NZ_CP107532.1 coordinate 1,884,096, forward strand.
GCCCTACGTGCGGGAGATCAAGGCGATCATTGATGCCAGCCCGTTGAACGCCGAGATGCATGCCAACGGCACCAACATCGAGGGCGAACTCGGCGACATCTGCGCGCTCGTCGAGGCCTGCGAGGCGCGGCTGAGCGAACTCGGCGTTCAGCGCGTGTTCTTCACCATGGCCTTCTCGTCGCGCCGCGACAAGGAACAGGCGATGGCGGACAAGCTGCGGGCGGTTCTCTGACCTGAAAGCGGTTCCCTGGCCGGCCCGGTCAGGACGCCACGCTCCAGGTCGTGCCGTCCTTGCCGTCCTTCACGGTGACGCCGAGGCCGAGAAGCTCGTCGCGGACCCGGTCGGAGGCGGCCCAGTCCTTGGCGGCGCGGGCTGCCCGTCGGGCCTCGATCAGAGCCTCGACGCGGGCGACGTCGATACCGGCGGCCGAGATCGTGACCTGGTCGCGGGCCGACTTGGTCTGTGTGAGGAGCCCCAGCAGGTTCGCCCCGGCCTTGAGCGCGGCCGGATCGTCGAGGCGGTGCAGTTCGGACAGGGCGGCGGCGGTGTTGAGGTCGTCGAGCAGCGGTTCGAGCACGCCCTCGGGCGGCGTGGGCGCGGGGGCCGCGTCGCCGACGAGGCCGTACCAGCGCTCGGTCATCCGGGCGGCCTCCTCCAGGCCCCGCAGGGTCCAGTCGATGGGCTGGCGGTAATGGGTCTTGAGCATGGCGAGGCGCGCGACCTCGCCCGGCCAATCCTTGAGCACGTCCCGGATGGTGATGAAGTTGCCGAGCGACTTCGACATCTTCTCCCCCTCCACCTGCAGGAAGCCGTTGTGCAGCCAGATATCGGCCATCACATCGGTTCCGAAGCAGCAGCGGGACTGCGCCACCTCGTTCTCGTGGTGGGGGAAGATGAGGTCGATGCCGCCGGCATGGATATCGAAGCGCTCGCCGAGGTGCTTCCACGACATCGCCGAGCACTCGATGTGCCAGCCGGGCCGCCCGGGCTCGGTGATCCCGCAGGGGGAGGGCCAGGCGGGCTCGCCGGGCTTCGAGGGTTTCCAGAGCACGAAGTCGAGGGGTGAGCGCTTGTAGGGCGCGACCTCGACCCGGGCCCCGGCCTCCATCTCGTCCAGCGGGCGCTTCGAGAGGGCGCCGTAATCCGGCATGGAGGGCACGTCGAACAGCACGTGCCCCTCCGCCACGTAGGCGTGGCCGGCCCGCACCAGCCCGGCGATGATGGTGTGCATCTCGTCGATATGGTCGGTGGCGCGGGGCTCGATGAAGCGGGGGCGCTCGCCCGCTGCGTTCACGTCCTCCGGCATCAGCACGCCGAGATCGCGGATGTCGGCGTGGAAGGTCTTCAGCGTCCCGTCGGTGAGTTCGCGGATCGTGATTCCGCGTTCGGCCGCGCGCGCGTTGATCTTGTCGTCCACGTCCGTGACGTTGCGGGCGTAGGTGACGTGGGCCGCGCCGTAGAGGTGGCGCAGCAGACGGAACAGCAGGTCGAAGACGATGATCGGCCGGGCGTTGCCGATATGGGCCGCGTCGTAGACCGTCGGGCCGCAGGCATACATTCGCACGTGGGTCGGATCGATGGGCGTGAAGACGGCCTTCTCGCGGGTCAGCGTGTTGTAGAGCCGCAACATCGAGGCCATGAAACCGTCCCTTAACGTCCCTGGCGCCCGGTCGCGCCACGTACCCTGATGAACCACAGCGCCCTGGTGTTCCGGGGCTTTTGCCGCGCCGGGCCCGATGCGCGCCACGCCTTCGCCGCCTTCGGCCGCCCCACCTGTTGCGCGGAGGCGACGGCCCCGGACCGCGTCCTGGGCTACCCCAAAACCATGAGCAATTCGAGTACGGCGCCCCGGCGGCTTTCCTCGAAAACGATCGCGGGAGGAAAGGCTTTGTTAACCGGACCCTCCGAGATTTTCGCCCCAGACGCACCCGACATCAGCAAGGTTCTGCCCATGCGCCGCGCGGCCGCCGAAATCGGCGCTCTCCTCGCCCTCGCCCTGTCCGCTCACACCGCCCTGGCGGCGGCGGACGGCGAGAGCCCCGGGAAGGCGCCCGCCTCCATGGAGAAGACGTTCCTGATCCCGTCGAGCGAGGGCTACGGCGTGGGTGATTGCCTCACCAACGGCGACAGCAGCTGCGGCCAGGTGGTGGCCAATGCCTGGTGCGAGGCCCAGGGCTTCGCCTCGGCCGGCTCCTTCGGCGTCGCCGCCCAGGACGAGTATACCGGCGCGATTCCAGCCCCGCCCGTGGTCAAGCCGTCCGAGCGCCCGATCCGCATCACCTGCCAGGATTGATTGGTCCGGGCCCCCGGCGCGCGAGGGCCCGTCCGCGACGTGTCGCTCCCGAGCTACCGGTCCATGAACGCGTCGCAGCGTGGCGGCGGCTCCGTGCCCCAGGGCATCAGGGGCACGGCCGAAGTGGAGTTCTTCGGCGAGCCCTGGATGACCTTGTCCGAATAGACCATGTAGATCAGCGTGTTGCGCTTCGCATCGCAGCCGCGCACGATCTGCATGGACTTGAAGATCAGCGAGCGGCGCTCGCTGAACACCACCGCGCCCTGCTTGAACTTCTCCTTGAACTGCACGGGGCCGACCTGCCGGCAGGCCAGCGAGATATCGGAGACATCCTCGGCGAGACCCAGGGTGCCCTTGATGCCGCCCTTCTCCGGTTGCGTGTACCAGCAGGCCACACCCGCCACCGACGGGTCGTCGATGCCGTAGACCACGAGCTTGTCGTTGGGGGTCAGGGGGCGCCACACCGTCGACTTGTCGAAGATGCGGTCCGCATCGTCCGCCCGCGCGGACGGTGCCGCCAGGCCCAGACCCACCGCCAGCGCACATCCTGTGAGACACCGAAGCCACATCATCGTATCATTCCCCTCCAGTTTGGTCCGAGCGGATGTGGGAAGGGTGTCGCCGCCGCGCGAGGGCAGTTAGGTAACTTACGTTTAGCCCGTTCGCCTGCGCTTCGTGACAGTCCGCGTGGCGTCGTCCAACCTCCCATTGCAATCAGGCCATGCCGCTGATCCCTGCCCAGATCCGCACGCTCGTCCGAGTGCTTGCCGGCGTCTTCGCCGCCGTCATCCTGGTGGACGCCGCCGAGGCGCAGACCTCGGCTTGCCTGCGCTATCGCTCCGAACTCGCGGGGCTCAGCGACGGGGCCAGCACCGCGCGGGCGCTGCAGAACGAGATCGGGCGTCTCAACGCCTATTATCGCACCTTGAACTGCGAGGGCGGGAAGTTCCTGTTCTTCGATTCGCGCCCTCCACAATGCGGCGCGGTCGAGCAGCGCATCCGCGCGCTCAATGCCGGCTACGGCGCCGAGAACGGCGAGGTCACGGCCGCGCGCCGCCGCCAACTGACGGAGGCCATCGCCTCCGCCTGCACGGACGCGGCGAGCCGCACCCTCATCAGGGCCGCCGAGGGGGCGCCCGGGGATCAGCGGGCGCGGGGCGGAGCGCAGGTGATCTGCGTGCGCAACTGCGACGGTGCCTACTTCCCGATGACCAACCTGCCCGACGGCCGCGAGGGGGCGGACGAACTCTGCCAAGCCCTCTGCCCCGGCGCCGAGGCCGCCGCCTACTCGATGCCCCATGGCGACGACGCTTTGAAGCATGCCGCCACCCTGAAGGGCAGCCGCGCCTATGCCGCGCTTCCCAACGCGTTCAAGTTCCGCACGCGCTTCACCCCGAATTGCTCCTGCAAGCGCGAGGGACAGAGTTGGGCCCAGTCCCTCGTCAAGGCCGAGAGCATGCTGGTCCGGCACAAGGGCGACATCTTCGTCACGCCGATGCAGGCCGAGGCCCTGTCGCGCCCGCCCAAGGTGCGCCTCACCCTGGTGGGCCGGGCGGACAAGACCGCGGCCGGACTCGCCGCCGATGCGGCCTCGCGCAGCGGCGTGGTCGCGTCCGATGTCCCGGCGGCTCCGGAGCCCGTCACGGTCACCGGGGAGGAGCGGCAGGCCGTGCGGATCATCGCGCCGAACCTGTTCTCGACGGCGCCCCGCCAGGGCACACCCTGAAGGCGGGGCGACGGGACGTGATGGGGTTGAACGGAACCATCGAGCCCGCACTCTGTTCCGAAGGCCTCATCAACGACCGTGAGTGACCTTCGATGCGGAGCATCCGCCTTCTCCTCCTGACCGGCACCATCCTGCCGGGGCTGATCCTGTCCGGACCCGCATCCGCCCGTCAGGATGCCGGGATGACCGACACGATGATGCTGGCGCAGGCTGGGCCGGGCGAAGGTCTCCGGGGCGGTGAGGGCCCACGCGGCGGCGGCGAAGGACCCCGGGGCGGCGCGCTGGGCGGCCGCGAACGCCCCGAGCCGCGCCAGGAGCCCAGGCAAGAGCGCCCCGAACCCCGGCAAGAGCGCCCGGAGCCGCGGCAGGAGAGGCCGGCCCCGCGTCCCGAGCGTCCGGAGCCCCGGCAGGAGCGGCCCGAGCCGCGCTCGGAGCGGCCCGAACGGGCGCCCGCCGAGCGGCCCGACCGTGCCCCAGTCGAGCGGCAGGCCCCGCGCCCGGAGCGCCCCGAGCCACGTCAGGAACGTCCCGATCGGCAGGACCGTGAGCGGCAAGAACGTCCCGACAGACAAGAACGTCCCGACAGACAAGAACGTCCCGACCGTGAGGAGCGGTCCCGAGAGCCGGCACCCACGCGCCGCGCACCCGGGTCGGACACGCCGGCCGAGCGTCCGGCCACGGCGCCGGCCGCCCGCGAAAGGGCGCCGGAGCGCCCGAATGCGCCCGACCGTCCGACGGCGCCCGAGCCCGCCCGGCCCGCTCCGGCTCAGCCGCGTCAGGCGCCGCAGCCGGCGGTGCCGGATGACCGCAACCCCGCGAATCCGGCGACACCGGCGGAGCCCCGTGCCCCCACGTCCCCGGCTCAGCCCGACACGACGCCGGCACAGCCGGGCGCCGTGGCGCCCAACGCCCGCCCCGGCGTCCCGGGTCGCCCGTTCACACCGCCCAATGCCCAGAACCCCGACCCCCAGCGCCCCGATGGGCGTCCCGGCGCGGGTGTGAATCCCCCCAGCGACGTCCGTCCCGACCGGGACGGCTCCGGTTCGGGGGCCCGCGACCCGCGCCGCGACGGACCCGACCGCGATGGCCCGGACCGCGACGGGCTGCGCCGTGACGGTGTCGAGCGTGACGGGCGCCGCGACGAGCCCGGCCGTTCCGACCTTCGGCGCGGCGACGACCGCGACGGCATCGACCGCCGCAGCGGGGACGACCGCCGCGAGGACCGCGAGCGTCGCGACGCCTTCGAACGGCGCGAACCGCGCACCGGCTTCAACGCACCGGGCCGGCCCGGCTACGTTCCGGGCGGGTTTCGCGATGACGACGATGTTCGCGACTACGAGCAGGTCCGCCGCGATCGGCGCGAGTTCTCGGAGGGCGGCCGAACCTATTTCCGTGAGCCCGGGCGCATCATCGTGCGCGACCGCGACAATTACTTCATTCGCCACGACGAGAACGAGCGCTTCCGCGATCTCGACCGGCGTGCCTATCGCAGCGAGCGGCGCGGCGGCGATACCATCACCTATCTCGATCGTCCGGGCGGCGAGCAGATCGTCACCATCGTGGACGATGACGGCCGCCTCGTGCGCCGCTCCCGTCGATTCCGCGATGGCCGGGAGGTGGTGATCATCGACAACAGCTTCGGGGGAGCCGGACGCCGGCCGGTCTACGAGGACGTGGTCGACTTGCCGCCGCCGGACATCCGCATCCCACGCGAGCGCTACGTGGTCGATTACGACGGCGCCGACGAGGGTGCCGTCTACGAGGCCCTCTCGGCCCCGCCGGTGGTGGCGGTGGACCGGCGCTACACCCTGGATCAGGTCCGCTACAGCCCGCAGCTGCGCGCCCGCATGCGCAGCGTCGACATCGATACGATCAACTTCGACACGGGCTCGTTCACGGTGACGCCGGACCAGGCCGCCCGCCTCGCCACCATCGCGGCGGCGATGAACCGGGCGATCAAGGCCAACCCGCAGGAGGTGTTCCTGATCGAGGGCTACACCGACGCGGTGGGCGCCGACATCGACAACCTCTCGCTCTCGGACCGCCGGGCGCAGTCGGTGGCCACCGTGCTGACGCAGAACTTCCAGGTGCCGCCCGAGAACCTGACCACGCAGGGCTACGGCGAGCAGAACCTGAAGGTGAATACGCAGAACGCCTCGCGGGAGAACCGCCGGGTCACGGTCCGTCGGATCACGCCCCTGATCCAGCAGCAGGGCGAGGTGGCCGCTCCGCCGCGCTGAGCCGCGGCGGCCCTTCCGGATTGGGAACCGGGAGGGCCGCCACCTGCCGCGCTGGATAGGGCGGGGATTTGTCTATCAAGTGTTCGAGAATACCAATATTGCCGGGGGAATTATCAGATATTTAATCGGTAAAGCCTGACAAAGGGCGGCCCCCCAGGGTCTGTTCCTCCTGAGCGCACGGGTTCGACAGCATCTCACGCGCATCGATGAAGCCATGCACCTGTCGTTGAAGTCCACTATGACGGCAATCCTGTGTACCCTGATGCTCAGTCTGGGCGCGCAGGGGTGGTTTGCACTATACAGTATCAGTAGAATCAATGCTGGGACTGTCGATATCGCAAGCAATTGGCTTCCCAGCGTGCGTGTTCTGGGCGAAATCAAGTATCGGATCAGCCGGCTGCGGCTCCTGGATGCCCGATACGCCATGGGCACGGAATCGCTCGAGGATCTCGCGAAGCCCGAGGCCGAGCGGGTGAAGGCCGTCGCCGAGTCCCTGCGGGACTACGATCCCCTCGTGAGCAGCCCCGAGGAGCGCGTGCTGGCGACGCAGATCACCGAACTCTACGCCCAGTACGACGGGTTGCGCCGACAATTTCCCGCTTTCCTGCGCGCCGGGGACGCGCGGAGCGCGCAGAAGCTGTTCGACAGCACCCGGCCGCTCTTCGAACAACTCGTCAAGGCACTCGAGCAGGATGCCGAGTTGAACACCCGGGGCAGCCAGATCGCACGGGTGACCGCCGAGAAGGTCTACGACTCGGCGTACCTGACCACGATACTGGTCTGCGGCGGCGCCGTCCTCCTCGGGCTGGGCGGCATCTTGTTCGTCGCCCTCGGCGTCAGCCGCCCGATCGGCCGCATCACCGAGGCCATGCGCACCATCGCCCAGGGCCGCCTGACCACCGAAATTCCCTACGCCTCCAGCCGGAACGAGATCGGTGACATGGCGGCTTCCCTGGCGATCTTCCGCGACGGGCTCGTCGACGCGGAGCGCCTGAGGGGCGAGCAGGCCGAGCGCGATCAGGACGGCGCAGTGCGCCAGAGGGCGAACATGCACGCGCTGGCGGACGGGTTCGAGCGGGCGGTGAGCGCCATCGTCGGCACGGTCACGGCCGCCGCCACGGAGCTTCAGGCGACGGCCGGCGTGATGTCCGGAACCGCGGGGGAGACCGCGCAGCAATCGACCGGCGTCGCTGCGGCGGCGGAGGAGGCCGCGTCCAACGTCCACACCGTGGCGGCGGCGGCTGAGGAACTGGGCTCCTCCGTGCAGGAGATCGGGCGCCAGGTCGACGGCTCCGCCAACCTCGCGCGGGTGGCCGTCGGCGAGGCGGAGCAGACTGCCGCGCTGATGGACGAACTGAGCGGGGCCGCGGCCCGCATCGGCGACGTGGTGTCGATGATCTCGACCATCGCGGGCCAGACCAACCTGCTCGCACTCAACGCCACCATCGAGGCGGCCCGCGCCGGCGAGGCGGGGCGCGGCTTCGCCGTGGTGGCCGCCGAGGTCAAGGAACTTGCGACCCAGACCGCACGGGCCACCGACGAGATCGGCGGCCAGATCGGGCGGATCCAGGCCTCCACGGCGCAGGCCGTCACGGCGATCGGCGGAATCCGGAGCCGCATCCAGGAGATCAGCGGCGTCGCGACCACCATCGCGGCGGCCGTCGAGGAGCAGGGCGCGGCCACCCAGGAGATCGTGCGCAACGTGGCCCAGGCCGCCATGGGCACCGGGCAGGTGACGGAGAACATCAGCACCGTGGCCCGGGCGGCGGAGGAGACGGGGGCAGCCGCGTCCCAGGTGCTCGCCTCGGCCTCGGAGCTCTCGCGCCAGTCCGAGCAACTCAGCGGCGAGGTCGGCCGCTTCCTGGCCACCGTCCGGGCAGCCTGAACGCGCGCGGGGTCCAGCCCCGCGCGCGAGACCGGTTTCCCGGCCTTCCGGACCGGCCTATATCCTGCGCGCAAGGAGCCGGCTCGACCAGAGCCGGCCCGCGACGGGAGCCGGCATGGACGAGCCGCAGGCGCAACTGGACGAGGCGGGCATGCGGTTGATCGAGGCCGGGACGCCGGCCTTCCGCCGCACCGCCATCGCGCTGGGGGCCGCGGGGTTCTCCACCTTCGCGGTGCTGTACGGGGTGCAGCCGCTGCTGCCCATCTTCGCCGACGATTTCGGCGTGTCGCCGGCCGAGAGCAGCCTTGCCCTGTCGCTGCCCTGCGCCATGCTGGCGGTGGCCCTCCTGGTGGTCAGCCCGCTCTCCGAGGTCTGGGGGCGCAAGCCGATCATGGTGGCTTCGCTGTTCGCCTCCGCGCTCCTCACCATCGTCGCCGTCCTGGTGCCGAGCTGGCATGGCTTCCTGGCTTTGCGCGCCCTCACCGGGCTCGCCGCCTCCGGCCTGCCGGCGGTGGCGATGGCCTATCTCGGCGAGGAGATGCACGGGCGCGCCATCGGCCTCTCCATGGGGCTCCTCATCGGCGGCAATGCGCTCGGCGGCATGGTCGGCCGCCTGCTCGCCGGCGTCATCGCCGACCATGCCTCCTGGCGCTGGGGGGTCGGCACCATCGGTATCCTGGCGCTCCTGGCGGCGATCGCCTTCGTCTACCTGCTGCCGGATTCGCGCCGCTTCCAGGCCAACCGGATGCGGTGGCGCGAGGTGCCGGGCACCTTCACTCAGCACTTCCGCGATCCGGGCCTGCCCTGGCTGTTCTCGGAGGCATTCCTGCTGATGGGCGGGTTCGTGTGCATCTACAACTACATCGGCTTTCGCCTGCTCGATCCGCCTTTCTCGCTCAGCCAGAGCGCCATCGGGGCGATCTTCGTCGTCTACCTGTTCGGCACGGTCTCCTCGGCGCTGACGGGCGAGATCGCGAGCCGGCTCGGGCGGCGCAAGGTGCTGTGGCTCGCGATCCTCCTGGGGCTCGGCGGCGTGATGCTGACCCTGTCGAGCCATCTCGCCCTCATCATCCTCGGCATCGTCCTCGTCACGGTGGGCTTCTTCGGCGCGCATTCCGTGGCGAGCAGCTGGGTCGGGCGCCGGGCCCTGCGCGACCGGGCCCAGGCCTCCTCGATCTACCTCTGCCTGTACTATCTCGGCTCCTCGGTGCTCGGCACCGCGGGCGGCTGGTTCTTCGCCCATTCGGGCTGGACCGGCGTGGTGGTGTTCTTCGCGACCCTCTACGGCCTCGCCCTGGCCATCGCCCTGCGCCTGTCGCGCCTGCCCCCCCTCGTCCCGGCGGATGGGTGAGCGTCGCGGCTCGCGCGTCCCTGATCCGAAACCGTATGACGGACGCGCGCGCGTGCCTTAAGAGAGAGCCCCTGCCCAGTGAGCCCTCCGAGGGCGCCCGCCAGACGAAAGCAGCCCGAAACACCCATGACCGATCTCATCGAGACGATTCGCCGGACGCTGGTGCCGATTCACAAGGAGGGATATCCCTTCATCGTCATCGGCATCGTGCTGACGGTGGTCGGCGGTTACTTCGCGCAGTTCCTCGGTTGGATCTTCCTGATCCTCACCCTCTGGGTCTGCTACTTCTTCCGGGATCCGGAGCGGATCACGCCCGTTGGCGACGGCCTCGTGGTCTCCCCCGCCGACGGCCGGGTGAACCTCATCTCCACCGTCCTGCCGCCGCCCGAACTCGACCTGCCGCAGGAACTGATGCTGCGCGTCTCGGTGTTCATGAACGTGTTCGACTGCCACGTGAACCGCGTACCGGTGACGGGGCGGATCGGCCAGATTCACTACACGCCGGGCCTGTTCCTCAACGCCGAGCTCGACAAGGCCAGTGACGACAACGAGCGCAACGGCCTCGTCATGGAGACCACCCACAGGGGTCAGCCCGTGCGGATCGGCGTGGTGCAGATCGCCGGCCTCGTGGCCCGCCGCATCGTGGGCTGGGTGCACGCCAACGACACCCTGAACGTCGGCGAGCGCTTCGGCCTCATCCGCTTCGGCTCGCGGGTCGACGTCTACCTTCCCGTGGGCACCCGCGTGCTGGTCGGCCTCGGCCAGAAGGCGGTGGCCGGCGAGACCGTGCTCGCCGACCTCGGCGGCGGCCCCGAGCGCGTCTTCCGTCGCATCTGAGGGGACACGCCATGGACGACCTGTTCCCGCCCTTCGCCCCCGACGCCAACGAACCCCGGCCGCGTCGTTTCAAGCCGGTGCCGTTCCGGATGATCGCGCCCAACATGATCACCCTGATGGCGCTCTGCCTCGGGCTGACCGCGATCCGCCTCGCCTTCGAGGGTAAGTTCGAGCCCGCCGTGATCGCCATCGTGGCCGCTGCCTTCCTCGACGGCATCGACGGGCGCGTCGCCCGGATGCTGAAGGGCACCTCACGCTTCGGGGCCGAACTCGACTCTCTGGCGGACTTCGTCAACTTCGGCTGCGCCCCGGCCCTGATCCTCTACGGCTTCGCCCTGAAGGAACTGCGTTCGGTCGGCTGGATCGTGGCGCTGATCTTCGCCATCGCCATGGCGCTGCGGCTCGCCCGCTTCAATGCGATGCTCGACGATCCTAGCCGTCCGGCCTGGAAGAAGGACTTCTTCGTCGGCATGCCGGCCCCCGCCGGGGCATTGACGGCGATGCTGCCGCTCTACCTTCACTTCCTCGGTCTGCCGATGGAGCGCTGGGCGGCCCCCGTGGTGCTCGGCTACATGCTCTGCATCGCCCTCCTGGTGGTCTCCACCGTGCCCACCTTCTCGGGCAAGACCATGGGCAAGCGCGTACCCCGCGACTGGGTGCTGCCGATCTTCCTCGTGGTGGTGGCGGCCTTCGGCCTCTTCATCAGCTTCCCCTTCGAGGCGATGGTGGCGATGGCGCTGGGCTATCTGATCACCCTGCCGATCGGCGCGGCGCAGTATCGCCGTCGGGCCAAGGCGGAGGCGAAGGGGGCTGCCCCCGTCGCCATCCTCGAAGAGCCCGCCGGGCCCGCCGAGGCAGTCCCCAATCGAGGCGTGGACATCTGAGACGGCGGCTGTCGCGACGGCGGCGCCTCCCCTAAGCTCGGCCCGAGCCGCTCGCGTTGCGCGCAGGGCCGGACCGAGCGGGGGCGACCATGCTGGAAGAATTCAAGAAGTTCGCGCTGCGGGGCAACGTCGTCGATCTCGCGGTCGGCGTCATCATCGGCGCCGCCTTCGGAGCGATCGTCACCTCGGCGGTGCAGGACGTGTTCATGCCCATGATCGGCGCGATCACCGGCGGACTGGACTTCTCGAACTACTACATCGCCCTGTCGTCGAGCGTTCAGAAGGGCGCGGCCTACGCGGACGCCAAGAAGCAGGGCGCGGTGATCGGCTACGGCCAATTCATCACCGTGGCGCTCAACTTCATGATCGTGGCCTTCGTGCTCTTCCTCGTGATCCGGGCGATGAACCGCCTGGTGAGCAAGGAGGAAGCCAAGCCCGAGGCCGTGGCCGAGGTGCCGGCGGACGTGAAGCTGCTGGCCGAGATCCGCGACATCCTCGCGACGAAGCCGGCTGTCTGAGGTCGCGGCTTCCGACGAGGTCGTGCTACCGGGCCTCGCCGAGCCCGCCCTTCGGGTCAGCCCCGAGGTCCCCGAGCAGGCCATCGAGGGCTTGCTCGACGGCGCCCGTGCCCTCCTCATGGGTCTTCAGGCGGACTTCGAGGCGTTTGATCTGCGGCTCGAACGCTTCCGGCACGACGGGATCGCCGAGGTATTGCGGCACCGAATCCGCAGTGGTGAAGACCGAGCGCAGTTGCTGGCCGAGATGGTCCCGCACCGGCTCCGGCAGCGCGGGATCGGGAGGGAGGTCGTCCGCCATCATCGGAATATCCTTCGGGTCGGTTGAGCGCGGAGGGATCGAGCGCGTTTCGGTTGGTCAGGGGCTGGTCTCACGCAGTACGAATTATAGGACGTCCAGGGCTTATAGCCTTGCTGGCAGGCAACAATCGAACTTCGAGTCCGTTGCAGGGTCCGGCCACTGCCCACTAAAAATATTCGGGCGGTTTCGTCTCGCCGAGACTGAATGTCCGGCTGAGACTGAACGTCGTTGCAGCCCCTCGGCGTGGGGACGAAAAAGGCCCCTGACGAGGGGTTCGCCAGAGGCCTTCGCAGGACCGCGACCCAGGTCGCGGCAACGCTGGTCTTTAGTCGATGACTTCGACGATGCGGTGGCTGCGGTCCACCAGCACCGGGCGGTCGTTGACGATGGTGTAGCGGGCGCCGCGAGCGTTGTACTCGGCGGGAACCTCGTAATAGGTCACGCCGGAGCTCGGCAGAACGGAGCCGACGCGGACATCGCCGTTGTAATCGTAGGACGAGCGACGCTCGCGGGTCACGTACTGGCGGAAGCGGGGACGGTCGTCGATGCCGAGGATGCCACCGACCGTGCCGGTGGCCGCGCCGACAGCGCCGCCGACGATCGCACCGACCGGGCCGGCCGCGTCCGCACCGTCCTGTGCACCGCGCTCGGCGCCGCGCACCAGACCCTGCGCCTGGGCTGCCATGGGCAGGCTGAGGGCGAGGACGGAGGCGGCGAGAAGAGTCTTGATCTTCATGGTCGAAAGCTCCTGAATGAGTGTCCCGCGACGCTGTGAAGCGCTGCTGGGTTCAGGGCAGTAACGTCCAAGTCCCGGAAGGGATGCGTCGAAATTCCTGTGGAATGTAAGGATCCCTCACGTTCCGCGCGGCGCCCCTGCCGCAAGGCCGGGGCCCGCGTCGGGGTGTTCAGGCGTCCTTGGGCATGGCCGACTGGATCAGCCGGTCCGAGCTCAGGTCCTCCTCGTCGTAGCCGAGGAGTTCGGCGAGCCGGCCCCGGGCGCGGCTCACGCGGCTCTTCACGGTGCCGACCTTGCAGCCCATGATTGCGGCGGCCTCCTCGTAGGAGACGCCCTCGGCACCCACGAGTACCAGGGCCTCGCGCTGATCCGGCGGCAGCTTGCCGAGCGCGGTCTGAAGGTCCTCCACGTCGAGGCGGTCGCCCTGGTGCGGGGCGGTGGCCAGCCGCGCGGCGTACGAGCCGTCCTGGTCCTCGACCTCCCGCACGCGCTTGCGGTGGTCCGAGTAGAAGATGTTGCGCAGGATCGTGAACAGCCAGGCGTTCAGGTTCGTCCCCGGCTGGAAGCGGGCGCGGTGCTGCCAGCCCTTGAGCAGGGTGTCCTGCACGAGGTCGTCCGAACGGGCCGGGTTGCTCGTCAGCGACAGCGCGAAGGCGCGCAGGGACGGGACGGCGGCCAGCAGGCCGTTGCGGAATTCGGGCTCGATCGCCTCGCCGCGTGCCTTGAGGGCGGCCTCCAGCCGTTCGATGAGCTCGGCGAACCGGTTCGGCTGCTCGTCCGCCCCGAGCCGGTCATAGACCGTACGCAGGTGCTCGCCGAGATGCGTGCGGATGTTCGAGGACAGGTTCGGCCTGGCATCGGAGGAGTCCGACAGGGCGTCGGGGGCGGTGTCGGTCACGTCGCGTGTCATGGCTCGTCGTCATCTGGGGCGGTCAGGTTCGGTGTCGGCCCGAGGCGTCCGGGAAGCGCTCGCGCGCTCAACGGATGTCGGGCGTTGTAGCGCATCCGGGCCGGACACGCATCCCGCCGGACAACCGTGGCGGTTGCGTGCGGCGCCGCATCAACAGCCGCAGGGAGCGGCGACGTGCTCGGCGCGCGGAATACCCTTGCGCGTGGCCGGCTTGAGGATGCGCACGGCGCCGTCCCGCAGGACGAGCACGTGCCCGCGCTCCACGTCGGTCCAGCATTCGTCGCGAGTGAGCGCCTTGGTGGCGATCACCGTGACGACGTCCTGCGCCCCCGTCTCCTGCGCGAAGTCGACCCGCCAGTCTTCGTCGACGAGGGTCGCGGTGCCGAAGGGAGCGCAACGGGTGAGATAGCACAAGCGCTTGCCGCAATGGGCGTAGAGGGTGCGGCTGTCGGAGAGCAGCATGTTGAACACGCCGAGCCCGTGCAGTTCGGCGCAGAGATCCGCCACCGCCCGGTCGATACGGGCCGGACTCGGCAGGTCGGGCCAGCGCTGCTGCAACTGGTCGAGCATCCAGCAGAAGGCATGCTCGCTGTCGGTGGAGCCCACCGGCTTGAACCAGGTGAGCGGCCACTTCTTCACGCCCTTGAGCTGGCCGTTATGCGCGAAGGTCCAGCGCCGGCCCCACAATTCGCGGCTGAAGGGATGGGTGTTCTCGAGGTTGACCCGACCGCGATTGGCCTTGCGGACGTGGGCGATGACGATGCGGCTCTTGATGGGCGTTCGGCGCAGCAGCCGCGCGAGTTCCGAGCGCGCGCTCGGCTCCGGCTCGTGGAAGGCGCGCGCACCCCGCCCCTCGTAGAAGCTGATGCCCCAGCCGTCGGCGTGGGGCCCGGTCTCGCCGCCGCGCCGGGCCAGCGCCGCGAAGGAGAAGCGGATGTCGGTGGGCACGTTCGCGCTCATGCCGAGCAGTTCGCACATGGGGACTTCGAGGCACTTCGCTGCGTGTGTGGGGGAGGGGTGGCGACGGGCGAACGCGTCGCGTACCCGCAAGATCGGGTTCTTTCATAGGAGAGGCAAGGTCTAAGGGCCATCTCCGTCCCGATCGGCCGGTCCGATGTCCCCCTGAGGTGGTCGCCAAGCGGGCGCGCCGGTCCGCGCCGTGTGCCCGCACGCTTTCGCCTGCCTGCCCGATCCACTAAGGCGCGAGGCAGGCCGGCGGGATGGTGCAGCCGGAACGGGAGTGCCGATGGACCGGGATCCGATCGTCTTCACCTGGCGCACCGCGCCGGGCGAGCACGCCGCAGCGATCGCGCTGGCGCTCGGCCTCGGAGGCCCCCTCGCGTTCCTCGCGCTGCTCTGCCTGCGCGACCTCGTCGGCGTCCAGGTCCACGACAGCGCGCCGGTCGGCCAGTTCCTGCGGATCGCCGCGACGCTGCCGTGGCGGCCGGCCGCCGAGGGGCCGTTCGTGGCCTTCGCGGGCTGGGCCCTGCCCCCCGCCGAACTCGTGCGGGTGGCGTTCCTCGGACTCGCCGCGGCGGCCTTGGCCTCGGCCGGCCTCGGCTGGGCGGTGGCCCGCCTCTGCTTTCGCGCCCAGACCCGCACGGTGGCGGCCCTGCAGGGCCGGGTCACAGAGGCGATCCTGCGCGCTCCGGCGGGCGCCCGCGACGAGGCCCGTGCCCTCGCGCAGGTCCTGGGCGACCTGCTGGCGCGCCTCGACACCCTGTTCGGTCTGGCGATCCTGATGCCTGCCCTGACGATCGGCAGCGCCGTCCTGGCCCTCGTCCTGGCCGGCATGGCCGCCCCGCGCCTCCTGCCGACCGTGGCGGCCGGCCTCCTGGCGGCGGGGCTCACCCGCGCGTTGATCCAGCGGCGGATGCAGGCGCGCACCGCCCTGCGCCAGCGGGCGAGCGGCGCGGCCGGGCGGGCGTTGGCCGACCTCATCCGGCGGATGCCGGCGGTGCGCGCGCACGGGGCGGCGGCCTTCGAGCGCGGCCGCCTCGCCGCCAAGGGGGCGAGTACCCGAGACGCGCTCCAGGCCTCGGAATCCGCCCTGGCCTATGCCCGCGCGCCCTCCCTGGCGCTGGCCATCCTGCTCCCCGCCATCGTGGTGGCGGTCGCCCTCTGGCGCGGTCACGACGGCACCACGACGCCGGTGGAGCCCGGGGCGCTGCTGGCCGCCGGCGGGGCCTTCGCCCTGGCGGTGGTCGCGGTCAGCGTCATGCTGCGACTCGTCAGCCTCTACCGCGCGCTGGCCGTGCCGTTCCGAGATCTTAGCCTCGGCGTGCCGGCCCTGGAGGGACGCGCCGCCGCCCGGCCGGCCACGCCCGCGGTCTTTCCGCGAGCCGGCACCCTGGTGGCGCTGGGAGTCGGCGCCTATGATCCCGCCACGGGCGAGCGCCTGGCGGGGGTCGATGCCGCCCTGCCGATGCCGGGCCACGTCGCCATCCTCGGCGAGCGCGGCAGCGGCAGCCGGGTCCTGGCCGCCATCCTGGCGGGGCAGCTCGAACCCTCCGCCGGCGCCGTCACCTACGGGGGGCTGGATCTCCGCGCCTTCGAGCCGGAGGAGCGCGCCCGTCGCATCGCCCTGGCCGGCGCCGAGGCCATCCTCATCGAGGGCAGCTTGCGCCAGAACATCCTGTACGGCGCCGCCGGCACGACGAAGCCGGACGACCTCGTGGCGACCCTGAGGCTCACCGGCCTCGACGCCTTCGCCTATGCGCGAGGGCTGGAGGGCACCGTGGATCCGGTGGCCGAGCCGGAGATCGCCCGGGCCGTCGTGGCCGCCCGCCACGCGGTGCGCGAGGCGCTCGCCGCCGACAAGGCGGGCCGACTCGTGGAGCCGTTCGATCCGGCGCGCTACAACCACCAGGCCACGGTCGGCGAGAACATCCTGTTCGGCGAGGCGGTGGGGCCGGCCTTCGCGCCGGACCACATCGCCACCCACCCCTACCTGCGCGCCGTGCTGGAGGCGGAGGGCTTGAGCCGTCCCCTGACCGAGATCGGCCTGCAGGTGGCCCGCAGCCTCGTGGAGATCTTCGCGGACCTGCCGGACGACCATCCGCTCTTCGAGACCTTCTCGCTGTTCCCGTCGGCCGAGCGCGGCTTCTTCGAGGATCTCGTCGGTCGCCAGCCCGAGGCGAAGGGCTGGCGGCGCGGTCCGGCCGGGCAGCGCGACCGCAAGCGCTTGATCGGCCTGGCGCTCCGCTACAGCGAGACCCGCCATCGCTTCGGCCTCATCGACGCGGCCTTCGAGGAGCGGCTCGTGGCGGCGCGCCGCTCCTTCGCGCGGCTGATGCCCCCGCACCTGCGGGCGAGCGTCGAATTCTACGACCCGGCCCGGCTCACGGCGGCGGCGAGCCTGGAGGAGAACATCCTGTTCGGCCGCATCAACGGCGAGGAGGCGGGCGCCGAGGCGCGGGTGCGGGCCCTGGTGCGTCGGGTGCTCGCCGACGAGGGCCTGGAGCCCGCCGTCTATCGCCTGGGCCTGGAGAGCCGGGTCGAGCCGGGCCTTGCGGGGGGCGGCGCGAGTCTGGGCGAGAACGCCATCGGCTCGCGGGAGCGCATCGCGATCGACCTCGCTCGTTGCCTCGTGCGCCACCCGGACATCGTCGTCGTCGCCATCGCCCTGGAGGATCCCAAGCCCGACGAGATCCGTACCCGCCTCGCCGCGCTGCGGGCCGCGCGCGCGGGCCGGGGCCTCATCGTCTGCCTGCCCGACGTACGGATCCTGGATGCGGCCGAGCCCTTCGATGCGGTGCTGCGCATCGAGCGCAACACTGTCCTGGCCGCCTGACGGCGCGCGCCAAGGGGCCGCGGGCGAGGGGTTTCAGGAGTGGGGACGGCGGATCGGCCACGGCTCAGATGCGCGGCCCCTATTGCCGCCCCATTGGGATGCGATAGGCAGGCGGGCGTGCATCGTGCACGCATCCGCGGTCGCGCGGTCGGGTCGCTCCTCCAGGGCCGCGCATGGTCTCCCTCACACGAAGGATGTTCCGCCTCGCGGCGTTCGCCTTCCTCGCCCTCGGGATTCCGGGCGCGGCGACGCCGGCTTGGGCCGAGCCCGGCAAGGCCTTCGCGCCGATCCCGGCCGCCACCCTGGCGCTGATGCAGGCAAAGGGCACCAGCGCCTCGGCCCCGGTGCTGTTCCGGGCTTACAAGAAAGAATCCGAGATCGAGGTCTGGAAGCGGGCCGCCACCGGCCGCTTCGTCCACGTGAAGACCTTCCCGATCTGCCGCTGGTCGGGCCAGCTCGGTCCCAAGCGCAAGACCGGTGACCGCCAGACGCCGGAGGGGTTCTACACCGTGCCCCAGCGGCAGATGAACCCGAATTCGAGCTACTATCTCTCCTTCGACGTCGGCTATCCCAATGCCTATGACCGGGCCCACGGCTCCACCGGCTCGGCCGTGATGGTGCACGGGGTCTGCTCGTCCATGGGCTGCTTTGCCATGACCGACCGGGTGGTGGGCGAGATCTACGCCATCGCCCGCGAGGCGTTCGCGGGTGGGCAGGCGGCGTTCCAGTTCCAGTCCTACCCCTTCCGGATGACGGCCGCGAACATGGCGCGCTACCGCACCGATCCCAACATCGCCTTCTGGCGCCAGCTCAAGGAGGGCGCGGACCGGTTCGAGGCTCTGGGTGAGGAGCCCGTCGTCGGCGTGGTGGCCGGGCGCTACACCTTCGCCCCCTCCCGGGATCCCGCCAAGGAGGCCCTGGTCACGGCTCACCGCGATGCCGAGGAGGCGCGCATCGCGACCCTCGTCGCGGAGGGAAGTGCCGCCGTGCGCACCACCTATTCGGACGGGGCGCAGCATCCGTTCTGGGCGGCGCTCGCTGCCAAGGGGACGTCGCTCGGCGATGTCAGCCGACCCGAAGCCCTGGCCTATGCGGGCCAGGAGGTGGTCGTGATCGCCGCCCGGCCGCGCCCCGTCCAAGTCGCCGAAGCGGTCTGGTCGCGCTGGGTCGCGCCGGACTCGGTCCTGTCGCGCACCCGGATGCCCGGCTTCGTGCCGGTCTATGAGCGGGCGGCCTCGCCCTTCGCGCCCGTGGTCGCGACCTACGCGGAGACCTGGCCGCGACTCGTGGGCCTGACCCTGTCGAAGGCGCTTCTGGCGCCGGACCTCGCCCTGGGCCGGAGTACGGTCGAGGTCGTGGCGCAGCGGTGAGGGGCGCCCTGTTGCGCCATCGCCACGAGGGCCGCGACGACCGCGCGATGTCCCGAATGTCCGGCCCGACCATGTGCGGGCTCGCACATCGGGTGCCTCGGCGGCTTACTACCTCAAGACTTGTTCCACTTCGATCCCGGCAACCTGCCGATCGCCGACCCGTGAGGCTTGAATCATGTCGGCGCGACGAAGGGCCCCCGACCGTCACGGGATCGGGGCACATGGTAATCGAGCGATGACCCTCTCCCCTCGTCCCCTCTCGGATGACGGCCTGACCCTGACGTTCTGGGGCGTACGCGGCTCGACCCCCGTCAGCGGGCCGGACTACACCGAGTTCGGCGGCAACACGCCCTGCCTGGAAATCCGGTGCGGCGAGCGTCTGTTCCTGCTCGATGCGGGCTCGGGCCTGAATGCCTGCGGGCGGCACCACCGCGAGGCGATGCCCAAGGAGATCGACCTCCTCTTCAGCCACCTGCACCTCGATCACACGGCCGGTCTGCCCTTCTTCAAGCCGGCGGTGTTCGACCCTTCGCGGACCATCAACACCTATTGCGGCAACCTCGACGGGCAGAGCGCCGAGGCGGCCCTCGACCGGATCTTCTCGCCGCCGCTGTTCCCGATCACCCTCGACGTGATCCCGTGCCGGCTCGCCCATCACGGTTTCAAGGCCGGCGAGCGCCTGACCTTCGCCGACGGCACGGCCGTCGACACCATCCTGCTCAACCATCCCCAGGGCTCGGTGGGCTACCGCTTCGAGCATGCGGGCCGCCGGCTCTGCGTGATCAGCGATATCGAACACAGCGATCCCTGGCCCGATGCAGCCCTGACCGAGTTCGTCCGCGACGCCGACCTCCTGGTCTATGACGGCATGCTGACCGAGGGCGAGTACCCGGTCTGCCGGGGCTGGGGCCACTCGACCTGGCAGAAGGGCGTGGAATTGGCGCAGGCCGCCGGCGTGAAGGCGCTGGCCATCATCCACCTGCATCCCTGCCACACCGATGCGCTCCTCCGCAGCGTCGAGGACGACATGCAGGCCACGATGCCGACCGCCTTCATCGCCCGCGAGCGCCAGACCATCACGGTGGGCGAGGCGGCCTGCGCGCTGCCGACCCTGGCGCTGGCACGCACCGCCTGAAGCCGGCACCAGCCTGCCCTCCTCTCCACAGGGGGAGAAGGGCTCGTCCGCCGTGCAGGATCCGACGGCTCTGAGGCGGGCGTCTCGAAACCCCTACGCCGCCTCGCGCCCGACGCGGCTGTGGCGCCGGCTCCAGGCGAAGTAGATGACGAGGCCGATGGCGAGCCAGATCATCAGGCGGGCCCAGGTCTCCCCGTCCAGCGACACCATCATGGCGAAGCAGCTGACGATGCCGAGGATCGGCACCAGGGGCACCAGGGGGGTGCGGTAGTCGCGGCGCGCATCGGGCTGGGTCCGACGCAGGATGATGACGCCGACGCAGACCAGCATGAAGGCGAGCAGCGTGCCGATACTGGTCATGTGGCCGAGCTGCGAGATCGGCAGGAAGCCGCCGAGCGCGCTGGTGAACACCATGAAGAACAGGTTCGAGCGGTAGGGCGTCTTCCAGGTCGGGTGGATCTTGGAAAAGAAGCCCGGCAGCAGCCGGTCCTGGCTCATGGAGTAGAACACCCGGCTCTGGCCGAGCAGCAGCACCAGGATCACCGTGGAGAAGCCCGCGATGACGCCGAGCGTCACGAGGCTGCGCAGCCACGGGAACGGCGTTTGCGCGATGGCGGTGTTCACCGGCGCGGCGTCGCCCTTCATCTGGTCGTAATGCACGAGGCCGGTGAGCACCCCCGCGAACGCGATGTAGATCACCGTGCAGATGGCGAGCGAGCCCAGGATGCCGATCATCATGTTACGCTGGGGGTTCTTGGCCTCCTGCGCGGCGGTGGAGACCGCGTCGAAGCCGATATAGGCGAAGAACACCACCCCGGCCCCACGCATGATCCCGCTCCAGCCGTACTCACCGAAGGTGCCGGTGTTCTCGGGGATGAACGGCACGTAGTTCTGCGCCTTGATGTAGAACAGGCCGACGCCGACCACGACCGCCACCACGGCGAGCTTGATCAGCACCACCGCGGCGTTGACGCGGGCGGATTCGCGGATGCCGATCATCAGCAGGGCCGAGGCCGCCACGATGATGAGGACCGCCGGCAGGTTGACGAGGCCGTGCGACGTCACCCCTTCGATCGTGTAGGTCTCGAAGGGCGAGTTCACGAGGCTGGGCGGCAGGTTGATGCCCAGCGTGTCGTGCAGGAAGCGCGTGACGTAGCGCGACCAACTGACCGACACGGTGGCCGCACCCACCGCGTATTCGAGCACGAGATCCCAGCCGATGATCCAGGCCACGAACTCGCCCATGGTGGCGTAGGCGTAGGTGTAGGCCGAGCCCGCCACCGGAATCATGCCGGCGAGCTCGCTGTAGCACATGCCCGCGAAGGCGCAGGCGATGGCCGCGATGGCGAAGGAGATCACCACGGCCGGCCCCGCATGTTCGGCCGCCGCGATCCCGGTGAGCGAGAACAGGCCGGCGCCGATCACCGCGCCGATGCCGAGCGCGATGAGGCTCCAGGGGCCCAGGGTGCGGGCGAGCTTGTGCTCGCCGCCTTCCGCATCGCTGTTCAGCCGTTCCAGCGATTTCGTACGGGTGAGATCGCCCGCCAGGCCTGCCGCCATGAATCCGTCCTATCCTGGTCTGAAAGGCCGACGCCGCATCGGGCGCAGGCCACGCGTATGATCTTGGCGCTTGACCCAAGGGCTGGCAAACGGCGAATCGCCCCGCGCCCAGGGTTCACGCGTCCGGATTCACGCTCTCCGGCTCCGAACAGCATGTTTCAGGCCAGGATTCCCATCACGGCCGCGTGGCAGCGGCCTCCGATCCCGCGATCAGGGGCGCAAGGATCGCCCGTGCGCGCGCCGTGATCACCGGGCCGGCGGCTTCGGGCGTTCCTGCTGCGAAGGGCGGGGCGGGAGCGTACTCGGCGACCAGCTGGCTCGTACGGGCCGCGTCCACACCGCGCAGACGCGCCGACAAGGCCAGGGCGAAATCGAGGCCCGCCGAGATTCCAGCCGCCGTGACGCGGTTGCGGTCGAAGACCACCCGTTCGTTCACCGGGATCGCGCCGAGGCGCGGGAGCACGCTGTCGCGCACGCACCAGTGCGAGGTGGCCCGGTAGCCTTCGAGGAGGCCGGCGGCGCCGAGGATCAGCGAGCCCGTGCACACGCTCGTGATCCAGCCGGCCCATGCCCCGCGGTCGCGCAGGAAGGCCAGGGTGTCGGCGTCGCGCATCTGCGCCGGCGTGCCGTCGCCGCCCGGGACGAACAGCACGTCGAGGTCGCGCGGGCAGGTCTCGAAGCTGTCGCCGGCCAGGAGCGCCAGACCGGTATCGGACGTGATGGGACCGGCCGCGCGGGCCACGAGGTGCAGCCCGCCCGCGGCGATCCCGGCGAGAAGCGCCTGCGGGCCGACGAGGTCGAGGGCCGTCATGCCCGGGTAGAGCAGCATCGCGATGCGCAGCGGCGGCGCTGGTGGAGAAGCCGCCGGCAGGAGCGCCCGGGCATCGTCCCCTGCGTCGGCCGGCGGTGCCGCGAGCGCCAGGGTGACGCCGGCCAGGGCGGCGGCGAAGGCGCGGCGATCGAGCCCGGGTGCCTCGGGCGTTCCGGGTCGCGCTGCGACGGGAAGCGGCTCCGACTCCTCGGTTCGGCGCGCTCCCTTGCGCGGAACCCGTATCCGCCTCGGCGCAGGGTGCTCCGGGCTCACTGGCGCGGCCCGGCCTCGAAGGATCGGATCGCCTTGATGAGGGCGGCCGCGCGGTAGGGCTTGGTGAAGAAGAGGCTGCCCGCGATCAGCCGTGGCGGCGTCTGCGTGAAGCCCGTCGCGTAGATGACCGGCAGGCCGGGGCGCAGGGTCCGCGCGGCCTCCGCGAGTTGCCATCCGTCCATCTCGCCGGGCAGGCGGATGTCGGTGAAGAGGATGTCGATGGACGCCTCGGTCCTGAGGATGGTCATGGCGGCCTCGGCCGTGGCGGCGGGGAAGACCGAGAAACCCGCATCCTCGAGATCGGCGGTGATGACCTCCAGCAGGAGGGATTCATCCTCCACCATCAGGATCCTATGTTGGGGCGTGCCGCTCATCGTCATGGGGTTCCGTCAGGCGTACCCCAGGCGTGGGGCAGGGCTGGTTCGCGCAGGCTCCGCATCCGGGGGCGGGGACGATACCGCGCCCCCGTCGCGTGGCAAGTAGAGCCGGACGATGGTGCCGCCGCCCGGCCGGTTCATGATCTCCACATGCCCTTCGGATTGCTTGGCGAAGCCGAAGACCTGGCTGAGGCCGAGGCCCGTGCCCTCGCCCACAGGCTTGGTGGTGAAGAACGGCTCGAAGGCGCGGGCGAGCACCTCGGCGCTCATGCCCGTGCCGGTATCCTCCACCGCGATGGCGACGTGGTCGAGGGGACGCAGGCCCGGGATCCGGGTGGCCTCGGCCGCCGGCACGTTGTGGGTGCGCAGCAGCGCGCGTCCTCCCGCCGGCATGGCATCGCGGGCATTCACCGACAGGTTGAGGAGGGCGTTCTCCAACTGGTTGGCGTCGACGCGGACGGGCCAGAGGTCGTGCGCCAGGATCATCTCCGGCGTCTCGACGGTGCCGAGCGCACCCCGCAGGAGTTCCGAGAGGTCGCGGATCAACCGGTTCGGCTCCAGGGGAACCGCCTGCAGCGGCTGGCGCCGCGCGAAGGCCAGCATCTTCTGCACCAGGCCGGCCGCGCGCTCGGCCCCGTCCATGGCCCCGCGGAGGGAGCGATGGGCGCCGCTCTCGGCGGGCAGGACGCGCTCGATCCGGTCGAGGTTGCAGATGACCACGCCGAGCAGGTTGTTGAAGTCGTGCGCGACGCCCCCGGTGAGGGAGCCGATCGCCTCCATCTTCTGGCTCTGACGCAGCATGTCCTCGGCGCGGTCACGCTCCGCATAGGCGTCGCGCAGGGCGGCGAGGGCCGCGTCGCGCTCGCGCACGCGAGCCTCAAGCTCGGCATTGGCGGCGCGCAACTGGGCCGGCGAGGGGAGGGCGAGCGCCTTCGGCAGCAGCACCCAGAGCAGGATCGCCGTGACGATCGAAGCGGCGGCCGTCACGGCCTTGAGAGCGGCCTCGGCCGCGTAGTCGGGCACCCACAGGGTCCAGATCTCGAACAGGTGGGTGGTGCCGCAGGCCATGATGAAGAGCGCGAAGGCCCAGAACATCCATCCGAACGCGATATCGCGCCGGCGCGTGACGAAGACGCCGAGCGCCACCGGGATCGTGAAGTAGGCGAGCGCGATGATGGCGTCGGAGGCCACATGGGTCCAGATCAACTCCGGGCGCCACACCAGGCAGATTCCGTGCGGCGCCAGGCTGGTCCGATCGAGGAAGGCGGCGAGGATCTCGAACATGTCGGGTCTCGGGAGATCGGGGCTCGGCCCGAGGGGACGTGCCGGAGAAGGTGTCCGAAACCTTAACCTCAAGACTCCCCTGTCGTCGCGGGCAAAAGATGTCCAGCCGGCTGAACCAATATGGTTCATAGCCTACTGGTGCCGGTTAAAACAGCAATACCGGCAAGTAAAATTCGCAAAGACTACTGGGGATATCCCGGGCACGACTACCCACATCGGTGCCCGGGGGGACGTGTTACTCCAGAACGACCTTGTAGGTCTGGCCCGCCCGGACGGCGGCGCCGCGCTCGAGGCCGTTCAGGACCAGGAAGCGCTCCAGCGGCTTGTCCGGGACCACCATGCGCTGCGCGAGCGCCTCGGTCGTCTCGCCGGGGGCGGCGGTGACGAGGACGAGCCGGAGGGGACGCAGGGTGCGGGTCTCGGCCGGGTCGATCACCGTCAGGCTCTCGGTCCAGCGCCGGAACGCGCCGTCCGGATCGGTGCCGCCCTTGGCCGCCATGATCATCCGGAACGTGCTTTCCCCCACCCGGATCGTGGCGAGGCGGAAGGTCCAGTCCTTGCCGCGCGACAGGGCGGTCGCCGCCGGGTTGCCGGCGACCATACGGTTCTCCAGGGAGGCCGGATCGATCACGTCGTTCCAAGTGGCCTTGAGAACCTCGTCCAGGCCCTGACCCGCATGGCTCTCGACCTGGTCGAAGAGCAGGCGCCGGCTGCCCTCGCCGGTGGTGCCCAGCACGGCGTTGCGGGTGTTCTCGATGGCAAAGCCCTCGGGCACTTCGAAGGCGATGCCGAGGCCGGGGTGCAGGAAGCGGCGGCCGCGCACCAGGCCGTCGCCGGGATTGTCGCCGTAGGCGATGCCGTCGATGGCCGCGAGGTAGCGGGTGCGCTCGTCGGCGCCGAGGCCCGGCGCGCCGATCAGCCGGGCGGCCCGGGTCACGAGGGTGATCCGCTCGCTGGTGCCCGGATGGGTCGCCAGCATGTCGGGCTCGCCGGGCACCCCCGTCCCGGTCTTCAGCGCCATGGTCCGGCTCAAGGCGGTGAGGAAGCGCCCCGCCCCGAATGGGTCGTAGCCCGCGCGGGCCAGCGTGCGGACGCCGATGCCGTCGGCCTCGAGTTCCTGGTCGCGCGAGAAGCGGGCCAGGGCGAACTTCGACTGGTTCTGAAGCTGCGCGCCCGTGACGGGATCGTTCAGCACGTCGGCCACGACCTTGCTCACGAGCTGCGACCGCAGCGCCAGTTCGGTGCGCGCGGTGGCGTGGCGCAGGGTGACGTGGGCGATCTCGTGCGCCAGCACGGCCGCGATCTCGGAGGTGTCGCTGGCGAGCGCCAGCAGGCCCCGCGTGACGTAGAGCCGGCCGCTCGGGAGCGCGAAGGCGTTGACGACGGGGGAATCGAGCAGCGTGACCGCGTAGGTCTCCTCGGGCCGTTCCGTGGCCCGCACGAGGCGGTCGGTCACTTCGGTCACTAGCCGGAGGCTCGCCGGGGCCCGGTACTCCCCGCCGAAGGAGGCAACCAGCTTGGCGTGGTCGGCATCGGAGGTGCTGCGCTCGCGCCCCGTGGTGCGCGGCGCCTCGCGCGGCACCGCGATCGCGGCCGGCTGCACGGTGGCGCCCGTCTGGTCGCCGATGCAGCCGGAGAGGAGCAGGGTGGGCAGCAACAGGGCGAAGCGCGCCCGTGGGCCGATCCGCTCACGTCCGCAGGAGGCCGAGGGTGCCCGGGTGAGAAGGGTCGAGGCCATGCCGTTCAGCGCCGCGGCGCCCGCTCCCCATCCAGAACTTCGATCATGTCGGCGCTCGCAACGTCGAGGGTCGGGCCGCGCCAGGCCTCGAGCCGTCCCCGGACGCGGACCTCCCGGCCCCGCAGACTCGCCGTACTCAAACCACGTTCCTGCAATTGGCGCCAAGTGCGTTTCGACACGGTAACCGTGAGCCCGTCCTCACCCTTGCGCGTGAAGTCGAGATAGGTCCGCCGTGCCCGCTCGCCGACCCGGAGCACCGTGCCCTGCGTCACCACGAAGCGCCCCATCCGGGACCGCAGGGCGGCCCCGTCGCGAACCTCGGGGGCCGCCGCGCTCCAGACGCCCCGTCCCGCCCGCCGGGCCCCCGCCTCGACGGCGAGGAGGCCGGGCCGGCACAGGGTGTCGCGCTCGCCCGCATCGACCGGGACGAGCCCCGCGTCGACGAGACCGGCCGCGAGGTCGGGGATGTCCGCTGAGCCGGGATCGTCGGGTCCCGCGGCGGACCGCTCCGCGGACGCCGCCGGCTCCAGGCTGGCATCCACGTGGGTCCGCCCCCAACGGTCGGTCTCGCCGCGTGCCACGAGCGTCAGGGTGCGCCCGCGATGCCGCAGGAGCCAGGCCTCCGCCGCCGCATGGGCGGGCTCCGGCCAATGAATGCCATCGAGCACCGCGCGGGCGCCGGAGGCGAGGACGAGTTCCCCGCGCGGCCCGAGGCCGACGAGGACATCCCTGCGCGCGGGCGCTTCCCGGCACTCCGGCGCGGTCCCGGCCGCCCGGGCGTGACCCAGGCCCGCGAGGGCGCCGAGGAGAATTGCGCCCGGTCCGACCGGCGATCGTCGATGCCCCATCCCCACGCAGTCCCCCCCCGGCCGGTTTGCGAATCCCCGCCGATTGTGCGGCCCGGATGTGGGTCGAGGCAAGGAAGGCCCGGCGGCCGGACGAACGGTTGATGCCGCATTGCGGCAGGATCGCCACAGCGACGCCCGCCCGGGTTCGGCAACGGCTGTCTCCGCGGTTGGCGCGCGGACGCGATGATGCTAGGACACCCGAGGTGAGTCTCCGTAGCTCAGCTGGACAGAGCACAGGTTTCCTAGATCACAATTGGGCGTCGCGAGGGGAAACCGCGCGGCGGATCCGCTCAAATTCGGGGAACGCTTACCGTTCGCGCGTTGCGGACGCAGCCGATCCCGAGCCAAGCCCGATCGCCGATGCTCCGGGGGCCGGGACGGTGTAGAGACTAGACGGGCGGCACCTAAGGGCCTCGGCGACGGGGCCTAGGGTGAAGGGATAGTCCAGACCACGAACGCGTCCCTCGCGGGGCGCGGCGGCGGAAGCCGAAGTGGGATGAAACCTGGGGTCGCAGGTTCGAGACCTGCCGGGGACGCCACCAGCCATCAGGTCATGTCCGGACCTGAAATCTCCAAGACTGACATCCCGCCGAGCGTCGATGCTCACGCCGGGTTTCGTCGGTCCGTCCTCAAGCGGAGCGAACGGGCCGGCATCCTGGTGTCGCGGAGCCCAGTCAGTTCAGGATTTCCCACGGCCGGTGTGCATGGCCCCTGACGCGGCCTCCAACCCCCATCGCACCAGATCCTCCGCCTCCGCGGCCGAGCCGGCTTCGGCGTAGCAGCGCAGTTCCGGGGCATTGCCGGAGGGCCGGAAATGAACGGTCCGGGTTCCGTCGAGGCCGACCCGAACGCCATCCTGCGTGTCGACCGACACGGGCGTGCCGACGGGACGGAAGAAGGTCTGTCGGAACCCGTCCTCGCCGAGTTGCAGGAGGAACGGGCCGCTCGACTCGGACGGCGTGTCGGGCAGGCGATCGCTCGCCGTCTCTCCCGCGTTGAGGGAGGCGACGAGATCGGCCAGGGTCAGGCCGGCCCCCTGGGTCGCGGCCAGCGTCGCCAGGATCGGCAGCATCGCGTCGCGGGTGGGGAGGGCGGGGAGGCGCTTGCCGTCGATCGTCACGTCCGAACCGAGGAGGAACCCGCCATTGGCCTCGAAGCCGACGGTGATCCCCGCCCCGTCACCTTGGGCCTGCGCCATGCCGGCGATGACGAAGGGCGATCCGACCCGGGTGCGCAGGACGCGCCGGAAGCCGCCCGCATGCTCGATCGCCGATCCAGCCGTGACGGGTACCACGACCGCGTCGGCGCCGAGGAACCGTGCCGTGATGAGCCCGAGCACGTCGCCGCGCACGATCCGGCCCGATCCATCCGCCACCAGCGGCCGGTCGGCGTCGCCATCGGTGGTGACGAGCGCGTCGTACGCCCCCGACGCCATGACCTCGCGGATGAAGGCGATATCCTCCGGACGATGCGCCTCGGTGTCGATCGGCACGAAGGTCTCGGAACGTCCGATCGGCACGACCCGGGCTCCGAGCGACGCCAGCAGGTCGGCGAGCAGATCGCGGGCGACGGAACTCTGCTGGTAAACCGCGACCCGCAGCCCGGTCAGGGCCTCGGCCCCGAAGACCTCGCTGTAGCGCCGCCGATACCGGTCGAGGGCGCCCGTTTCCGGCGTGGCGGGAACTGCTGCCATCGCACCGACCGCACCGACGTCCCCCAGGGCGGCCAGGATCGCGACCTCGTCGGCCTTCGTGATCTCACCGTCGGGCCGGTAGAACTTCAGGCCGTTCCGGTCCTGCGGGATGTGGCTGCCCGTCACCATGACGGCGCAGGCCCCCAGCCGAAACCCCTCGAGGGCGAGGGCAGGCGTCGGGAGAGCCCCGCAATCGATCGCCCCGAAGCCAACCTCGGCCGCCGCGTCCGCCACCGTCGCGGCGATCCCCGCGCTGCTGTCGCGCAGGTCCCGCCCGATCAGGACGCGGCGATTGCCGCCGTCGGTCGTGGCGATGGCGCGGAAGAACGCCCGCGCGTAGGCGTAGCTCGGCCAACCCGTGAGATCTGTCACAAGGCCGCGCAGGCCGCTCGTACCGAACTTCAGACTGCTCACGGTTCCTCCAACATCTCGGACGGTCCTTGCACCGTCCCCGATCGCGTTGCGATCGGGCCGAGCTTCGGCCCTTTGGTCGTCGTGTGCCTGCGTAGAGCGGGCATCCGCTTCCGGGAAGCGCCCGATCCCTCCGCCGACAAGATTCGGGTTCACGCTGAGAATGCTGTAATCCGCTCGCCGATCACAGAGGCCCAGGAGGATACCACACTTCTTCGACAGGCCGGCCTGAGGGCCTTGGTCTCTCGATGATTCGGATCCCTGTGGGGGCCTCTGAATGCCCGGTTCGTCGTGACGATCACCACCCGTCCGAGCGTCGGGGTAATCCATCGTTGCCGTTGCCATCTCGACCCTCGGAGATGCGAAAGGTCCAGCCATCTCCGCTGGTCCGTATAGGGGACACTGCTTCTGTCTGGGCATGAAGGGCTATTGGGACCGTGCGGAGGGCGACGCAAATGCGCAGCGGCCTCCCGCTTGGCTTGAACCGAAATGCCAGCCATGTAGCTGCCAGGATTGCTACCTAGGAGATGATCGGCCGTAGCTCAGAACCTAATACGTATGAGATTTGATATTTCAGAACGGAAATTATGATGTTCAGAGGCATGATAGGCGGGATATCAAGATATTTCGAAAAATTGATTTCGCGCGATATGAAATCAAGCAGTGTTTCGAAAATCCTCGATATCAAATTTTACCGGAATTACTACGGAGATCTGAGACATCTTTCCGCAGATAATGACGTCATTGCTCATTTTACGAAGCATGGAAGTCCTGAAGGCCGATTTCCAAACTCGGCGTCGCTGATCGAGGCGCTCAAGGCCGAATTTGGTCCGACGCCCGAAGACTTCTCTCCGTTCCGCTATCAGAGATTGAACTCGGATCTCCAGCACCTGCACGAGCCTTGGGCGCTGGAGGAGCATTACCTGCGCCATGGCCGGATCGAGGGCCGCCGATACGGCAAATTCGAGCTTCGCCTGTACGAGCGCGACTTCGCGCGATTTCGGCGGGACTTCACGGCGTCGCGCGAGGGCACGGGCGCTGCCGTGCCGGAGACATTCGCG
Organism: Methylobacterium sp. FF17; assembly: GCF_025813715.1. Lineage (NCBI taxonomy): Bacteria > Pseudomonadati > Pseudomonadota > Alphaproteobacteria > Hyphomicrobiales > Methylobacteriaceae > Methylobacterium > Methylobacterium flocculans. Next base: position 1,914,129 of record NZ_CP107532.1, read on the forward strand.
AAGCTCCTGACGCAGGCCCGCATCCTGCCCGGAACCTGGCTTGACCGCTTCACGCTGTACGAGTTCGCGATCCTGAACGCGCGCTGGCTTCCGCATGCGCCGCGTACGCGGATCGACGGCCTTCGATTGTTTCTGGAACAGGGCGTCGATCGCCTTGCCCCGATCGCCATGGGCATGAGGTTCGAGCCCGCCTTCTATCGTCGACCCGGATCGGGCTACGTCGGCACGGATGCGGACCTTTACAGGGACTGGCTCAGCCATGGAATCGACAGTGGCCAGCCCGGCAACGAGCAGGAAGCCCTGCGTCTCCTGATCGGGGAGGATCACTTCCCGGACTGCTTCGACGCCGAACGGTATCGCGCTTCGCTGCCGGATGATTCCGCACGGTCGGGGATGCACCGGTTCGACCTCCTCAATCACTTCATCGCATTCGGCTTTCCCCGTGGGGTCGAGAGCCTGCGGGGACCGGGGATGACCCGGCTCCTCGGTCAGATCGGTGACTACCATCTCATCCGCAACAACCCGTCGCGTGCCCTCGCGGCATCCGATCACGCGCTCGCGCACGCTCCGTCCGACGCAACCCTGCTTCATCAGCGCGGCAACGCCCTGCGCGCGCTTGGGCGCATGGAGGATGCGACGCGCGCCTACATTGCCGCTGCCCACAGTCCGGGGGCCGGAATCTGGACGCATATCCACGCCGCCGAGGGGCTTGCGACGCACCTGGAAGACGCACAGGCGGCTCTCGATCAGATCCTGCGCTCCGCCCCCCTCTACCAGGGCGAGGCTGATTGGCGCGCCGCAGCGCATCGCGTCATCGTGCGGGTCTTCGAGATGGCCAGCGCGGAGGCGCGGGCCCTCTATGCGACGGGGCAGCGCCTCGCGGCGGATACCTGCCTGACGACGTGCCTCGACCGGCTGACTGAAGTTCTGGAGCGTGTCGACCCGCTTCCGGCCCGGCTTGCGCCGCCCTCCGGCGGGTTGATCGTCCTCGTGGCCAATCGAGACCTTCCGCAGTGCGATCACTACCGTGTCGTGCAGAAATGCGCGCAATTGACCCATGGTGGCTGGACCGTCGAGGTCTTCTCGCAGGACGAAGCGGGTCGCTGCCGGCCCAGCCTCGATCGGGCCGTCGCCGTGATTTTCTATCGGGTGGCCGCTTTCCCGCCCGTGCTTCATGCGATCCTGTATGCGAGGGCACTCGGGCTGCCGACCTTCTACGAGATCGACGACCTCCTCTTCGACAATGCCGCTTATCCTGATCCGTTCGAGAGTTTCGAGGGGCAGATCACGGAGCGGGATTACGTCGATCTGCAGTACGGCGTGCCGTTGTTCCGCTACGCGATGCGCCTGTGCGATTCGGGTATCGCCTCGACGCCCGCGCTGGCCGAGGCCATGCGGCCACATCTGCGAACCGGCCTCTGCCGCGTCCTGCGCAACGGGTTCGACAAGCGGAACGAGGCGTTCCTCGCGCGCACGCCAACGCCCTTCGCGGACGGCAGGATCACGGTGTTCTACGGCTCCGGCACGAAGGCGCACAATCGGGATTTCACCGAGCTCGCCGCGCCCGCCCTCCTCGCCGTGCTGGCCCGCCACCCGCACGTTCGCTTCCTGGTCGCCGGCTATCTCAACCTCGATGCGCGTTTCGACCCCTTCGATGACCGGGTCATCCAGCTCGGCTTCAGCCCCAACGTCACGGATTACTGGGAGGTTCTGTCGGGCGTCGACATCAACCTCGCCGTCCTGACGGGCGGCGCGATGGCGGACGCCAAGAGCGAGATCAAGTGGCTGGAGGCCGCCATGTGCGGCATTCCCTCGATCGTCTCGGGCACGCGCACCTATCGCGAGGTTCTCGTGGACGGGGAGACCGCCCTCCTGGCCGACACGCCTGCGGAATGGACGCGCGCCCTCGAATCTCTCGTCGTCGATGCCGATCGTCGACGCGCGATCGGCGCGCGGGCCCGCGCCAAGGCACGCGCGGATTACGGCCTCGACGCGGCGGTGACGGTCCTCGCCGGGATCCTGCCCACGACGGCGGAGCCCGCGCGCAGGACGGTTTCGAAGCGGCCAACGGGCGGGGGCCCGGCCCAGCCGATCCGCGACCGCAAGGCCCGCATCCTCTTCGTCAACGTCTATTTCCCACCCCAGCTCGTGGGAGGCGCCACGCGGGTCGTCCGGGACAACTTGGATCATTTCATCGATGAGGCCGGAGACCGCTTCGAGTTCGCCGTCGCTGCTGCGGATGCGGGCGCAGACCCGGCCTACGCGACGCGGATCGACAATTATCGTGGCGTGCCGGTCTACCGGATCGCAGCGCCGCGGGAAGTGAACATGGACTGGCGCCCGCTCAACCCGGAGATGGGGACGGCGTTCGAGGATCTGCTCGATCGGTTCAGGCCCGACCTCGTCCATCTCCACTGTGTCCAGCGGTTGACGGCAAGCGTGGCGGACGCGCTTCGTATCCGGGGCATCCCCTACGTCATCACCTTGCACGATGCCTGGTGGATCTCGGACTTCCAGTTCCTCGTCGATGCGGACGGGCAGGTTCACGCACCCTCGCCGGATCCCCTGAACGATGCCACGGACCCTGCGATCAATCCGATCGCGTCGCTGGCGCGCCGCCGGGTGCTCGGCCGGGTCCTTGACGGGGCCGAGGCCCTGCTGGCGGTCTCGGAGAGCTTCGCCGATCTCTACCGGGCCGCGGGGCACCCTCGAACGCGGGCCGTTCCCAACGGCGCTCCGATGCTGGTGCCGCTTCCGAAGCTGCCGAACCCGGCGGGTCGGGTACGCCTGGGCCAGATCGGTGGACGCACCACCCACAAGGGCGCGACCCTGATCGAGGCGGTGCTGCGGGACAACGCCTTCCGCAATCTCGCCCTGACCCTGGTCGACCATGCCATGCTGGCGAGCGAGGTTCGGGAGGAGGTCTGGGGCGACACGCCGGTCCGTCTCGTCGGACGAAAGCCGCAGGACGAGATCGTGAAGCTCTATGCGGAGCTCGACGTGCTCCTCGCCCCGTCCCTGTGGCCGGAGAGCTTCGGCCTCGTAACCCGCGAGGCGCAGGCGGCCGGCCTCTGGGTGGTTGCGAGCGACCGGGGGGCGATCGGCGCCGACATCCTCGATGGCATCGACGGGTTCCGGATCGACGTCGACAGCGCCGAGGGGCTCCGATCGGTCCTGGCCCTCATCGATGCGGACCCCGACCGTTTCCGTGCGAGCCCGCCGCACAGCCACCGCCCCGCGCGGAGCGCGAGCGACCAGGGCGACGACCTTCTTGCTCTCTACGGAACGCTGCTCGATGCTCGGTGAATGATTTCAGTCCCGACGTTTCGAGGAGCGGCACGGATGCCCCGCTACTTTTTCCACACACGGATCGGGGACGACGTCGTTCCGGATCCCGACGGCCTGGAACTTCGTGATCCGGATCAGGCCTGGCAGGCGGCCCGCACCACCATCCGGGCCATGATGGCTGAGCCCCATGATCAGGTCCGCCTGATCGGGGCATGCCTCGTCGTCGTGGATGCGGCCGGCGACGTGATCCTCGAGTTTCCCTTCGCCGAAGCGATGACGCCGGCCCCGGGGGAGGGGCCCGCGGACGGCCGATGGCAGTGATCGGCTCGACGGACACGGGCGCAGGACCACGCTGTTCCTGATGATCGTGCCGGGACCCCCAGCCGCTCAGGGCTTGCGGGTCTGCGGCGCCTCGTCAATGGCCGCCTGATGGTACCAGCTATCCATGAAGCCGGGCTGCGCGACCCGCTGCGCCTTGTTCCCGTCGCTCCGCTTGCCGGTCGGGCCGGAGCCGAGACCGCCGCTCGTGCCCGGTGCCCTGGCGCGTCCCGGAAAGGGAAGGATGGTTGCCGTGTGCGGATGATGTCCCATCGTCATGGATGATGAAGTCCCTGCGTGCACTGCGATCGCGCCGGTGCAAGCATTGAGTATAGGCGCGGGCGCCTGCTTTTGCATCGTTATTCGATGTAGAAAACGGCATGGTGCGAGAAATATAGGCGTGCCGATGATTTCCCCATGTTCGGTCAATGTCACTGACCGAACCGGGCAAGGGTCGATGACGGATTCTTCACCGTGTTCGCCGCGTTCGGAGCACCGAGGGCTCGAAAGGGGGCCCATGTGTGCTGGCGCAAGGTCGTCCTCCTGGTCCGAAGCTAGACCGCTCGCCCTGAGGCTGAAGGGCGGGGACGATGACTTCCAAGGTGATGCTGGTGCTGACGCTGATCGTCTTCCTGACGACAGGACGGGCGCCCGGCATGCGCGAGTTGCGCAACCCCGACGCCGAGGTGGCCTGGGGTCGGCTGACCCATGCCTTGAAGCGGAACCTGACCTGAACCCTGAACTTCGCCGCCAGGCCTCTTCGGGCAGGCGTGATCGGTTTGACGCGCCCGTGCGCGGCACCTACCGTCCTCACGCTGCCGTATGGTCGAAGAACCAAGGGTGGCCGGGGCTTGGGGGCCTCGATCTGGACAGGCCGGAGCCCGCGGCGAGACGTGGGCGCGGCGCGCAGGACGGGGCTGGGGGATGGCTGGGCAGAAGACGGACGCGCGGGACGCGTATGTGGGACAACGGATCGCCGAGCAGCGCAGGAAGGCGTCGTTGACTCAGAAACGGGTGGCCCAGAGCTTCGGGATGTCCGCCGCCCAGCTGCAGAAGTACGAGAAGGGTACGAACCGCATCAGCGCGATCCATCTCGACACGTTCAGCCGGATGACCGGTGTGCCGGTCGCCTACTTCTTCGACGGGATGGAGCGCATCGACAACGTGCCGGTGGCGGGGTTCTCCGAGCCGAGCCAGCAGTCCTACGCGCATGATGCGGCGGGCAATCCGGGAGCAGGCAATCCTCAAACGGGAAATCCCTGGGCAGGCCTGGCCGAGGCGGTGGCCCGGCACGTGGCCGAGCATTTCTCCGACCATGAGCGGCGGCAACTCGTGGAGGCCGTGCAGGCCCTCGACCGCAAGCTTGGGGGATGATTTACCGGCCATTTTGTTCGTTATGGCGAATTTATCCGTTTTTTCGGCTTGACCGTTCTGGGGAGCGCTGCCAGACACTTTCGCTACTGACGATCGGGTGAGGCGCCGCGATATCCTGGGCGCGCCCGCATGACGGGGGCCCCTATGCCACGTTCCAACTACTTGTTCACGAGCGAGTCGGTCTCCGAGGGCCACCCCGACAAGGTCTGCGACCGGATCTCCGACACCGTCGTGGACGCCTACCTTGCCGTGATGCCGGAGGCCCGCCTCGGCGTGGAGACGCTGGCAACCACCAACCGCATCGTCATCGCGGGTGAGGTGCGCGGCCCGGATTCCGTGACCTTCGATCACCTCAAGGAACTGACCCGCGAGGCGGTGAAGGACATCGGCTACGAGCAGTCGGGCTTCCACTGGAAGCACAACGACATCGCGATCCACCTGCACGCGCAGTCCGCCGACATCGCCCAGGGCGTGGATTCGTCCGGCAACAAGGACGAGGGCGCGGGCGACCAGGGCATCATGTTCGGCTATGCGTCCGACGAGACGCCCGAGCTGATGCCGGCACCGATCTACTACGCCCACAAGATCCTCAAGGACCTGGCCGACGCCCGCAAGGCCAAGCAGGGCGATGCCGCCAAGCTCGGCCCCGACGCCAAGAGCCAGGTCACCGTGCGCTACGAGAACGGCCGCCCGGTGGGCGTCACCCAGATCGTGCTCTCCACCCAGCACATCGACGAGAGCCTGGATTCGGCCGACGTCCGCGCCATCGTGGAGCCCTACATCCTGGCGGCCCTGCCGCAGAGCTGGGTCTCCGAGGAGACGGTCTGGCACGTGAACCCCACCGGCAAGTTCGTCATCGGCGGTCCCGATGGCGATGCCGGCCTCACCGGCCGCAAGATCATCGTTGACACCTACGGCGGCGCGGCGCCCCACGGCGGCGGCGCCTTCTCGGGCAAGGATCCGACGAAGGTCGATCGCTCGGCAGCCTACGCGGCCCGCTACCTCGCCAAGAACGTGGTGGCGGCCGGGCTCGCGACCCGGGCCACGATCCAGCTCGCCTACGCCATCGGCGTGGCCAAGCCCCTCTCGATCTACGTCGACCTGCATGGCACTGGTCAGGTGGACGAGGCCCGGCTCGAGGACGTGCTGATGAACGCCCTCGACCTGTCGCCGCGCGGCATCCGCACGAAGCTCGGCCTCAACAAGCCCATCTACGCCCGCACCTCTGCCTACGGCCATTTCGGCCGCGCGCCGGACGCCGACGGTGGCTTCTCCTGGGAGCGTACCGACCTCGCCGACAGCCTCAAGTCGGCCCTGGCCTGACCCCGTGGGTCCGGGGCGGGACGACCGCCCGCCCATTCCGGGCGGGCACCCGGCTATGGCAGGCGGGCACACGCCTGCCATAGGAGGGCACCTGCCTGTCCCGGACGGGCACGCTGCCGAGGGCTCGGACGGCGCCGAGCGCGCCTTCTATGGACGCCGCAAGGGCAAGCGCCTGCGCGCGGGGCAGGAGCAGCGTCTGACCGCGTTGCTGCCGATGCTGCGGCTGACGTTACCTTCGCCGGGTGAGTTCCTCGATCCGCAGGCGTTGTTCCCCGTCCCCACCGACGAGGTTTGGCTGGAGATCGGCTTCGGCGGCGGCGAACACCTCGCCGCCCAGGCTGCCACCAACCCGCGCACGGGCATCATCGGCGCCGAGCCCTTCGTGAACGGCGTCGTGAAGCTCCTTCGCGCGGTGGACGAGGGGGATTTACGCAACGTCCGGGTCTGGGACGAGGACGCGACGGCGCTGCTGGCCGCCCTGCCCACCGCCAGCCTGGCTCGCGTCTACCTCCTCTATCCCGACCCCTGGCCCAAGCGCCGCCAGCGCAAGCGTCGCTTCGTCTCCGATGCCGCGCTCACCGAGATTGCCCGCGTGCTCAAGCCCGGCGGCGTGTTCCGCTTCGCCAGCGACATCGACGATTACGCGGGTTGGACCCTCGTGCGCGCCGCGCGCTGCCCAGGCCTGGCCTGGACTGCGCAGGCGGCCCCGGACTGGATGCGGCCCTGGGCCGACTGGCCTGGTACGCGCTACGAGGCCAAGGCCCTGGCCGCTGGCCGGCCCCCGAGCTACCTTGAGTTTCGGCGTGTCCCGCCTGCCTGAGGGCTGCGTCGAAAAGAGCCGTGGCTTCGTCGCCAGGTGGGCTTGTTCCACACCGCCTCCGGTCGTCTGATGGCGCCCGGTGCGGTTCGGGCCAGCGACGGACGGTCCTGCTGAGCGAGGATGTGGAGTGCACGACGCATCGAACCCGCCTTCGATCGCCGGCACGGCCAACACTTCGGACGCGGATCTCCGGTCGATCGCGTTTGCTCAGGCGCCGGTCGGTATCCTCGTCGTCGATGGGGCGGGCCTGATCCGAGCCGCCAACCCCGCCCTCTGTGCGCTCCTCGGATACGCCGCCGACGCCCTGACCGGCCGCGCGCTCTCGGTCCTCGGGGCCGTGGCGCAGCGGGCTTGCATCCGGCGCTGGCTGCGCGCCGACGGCACCGGTCTCGACCTGCGCATCCGTCCGTCCCCCGCGCAGGGCGACGTCCAGGTCCTCGTCGTCGAGGCCGTCGATCCCGACGAGGTCGTCCGGGCCGACGAGAATCGCGCTGCCCTGACCGCCGCCGGTCTCGGCGAATGGCGCTACGACTTCGTCGACGGGCAGGTCGCGCTCTCGCGCCGGGCGGCGCACATCCTCGGCCACGCGCCCGGGACGGCCGTGACCTGGGCGACCCTGCAGGGGGCCCTGGAGGGAAATGAGACCAGCCGCATCCGGGTGCAGGTCCGCGCGTCCCTGCGCGGGCATAAGCCCTTCGCGGTGGAGTGCCGCCTGCGCCGGGACAGCGACGGGGCCGGGATCCACGTGGCGGTGCGGGGCCAGGCGATCACCGGACCGGAGGGCGGGCATCGCCCCATCGCCGTGGTTGGGGTGATCGAGGACGTCACCACCCGCGTGGAAGCGCGCAAAGCCCTGCGCGCCGGCGAGCAGCGCCTGCGCATCGCGGCCTCGCTCGCGGACCTCGGCATCTTCGAATGGCACATGCTCGACGATCAGGCGATCTGGGAAAACGAGCGGATGTTCGCGATCTTCGGGCGCCAGCCCTCGGATGGCGCCCTCGGCAAGCGCGAATTCCTCGACGTCGTGCTTCACTCGGAGGACCGCCCCGCCTTCCGCGCCGCGATCTCCCGATCCTTGCGCGAGGACAGCGTCCTGAAGGCGACGGGCCGCATCCGCCGCCTCAGCGACGGGGCCTGGCGCATCATCGATTTCGCCGGACGCTTCGAGCGCGACGGCGTCCACCGGTTGCCGCGCCGGTTGATCGGGGTCGTCGCGGACGTGACCGAGCCCCGCCTGGCCCAGGAGCGCCAGGCGCTGCTGATCCGCGAACTGCATCACCGGGTGAAGAACACGCTCGCCACCGTGCAGGCGATCGTCGGGTCCACCGCCCGGACCGCCTCCAGCATCGAGAGCTTCTACGAGGCCTTCGTGGGTCGGATCATGTCCCTGGCCCATACCCACTCGGTCCTGACCGAGGATACCTGGCAGACCGCCTCCCTGCGCACCCTGCTGGCCAACGAACTCAAGCCCTATGCCGAGGGATCCCTGGACGGCGCGGCCGACGAGGACGCCCGCATCCGGCTCGTGGGTCCGCCCGTGGACATGGCGTCCGAGATCGCGGTTCCCATCGGCATGGCGATCCACGAACTCACCACCAATGCGGCGAAGTACGGGGCCCTCTCCAGCCACGACGGCCGCGTCACGATCACCTGGGCCCTGGAACCCGGCGGGCCGGCCGGAACCCTGCGCTTCGCCTGGGTGGAGAGCGGAGGCCCACCTGTGAGCCCGCCCCGGCGCCAGGGTTTCGGCTCGCGCCTGCTACAGCGCGTGCTCACCGCCCAGGTCCGGGCCGAAGTGACGATGACCTACCCGCCGGAAGGGTTCTCCCTGACGATGCTGGCGCCGCTGCCGGCGCGGAACGACGCGCTCAACCCGCTCGCTTAGGCCCGCTCCGCCAAATCCGGCAGACCTCCGGAAGGCTGTCGCACACGGTCCTCCGGCGCCAGCCTTGGGGCGGCTGCGGGTGCTGCCGATCCGTCGAATCCGGGATCGGGGGCGATCCGCGACGGCCTGATCCGCCGCTTTCGAACGAAGGCCGCAAAAAGAAAATGGCAGCGCGCTTTTCGGCTGGAGCCCCAACGCATTGAGGCCGGAACGGTCGAACTTCCCTCAATTTGACCGCATCGAAGCAGGAAAAAATTAGGCTACGGCTTTCTAAAGCTCCGACAAAGAAAAACCGAAAGCAAAGATTCGTCGATCCCGCCGATCGGCGAGGCGGGGGCCTCAGCCTTGTCATACCGTTTCATGGAGGACGCAATATTGGAGCGTCTTCTTGAAAGCTTTGTCGCGAACGCTCCAAGTTCATCCGCACTCAAGATCGCTGGCCGATTCGATGATCCCCTGACGGATAACGAGATCAAGATTTTCGATGAAATCCTGCTGAGGCTATCGCGTGTCGAACAGTTGGAGGTTCGCGCAAAGCTTGCTAGCCGTCTGTCTGGGTTGTCGAGAGGTCCTTCGAGAACCGTAAAGGAATTATGTTATGACTTGGACAGTGAAGTCGCGGCCCCGCTCCTGACGAAATCCATGCTGGTGCTGGACGAGGACCTGATTTCGATCGCGCATACACGCAGCCAACAGCATCTGCTGGCGATTGCCGAACGGCCCCATCTCGACATCCCGGTAACGGATGTCGTCGTGTGGCGCGGGGCCTGGCCTGTCCTGCGGACGCTGTCAGCGAACCGGACGGCCCGGTTCTCTCCGACGGGGTTGGTTCGCCTTGCTGCGATATCGCAGGGTGACGGACACATCACGGTCGCCCTGACGAAGCGCGAGGACGTTCCGCCCATGACCCGAAAGGCCCTCCTGACCCAGTTCAGGCAGATGGTCGCGGTCGGGCGGTCACCCCTGTGCGGCGAGCATTCGGACATCCGTCTGAATCCTGAGGCCGCTCCTGCCATCGATCCTGGGCAACCGGCCTCCGGGGCAGGGGTGTCGAAGGCCGAGACGCTGTCCGATGCGAGCCTCCGGGATGCGCGCATCCACGTGCAGCACCTGGCACGCGTGCGGCCCCTGACGGTTGCGGATGTCACCTGCGCCCTGACGCACAGCCACCTCGCCGAAGCGCTGGTCCTCATCGGTCGTCTCGCACAGGTCGATCTCGACCTCCTGACGACAGTCCTGACGGGCGATGGCCCTCTCCGGCATCCCGCGCTCCTCATCCTGAAGGCGGCGGATCTGCCCTGGGAGGTGGCCGAACGCGTCCTGCAGGAGGTGCAGGCCGTGATGCGCGCGGCGGGCCGGGCCGCGCGGTCCGACCCATCCGCCCAGAGGCAGGCTTATGGCGCGCTGACCCGCAAAGCCGCCCAGCGTGACCTCAGGCTGGTCCGCTTCCGGTCGATGATGCGCGTGATCGACGGGGGGATGTGAGGCGGGTGGCGTGCCCGTCAGGGCAGGGCTTTCCGGACCGGCTCGATACGGGCGGGGGCCGTGTGGTCCGCGACCGCGATGTCGCGCAGTCCGGCCCATTGCTTCCAGTCGTCCCAGGCCGCATCGAGGGCGGAGGCGGCCTCGTCCCGCGAGCCGGCGGTGGCGCCACGGCGGAAGGGCGTCGCACCGATATCGAGCTGCAGGCCCCACATCCACTGCTCGGCCGGATCGGGACCGGCACAGATGCAGTCGATGCGGCCGACGATCAGGGATCCGCTCGTTGCGAAGTAGGTCTCGCGGGGATGGTCCTGCAGGCGGGTATAGACAAGCTTGGCCATGGCCTCCTCGGCACCTGCCCTTAAACGCCGCGCTCCCTCGGCCGGTTCAGCACCCGCATGCGGAGGGGACGCCCGGCGACCGCGCCGCCGAGGCCGTCCGTGATCCGCAGTGGAAAGCAGCGCGCGATGGATCCCAGGGCCCCGGCGACGAAAGCCCTCTGGGCCGCCTCGTCACCGACCAGCCGGGAATGGGTGATCCGGGGTTGTCCCTGCAGAGTGCCGTCGCGCTTGATGCTGAGGAGGACCGTCACCTCCGAGCCGACCGAATCCGCCGGGCCGCCGATGGCCTGCGCGCAGGTCCCGAGTTGCTGCCAGAGGGCCTGAAGGGTCGAGGCCGGCTCTGCCCTGGCGCCGCCAGAGGCGAGCAGCAGGACCATGGCCGGTCCGGCGACGCCCAGCCGACGCGCTCCGGGATGTCGTCTGTTGCGGCCTTGAGGGAAAGCCGAGACGCGTGGCGGCACCGGCATCGAACGCTCTCCGACAGGGGCATGGGAACAGGGGCTGCCGACCGCGTCGATCACTCGACCGCTTCCTGACCCGCATCGGCTCACTCCTGTGTCCGGGGTTTACAGGGATTGCGGGTTTGCGGCCAGCCAATGCCTGTGGCGAGGTTTCGGCGGCAGATCGCAGTCAGGCCCCGAGCAGCGTCGGGATGACCGAGCGCAGCCGGGAATATCCCCGCGTGGATCGTGGCCAGGCCGCTTCGTCCCACGCCCGCCGCACGCGCAGGCACCCGGGCGGCAGCGCCGCCGCCGAGGGCCCCACCGGAGCCCAGGGCGTCACCACCGGCAGGCCTTGCGCCCAATCGATCCCGGCTGGGCCGGCGGGGCATTGGAAATAGGCTTCCGCCCGCGCCAGGGCATCCGCCATTGCGGCCGCATCCGCCGCCCTGACGCGGTCGCAGGCGGCCTCGGCAGGGGCGATCAGGCCACCGATCCGGACCACGCGGGCGCCCGCCAGGGGCAGGCTCTCCGGGTTCAGGTCGTCGAGATGCAGGAGCAGCGCGATGTCACCCTCGGGCACGGCATCGGCGCGCGGCAACGCGACCTCCCGCGGCGGCTTCGGTTCATCGAGGGCGTCCGGATATTCATCGAGGCCCACGGGATCGAAGCGCCCGTCCGTGTACCGTCGGATGTTCTCGGCGCGGGCGACGTAGTGCTTGCCCCGCGTGTGCAGGCCCGCCACCCAGCGCCATGACAGCGTGTTGCTCGCCGGATCGCCATCGAGGAGGTGGCGCAGGAAGAAGTCGGCACCAAGCGCCCAGGGTAGGCGCAGGGTGAAGATCCAGATCGAGGCGAACCACATGCGCGCATGGTTGTGGAGCCAGCCTGTCTCGACGAGGTCCCGCGCCCAGTCGTCGAAACCGTCGATGCCGGTTCGCCCCTCGACCGCCGCCGCGTAGGTGCGGCGCAAGCCCGGCTCGGTGGCGAGGCGGTCCCCGTCCGAGGCCGCCAGGGCGAGGGCCTGCGTCCAGGCGGAGGGGTGGGTTTCGAGGTGGCCCTTGAAGTAGGTCCGCCAGAACACCTCGGACACGAACTTGGCCGCGCCCTCATCGCCGAGCGCAGCCTCGGCGGCCGCCGCCACCTCCGCCTCCGTCAGGAGCCGCCGACGCAAGTAAGGCGAGAGCGCCGATGTCGTCGCCGCACTCGCTGGCCCCCTGTCGGTGTTGCGGTCGGCCGCATAGGCCGCGCCGGCGCCCTCCAGGAAATCCGAGAGGCGGCTGAGCCCGGCGGCGCGGGTCATGGGGAAGCTGCGATCCATTCGCTTCACCTAGGACGGCGGTTGCGGATGGCCGGTGCGACGCATTTCCTTCCGGAAGGCGGATCCTTCCGGGAAGAGGATCCTTCCGGGAAGAGGATCCTTCGGGGCGGCGGGTTCATTGGGGCGGCGAGACCGGCCTCCGTTCACATCCCCGGCACCTGACTGAAATCGCCCCACCGCTCCCGCGCCGCCGGCCAGGCCCGCAACTGATCGAGGGGAAGGCGGACCTCCACGACGAGATCGTCGTCGAGGAGGCCGGGAACGATCTCCGTCGTGGCGGACGGGAAGGCCGCGATGACGGCGGCCTGAATCCGCCCGAGCCGCGCGATCTGATCCGCCGTCGGTTCGACGATGATGTGCTTGATGACCCGCAGCATGCCCGCTCCTTGCACGGCGACGCGTCGATCGTCAGCCGGACAGCTTGTCCTATCGGAGTGGGGCCAGCGTCATCAGAAGCGGGGTCCGCTGGAAACAGGACGCAGGCGCGTGCCGCTCCGGCGCGGCGCGACCGGGCCAAGCGCCAGCACCCTCGTCCTCATGTCTCTGATCGGGAGATAAGGAAGATGGTGCTGCTGGACAGGATTGAACTGTCGACCTCCTCATTACCAATGAGGTGCTCTACCACTGAGCTACAGCAGCGAAATGTCCGTGGCGTCGGCGATGGCCTCGCGACCGGACGGAGGGGCAATTAGCCGATCGCGGACGCCTTGGCAATCGCATCGCGGGAAATCTCGTCGGTTTTGATTCTCCCGTCGCCCGTTTGCGCCCGGGGCACTCGCGCGATGGCGTGCGCCTGCAGGCCGAAGCCATGCGGAACCTCCTCGCAGATCGGGCGCATCCAACGCCGGGCATAGCCGTCAGGCCAGCGCGCCGGTCTCGCGCTTGCAGGCCGCGCGGATGATCGCGGCGAGCCCCGGCTCGGCGACCGCCTCGGCGGCGTCGGAAGGCGCAAACCAGCGATCCTCGCGCTGATGGCGCTCCGGCCAGTGCTTGAGCTGCTTGCGCACTTCGAGGGGGAACACCTTCACCTGACACAGGACCGAGTCGCGACTCTTGAGGCGCTTCTCGTAGAGGTAGAACCCGAGCGGCTGCTTGCCGATGGTGCCGAGCAGGCCCGCTTCCTCGTAGGCCTCGCGCGCGGCCGCGTCGTAGGGCTTGCGCCCCTTCATGGGCCAACCCTTCGGGATGACCCAGCGCCGGCTCTCGCGCGACGTGACGAGAAGGATCCGGTAGCCGCCATCGGGCAGCCGTCGGAAGGGCAGCGCCCCGACCTGCCGCCGCGGCGCAAGGTCCCCATCGCCCACATGCGCACTCATGGGCCGAAAACGCCGCTGCGTGGCGCCGGTTCGCCTGCCGCATCCGCTCGGCTACTGGCACGCGATCCGGATGGGACCCCGCAGGGAATGCGGCCCTGCAACGGCCGGGGCCCGCCCAGGTTCACCGGCGGGTGAGGCCGCGCCCGAGCCGATCGATCAGCATCCACGTCTGGCGCTATCCCATGGAGTTTCGAGACGGGCCATGGTGGCTTTGTGCATCGCCAGGGACCCTGCGGCTAGGGACCGGCCGGGGAAACGCGGTCACGTCCTGCCTTAGCGGGTGTGGCGGGCGGTGCTCAAGGGAAACTTATCCGGCAAAATTAATTGTCCGTCGGGCGAGGACGCGATCAGCCGGTGGCGCTGAGATTGGCGATGAGCGCGTTCAGGTCGGCGCGCATGGCCTGGACTTCCGGCTCCGACATGTTGAGCTGGCACATCACGGATTCACGCACGGCGGCGGCTTCGGCACGCAGGCTCTGGCCCTTGAGGGTGAGCGCGATCTCGACCTCGCGCTCATCCGAGCGACGCCGGTTCCGCAGCAGGAAGCCGGCTCCCTCGAGGCGCTTCAGCACCGGCGTCAGCGTTCCGGAATCGAGACGTAGCCGCCTTCCGATCTCGGAGACCGTGATGCCGTCCGTTTCCCACAGCACGAGGAGGACGAGATATTGCGGGTAGGTCAGCCCCATCCGCTCAAGCATGGGACGGTAGGATTTCGTCATCCGGTGCGCCGCCGCGTACAGGGCATAGCAGAGCTGGTTGTCGAGGAGGAGCGGATCTGTGAGTGGCGCCGTCACCTCGCCCGAAGCATCACCCATGCATGCCATGCCACTTGATTCCCGAAGCCCACTGCGGCGGCTGGTGCGGAAGAGGGGCGTCTCGGGAGGGGCCTCCCGCCCGGAGACGATAGCGAAGGCGCCGGCTTCCAGTATATGCCTGTTTCGTCGCAGGCCTTACGCTGGCTCGATGGTCCTTACGCGGCACTGAATGTTACACATCTCCGGCAACGCGCAAGTTCGGCGAGGCGTGGATCAGACGGTTTGCAAGTCCGTAGGTCCGGCGGTCCGCGCTGGCGAACTGCGTGGAGAGGACTGCCGTTCGCCATGCGGTCAGCGTGCGGGGTGGCTTGTCTTCATCACCGCGCACTTGGCATGGATCGGGGCGATGGATCTCATCGGGACCGGCCGTCGATGCCGATCCTCACCGATGTCAGGCCGGGTCGAGGCAAACTCGATGTCGTCGGCCTCCCGCTTGGTGAGGCCGAACCTATGCGACTTCCGGTCCGCGTTGCCCCCGGCGTCCGGGTCGCTCCGAGGCACATCCACCCTGTCCATGCTGCCGGTCATCGACCCGGAATGCGGCCTGAGAGCGCCCGCGTGAGTTCGCTTGCGGCCGGCCTGGTCCGGGGCGCTCCTTCCTTTGACAGGTGGAGCCGCGACGGGATCCATTCCCGACGCGCCCCGGCATCCCCGACGCCCCGCGTGATGCGTCGAAAGTCGGCGCCATCACTCCGCCGCTTCGCGATGCTTTCCGGCTTGTGGAAGCGCAAGCGCTCGTGTTACGGAGCCCCGTCTCGTCGAGGCGCCCCGCGGAGAGGTGGCAGAGCGGTTGAATGCACCGCACTCGAAATGCGGCATGCCTGCAAGGGCATCGGGGGTTCGAATCCCCCCCTCTCCGCCATTCAACTCCGGCAAGTCGTTGTTTTCATTGCGTTAAAACAGTCGACCTAGTCTCACACCCCAACATTTACCCCAACGCGCGACGTGGACCGCAGCGAACGCTCGCGAACCTTGCTCGCGGCGCGTCAGGCGCGGCGAAGACGACCAGTCGCAGTCGATGAGCTTCGAGGAGGCTGCATGAGCGGCGCCTGGGAGAGGATTGGCATCTCAGGTTCTGGCACGCCAAGTTGCTGGACGATCCGCCACCTGAGAAGCGCCCTCCTCCCTTCAGTAAGGTCGACCACACCTTCGGCTCGCTGCAGGCGGTTGTGGATTGGCAGGGATATGCGGAAGTTGCGTGCAGCACCCGTGCTGCTTAGCCGTGGAACACCCATACATCCTGGTGCGGCCAACCTAACTGCTGAATGCACGTCAGATATGTTGGGCGGTGAACATTCCGCCTTTCGCTTGATTACTCTCTTTAGATGTCCGATGTGACTGGCGCGGGGGCGCCACAATGAAAAAGTTCACATGTCTGAAAGCACCGAAGCCCAAATCACTGATTTCGTCGAACTCACCGGCGACATTGTAGCTGCTTACGTGTCGAACAACCCTGTTCGCCCGGGCGATCTGCCCGAGCTTATCCGGACCGTTCACGCCGCTCTCAACGGCCTCGCCAACGGTACTGCAGGAGCCGCACCGGAAGCCGAGATCGAGAAACCGACTGCTGCGCAAATCCGCAAGTCCGTGACGCCGGACGGCATCGTCAGCTTCCTGGACGGCAAGACCTACAAGACCATGAAGCGTCACCTGACCGGTCACGGCCTTGATCCGTACAGCTACCGCCAGCGCTTCGGTCTGCCGGCTGACTACCCCATGGTCGCCCCCGCCTACGCCGCACAGCGCTCCGCGCTCGCAAAGTCGATCGGTCTCGGCCGGATCGCCGACCGCGGCGAGGACGAGCAGCCTCAGGCCAACGGCCGCCAGAAGGCCGCCTGAGGTCCGCGATCACCGTCGGCACGAAGCCCCGCAGCCCTCAACGGCGCGGGGCTTTGCCTACAGGATAACGGATAGAAGGGACCTAACAGGGTGTTGAAAAAGTCGAAAAACACCTCAGCAGATTGAGTTGACCTACTGCATGCTGGTGCCATCCGCCTGTTGCAGCACCAGATGTGGGGGCAAGCACCGTCCGTCTGGACTTTTTCAACACCCTGCTAAGGCGCCTTTGCAGATACCCTGGCATGGAAAACCATTAGGTACCTGTCCGATAAGCCCTATGCTGTGACGGCGCTACGAGGAGCAGTCCCTCCTCAGGAGCCGAGAACGGCCATGACATACACTCTCCACCAGCTCGCGGTCGGCAGCTACGACCTCGCCTATGACGGCATCATCATAGGCAGCGTGGTCCAGGACGTCGCGCCAGAAGGCGCATCACGCGGGTGGCGCGCAGTGCTGCTTGATGAATTGATGCCGGATCAGTGGCCAAGCCCGTTCAGAGGGATCGAGCCCCCCTTCCGGTCGCTTGAGGCCGCTATGGCGTGGCTTGATGGAGCAGCTATTGTCGAGGGCTTCGCCGGCCAGTGATAGAGCGCTCGGCAGAGACCTTCGAAGGCTCTGAACCCACGTTTACATCGATTGTAGCCCAACCCATATCACCGCAGGCAAGAGCACTTCGGCCACGTCGCCTTTCGTTTCTTGCGAACGGAGGATTGATCACGCATCCTGCAAAGCGAATTGGATTGCCAATGCCAAAGTTCATCAACGTCATCGCTGCTGCCTTTCTGACGTTGAGTTCAGGCGTTTGCGTCCAAGCTCAGGCTCAAGGCCTCGCCCGCGGAGCCCAGGATGGTGCAGAGCGCGGAGGGAATATCGCTGGCCCGTTGGGGGCTGCCGTTGGGAGCGCGATCGGTGGAGCCGTCGGCAGCGCCAATGAGATCCTTGGCGTCGACAGGCGTGAGCGCTTCCGCATCTACACCCTTGGAGAACGGCGGCCCTCGGTCGCCTTTTCAGGTCAAGTTAGGGTCGGGACTGTTCTCCCAAAGGAGGGGGTAATCTACTACGATGTGCCGCCGGAGTTCGCACTGAAGGGCTACAACTACACAATCGTCAACGATCATCCAGTGTTGGTCGAGCCGGGCACCCGTCGGATTGTGGAAGTCATCAATTGATCTCAGACGAACCTGCCGCACTCCCCTCAGGTCTTTTTGAGGTGTCCCGACTTGCCGCACTCTTGGCGGAACGCGTGCTTGACGCTCAAATTATGAACCGTCCGGTTCCTGAGGGAAATATCCGCGCTCTACTGGAAGCGGCTCTCCTCCTAAGGGACTACGATCAGGAGCCTCCCGCTCTGCTCGGCCAGATCATCCACGGGGCTACGACGCCCAAGGCTGCCGTGGCGGTCATGACCCAACAAGATGCTCGGGGTGGAAGCGGCAAGGGTGGGCGGATAGCGCAGTTACTTCGGCCCTTCCAGGCATCGAAAGGCTGAACGCAATTAAGATAGTCAGATTATGGCCACGGGTCAGGGTAGGATTTGGATCATGGCTGACCAGGCAAAGCCTTTCGATCTCGAGGCAGCAGAGAGTGCGGATCTCCAACCCGGCGGCACCTATCTCTTACCTCTATGCATGGTGAGGCCGGAGATCATGCTCGGCGAGGAGGTAGCCATCGTGCTCCTTAATACGAGCAATGGGGTGCAGATTGGCGTCCCACTGACGCATCAATCTGTAGAGCGCCTCCACGGATTGTTCTCAAAAATGCTGCACAAGACCAAAATAGACAGAAATACGACGTACTAAATCCTGCGATGATATTCAAGGAACAAAACTTGTACAAGATTAAGGCAAGCGACCATTCCGGCCGAGGATCAACCTTTGCATGCGGAACGGCAGATCAAGCGCTCGAAAAGCTATGGGAGCTAACAAGGCGCGGGTTCAAGGATATTTTGGTGATCGACCCCAAGGGGCTTGAGCGCAGCAGTGACGTATTTTTGCGCTCCATGGATCTTGATTAGGTCTTAACCAGCTTCTGCACCACCACCGACATACCCCAGCGAAAGACAAAGGAGCGTAGGCAGGCATCAGCCCAATGTCGTGTCGTGCTCAAAGCGGAAGGTGCGCTCACCGGCGTGGTAGCCGACAAGCGTATGCTTACATCTCACTCGTAGGCTTCTGGACAACGACAGCCGGCGCATATGCGCCCGCCATATGGCCGCATCTGAATCTCACCTATGGAGCAGCGAAGGGCTCGTAAGGCGATTCGGACTGGTTTCCGGGTGGCTTGGAACAACCACTCCCACCCTGCGCTCCTCGTGATATCCCATGGCGGGAAGACAAGAACCTTCACCCGCCCGGCTCCAGCCGCGGCGGGTTCTTCGATTTAGACTCGAAGCTTCTGCTCCTTAAGCGTCAGCTTCTCAGCGCCGAGCTTGGAGGGTGGATTGGAAGCTCGCGACGCGATGTGTCTGACATCAAATACCCCATAAACGAACCAATTACATAAACTGATATGGGAGGATAACGCTGCAAGTCATTGATTTTGCAAAATTTATACGGGTCCATGTGGATGACGAGGTTTCTACAACGGCGAACAAGTTACATAACTAAGTGACGTAGGCTGGCACATACCGTGCCGTGCGTTTGGCCTGATCTTCATCCAGGGGTCGAATTTTTTTAGCCTCAATCGCTTCACGGATGACAACGGAAACCTGAGGGTACTGTTTGTCTGCGAGGCGGAAACGCTCCCGCAAACTGCCATTACTCATAAAATTCCCGCTCTCAAAACGAAGCTGAGCGTGCTGATAGCAAGCACGAACCCTATCTTCCTTCGTCATAGCGGCAAACGAACGTTCAGCGAAAATCGTTACGACGGTTGATCCCTCAGCCTCCTGAAACAGGGGGGGCGGAAGCGCAGCACGTTCGATGGCTTCAACGGCACGATCTACGCCGCTGCCTCTCTCCTCGCACAGCCCCATCTGCCGCATGAATTTGGCGAGTTTCTCGTTTCGCGACTTGGCAGGTGCATCGATAAACCGATCAGGCGAAACCAGGGGCTTTCCGGGATTTGTAATCCTGATCTTATCGGGGAAAATTTCTACCCTTGGTCCACTTCCTACTGCGGTAAGGTCTTGGTGGATCAACGCGTTAGCAACAAATTCGCGAATAGATATTTCTGGTATAGTGTATTTCTTGCTCCTAATACCGTGAAGGATCTCCTCACGATGTGGCACTCTAATCATTATAAAGCTTAGTAATTTTGAGAACGTTACTCCGTATCCGCGCTCTCCAGTGACATCATCAACACCGTCCAATTTGCTAGTGCTAGAGTATTGGATTACGCGCGGAGCCTTTGTGGAAATAATTGGAAATTCGCTGAGCTTATTTGCAGCCAAAATGGCAAGTAGATTAGTCGCGTCATAGCCATTCTGACGGTCGTCTAAAATGAGCCCATCTGCCAGTAGCTTTTCTATGATCCCGGTATTCGTAACTGTTTTTACGCCAAGCATTTTTACAAGGTTGATGCAATCGAATCTTTCAAACAGCATTTCCTCAGTTAGATGCGCGGCGGCTATTCCTTGCTCAAACGAATATCTTGATGTTATTGCCCAGAGTGCGCGTTCACGTTCCGGGAAATCTTTCAGCGGCTGTTGGATTGAGTCGACGCGAACAAAAGCATGCCCTTTAAAGCGGACTGGACTAACATAGCAAGGATCGATAGCGATGATCTCTATGTGCTTATTGTCAACCTCAAATGACACGAAGCAAAAATTAACGCTTGGGACAAGTAGCCGGCTGAGCCAATGTTCAAAAAGTTGGCCACCAACGGTCTCTTCCTTCAGTCTAACCGTTGTGCCAATAATATCATGCGTGTCATTGTCTATACCATACACTAAGTATGCTGCATCGCTTCCTGACAGCATGGCGGCATTAGCAAGGCCGGACATATATTGCCCGACCTCGTCGTGATCCAAGCGGTTCGATTTGAACTCCAGCCACTCTGTTTCGCGCGGCTCGGCGCGCAGTCTTGTTAGAAGTTGCTGCGGATCTACGATTTCCATGAAGTTCCGCTCCAACTATAAGACTACTGTGAGCGTTAAGGAGGCATGCGATATGCGAGCCGCTTTCCGCTGATCACTTTTAGCGCCCGCTCAGCTCGTTCCGCGTCGCCGCAACCCAGCTTCACACAATTGTTGTACCAGAAGCTGAACTAGGCAAGGTAGCGGTGCAGGTGCAGCTTGCCGCGTCGCTTGACCGCCGTCATGGCTCACCGAGCTTCATCTCTCGCGGCGGCTCAACGCGGCGTTTAATTTCAGCCAGCATCTTCTCAGGCGACGAGGGTATAGCTGCCCCCTCTATCTGAATCGCCACGTCGACCAGAATCCTCTCAAATACGCGCTCGGAGATGCCGCGTCGTTTTGCGGCGGCTTCTAGTCGCGTCAGCTCAGCAGCTTGCTCCTTGAACGTCATGCTGGCCTCGCTCAACGGATCACGCGCCCTGGAGGCTCTCGGCGAAGTCCTCCGGGATCTCGCCGAACTGCCCAAGGATCGTCGCGGCCTCCAACTCCCCGGTCTCGTCGTCCGCTACGATCTTGAGCGCGGCCGTGCCCGGCATCCGGCCGGCCATCGCCTCGGCCTTCTTCAGCGCTCCGCTCTCGGTTGGGGCCACCTCGCGGTCACCTGGGACCAACCGCTTCCGCTTGATCACGAAGGTCTGGACCACGAACGTCGTCTTCATCGCCACGATGCGTCTCCTCCGCCCTGCGCCACCCGGCGATCGTATCGGACGTCGGTGAACGCCTTCGTCATCACCGACCGCCCGTCCGCGTCGTAGACCTCGACATGCCAAGCCGACCAATCGAGCCGCGTCCCGTGGAGCATAAGGTCGAGCGCGACCCGTTCAGCATGGAGGCGCACCAGCGCCAGCGTTGGCACCCGCCGGCCGCGCAGATCGGCGACGAGATCGTGCCCGTCCGTGCAGTGGAAGCGGTAAAGCCGCGTCGGCATTGGCCTTTGACCCCGCACTCCACAGGCGTCCACCGCCGCGTTTCCAGGCGTGGCCGTTTCGATTGAACCACGCGCGCCGATGCGGTTTGTTCCCGTTGTGTTCTAGCGGGAGATAGATCGAAATGCAGGCCCAGCCCGTCGAACCGTCTGTGGACATCCGCCTGAGCGAGGCCGAGGCGATCGCGCTCGCCTATCACCGGGCCGCGCGGGGCGACGCCTGGGCCGCACTCGTCCGGGCGGTCGAGGATGCGCTGGCGGACCTCATGGAAGCCGAGCGCCGCACGCTGCAGCGGGACCGGCTGATCTCGCGGGGCTACATCCGTGGAGTGCCGCCGGCCGGAGAGCGTCGGTGAGGCTGCTGCAGGTCGCGGAGCTTCCGTCTCACGGCGCCGGCACTGTCCGCATCCCGATCCAGGGGGCGGCTCTCTGCGCCGGCTTTCCCTCACCGGCCGACGACTTCCTGGAAGGCGCACTGGAGCTGCCGCGCTGGCTCGCGCCGAACCCGCCTGCGACCTTCGCCTGGAACATCTCGGGCGACAGCATGCGCGGCGCCGGCATTTTCGACCGGGATCTCGCCGTGGCCGATCGCAGCCTGAAGCCCGGCAACGGCAGCGTCGTCGTGGCGATCGTCGACGGCACGATGAGCGTGAAGCGCCTCGTCCTCGAGGACAACGTCGCACGCCTCGCTTTCGACAATCCCGATCTGCCGGCCTTCGCGGTCGAGGACCTTGCGGAGGGTGAGATCTGGGGCGTGATCCGTTTCTCCATCCGCTGGCATGTGGCGCGCGCCGGGCTGGTTCGATGAGCCGGGCCATCGCGCTCATCGACGGCAACAGCTTCTACTGCTCCTGCGAGCGGGTGTTCGATCCGAAGCTCGCCCGCGTGCCCGTGATCGTGCTGTCCAACAACGACGGCTGCGCCATCGCCCGCACCGCCGAGGCCAAGGCGCTCGGGATCAAGATGGGCGATCCCTTCTTCAAGATCCGCGAGCAGTGCCGGCGCGACGGCGTGCGGGTGTTCTCCTCGAACTACACGCTGTACGGCGACATGAGCGCCCGCACGAACGCGGTCTACCGGGACTTCTCGCCGGCGGTGGAGATCTACTCCATCGATGAGAGCTTTCTGGACCTCTCGGACGTGCGCGACCGGGACCGGGTAACGCTGGCGCGGGATCTGCGCGCCACGGTGCGGGCCTGGACCGGCATTCCGACCTGCGTCGGCATCGGCCCAACGAAGACGCTGGCCAAGCTCGCCAACCACATCGCCAAGACGATCCCGGACTGCGACGGGGTGTGCGACCTGACCGACCCGGTGGCCTACGACCACTGGCTCTGCCGGATCTCGGTGGCCGAGGTCTGGGGCATCGGCCGGGCCTCGCTCGCCAAGCTGATGGGGCTCGGCGTCGACACGGTGGCGGATCTGCGCGACCTCGATCCTCGGCCTGTCCGAAAAGCCATGACGGTGGTGGGCGAGCGCATCATCTACGAACTGCGCGGGCTGGCCTGCCTGCCGCTCGCGCTGATGCCGGCCCAGCGCAAGGGCTGCGCGGTCACACGCTCGTTCTCCCGGCGAATCACCGAGCGAGAGACCCTGGAGCAGGCGGTGGCCGCCCATGCGACGCGGCTCGGCGAGAAGCTGCGGCGCGGCGGCCTCGGCGCCACGCACGTCTCGGTTTTCTATCACACGAGCGAGCATGACCGGGGCGACCCGATGCGCTCGGTCTCCACAACCGTGACCCTGCCGGAGGCCACGAACGACACACTGGCGCTGATCAAGGCGGCGCAGGCGGGTGTGGCACGCACTTGGCGCGAGGCGCCCGCCGGCAAGCCCTGGCGCTACAGCAAGGCTGGCGTGGTCACGACGGACCTGATGGCGCTCGACATGGCACCGCGGGCGCTGATCGGGCAGCTCGACCGAGAACGCAGTGCGCCGCTCATGGCGGCCATGGACGCCTGCAACGCGCGCTTCGGCCGGGGTGCTGTCGTGCCCGCCCGAGCCGGGCTCACCAAGAAGCGCACGTGGTCCACGAAGTTCGAGATGCGCAGCCCGCGCTACACCACGCAGGTGACAGAGCTCCCGACGGCGCATGCATGATACGAGCTTGACGGAGCAGAAGGACTGCCGCGGGAGCGACAGCTGTCGGGCCGCTTCGGGTGGGGAGCGGGCCCTGACACTTCGCCCTGAAGCGGACGCTCAGCCTACGACCCAACTCAGCCGCCAAGGACGCAACTGGCGCTTCTACAAAGCGTCCCATCGCAACACGGTAGTCCTCCGAAGCACCGGGGACGGCATTGACCCGAACCCCGCGTTGGAAGTCGACCGGCGAAGCTTGCGCGGAACGTGATGCTAAGAGCGTTTCGCTATTGGAGACCCCGCCCAACCTCATCTTACCCGCCTCTCGTGTCCCAAGATTTCGCACGATCGCTTACCATCGTGAGTTGCCGCGGCACGCTAAGTTTTCAGAAAGCCAAGATCATAAACCATCGGTGCTAGTTTCAACGTCAGCGCTTCATAGGTTGCGTTAAAGACAGCAAATTCGGTTTCGATTTTATCTTTCTGTTCCTCGCGTCGACTAAGGGCAGATCGAATCTGGTACCATCCCACATCAGGACGGTTGAGTTTAAGACTCTGGCGAACGCTATACACATCGGTGATGGAGAAATACCTCTGCCAGAGGACTTTACCCGCCCGTAGGACAGCGGAAGCCTCGGCCGAAAAATCCTTTTCCTGTAGATATTGAACCATAAAATCAGATTCAAATCGGTCGGGCGCATTAACTTCAGCTTCCGTGAATGGAATAAAGTGATTAATCAGACTCCACTGTCTACCATTCCATTCCAGGCCGTTCGCGCCAGCCGTTAGATTTTGTGTGCTAAACAACATCCAGACTAGGCAGTCAGTCCTGAACTCCTCGGTAAGAGGCTCATCAGGCTGCAAAAATTGATCCCGATCGTTGAGCCATGACGGCTTAACTAGACGCCGCACCGCAAACACAACTGCCGATTTCCAGAGATTTTCTTTTGTAACGAAAAAACCTCCTGCGCTGCAGTATCCTGATGATAGCAACGCAGTCAGATTTGCGTGTTGAACATCACCGCCAGGTGCAATCATTCCGCCGATTGCTCCGTCTGCCCATTTAGTGCCGCGCACGTCTTTGACGCTAGTTGTTGGTACGAGCGCGCCTTTCAAAGGCAGGGCGTCATCTTTATTAGATCTCGCTCTTTTAATCCAATTGCTCAAAAACCGATCGTTCGGCAAATTATAAAATTGCTTTTCACCAATTTCCTCCCCCTTTTTATTCAAAACTTCTGCGACTATATTGGTGATCGGCGTCTTCTTTTTTGTGGAATTATGAGTTTCCCAAATAAGAAAGCCAATGGGGAAATTTCCTTTGAGACCGTCGAATGCTTTGCTATGCACCAAGAAGCCACCCAGATAATATGCATTCCAAAACGCCCTGAATGGCTCAAAATTTGGGGCATTTACATACTTTAAAGTACTAAACATAGCCAAGGTAGCGTTTGGCATCTCTTTCGCAATTCGCAACAAGAATTGCACAAATAGTTCGCGCGAAGCGTAGCCAAAGTCGCTCGTTGTTCTAGCGATCTGAGTTTTTGAAACGCTTTTTTTAATATCGGAATTGACTCCCCGAGAGCTCGTGATGTTATCTATGTTTGCAGCTTCTGCATATGGCGGGTTAATGAGTATGAGAATCTTTCGACCTTCGGCGATTGCCTGCCGGAGAGCAGGCGGTATTTTATTGGTCAGTCCATAGTCAATTCTGCCATCTGCCATAACGTCATCATTGAGATAATCATACTGGAACCGCGTAGCAGAAACGCAGGTTCTAGTAGCTTTCATAACATCGACGTCAGCTTGGTCTAATGTACTCATAAAAACGTTTCGGGGGTTGGAATGCTTTGTTTCCAAATTTCCAACGCCGCAGCACATGTCCCAAATTAAATAGTCTTTCTGCCAGTGCTTCCCGAGCACCTCGGTTAATTTGTTGTATGCTTTGTCAACCACGTGAAGTGGCGTATAGAAAGCCCCCTTGAAGCTGCGCTCGTCCAGCGGGATTAGGGAGTCGCGACGCTCTAATAAATAGTCGCGATATTCCTCATCTGGGGGCCGGTGATAGATAGACCAGAACTGACGATAACCCTCGCGGTTACCTAGCTTATAAAGTTTACCGTCCAGGGAAAATACAGGCGCTTCTCCTTGATGAAGGAGTTCGGCAGGCAGGTTCTCATGAGTCGCCCTGGTTCCGTCATGCATGATATCGGCGAAGAAGAGAAGGGCATATTTATCTGCGGGTGCACCACCGATTTCCCGGCCGATCATCTCGACCCACTTATCGAAAACCTGCTTTAGATTATCGGGCGTGATCGAAATACGGATAATGTCGCCCTTCGTCAGAGCAGCTTTTACCGTGCTGATGAATTCTTCTTCGTGCGTCGATATTCTGAACGAGATCATCCTTGTTCCGATGAACGCGGATACCTGGTCTAGCGCCTCCTTCGGAAATTTAGTGGCCGACTTCCCCCATTTGATCGTCTTCTTTTTCAAGAATGGAATAACATCAGCGGTCTTCATCAGGGCCGCTTTCTCAGTATCCATTACCGCTAGAAACGGAGGTAATTCGTCACCTTTATTCAAACCATCCTGCACGTAATGCAGTAATTGGGTGAACATTTTATAACTCGAGTCCTTACCATGATGCTTGGCCTCGAACCACATTTCTTTCGTACGAATATCGATAAGACCTTTAGTATATTTTTTCAGTCCTAAGGCCTGGATATAAACATCCTTGACGTCTTCCTCACTGCGGACGTCTTGCAGTTTTTTATACAGAGACACCATGTTTCCACTGACCCATACCCGACACGCGATAAACATCGCCGTTCGCAGGTGCCGTGGCAAGCGCTGTGGTGGCGTCGAGAATGCCCCCTCCATGAGGTCTCCGTAGTCGAGGGTGAGGGAGACAAGGCCCTATGGATATGTGGCGATGCGGCGTGGGCTCTAGTCCTACACCTCAGTGCACTACTAACTGAGTAGCTTTCATCCGCTTTGATGCTTTGGTGTCCCAAAGCGGAACGGCAGAAATCTATTTAATACGGTAGTAGGTCACTCCTTACAGAGCAGCCTGCAAGCGGACGTTCCCAGCTTCTACAAAGGATCGATGGCAACCTGAACGATGTGTCCGGTACCCGCCAGAAAGGGCTGGGGCCTTGTCCTTGGCGTCGTCGTCTTCCAGGGCCGAAATAGGCGTCTTCAGAACCTCACCTCCGCAGGCATTGCGCATCACGCCCCGGTAGCACGGAGCCACATCCAGCTCAGCAGATGGGGGTCCGTTCACCGGATCAACCACGTTCCTGTGTAGGTCACAGCGGCCGAGTAGATGGGACGCCCGTCCTCGTCCGTCACCAGCACTGAGAAGGCTTGATGTCCGCCGTTCTTGAGCACCTCGTGCGCTGCGATCCCGGACAGGATCTTCTTTGCATGACGAGCCGCCTCCGCAGGGCCAGGAAGGTCCGTGCCCTCTTCGTCGCGAAGCGTCTGGCCATCATGGATATCAAAGAAGTAGCGAGGCACAAGGCTCTCCGCGCAGAGGGGCGGGAGCACACAAGGTCTCACAGGCGCAGAAGGCCGAGTGAAGGGCCGCAATAAGCTACGTTATGGGCGCTGTACCCACTAAATACCTAACAAACGGGTGTGGTTTCTTGTCTCTGCACACGGCCAAAGCCGGCTTCCAGGTGCCACCTGCCAGCCTCGTACTCGTGCTCCTTACAGAGCTGCACGAGGACCGCCTTTAGGAGGCCATCTGCGAAAGCGAGTCGGCTTACGGTGTCGTACCAACGGTGGCCACCTGCACAGGCTGAAGGTGAAACCTCATCCCACGGCTTGCTTTTTCAAGTGGAGGTAGGATGGGTCGAATTCGGAGGACCGGCGCAGCTCCTCCCAGTCATGGATAACAAGCGTGCTGGCTTGCAGAGTGATCAGCCCCTTGCCCCGCATCTCCTGCAGCACACGGTTCACGTGCACGTTCGTAAGACCGAGCGCATCCGCGAGTTGCCCTTGTGTGAGCGGCAAGGCGTAGCGGTGGTCGCTGGCAAGGCCGACCGCTTCGAGCTTGATGTACATCTCGCAGAACAGATGTCCGATCCGGCCATAGGCCGACTTACGTCCCATGCCGCTCATCCACTCGCGGAAGATCGCTGCGTCGATCAGAGTGTCCCGCCAGAGCAGCTCCGCGAGGTGCGGGAAGCGTAGAGTCAGATCTCGCACGCTGTTGTGCGGCAGGAAGGCCAGCGTGGCCTGGGTCATAGTACCAAGGCTATGATCCATGGTGTGCAGATGCAGGCTCTGCAGGTCGGGGGTGTCTCCTGGGACGTGGAACGATAGGATTTGGCGACGCCCCTCATCCAGGAGCTTGTAACGAGAGGCCCAGCCCTCCACGACGAGACAGCACTGGGAGGGCTTGTCGCCGTCGCGAACGATATCCTGCCCTGCGCCGAGAGTTCGGACCCTGACTGGTAGGCTCAGGATGGCGTCACGCTCTTCATCGGACAGGGTAGCGATGCTCTCCAGCTTGCGCAGGAGCATGGTCATAGCATGGGAGTGAGAAGTTGTGGCCATGTTGCTTCGCCTTACGTTGTGGGCGGAAGCACTTGTCTCTCCCGGCTACCAGCACCTGTTTTTGAGCAGCTTGCAATACGGACAAGCTTAAATATAAGTGAATAAAAATCACTATTAATTGATAAAGCGTCGAGCTTGTTGCCTGCCCAGTGCGGTACCGTACGTCTCAGACGTTCACTGCCGGGGGCTTGAAGATGCCGGTGGGCAACCTGCAGAGTCCAGGGTATCCATTATGCGGCTGATTGCAGAAGAGCAGGAAACCACCCACTCCGGTCGTCCACTGTGCCCCTAGCAGGGTGTTGAAAAAGTCCAGACGGACGGTGCTTGCCCCCACATCTGGTGCTGCAACAGGCGGATGGCACCAGCATGCAGTAGGTCAACTCAATCTACTGAGGTGTTTTTCGACTTTTTCAACACCCTGCTAGGTGAACCAAACGCGGACCTTCGCAAGGCCTGCTGAGGGTCGCGAGCGGAATGTTTGGCCCGCGACTTGAAGCCAAGTGCATGTTCTTGGGTTAGGGGGACCTCAGACGGCCCGGCGGTGAGCTTCTGCAGACCAGTCTGCTCGATCGATTAGGCTGGTGTCACTTGGCCTTGCGCTCGTGGGCCCCAGAAGTGCGACGCATGAGGAGCTGTCGAGTCCTCCTCAATGACGACGGCGAGGGCTGCGTCACCGGCATCTCCTGTCTGCCGAAGCGTCTCTGCCGCCTTGGCAAGGCTGCCGTGCTGTGAGACTAACTCACGGTAGCCGTCGCGAATAAACGCGTCGAGCTGAGCATCTGTAGCCAGCTCGACGTCACCGCGGAGGGTATGGCCTGCCTCCAAGCGACGAAGGCGGCGCTGGGTGGTGACGTTCCTCATCGCAGCCCGCGCTCCTCAAGCCTCAGCAAGCGCTGGTGAAGGTCCGCGGCCTCAACGGCGCGGACGTGAGCATCAATAGCCCTGCCGAGGTCGGACGCCTCGGACGGCGTGATGTCTCCCGCGGCAACAGCCTGCAAGAGGGCGCTGGTAGCGCGTGGAAGGTCAGAGGCCGTCTCTATGTCGGGCAATTCGAGGATGACGGGCCGATCCTTCCGAGGGGGGGCTAAGCGGTCCAGGCACATGCGCAGGGCTTGCGTGTCGCCCTCGAGGGCAAGCTCGATCACTTTGCGAGTGATTGCCTCTGCCTCGCCCTCCAAGATGGCCTCCAGAGCCAACGTAGCGCGGCTGCGTGCCCCCTTCGGGCGCCCGGCTGGGTTGCCGCTCTGTCCAGGCTGAAAACCGGGCTTCCTGCTGGTCATGGCTCAGTCTGACGATCCTACTACGAAAGCGACGTACTGTTTTGAACAGCGTTTAAATAGTGCGCGTTCTCTGAGAAAAATTCAACCCAGCTTGAGACCGGCTTCTGTCACCTCAGAGCGACATCAGATGACCTCGTCATCTTCCGAGACGCTGTTCGGCGGCTGCGTACGCTGCCGGCAGTCCTCAAGAAATTTCTGAATGCTGTCGAACGAGCCAGTTGGGCCTATGCACCGCCCACTTGGTTCCTGGACCACATACAGATCACCTGGGTTGGGCTGCAGCTCTCCCGCCGCGGTGATAGGAACTGGAGTCAGCCCACCTCCACGATGGCGGAAGGCGATGATCGTTTCCGAAGTGACACTCCGCCCATCAGGCACGGAAGAGCCGAGCGGCAAGATTGGCCTATTCAGCACGAATCCCTTTGGTGCTTCGGTGATCGTACCGCACAGCTTACCGAACGACCTGATGCCAACGTCAATCGTTTTCTCTGATCCGTCGGACATCGTTGCGGTACATGATTCCTCGCCCGCATTCTCTCTGATGAAACGAACATGGCTGGTGTTGAGGATGCCATTTGGCGTGCTGATAAACATAAATGCTCCTTGAGCAGGCGAGGTGCAAAGTAGGGAGAGCCGGCAGAGAAGGCAGGCAGCCTGTTTCTGCCGGCAGCCTTCAGCGATAATCGAGCTCAGCAGACTGGCTTCAAAGGTGACGGGTGACGCTTGGTGACGTCACAATCCCATTTCACTGTGTATGCGCGCGCGTACGTGTATAAAGACTGTAATAGAGATTTGGTGTCACAAAGCGTCACCCGTCACCTGTTGGGTCGCGCTGGTACTTGAGCCTCACCCCTTTGAAGCCGCGTGCTGAGCTTGAGCGATGGGGCAGCAAACCGTGTCGTCGCATTGCTGGCCCGAAAGACTTGAGCGTTCCAGGCACGTCCCCGGCAGTGCGGGCGTACGAGGTCCAAGCCGCGAAAAGGTCCGTTGTTCGGTCCCACATATTCGGGTCGTCCGGCCGTACGTCACACTCCTCATTCAGCCACTGGCCCATGAGATCCTGCTCGGCGAAGTACGTCTCCGTCGCGGCGATGACGCTCTTTGGGCGCACCAAGCCGTTTATTTGCCAGTCGAGACAGCCCTCGATCATCCATCGGAGAATCGCCGGCCACTCGTTCCTGAGTTTCTCCTCAAGACCCTTATCCGGTGCTTTGGGCTTGTGGACGAAGGGCACCATGCTGAATCGGCGTCGGGCTGCATCATCGACGTTGCGCAGCATCGGTTGGTGATTGCCGACGATCGTGAGTTTGAAGTTCGGGACAAACGTAAAAAAATCTTGCCGCATAAAGCGAGCTGTGACCGGGTCGCCGCCAGTAAGCTGCTTGATTCGTGCCTCGGCCCAGGCACGATCCTCTTCAGTCTCGGAGGCCGTGACAAGGCGGGCGCCACGAAGCATCGCCATATCGGTGGGGTGCTTGTCTCCCTTCGAAGCGGTGAACGTATCCATCGCTGCGACCTTGGCGTACTCAGCCAAGATGCCCATCAGCACGTTGATGAACACGCTCTTGCCGTTGCCTCCGGGTCCGTAGACGAACACCAAGGCATGCTCACGAGTGGAGCCGGTCAACGAGTAACCACACCACTGCTGCAGGAAACGGATCAGGCCAACGTCTGATCGTGTGGCTTGATCGAGGAACGCAAGCCAACATGGACAACTCGTGGTCCGTGATGGAGCGACGGCCGTCAGCTTGGTGATTCGATCACTCGGATCGGCAGGCCGAAGCAGGCCGCTTCGCAGATCGACTGTGCCTCCCGGAGTCCCCAGCAACCAAGGATCACAATCCCAAACATCTGCTGTGACAGCGAAGGCCGTGTCTGACTGGCAAAACCGTTCAACACCGGCAGCGAATGAGGTCTTGCCGGCAGTTACACGTACTCCAGGTTTTTGCGTCTCGCCTAGCTCCCGGCATATCTGGCGAGCCCACTGAAATGCCAATCCCACGCAGTTTGGTACCCAAGCGCTGCCTGTCCATACGTGCCAACTGCCCGTGCTGTGACAATAGAGGAGCTTGCCGTCATGCCGCTCGGCAAAAATGCGAGCGGCATGGTCTTCTGTCACTAGATCGTCTGTGTAGAGGCCCGGGAAAGAGTGGTGCGGCTTGATCTCGGCCATGACGTTACAAGGCCACGGTGGTGCGCTGAGGCAGGCTCGCCAACCAAGCCGCGAGATCATCTCTGAGGATCAGGGTGCGGCGGCCTGCCTTGCGAGCCTTCAGGCGGCCGGCGTTAATTTCCTCAAAAACTGTTGAGCGGCCAATGCCGGCTACCTGGGCTGCCTGTACAATACCGAAGGCCAGGGGGGTCTCATCGGGTGAGTGCGTCGCTTGGATCATTGCGCTTCTCCGCTATCCCGAGCGGACTGGCTCGGATGCAGACAAACGTGACGAACCGTAAGCGGTTAGGCGGCCTGAAAAGACAGGTACTGGTCAGAAATCAATTTATGACCGCTCTTTTTTGAATTCTGTCAGCCACTTAGCTAGCTTGGGGCGTATGTTTGACGCTGCCGGTTCCCGACCATAGCGCAGTTGGCAATATTCCATAATCTGCCGCTCGATTGCGGCTTGGTTGGGCAGACTTGGATCATCTGCAGATGGCAAACCGTGGTGCTCAAGCAGCTTGATCACGAATTTTCGGATTTCAGGCCAGTCATAGGTTGGCTTGCGCCCGCGCCTTGCCTGACTAGACAAGTGTGCATGTTTCAAAACATGTCTGGCATTGCGTTCATCAGAGGTCTCTATCGGATTTTGGATGGATTCAAGAATCGCACCACTCGGAGCTGATTTGGGTTTTTCTTCAAGCTTGTCCTGCAAGGCACTTACAAGCTGCGCCCTATGCACACGTACGATGGCCCAATCCCCTGTCAACATTTCAGCATCACCTGGAATGAAAACTTCCCCTTCGCCCTCGAAGAACATCGGTGCTCGCGGCCCAGCCCATTCCTCGGCCGGTAGGGGGAAGCAGGTGCCATTCTCATGAAACTGCAGCTGAGCGCTAACGTGACCGTCGTGAAGAAGGCGCCTTAGCCGGTTTTCTGGGGCGGAACAGCCACCTACCCACGGCGCTTTAGTGTCTATACCGAAGCTTGAAAGCTCGACTGCCTCCTGGAGCGAGACGTACCCAGAAGGTATTAGCAAAGGCGGAGCAGGTGGCTCAGACCCGGCGGCTCCTTTTTGTTTGGTCATTGCCCCTCCGTAGTGCAGCTACTGAAAATGTTGTAGCAGCGAGATCGCATGTCTTTTAAGGAGCCAAAATTACAATCAAAAATTGCGATTGAGACGTAGTCTATGGCGTCGGCATAGGTGTCGTAAGCGCACTCGCGTCAACAAAAGCGCTCCAAGCCTCCATCAGCGTTCGCCGCTTCTCCAGTGCGTCACCACGGCGGTAAGCTCTTTCGGTAGCATCACCGACGACATGCGCTAGAGCCGTCTCTGCGATCTCGCGCGGGAAGGCCGTGCATTCGCCAGCCCAATCGCGGAATGAGGAGCGGAAACCGTGCACCGTTACCTCCACCTTCATCCGCCGCAGCATCATCTCCATGGCCATAATGGACAGGGGCCGGCCTGGCTTCTGACCGGGAAAGACGTATTCGCCGCGCCGGACCACTTCGGCTTGGTCGAGGATCGCGAGCGCGGCGTCAGTCAGCGGCACACGATGCTCTACTCCGGCCTTCATGCGCATCGCTGGAACCGTCCATACCTTCGTCTTGCGGTCGATCTCACTCCATCGGGCGCCCAGCACCTCACCAGAGCGTGAAGCGTTCAGGATGCAGAACTGCAAGGCAAGCCCTGCCATGGCGTCACGCGACCGGAGATCGGCCATGAAGGCCGGCACGTCGTCGAACGGCATGGCCGCATGGTGGCCGCGCGTCAGCTTTCGACGGGCCGGCAGAAGCTTATCGAGGTGACCGCGCCAGAGCGCCGGGTTCTCACCCGTTCGTAAGCCCTTTGCCTTGGCTGCGTCTAAAACCCGCTCAATGCGGCCGCGCACCCTTGAGGCTGTCTCGCTTTTTGTCTGCCAAATGGGCGTGAGGACACTCAAGACGTCCTCGGTGCCAATCTCGTCAACGGGTTTAGGCCAGAGCGAGCCTGCGTAGGTCGTAAGCGTCGAGGACCACTGCGCTTTGTGCTTATCGTTGCGGAACCCCTGAGAGAGAGATTTCACCACCTCCTCAGCGACGGCACCGAAAGTTACAGCCGCAAGCCGCTCTTCCTTAGCCGTCCTGCGCTGCTCGATAGGGTTCTTTCCGGCCTTAAGGATCTGGCGTGCGGCTGTGGCTTTCTCGCGGGCCTCGGCCAGGGAGACAGCCGACAAACCGCCGAACCCCATCTCCTTCAGCTTGCCTTGCCATCGGAAGAGGAAGAGCCAGCGCCGGGCGCCACTCGCATCCACCACGAGGTAAAGCCCATCCCCGTCAGAGTGCCGGCCAGGAGCAGTGAGCGTTGCCGCCGCTCTCGCACTCAGCTTCTTCACAGCACGTGCCATACCGGCTACCCCAACAATCACCCCAACGTTTGACGTAGATCGTAGCGGATTCTGGTGGACTTCGGTAGCTTGTAATCTCCGTAAGCCACTGATTATGTTGGACCTACTAGACGCAAGCGAACATGTATGGACCCAAGTATGGCGGACCCCCTCTCCGCCAATTAGCCTGAAAAGCCTCTCCTGCGGCCTTCGGCCCGGTTTGCGGCAAGCCCGACCGTGCCTCAGAATTTGGTCCCGCCCGAGAACCGGAAGGCCTGGGTCTGATCCTTGCCGACGCGTCCGAGGTAGGTGCCGTCGGTGGCATAGGTCTTCACGCCCTCGTCCTTGCTCAAGGCGTAAGCATAGTCGAAGCGGATCGGGCCCAGCGGCGAATTCCACGGGATCGACGCGCCGATCGAGGAGCGGATCGTCATCTTGTCGCGCACGTTCACGCATTCCGGCTCGACGCCGACGGTGGAGGCGCTGTAGGTACAGCCCGTCGTCGCGCTATAGCCGTTGATGAAGCCGTCACCGTTCACGTCGAACGTCCGCTTGCCCTTGTAGCCGAACAACGTGCCGGCATCGGTGAAGAAGGCGCCCTTCAAGCCGAGGTCGTGCGGAATACCCGGCAGCGGGAACTGCACCTCGGCGGTGCCGCCGAAATAGGTCGTGCCGCCGAGCGCATTCGAACGTGAGTCGGAGGTGCCGACATCGCGCGGGCCGATGCCGTTGACGGCAAAGCCACGCACCAGCGAGGGGCCGAGGAAGAACTGGTCGGTGACCCGCAGGGGATTGCCATCGGTGGAGCCGATATGGCCGCCCTGGAACTTCAGGAATCCGACCACGTCGTCGCCGAATTCCTTGTAATAACGCGCCTCTCCGGTGACCCGGTAGAAGTTCGAGTCGCCGCCGAGGCCAGCGATCTCGGGCTTCAACTCGGCATAGAAGCCGTTCTTCGGGGACGCGAAGTTGTCGAGAGTGGAATAGGCCAACGTTGCGCCCACCAGGGAGGTGAGGGTCGAACCCTGCGCCGACTTGATGGCGATCGAGGCCTCGCCGTCGGCGGTACAGGTCGGATAGACAGCCTGACCCGCGCTGTTCACGGTGGTATAGTCGCTGATCGGGTTCGTACAATCGTTGTAGGGCCGTGATGTCGTGTTCGGAACTTTGAGCTCTGTGTTGTAGAGCGAGTAACGCAGGGTCACGCCGAACTCTTCCGTGATCGGCAGGCCGACGCGGAGCTGGCCACCGTAGACGGTGGTCTGGTAGCGCGAGTAGCGCGCCAGGTTGCTGTACTTGTAGAAGGCGTCGAAGCCCGCCGCGAGGCGGTAGCCGAGGAAGTACGGCTCCGTGAACGAGAAGTCGAGCCCGCGCGAGTACTGGCCGCCGGTGCCGGCGACGCGGACGTACTGACCGCGGCCGAGGAAGTTCGATTCCGAGACCGAGACCTCGCCGATGATGCCGTCCTGGGTGGAGTAGCCGCCCGCCACCGAGAACGAGCCCGTGGGCTGATCCTCGACGTCGATGTTGATGATCACGCGGTCGGCCGAGGAGCCCGGCTCGTTGGAGAAGCGGACCTTCTTGAAGAAGCCGAGGCCGTTCAGGCGGCGCTCGGCCCGGTCGGTGAGCACCCGGTTGTAGGCGTCGCCCTCGGTGATATCGAGCTCGCGACGGATGACGTAGTCGCGGGTGCGGGTGTTGCCGCGGATGTTGATGCGCTCGACGTAGACGCGCGGACCGTCCTCGACCACGAAGCCCAGGGCCACGGTGTGGGTGGCGCGGTCGCGCTGGCCGGTGGGACGCACCTGGGCGAAGGGGTAGCCCTGGCGACCGACCTGGTTGGTCACGCCGTTGAGGGTGCGCTCCACGTCCTCGGCATTGTAGACGTCGCCGACCTGGGCGCGGACCTCGCCGTCGAGGGGCGCGGTGTCGAGGCCCGGCAGGCGGGAATCGATGGCGACGGCACCGACGCGGTACTGCTCGCCTTCCTCGACCGTGACGGTGATGACCCAGCCGGCATC
This sequence comes from Methylobacterium sp. FF17, assembly GCF_025813715.1. Lineage (NCBI taxonomy): Bacteria > Pseudomonadati > Pseudomonadota > Alphaproteobacteria > Hyphomicrobiales > Methylobacteriaceae > Methylobacterium > Methylobacterium flocculans. The sequence goes on from NZ_CP107532.1 coordinate 1,950,152, forward strand.
CCCCTCGCCCTCGACGTAGCGGGCATCGGCGTTGATGACGCGGAAATCCGCGTAGCCGTTCTTGAGGTAGTAGCGCCGGACGATGTCGAGATCGTTGGTGATCCGGTCGGGATCGTAGACGTCCGAGGTCTTGATGAAGCTGAGGAAGTTCATCTCCGAGGAGGACATCAGCTCGCGCAGCTTGGATTCGGAGAACGCGCTGTTGCCGACGAAGTTGATCGACTTGATGCCGGTCTTGTCGCCTTCCTCGATGACGTAGATCACATCGAGGCGGCCGTTCGGCAGATCCACCGTGCGGAAGCTGACCTTCGCGGTGCCGCGACCGGCTTGCTTGTAGAGCGCACGGATCCGTTCGATATCTGCGGCGAGTTGCGCCGCATCGAGCGGCGAGCGATCACGGGTCACGATCGCAGCCTTCAGCGTCGCCGACTCGACCTTCTTGTTCCCCTCGAAGACCACGCGGTTGATCAAAGCCTTCTCGCGGACCTGGACGACGGTACGACCCTTCGCGGACGTCACCGTGACTTCAGAGAAGTATCCGCTGGCCAGGAGCGCCTGGCGCGGCGTGTCGGGCGAACTCGCAACGATCGAGCGGATGACCTCTGCCTCTACCCTCCGGTTGCCCTCGACGAGAACCTCGACTGCGTTCGCCTTCGGTATGCATAGCAGGAGACCTGTGATGAGGAAGCAAACACGCCGATGATCAGGAAGGGTCAAGGATGCACCCACGAAAATCTATGGTGATTTGGATAAGCTTGCGAACATGCGCTCGGAAATCACGCGACTGTTTTACGGATGAGAATATGTCATCCTCAGGCGTAGTCGCGGCTCCGGATCTTGATGCTGTTTTTTATTGAGACGGCTTTGCGTCTTGGGAGTGGTGCGAGGATATCGGACAAGTATTCGGATATATTGACAGGTTTGATTGAAATCGAAGGGCGCCGATTTTTATCGAAAACCAATCTGTCTGAGTATGTCCGGCGTTTTACAAAGGCTCTGAGACCTGTCTCCCTCAGGGCTGTGCGGGTGTCCTCATCGAAGCATCGCGCCGGAGTTGATGCACGCCGGCGCGACGCTTCGATGTTCCGATTCGGCTCGGACCCTCGAAAAGCAGAGCGATCAGAAGCGGTAGTTCACGCCAGCCCGCACCACGGCAAAGCCCGTGTCGGACGAGCCGGTGCCGTAATAGGCGGGCACCGTGGAGTCGTAGGTGGCCGAGCCACTGCTGCGTTTGGCGAGATTGATGTAGAGGGCCTCGGCCTTCGCCGACAACTTCTCGGTAAAGGCGTATTCGAGGCCGCCACCGACCGCGTAGCCCGTGCGGCTCGTGCTCGGCAGGGTGTCGGTATAGGACGCGGCGTAGGACGAGGTCGAGCCACCACCATACGCGAAGCCGCCGGTACCATAGACGAGCACCCGGTCGAACGCGTAGCCGACACGACCTCGAACGGTACCGAAATAATCGAGGCTCGGGCTGACATTGTAGTACGGCGTGGTTCCGATGGTTCCGACATTGGCCCGGGATTGTGCCACGCCCTGAATGTCAGTCTCGAAGCCCAGAACCAGGCCCGAGCCCGGAGTCAGCTGATAATTGTAGCCAATCTGACCACCGCCGGCAAAACCCCCGCCTTGCCCGGCATCGCTCACGGTACCGTAGGTCGCGTCAGTGAAGCTGCTCTTGCCCTCACTGAAAGCATAGCCCGCGTTCACGCCGGCGTAGAAGCCGGTCCAAGTGAAGACAGGCAATACCAACGGGGGCGGGGGAGCCTGTCGACGCGGCAGGTCGGCGGCATGAGCCGCATGAAACGCTGCGCCGTAGGAAAGGCACGCCACGGCCAGGGCGGGGTATAGGGGGACGAAGGACAACGTGCGACGCATTGGAACTCTCCTTGACGGATAGGTTCAGGATTGGCGGTCAATTGACCAGCAGAAGTAAGCCAACGGTGACGAGCGAAAGAAGCACGGAGATCGCGAGGTTGATCTCAAGCACCGCGGTGGCGGTAGGCGGAGCGAAAGGATCGCACGGCATCAATCGAGATGGACACGCCAACAGGGGCGTCACCGAAAGCGAGCCGCCGCCACCCTCAAAGGGGACGATTCGAGGATGGCGGCGACCTGCACCGATCCGGATACTGGCGAGCGCTGGGGAGCGTTTGTCATACAGGGTCCGAACACGGGCAGGGCAACCGCGGCCGCCATGAGGAGGCCGCGGAAGAGGAAATGAGCGGAGGGAATCCCGCTGGCTGACCTGATGTCGGGCCGCCCGAGGCGTAGTGGAGCCGGGGGAAGGTAATCGACGGACGGCCTGAGCGGGATCATTGGCGGGTCTCTGTGGGAAAAATTACCACACGACTTTTATAGGTGTGTAAAATTCCCACGTCAAACCCGGATCGTCGCCGGATGGTGCTCTGGCGCACGTTGTGGGATTGTGTCACACGGGCCGCCCTGTATGGTGCCGCCATGTCGACGAGCCCTCCCATCACACCAGAAGGGTCCACATTGCACGCGCCGTTGGCGCGACTGCTGCGTCCTCTCGTGCGTCTCTGTATTGGTCGTGGAATTACCTTTCTGGCTCTCACCGCTTTACTGCGCGAACTCTATGTCAATGTGGCCGAGTACGATTTTGCGCTGCCCGGCAAGGAGCAGACGGACAGCCGTGTCAGCCTCCTCACCGGCATCCATCGTAAGGAGGTGAGCCGCTTGCGCGGCGCCGGCTCGACCGTGAGTGTCGTACCGGCTGTCGTCTCGCGTACGAGCCGGATCATGGCACGGTGGCTCGCAGACCCACGCTTCACCGATGCCGCCGGGCATCCTCTGACCCTGCCTCGGATGGCCGAGGGCGATGCGCCGTCCTTCGAGGGGCTCGTTTCGTCCATCACCCGAGACCTGCGGCCCCGCGCCGTCCTGGACGAGTGGCTCGACCGTGGTCTGGCTAACCTGGACGCCGAGGGTCGGGTGATTTTGGCCAAGGCGGCTTACGTCCCCGAGGTTGGGGGAGAGCCACAGCTTTACTATTTCGGCCGTAATCTGCATGACCATATTGCAGCCAGCGTTTCCAATATCACGTCAGGTGCGCCACGATTTCTTGAGCGCGCCGTGCATTATGATGGACTTTCGCGCGAACTGGCCGAGCATCTCGAGCGTCGCGCAAAAGAGATCGCTATGGAGGCGCTGCAACAAGCCAATCGCGAAGCCCATGCTGCTTGTCAGAGCGATCCGGGCGGCACCCATCGCTGGAATTTCGGCATCTACGTCTACGGCGAGGACGTCGTGCCTGCCCCCAAGGGCGAAGAATGAGCGTCCGCCCTACACATCCTCGCCAGCCGACACGTCGAAGGGTGCTGGGTTGGTTCGGTGCTCTGCCCTTGGTTGCACCGGATCCGGCGCTCGCTCAGTCCCTGGACCAGGGGATTGGTGGGACGGGCGCCCGCCCGCCGGATACGCCGGGTGAGGAAGGCGACCGGGGGATCGGCGGCACGGGCGTCATCGGCACGATCCGCCGGTTCGGTTCCATCGTGGTCAATGACCTTCGCATCACCTATCCGACTGACGTGGCCGTCCGCATCGACGGCCGCCCGGCGACGACGTCCGACCTCAAGGTCGGCCACGTGGTGCGGGTCGTGGCACGCGGTTCGGACGGCGCCTTGTCGACGCAAAGAATCGACGTGACCAGCGAGGTCGTCGGTCCTGTCGAGGCCGTCGCACGGGGGCGTCTCCTGGTTTTAGGCCAGCGGGTCTCGGTTGCCGCCGCAGAAGTCGCGCGTTGGAAGGTCGGGGACCGTGTTGCCGTCAGCGGCCTGCGCCGGCCGGACGGGGTCATCGTGGCGAGCCTCATCGAGCCACGCCTCGGCGGACCCGCTCAGGTTTCCGGACCCGTGCGACGTGGTCCCGACGGCACGGCAACGATCGGAGCCTTGCGGCTCAACGGGATCAGGCCTGACCTCAACGGCCGACGTGCGGCGGTCACGGGCGAACCTGCCGGCGCAGTCCTCAAAGTCTCGAACAGCGAGGAAGCGCCCGCCTTGTTCCTTCCGGGCCTGAAGCGGCTCTCGATCGAATCCTACGTGGGGCGTCGAGGGGATCGGCTGAACCTCGGTTCCGGCTATGCCGTCGCGGGTGCTCCCGATCCGCTCCTGCCACGCCGGGGCAGCGTCAGGGCCGTGGTCACCACCGACGTCTCGCGTGACGGAATCCTGACGGTGGAGAGCCTGCGCATCGATGACCGTATCGATCAGCGCGGGCAGAACGGATTGCAGGACGGTACTTTCGGGCGCAGCGGGCGTGACGCCGTGCCAGGACGCGGGAATTCAGGACACGGCCTCCCAGGACGCAGCGACCGACCCGGCGGCCTTGAGCGTCCGGGAGGCGCTCGCAGCCTCGACATTGATACGCGCATGCCGGGTGCCGGCCCGGGTGGATTCGGGCAAGGTGGTCCCAATGGTGGTCAGACCCAGCCTGGCGGGTTTGGTGGCCCCGGTCCCTCCCCGGGCGGAAATGCTCCGCCCGGCGGGTTCGGATCCGGTGGCGGCGGGCCACCGGGTGGCGGATTTGGCGGAAACCCGGGCAGCAGGGGCCGTTGACCTTCGACAAACGAGAGGGGCAACGATTCCTGATCGAGGGGTTTCAGGCGCAATGGATCTTCACGAATCCGGAGATCTCATGCGCTGGTGTCAAGGACCAAGGCTGAGGCAGTGTAGCTGTTGCTGCTCGTTCCGCTCGACCCATAGGCTGAGCTCTGAGACTGCGAGCTCTGCAACTGCTTGATGAACGAACTCAGCAGGTCGCTCACGGCCGCGCTGGTGCTTGCCGTGCTGTTCGTTCCCTCATCGGAAGACGTATCCGAAGCGGAATCATCCGGCGGCGGTCCCGGGGGCGGTCCGGGCGGAGGCCCGCCGGCTCCTGCCACCCCGGTTGACGCGCTCGAGCTTGTACTCTGACCGCCACTCGCGAACAGATTCGTCAGCTCGCTTGCCTGATCTTCCGTGAGCGTGCCGGCGCTCACCTGGTTTGCGATCAGGCTGTCGATCCTGTCCTTCATGGAAGAGGGGTCGAGCTTCGAGCTGGTCGCGTTCGTCGTTGAACTGGTGCGGTCCGCAGATAGGCTCGTGTCGATCGCGTCGAGCGCCGCGGTGAGCGCCGTCGCGTCCGTGCTGCTGAGGGATCCCGTCGAAAGGCCGCTGCTGATCGTGGCGGACATTTGGTCCTTCATCGATCCCTGAGGCCGCGGTGGCGGCGGGGGCCGTTGAACGGATGATTGTGATGTCGAGGATGAGATGGCGCTCATAGGGTGCACCTGCGTTCGAGACACCGGAAAGACCCGGCTGGCGGCTCGTGTGAAATTTACCCACAAATATTTAATACAACCTTTCCCGCAGTCAGGTTGTAAGGGGTGCGGTCGAGCGACCGCCAGATCCTGCGCATCCCGTCGAGGCTGAGGTTTGCCTTGGACACACGCTGGATTTCCACCATCGGCAGCGTTCGAGAAAGCCCAGGCCGGCGAGTCGAACTCCGCCCGTGCAAGAAGAAGTGCTGTTCACTTCCTCATGGCTCCAACCCCTCAGGAGTTGGAGGCATGGAGAAACTCCGCAGTTCAGTTGCCGCAGCTGTGCGGGACGCGGAACGATCGCGCGCGAGCAATCGGCGCGCCGCATCACAGAGCCTGCGTCGCAGCTCCCTTGGCGCGACCGATGAACAGGATCCGGCCCGTCGGGCGACCGATCGGCGAGCCTGCCTCGGGTTCCAGGGTGATCTCGAAGAGCTGGCCGTCTCCGATGGCTTCGAGCCGTTCCGGCGGTAGGCGGATCGCCCCACCCGGCGGCAGCACGCCGAGGGAGACTGGACCGCGTGCCTGATCCCACAGGGTCCAGAGTTGCAGCGAGCGCCCGCTTCCCGGCCGCACGTCGGCCAGCGGCAGGGACCGCACGGTGCCGTTCTGAGCAACCTGAATGAGCCAGCCCGGGCCGCTCTCCTGTCCGGCGGCATCGCGGCTCTGCAGGATCGCGAAGAAGCGCGTCGGGCTCTCGGCGGGCGCCGATAGACGGCTCGGCAGAACGGCCAGCAGGATCGCGGCGGCCGTGGCGAGGGCCGTGGTGGCGCGCCACAGACCAGCGCTTCGCCACGCCGCGCGCACCATCGCGCGCCGCGGCCGTAACGGTACCGGGGCCGTCACGCGCGTGAGCGCCTGCCGGCGCGTCGCGAGGTCCTGTTCGATCCGGGCCCATTGGGTCGGATCGACCTCGGCACTTCCGAGAACGGCGGAGGCCGGCAGGAGCCGCTCCTCCCAGAAGGCGACGCGATGGGCGAAATCCGCGTCCGACTTCAACGCACGCTCGACCTCCGCCGTCGTCGCGGCGTCGAGGAGGCCCAGCACGTATTCGCCCGCAAGGACGTCGCGGTCTTCCGGCTGGCTCGGAATCATGAGAGGCAATCCTTCAAGGCGATGAGGCTGCGGCGGACCCACGCCTTCACGGTACCGAGCGGTGTCCCGAGCCGCTCGGCGATCTCCGACTGCGACAGTCCATCGAGATAGGCGAGCAGGATCACCTGCCGCCTGTCGGCGTCGAGCCGCTGAAGGCAGCCATGCAGGCGAGCACCGTCCTGCGCCGTCGCCAGCGCGGCGAACGGATCGGGCGCATCGTCCGCGATCTCCGCCCCCACTTCGAGGTCCGTCTCCCGGCCGGCGGCCCGGATGTACTTGAGGGCGCGGTACCGCACGATGCTGGTGATCCAGGCGCGCCCCGCGCCTCGGCGGCCGTCGAAGGTCCCGGCGCGCTCCCAGATATCCAGAAAAGAATCATGCAGGATGTCGGCTGCAACCTCGCGCCGCCGCACGATCCTGAGCGCGACGGCGAGCAGGAAGCCGGCCTCGCGATCGTAGAGACGACGCAGCGACGCCGAATCCCCGCGGGCGCAGCCCTCCAGCGCGGAGGCGTGGTCGAACGGCTCCATGTTCCTCCCGGCACGCGGCAGGACCGGCCCCGGGCCGATCCTGCATCCTTGGAACGAGATTACATCTTGGGCAGGATCGCGATGTCACGGACCTTACCGGAAACGCCGGCGATCTTGGCGGCCATCTCGCCCTTCCCGGTGGCGAGATCCACCTTGTAGAGCGTGTCGCCGGCCATGGCCCAGGCCTGATTGCCGCCCTGGCCGTCCGACAGGATATCGAAGGCCACGGCCTCGCCGGACATGCCGAGCATGCCGACGGTGTTCAGAATGCCGTCATTCGGCGGAGCCTGCTTCAGCAGCGCGCCGGTGGCGTCGATGTCGAACAGGGCCGTCTCCTTGGTGCCCTTGAAGGCATTGGTGTAGGCGCCGGCCGTCACCTTCGGGGTCTTGCCCTTCATCGTGTCGGTCTCGGCGAACTTGAGCTGGCCGTCCTTCGTCACCTTGCCGTCATCGACGTTGGCGCGGAGGTTGGTGCCGTCGGTACCGATGATGCGCAGCCGGTCTGCGACAGGATTGAAGTCGACCGTCGCCGCGGTGCCGGCGCCCAGCATGGTGTCGAGTTTCGACTTGGCCGTGGCCTTGCCGGACATCGGATCGATGGTGACGACGCTGCCGTCGGAGATCACCGCGTAAAGCATGCCGTCGGCCGGCCGCACGTCGATGCCGAGGACGCTCCCGCCGATCCCGGTGATCGTCACCGTCTTCGTGACCTTCTTCGCGGTCGTATCGACATGCGCCAGGGTGGCGTCGCCGACGAGCGCCGCAACGGTCTCGGCACGCGCGGCGGTTCCCAGACAGGTGCCAGCCAGCAGGGTTACGGCGATGAGGCTCAGTCGCATGGCATTCTCCATCTGCCGCGAAGGCGGCATCGTGAGCGCTAGCCACGAGCCGGGCGATCGGATGCAGCCGATGCCGAATTTTCTCGTCCGGCGTTCGGCCGTCCGCATGCGGGCACGACGCGGGGAGCCCGCTCGGCGGAGCGGCGCGCACGGATGGTGACGGTTTGCTTGCCAGTGGCTCAGGCTGCACGCGCCTGCAGGTGCGCGATCAACTCGGCGGCCGCGCTCTCCGGGTCGGCATTGTTCCAGATCGTGCACTCGGCCTCGATCGGTACGACGCGGTCCAGGCGGGTGCGGAGGTCGCCGTCCTCGGGCCGCGCCCGCGCTGCGAGGCGTTGGGCGAGGATACCGTGCGAGGCCGTGATGGTGACGACGCTGACACCTGTCAGGGTGCGGCGGGCTGCCTCGACGATGCGGCGCGAGACGTTGCAGACGATCAGCCGTCCGGCCTGCGCCTGATCCAGCGTCTCGCCGGGGATCGCGTAGCCGAGGCCGTGGGCGCGCCAGTACAGGGCGAAGGCGCCCGAGGCGGCACCATCGGCGAAGGCATCCTCCGCGATCTCGATATTGTCCTCGTGCGAGGAGGGCGCCCGGGTGACGAGGCGACGCGGGAAGACGAAGCGGGAATCACCATCGAGCGCGTCCCGCGCCAGCCGCAGCAGGGTGTCCTTGCCGGCTCCGCTCGGACCGACGACGAGAACGAAGCCGCCGGGCATCACACCACCCGCGCGCCGGCGCGCCAGACCTGGCGCACCACCGGCACGCCCCGGGCGAGGCGGACGCGGACGAGGTCGGCGCGCAAGCCCGGCTCCAGCCGCCCGCGATCGGTCAGCCCGGTGGCGCGGGCGGGGTTCGCCGTCACGGTGGCGATGGCCTCGGGCAAGGTGATGCTGGGCACCCGCTCGGGCAGCCCGAAGGCCGCCATCAGCAGGCTCGCCGGCACGTAGTCCGAGGACAGGATGCTGAGGTAGCCGGCCTCCGCCAGGGTGTGGGCCGCGACGTTGCCCGAATGCGAGCCGCCCCGGATCAGGTTGGGGGCCCCCATCATCACGGTGATGCCGGCGGCGTGCGAAGCCTCGGCCGCCTCCAGGGTCGTGGGGAATTCGGCGAGCGCCACCGATTCGTCGCGTGACAGGGCGACATCGGCCAGGGTGGTGTCGTCGTGGCTCGCGAGCGGGATGCCGCGTTCGCGGGCGAGCGCCACCAGGGCGGGACGGTTCACCGCGTTGAGGGCGCGGCCGTCGCGCATCTTGCGCTCGGTGCTGAGCTTGATCTCCTCCAGGGAGCGGCCGCCGCGCCCGGCATAGAGGTAGTACTTGGCGACATCCCGAAACTGGCGCTGGCCCGGTGTATGGTCCATCAGCGAAAGCAGACCGATGGCGTAGCGCTCGGCGAAGGTCCGCACGGTCTCGACCACGTCGGTGGAGGGGATCTCGCAGCGCAGGTGCGTGCGGTGCTCGGCCCGCAACAGGTCCGCGTCTTGCGCCTCCGCCAGGGCGGCGGCGAGGAGCTCCAGTTCGGTGCCGAGGCCGCTGCCGTCCGGATCGGTGCCGGCGCGGAGCGAATCGAACACCGTGGTGATGCCGGACGCCGCGATCTGCGCGTCGTAGGCCAGCACCGCCCCGAGGGGGTGCCAGCGCACGCTGGGACGGGGGGCGTAGTGGCTCTCCAGGTGGTCGGTGTGAAGTTCGACGAGGCCCGGAATGACGGTGTCGCCGGCGCAGTCGAGGCCGCGCTCGGGGGCACGCCCGGTGCCGATCTCTGCGATCCGCCCGTCGACCACGGCGAGCCAGCCGGTCTCGACCCGGTCGGGCAGAACGAGTTGCGCGTTCTCGAGGATCTCGACCCGGTCCGTCATGCTGGTGTGCTCCCGGTCGATCGCTGTCTGGTTCATGCCGCCAATGCTCCACGGAAGGCGGAGACGTCGACGATCCGCGTCGCCACCGCCTCGCGCACGTCCGCGTCGTGGAAGATGCCGAGGATGGCGGTGCCGGCCGCGCGCTTCTCGGCGATGAGGTCCACCACCACGGCGCGGTTCCGCGCATCCAGCGAGGCGGTGGGTTCGTCCATGAGCAGGACCGGTCGGTCCGCGATAAGGCCGCGGGCGATGTTCACCCGCTGCTGCTCGCCCCCCGAGAAGGTGGCGGGTGGCAGCGCCCACAGGCGCTCGGGCAGGTTGAGGCGGGTCAGCAGGTCGCCGGCCCGGGTGCGGGCCGCCTCGGGGGTAAGCCCCCCCTCGATGCCGGCCGCCTCCACCACGGCGCGGGCGCCGACACGCGGAATCACCCGCAGGAACTGCGAGACGTAGGCGAGGGTGGTCCGGCGCAGGCCCAGGATCTCGCGCGGCGCGGCCGTGGCGAGGTCGATCACGCGATCCCCGTCGCGGACCCGGATCGCACCGGCGGCGCAGCGATAGTTGCCGTAGGCCATCTTGAGCAGGGAGGATTTCCCCGCGCCCGAGGCGCCGCCGAGCACGACGCATTCGCCCGGATGAACCGCCAGGGTGGCGCCGGCGATCACCGGCAGCACGGCGCCGCCGCGCAGGTGCAGGGTGAAGCTCTTGGCCACGTCTTCGAAGGCGAGGAGGGGGGTCATCAAGAGGGGCGTCATGCGGCGAGCACCGAGGAGACGAGGAGCTGGGTGTAGGCGGCCTGCGGGTCGTCGAGGACCTGGTCGGTCAGGCCGGTTTCGATCACCCGGCCCGCCCGCATGACGAGGACGCGGTGCGAGAGCAGGCGCGCCACGGCAAGATCGTGGGTGACGATGATCACCGCGAGGCCGAGTTCGGCCACCAGCCCCCGGATCATGTCGAGGAGGCGGGCCTGGACCGAGACATCGAGGCCCGAGGTCGGCTCGTCCATGAGCACGAGGCGGGGCGCGGTGACGAGGTTGCGGGCGATCTGCAGGCGCTGGCGCATGCCGCCGGAGAAGCGCGTGGGCGGATCGTCGACCCGGTCGGCGGCGATCTCGACGCGGGCGAGCCAATCGAGGGCGGTGGCGCGGATGCGGCCGTAATGCCGATCGCCGACGCCCATCAGGCGCTCGCCGACATTGCCCCCGGCCGAGACCGCCATACGCAGGCCCTGCGTCGCGTCCTGGCGCACGAAGCCCCAGTCGGTTCGCATCAGGGCCCGGCGCTCGGCTTCGCTCAAGGAGGCGAGGTCGCGGGTGGCGCCATCGCGCATGCGGTAGGACACGGAGCCGCCATCGGCCGCGACCTCGCCGGCGATGAGCGACAGCAGGGTCGACTTGCCGGAGCCGGACTCGCCGACCACCGCCAGGACCTCGCCGGGATCGAGGGTGAAGCCGATGCCGTCGCAGGCCGGACGCCGCCCGTAGCGCTTGGTCAGGCCCTCGACCGTAAGCAGGGGCTCGGGAAGCAAAGGCTCGGGAAGCAAGGGGTCGATCACGCGGCCTCTCCGGTGTGGCCGTCGGCGCGGCGGGTCTCGCAATGGTCGGTGTCCGAGCAGACGAACATCCGCCCGCCGGCATCGTCGAGGACGACCTCGTCGAGGTAGACCCCTTCGGCGCCGCAGAGGGCGCAGGGGCGATCGAAGCTCTGGACCCGGAAGGGGTGGTCCTCGAAATCGAGGCTGCGCACCCGGGTGTAGGGCGGGATCGCGTAGATACGCTTCTCGCGGCCCGCGCCGAAGAGCTGGAGGGCGGGGCAGCCGTCCATCTTCGGGTTGTCGAATTTCGGGGTCGGCGAGGGGTCCATCACGTAGCGGCCGGCGACTTCCACCGGGTAGGCGTAGGTGGTGGCGATGTGGCCGTGGCGGGCGATGTCCTCGTAGAGCTTGACGTGCATCAGGCCGTATTCCGCCAGCGCGTGGAGCTGGCGCGTCTCGGTCTCGCGGGGCTCGAGGAAGCGCAGGGGCTCGGGGATCGGCACTTGATAGACGAGGACCTGTCCCTCGGTCAGCGGCGCCTCCGGGATGCGGTGGCGGGTCTGGATCACCGTGGCCTCGGCCGTGCGCGTCGTCGTCGCGACCCCGGCGGTGGCGGTGAAGAAGCGGCGGATCGAGACCGCGTTGGTGGTGTCGTCGGCGCCCTGGTCGATGACCTTGAGGACGTCCGCCGCGCCGAGGATCGCGGCGGTGACCTGCACGCCTCCGGTGCCCCAGCCGTAGGGCATCGGCATCTCGCGGGCGGCGAAGGGCACCTGGTAGCCGGGGATCGCGATGGCCTTGAGGATGGCCCGGCGGATCATCCGCTTCGTGCCCTCGTCGAGATAGGCGAAGTTGTAGCCGGTGCCGGCCGAGACCGTGACGGGACCTTGCGGGTTCATTCGGCGGCCTCCCGCAGGGTGGAATCGTCCTGGACCGGCTCGGCGGCGCGGGCCGCGTGCTCGGCGCGCAGGCGCCGGACCAGTTCGAGTTCGGCCTGGAAGTCGACGTAGTGCGGCAGCTTCATGTGCTCGACGAACCCCGTCGCCTGCAGGCTGTCGCAATGGGCCAGCACGAATTCCTGGTCCTGGGCCGGCACCACCACCGCCTCGCCGAGCTCGGCGGCCCGGAGCGAGCGGTCCACCAGCGCCATCGCCATGGCCTTGCGCTCGCCCTGGCCGAAGACCAAGCCGTAGCCCCGGGTGAATTGCGGCGGCACCGCCCCGTGGCCGTGGAACTGGTTGATCATCTGGCACTCGGTCAGGTCGACCGTGCCGAGGCTGACCGGGAAGCCGAGCTCCTCCGGCGTGAATTCAAGTTCCACCGCCCCGACCCGGATCTCGCCCACGAAGGGATGGGTGCGGCCGTAGCCGCGCTGCGTCGAGTAGCCCAGCGCCAGGATGAAGCCCTCGTCGCCCCGCGCCAGCCCCTGGAGCCGGACCGCCCGGTCGGCGGGATAATCCACCGGCTCCCGGGTGAGGTCGCCGACCGGGGCGCCCTCGTCGGGGGGGGATGGCTCGAGCAGCCCGGCCTGGCCGAGGAGATCGGTGACCCGCGGGCAGGCCGCGGCATCCGGCTCCGGCTCGGCCTCGCTGGCCGATTCGGGGACGGCGCCGTCGGCCAGGGCGAAATCCACGAGGCGGTGGGTGTAGTCGAAGGTCGGGCCGAGCACCTGGCCGCCGGGCAGGTCCTTGAAGGTGGCGGAGATGCGCCGCGCGAGCGTCATCGCGCCGGTGTCGACGGGCTCGGTGGCGCCGAAGCGCGGCAGCGTGGTGCGGTAGGCCCGCACCAGGAACACCGCCTCGACCACGTCGCCCCGCGCCTGCTTCAGGGCCAGGGCGGCCAGATCCGGGTCGTAGAGGGAACCCTCGGTCATCACCCGGTCGACGAGGAGGCGCATCTGCTCGCGGATCTGCGCCACGCTGAGTTCGGGCACGGCCGGGTCGCCGCGCCGGACCTCGGCCAGCAGCCGGTGGGCGTTGTCGATGGCGGCCTCGCCACCCTTCACCGCTACGTACATGGCAGAGCCTCCAGAGCGACGGGACGCGCCGAGCGCGGAAGCCCGGCGAGGCGCCCGGGCGTGACGAACAGGAGGTCGATTCCTTGCGGGAAGCCCGCATGGTTCGCGGCCCAGCGTGAAGCCCAGTCGGCGGGCAGGGGGGCGGCCTCGAGGCGCACGGTGCCGCGGATGCCCGGCCCCGCGAAGGCCGGCCCGGCCGCGTCGGACAGGGTCTCGACGGCGAGGATCACGGTGGCGGAGGCATCGGGATACGCGAGGGTGCCCTGCGCGAAGTCCCTGAGGTCCGGGCAGCGGGCGGGATCGGCGATCAGCGCGAAGGCCGCCTGTCCCGGCGCGTCCACGATCGGCGCTCCGGTGTGGAAGCGCAGGAAGCCGGCGACCGCCGGCTCGGCCCGCAGGGGCGCGTCGAGCCAGACCGGCGTGTCGGCATCGGTCAGCGCCAGGGCCAGGGCCGCGAGTTCGGGGGTGAGGGGGGCGGGGGGCGCCAGGGCCGTGGCCAGGGGGCGGATCCGGCCGGGCCGGCTCAGGGCCTCCATCGCGGCGCGGAACACGGCCTGGCCCTCGTGGACGGGATCGGCGAAGCCGTGAGCGAGGGTGTGCGCCATCAATCCTCTCCCCGCGCCAGGGTGAAGAAGTTCACCCGCGTCGCCGCCGTCTTGCGGGCGGCCTGCAGAACCGCTTCCGCCCGGCGCCCGGCGATGGCCTCCAGCGCCGACTCTAGGGCGGGCCGCGCCTCCGGGCGCTGCCAGTGCGCGTCGAGGATCGCGGCGAGGCGGGCGCGGGTGCGGTCGCGGCCGAGATGGTAGGCGAAGCCGGTCTCGCCGCCGGGCAGGCGCACCGCCGCGCGGGTCACCGTGGCCTCGCCGGCGTTGAAGGCCCGTCCGTCGCCGCCGATCCGCCCACGGACCATTACGAGGCCGGTCTCGGCCGGGCGCAGATCCTCCGCCTCGGGGGCGGCCCCGGTTTGCGCCAGAGCGGCGAGCAATTCGTCCGAGGTCGCCTGGCTGGCCCGTGCCATCGCCCGTCGGCGCGCGACTGCCTCTGGCATCATGGTCTCAGGTGGTGTTTGGCTGGCGCTCGGCATCGGTCGGTCTCTAAACCTGTCTATATATCTAGACAAGTGGATGAGAAGGCGCAAGGGCTTTCGAGGACGTCATGCGGGCCATCCGTGCGAGCAACCCATGAATGAAGCGGGCGACACGGGCGTGACGGCCCTTCAACGCGGAGGCGGCCTCGCGGCCTGGCGGCAGATCGCGGACGCGCTGGCGAACGAGATCCGGAGCGGCGCGTTCGCCGCCGGGGCGCAACTCCCGGCGGAATCGGCGCTCGCCGCGCGCTTCGGCGTGAACCGGCACACGGTGCGCCGGGCGCTCGGCGTGCTCGCCGAATGCGGGATGGTGCGGACCACGCAGGGCAAGGGCAGCTTCGTGGAGCAGGGCCCGATTCCCTATCCGATCGGTCCCCGGACCCGGTTCTCCGAGATCGTCTCGCGCACCGGCCGCGAGGCCTGGGGCGACCTGATCGCCGCCGCGACCGTGCCGGCCGATGCGGGCTGGGCCGAGGCCCTCGGCATCGCTCCGTCGACGCCGATCCTCGAACTCCTCACCGTGCACCGGGCCGACGGCGCCCCGATCTCGACGGCCCGGACCTGCCTGCCCCTGCCGCGCTTTGCCGGCTTCGACGCCGCCTACGCCGCCACCGGCTCGATCACCCGCGCCTATGCGGGCTTCGGGGTGGCCGACTATACCCGGCTCTCGACCCGGATCGGTGCCCGCCCCGCCGACGCCGAGGAGGCGGCACGCCTCGACATCGCCCCCGGTCGCACCCTGATCGCCCTGTCGAGCGTGAACGTGGACGCCGCCGGCACACGCATCCAGGCCACCCGCAGCCTGTTCGCCGCCGACCGGGTGGAACTGGTGGTGGAGTGAAGGGCTGTTCGGGCGGGGACCCCATGGACCAGTCCGGCCGCGCGCCGCTGACGTGAATTCAGATGTCACATCGAACGGCGCGGCGGCATTCACGGTGTGCCTGAAGCGAAACGCAGTCCGCTCCTATGACGAAGGTCTTTTGCGGAAGGCTGACCCGTCGCCCCGAAGCAGACACTCCGCCTCCGACCCAATGACATCATAGGAGCCAGTTTCTATCAGCCCCGAAAGCCGTCGTTCGCTAAGTTGGGTCCTGTCTGTAATTCGCCGAGGGACTGGGCGCAGTAACAGGAGCGAGAGCGCTCCTGTACCGCAGTGCTGCTGTCGGCACTTACGTCGCTACAGCACTTCCTGACGAGCCGTAGATTGACGAAAGCCCAAGTAAGACCTTTGACGAGGATAGTTTTAAGTATGGAAAACTGCCTCCTAAATTGCCGTCATCTTAGAGGCTGGGAGCGTAGTCGTCGTAGGATCTAGCATTGCTCAGACTGTAGGCAGCAGCTCCGCAACACCAGCCCCGACGACATTTCCGTACGCCTTCCTCTGGTGCAGCAGTGGCTCAGGTGCGGAGGTGGGATCGTCAGCAACGGACCTGGATCCCGTCGTCGATCGCGCCGGGGCGAAGGCAGGTCGGATAGTTTCCCCGAAGACGCAGTCGTCCTTTAGGCGCTCCGTAGCTTTTAACCCTTCTAACCCATTGGCAGAGAAACAATTTTTTCCTTGATCGGACTTTTTAGAGCCTGCAGGGATTTTTTGGCACGCACGGACGCGATCGGGAAACCAATGTTATGAGCCATTCACACCGGGCCTCTACGTTGACGGCCGTTCTTGCACTGGCGCCTCTGATATCGGTCAGCCCGGTCGCCGCTCAGGAAGCAGCGGTCGGGCTCGACGAACTTACTGTGGAAGGTGCCGCTGCGACCGCGGACGGAAACGGCTTGGGCGGCGGCAACGGCAGCGCTACGAGCGGAGGCGGCGGTGGCCCGAGCGGAGTCGTAGGCTACACAGCAAGAATCAGCCCCACGGCTACTAAGACCAACACACCGCTCATCGAGACACCGCAATCCGTCACCGTCATCACGCGCGAGCAGTTAAACGATCGCAACGTCCAAACGATCAACGAGGCTATCGGCTACGCCGCGGGCGTGAACTCGAACGTGTTCGGTTTCGATCCGCGCTACGACTCCTTCTACGTCCGCGGCTTCGATCTGACCTATAACGGCATCTTTCGGGACGGCCTCCGTCAGCTCGGTTCGGGCCTCACGCTTCCCCGCATCGAGCCATACGGTGTCGAGGCGGCCACCATCCTTCGCGGGCCGTCATCGGGCTTGTACGGTCTCGGTTCGCCCGGTGGTATCCTCGACGTCACAACCAAGCGGCCGACCTTCACGCCGTTCGGCGAGGTCCAGTTCCAGGCCGGCAACTACGGCCGGTTCCAGGGCAATTTCGATATCGGCGGCCCGGTTGAGGGCAGCGACGGCACGCTTGCCTATCGGGTGACCGGCATCAAGCGCCAGTCCGACACCTTCCTGCCCGGCAGCCCCGACGACCGCAGCTACATCGCGCCGGCCTTCACCTGGAAGCCGTCGGCCGATACGACGTTCACGTTTCTGAGCGAGTACCAGGAGTCGCGACTGCCGGGGAACGCAGCGTTCTACAACGCGCCCGGCTTTCAGATAACAAAGATCTATTCCGGAGATCCGGCCCTAAACGATTTCAAATCCCAGCAATACCGGATCGGATATGCTTTCGAACATAAATTTTCGCCTGATCTGATTTTAAGACAGAACTTTCGTTACTATAAGAACAATACGTCTTACGCCTATACCAGCATCGACAGTTTGAGCGACGATGGCACGTCAGCCATTCGCTCGGCCGGCTTCCTGAAGCAGAGACTGAGCCAGATCACGCTCGACAACCAGATCGAAGCTCGTGTCGATGCGGGCCCGGTGCAGCATACGTTGCTGGCTGGTCTCGACTACGCTCATTACGACTTCAGCACCCGCTCGGGCTTCGGCGTCGCACCCGAACTCAACCTTCTGAGACCCCGTTTCATAACGGGGTGAGGATGTTGGCGGTTGGGTGAGCGGCGGGTGCCGCAGGCGTTGGGGGAGTGTCTGACGCTCACCCTGGATCGCTGATGTGGACACCCACCGCTCGCGCCGAGCTTGCGCGCGAAAGCCGACCCTACGCAACCTGCCTGACCGATGCCGAATGGGCTGTGGTCGGCACGATGCTGCCCTGTCCCGCCGCGACTGGTCGTCCATGGCGCTGGCCAATGCGGTCGGTGCTCGACGGGATTCTCTACGTGCTCCGCACAGGCTGCGCATGGCGGCACCTGCCGCATGAGTTCCCGCCCTGGTCGACCGTGCACCGCTGGTTCTTGCGCCTGTCAGCGTCGGGCGTGTTCGAGCGCCTTGCCCATGCGCTCACGATGGACGACCGTGAACGAGCTGGGCGCGAGGCTAGCCCAACGGGCTCCGTCATGGATGCTCAAGCGGCGCGCTCGGGTGGTGTGGGCGTCGACGGGCAACGCGGCTACGATCCAGCCCGGCGTGTCGTGGGCCGCAAGCGCCACGCCCTGACCGACACGGATGGTCGCCTTCTGATCGCCGCCGTCTCGCCCGCTAACCTGCACGACAGCCATGGCGGCGTCGCACTTTTGCGTGCCTCACGTGATCTCTGGCCATTCCTGGCCCACTGCTTCGCAGACCGGGCTTATCGAGGCGAGCGCGTCGGCACCGCGACGGCGATCACCATCGAGATCGTCGCGCCCGACGAGGGACAGAAGGGCTTCGCGGTTCAACCGCGACGGTGGGTCATCGAGCGAACCTTCGGCTGGATCAGTCGATGCCGTAGGCTCGCCAGGGATCATGAGGCGACGGCCTCTTCCGCACTCGCCTTCTTCGTCCTAGCAGCAGCGATGGTCCTGGTCAGGCGACTGGCGAAGGAATTATGAAACAGGGTCTGACTCGGAACTACGGTACGCAAGTCATTGCGACGCCGGCCCTCGGCCCATTAAGCTATCAGAGCCAGGATCAGGTCGGCCTCTACCTTCAGGACCAACTGAAGTTCGACCGCTTTATCCTCACGCTCAGCGGCCGGCAGGATTTCGTCTTCCAGGGCAATCGGGATGAGGCCGGAACCAAAACGCAGCAGAACGATACCGCCTTCACCGGCCGAGTTGGCTTGGGCTACATCCTGGCGCCCGGCCTCGTTCCCTACGCCAGCTACGCCACCAACTTCACGCCCCAGGTCGGGGTCGACGCCAACGGTCGTCCGTTCAAGCCCGCAACGGGCGAACAGATCGAGGCTGGCGTCAAGTACCAGATCCCCGGGACGAACATTCAAGCTGCCATCGCGGGCTTCGACATCGTGCAAAGCAGCGTCCTGCGGCAGGACCCCAACAATCTGACCGCCACCGTCGCGACGGGCTCGGTTCGATCCACCGGGTTCGAGATGGAGATGATCGCCAACCTCGCCCCCGGCACCAACCTAACGCTCGCCTACACGCATCTCAACCTGCGCTACGTGAGGCAGACCTCCCTGGTAACGGGCCAGCCCATCGACGGAAACGCCCTCTCCGGGATTCCCGGCGATACCTTCACCAGCTTCCTAAGCTATCTCTTCCCGTTGTCGTCGCCCCTGCGCGGGCTCACGCTCGGTGGCGGGATGCGCTTCTCGGCCAACAGCTTCGCGGATGACGAGAACACGGTCCGCAACCCGACCGTGACACTGTTCGATGCCCTGGTGGCTTATGACTTTGCCGCCCTCGACCCGAAGTACAAGGGCTTCCGCGCGCAGGTGAACGGGTACAACATCCTCAACCGGGACTATTACAACTGCCAGGCGGGATACTGCTATCAGGGCTCGCCCGCGACGGTGCTCGGAAGCCTGATCTACCGTTGGTAGGTGCCGATCGCGACGGAACGGGACCGGTCGGAACCGCCTCGTCGACGGGAGGCCGTCCCGACCCTGCTGGATTCGTTGCCCGACGATGGGAGCGGGCGACCTCCTGCCGGCTGATTGCCGATCACCCCGCCGGATGACGGGGGCGACGGTCGAGCGCCCGACCCACGAAATGCGGCCGGACGTCCCTCTGGAGGTGATGCCCTTGACGACCCTCATTTCGCGGCGCGTGTTCATGAGCCGCTCCACGGTGGCCTGGCTGATGCTCACTGCGCCGCCCGTGGCGGCCCTGGCAGCGGTGGACGAGCCCGCCCGGCTCGTTGACGCGGTGAGCTTCGACCTCGGAGGAACGGCGGAGCGGCCACCCTGGCGGATCACGCTCTACGTCCCGCCGGGCCCTGCGCCGGCCGCCGGCTGGCCCATCCTATATCTGCTCGACGGCAATGCCGTGACCGGTACGGCCATCGACATCGAGCGTGTCCAGGCGCCCTACCCGGACGGAACCGGCATCGGCTCCCGGTTCGCCATCGTCGGGATCGGCTATCCAGGCGATCAGGCCTATGACGGTCTGCGCCGATCCTGGGACTACACCCCGCCACCTGGCAAATCCTACCCGCCCTACAGGGCCGATGGCCCTGCGGTCAGGACGGGGGGCGCCAACCCTTTCTTGCGCTTCGTCATCGACGAGTTGAAGCCGGCGGTGGAGCGGCGCTGCAAAGTCGATCCGGCGCGGCAGGCCCTGTTCGGGCATTCCTTCGGCGGCCTCTTCGTCCTCTATGCACTGGCCCAGGCCCCCGCGACGTTCTCGCATTGGATCGCGGCCAGTCCGTCCATCTACTGGGAGGAGTTCGTCCTGCTGACGAGCATCGACGCCCTGGAGAAGAGCCCTCCGGGTAAGGCGCATGTGCTCCTCATGGCCGGTGCCTACGAAGCTGAGCTTGCACCGTTCCAGCGGACTGCGCCGGACCATGAATCGCGATTGGCGCGCCTCAAGCTGGCTCGCACCGTCGAGGCGGCGCGCACCCTGTCAGATCGCCTCGGTAGGATACCGGGACTGAAGAGCGAGTTCCGGGTCATCCCCGGCAAAACGCACATGACCGTCCTACCGGAAGCGCTCAACGAGGCCGTCACCTCATTCCTGGGTCGAGCAGGTTAGAAGACCGAACCGGGATCGGCATCCGTTGTCGCGGCAGCGGTCCGTCATCTCAACGATGACGCTCGGTGATGTCAGCTCTGATACCTTCGTCGACCGGAAGCGGACCGGCGGAAAGCAACCCATCACGGACGTAGGGCTTCGTCCGCCAAACGGCCGGGAACGGACCGCCCGAGGGTCTGTCGAGGGTCGGATGCGGCTTGCTGTGGCGTGTGAACCCGGCTTCCGCCCTATCTTGCCACCCCGCCGATCAGGGCCCGGCGCAGGCGGCCCGAGACGGCGTCGATGATCGCCACGGTGACGAGGATCATCAGGATCAGGAAGGCGACCTGGCGCAGTTCGAGGACGCGGATCAGCTCGGTGAGGTATTGGCCGATGCCGCCCGCGCCGACGATGCCGATGATGGTGGCCGAGCGGGTGTTCGATTCGAAGAAGTAGAGCACCTGGCTGCCGAGCACCGGCAGCACGGCCGGGATCAGGCCGAAGCGGATGCGGTGCAACTCGGCGCCGCCGGAGGCGGACACGCCCTCGCCGGCCTTGCCGTCGACGGTTTCGAGGGCCTCGGAGAACAGCTTCCCGAGCGCGCCGAAATCCGCGCAGGCGATGGCGAGCGCACCCGCGAAGGGGCCGAGTCCGACGACGTTGATCCAGATCAACGCCCAGATCAGCACGTCGACGGAGCGCACCACGTCGAGGCCGCGCCGCACGGTGAAGTGCACGAACGGGTTCGGCACGACGTTGCGGGCGGCCAGGAACGCCACCGGAAACGCCAGGAGCGCGGCCGTCAGTGTGCCGATGAAGGCGATGCCGAGGGTCTCGGTCAGCGCCTGCAGAAAGGCCCAGGCCCGGCCGTCGGCGTCCGGTGGGAGCATCAGCAGGCTGAACTCGCCGAGGCGGCCGAGGCCATTGAGGAGTCGCGCGGCGGAGAAATCAAGGCGCACCATCGCGTAACCCGCCAGGGCGACGAGGCCGGCGAGCGCGAGGCCCGCGACGAGGCGGCCCCGCCACGCTGGCCGGAAGCTCTCCGGAAAGCGCTGGCGCAGCGCGTCGATCTCGGTTTGGCTCAGGTCGGGACCGGTCATCGCAGGCTCCCGAGGAGGTGGTGACGCAGGCGCTCGGTGCCGAGGTCGATCGCCATCACCGTCAGGATGATGAGGACCAGGATCGCGCTGACATCGGCGTAGTAAAAGTTGCGGATCGCCACGAGGAGTTCCTGCCCGATGCCGCCGGCGCCGACGAAGCCCATCACCCCGGCGCCGCGTACGTTGATCTCGAAGCGCAGCAGCCCGTAGGAGACGAAGTTCGACAGCACCTGTGGCAGCACGGCGAAGCGCAAGGTCTCGACCCGCCCGGCTCCGGCGGCGGTGAGGCTCTCCACCGGCTTCATGTCGATGTTCTCGACGACCTCCGAGAACAGCTTGCCCAGTGCCCCCGTGGTGTGGATCGCGAGCGCCAGCACGCCCACCATCGGCCCGAGGCCGAAGGCGATGACGAAGATGAGCGCGAATACGATCTCCGGCACGGTGCGGCAGAATTCCAGCCCGCGCCGCACGAGGAAGCACGCCGTCCGGCTGCCCGTCACGTTGGCGGCGGCGGAAAAGCACAGCAGGAAGCCGCCGATCGCCCCCAGCAGGGTGCCGAGATAGGCCATCAGCAGGGTCTCGCCGAGAAGCCCGAGCCATTTCGGCCAGCCCCAGTACCATTCGGCGAGGTCCCCCGGCAGGTTCGCCAGGGTCAGGGGCGGCAGGATCTGGGCGATGTAGTCGGTGAAGCGGCCGATATTGGCCGCGAGCACCCCGGGGCGCACCTCCGCGGCCCGGGCGGCGAGCCCGGTGAGGAGGACGAGCACCGCGAGGCTGGCCCAGGTCCGGCGCCGGGTCGCGGCGACGGCGGCATCGTAGGCCCCCGCCAGGGCGGCGGCCCGGTCGGGGGGCAGGGGCGTGATCCGCTCAGGCATGGTTGGTCACGGGCGGCTCACACGAACTCGGGTCAAGACTTGCGGCGCTGGTCGTCGTTGAACTTCAGCATCTCGATGATCGGCTGGTAGTCCTTCAGGGTCACGGCGGTGAGCCCCTGGTCCTTGCCGTCCGAGAGCCGGTCGAACGCCACCTTGTCGGCCGTCGGCAGCGCCACGAGGGCGTCCCGGATCCGCGCCTTGAGGTCGTCGGGCAGGCTCGCCAGCATGGCGAAGGGCCCCTCGGGCAGGAAGTCGGACTTGAACACCACGCGGAAATCGCCCTGGCCCATCGCCGTACCGTCGGGCTTCTTCAGCATGCCCTTGGCGGCCATGCGGGTGACCATGGTGTCGGTGTCGGTGTTGTAGAGGTTGGCCGCCGCCTCCACCGTGCCCTGGACGAGGGCGAGGACGGCGTTCTCATGGCTGCCGGCGTAGACGGTCTTGCCGAAGAACGCGTCGACCGGGTGGCCGGCCTTGTGCAGGAAGAAGCGCGGCGCCTGGTTGCCGGAGGTGGAGTTCGGATCGACGAGGGCGAGGTTCTTGCCCTTCAGGTCCTCGATCGTCTTGTAGGGGCTGTCGGCGCGCACGTAGATCACCGAGTAGTAGCCCGAGGCGCCGGTGTCGTGGCGCTGGTTGACGATGGGCTCGATCTTGACGCCGGTCATCACCGCGCGGGCGAAGGAGGCGGGGCCGTAGAAGGCGAGCTGGGCGTTGCCGGCGCGCTGGCTCTCGATCACGGCGGCGTAGTCGTTGGCGATCCGCAGCTTCACCGGCACGCCGAGGGCCTTCGACAGGTAGGCGGTCATCGGCGCGTAGCGATCGGTGGTGCCCGACGCGTTCTCGGCCGGGATCACCGCCAGGGTGAGTTCGGGGTAGGTTGCCTTCCAGTCCTGCGCGGCGGCCGGGACGGCGAGGAGGGCGAGCGCGAGGGCTCCGGCGAGGGTGCGACGGTTCAACATGGGAATCTCCCGGATGGGTGTGTGAGGGACCAGGCCGAAGGGTCAGGCCAAAGGATCAGGCGACGAGAGCGGCGGGATAGCCCCGGGGCCGTGCCGGCGCGGCGGGCGCGTCGAGGACCTCGCCGGCCTCCAGCCCGTAGAGCTGGCGGGCGACATCCTCGGTGAGGTCGGCGGGCGCGCCGTCGAACACGAGGCGGCCGTCGGCGAGTCCGACGAGGCGGTCGCAGTAGCTGCGGGCCAGATCGAGGGAGTGCAGGTTGCACAGCACCGTGAGACCGTGGCGCCGGTTGGCCTCGGCGAGCGCATCCATGACGATGCGGGTGTTGCGCGGATCGAGGGAGGCCACGGGCTCGTCGGCCAGGATCAGGTCGGGGGCCTGCATCATCGCCCGCGCGATGGCGACGCGCTGCTGCTGGCCGCCGGAGAGCTGGTCGGCCCGGTGGCCGGCAAAGTCGCCCATGCCGAATTCGTCGAGGGCGGCCAGCGCCAGGGCGCGCTCGCGCTCGGACCAGAGCTTGAGGAGGGAGCGGTGCCGGGGCACCTCCGAGAGCCGGCCCATCAGCACGTTGCTGAGCACGTCGAGGCGGCCGACGAGGTGGAACTGCTGGAAGATCATCGCGCAGCGCGCCCGCCAACGTCGCAGGTCGCGGCCGCGCAGGGCCGTGACGTCGAGGCCGTCGAACAGGATGCGGCCGCCCGTCGGCTCGGCGAGGCGGTTGATCATCCGCAACAGGGTCGACTTTCCGGCGCCCGAGCGCCCGATCACGCCGACGAACCGGCCGCGGGGGATCGCGAGCGAAACGCTTTCCACCGCGCGGCGGTCGCCATAACGCCGCGTCAGATCTTCGAGGATCAGCATGCAGGTATCCGGTATTTCATGATGAATACCGGTAGACCCTCCGGACGCGACAGTCAGATGACAGTTTCCCGGCTAACCGATAAGCGGAGTTATTGTGCTTGGACCTCGTAGCGCTCCAGGAACGCTTCGATCGGCAGGGTGCGGAAGTCCGGCAGCGCCCGGTGCAGGCGCGCATGGTCCCAGTCCCACCAGGCCAGAGTCTGCAGGCGCTCGGCGATCGTCTCCGGGAAACGGCGGCGCACCACGCGGCCGGGATTGCCGACCACGATGGTGTAGGGGGCCACGTCCCGGGTCAGGATCGTGCCCGCGCCGACCACCGCACCGGTACCGATGCTGCGACCGGGCAGGATCACGGCCCCGTGCCCGATCCAGACATCGTGGCCGATGGTGACGGGGAGGGCCCGGCGCCGGGCGAAGAAGGCCGGCTCGTCCGCCTCGCCCGGCCAGTAGGCGCTGGCCCGATAAGTGAAGTGGGACTGCGAGGCCCGCTCCATCGGATGATTCCCAAGGTTGATCCGGACATGCGATGCGATCGAGCAGAATTTGCCGATGGTCGTGTAGTTCGCCTGCCCGTCCTCGACGATGTAGGAATAGTCGTCGAGGCTGGTCTCGCTGAGGCGCGTGCGCGCACCGACCTCGGTGTAGCGGCCGAGGCGGCAATCCGAGAGATGCGCCGTCGGGTGGACGGCCGGTTCGAAGCCGAGTCGGTCGGAGGCCATGGCGGGTTCTCTCAGGCGGAGAAGGGCAGGCGGCGCAGGAGGCGGAACGGCGCCCCCCCGTCCTGGACGACGACGCTCACCGCATCGATCACCAGGTCGGGCAAGGCGGCGGCCGCCTCGGCCAGCAGCGGCAGGGCCGTCGATCGATCCGCGGGATCGAGGCGGCCCGTGAGCGTCATGTGGAAGCGGAAGGCCTCGAAGACGTGGGGGTAGCCCCAGCGCTCCAGCAGCGCCCGGCCGCGGGGATCGAGGCGCTCGGGGCGGCGGCGGGCGCGCTCGGCCTCGGTAAGAGCCGCGCGCAGCGGATCGAGGGCCGCGACGCACTCGGCGGCGAGGAGGCCGAGGGCCGGCGGAGGCGCCTCCGGCACCAGGGCGAGGAAATCCCCGAGGGCGGTGACCCGGAGGGGGCCGACGGGCAGCGGGCTCCGATGCGCCGCGAGGGCTTCGGCCGCTGCGAGGAGGTCGGCTTCCGCGACGCCCGGGGCGAGGCGCATCGGCGGCTTCAGGGTGGCGTGGAACCCGTAGACGCGCGGCGCGGCCGTATGGGCCGCGAGGATGGCCCGGAGCACGTCCGGGCCGGGCGCCGGGCCGGCCCCCAGGATCGCGTCGCCGAGAGCGGCGAGCGCCGAGCCCGGGGCGGGGGTGAAGTAGAGAGCGTATCGGGCAAGTTGGTCCAAAGGAGCATGACCTTGGCTGCGCGCGGCGGGCCGAAGTGCTCACCCTATGCAGCGGAGGTATCGATTGCGTGTCAAACGGCATTCAGCGTCGGAGCTCGGACGCCCAGGTCCGGTCCTTCGGGGCTGTTCGTCACCTGCTGGGGACTGAACGGGTTCGCCTTCGCGACGCGCTGGGGGGTTCTGATCGCACGCGCTTCCGGCATGTCCGCGCCTCCCGGGACTTCCACGGCGATCGCGGCCCAGCGCCGCCGATCCGGGGCGACCAGGTCGGTGCGCCTCCACACCGACCCGCCGGCGACACGCCACTCGTTTCTTGTCTTAATAGATTACGTGTATAATTTATATGGATGGAGCCGCCGCAGCAAAGGCGCCTCCGGAGGAGAGACCATCGTGACCCAGGCTTCCATCAGGACCGCCATCGTGACCGGAGCCGCTTCCGGTATCGGCCTGGAAACCGCCGAGGCCTTGAAGGCCGCCGGATACCGCGTGTTCGGCACGAGCCGGAAGCCGGCGCCCGACCTCGGTCTCAGGATGCTGACCTGCGACCTCACCGACGACGCGTCCGTCGCCGACATGATCGAGACCGTTGTCGCTGAAGCGGGCCGCATCGACCTCCTGGTCAACAACGCCGGTTTCGGCATCAGTGGCGCGGCCGAGGAATCCTCCATCGCCCAGGCGCAGGCCCTGTTCGACGTCAACCTGTTCGGCGTCATCCGCACGACCCGGGCGGTCCTTCCGGTCATGCGCGCTCAGAAGGGCGGCCGGATCGTCAACATCAGCTCGGTGATGGGCCTGATCCCCGCACCCTACATGGCGCTTTACGGCGCGAGCAAGCATGCGGTCGAAGGCTACTCCGAGTCCCTGGACCACGAGGTTCGCGGCTGGGGGATCCGGGTCGTCCTCGTCGAACCCGCCTTCACGCGCACGTCGTTCGACCGGAACCTCGTCCGGTCCGACAGGCCGCTCGACCTCTACGAAGCGGAGCGGGCCGGTATGGAGCAACGCGTGGGCGAGGCCATGAAAACCGCCGACGCGCCCGAGGTTGTGGCGAAGGTGGTCGTGAAGGCCGCTACCGCGCCGAATCCGAAACGCCGTTATACGGCGGGGCCGAAGGCACGGCAGATCAGCCTGCTGCGCCGCTTCGTGCCCGCTCGCGCCTTCGACAAGAGCTTCCGCAAGGAATTCCGCCTTTCCCCCATCTCCTGACGCCGAAAGCCAGGACCGTGGTTCGCGAGAGGGCGACACCGGAACCTCCGACGACCCGTGGGCGGTCACCCGAAGGGCCGTCGTAACTCGGGGGATCGGCGGGCCGGCCTTCGACGTATCGTCATCCCTCGCGCCTCGGAAGGGATCCCACGACCAAAGGCATGGGGTCGAGCTCGGCCGGTCCATCGATAAGCGGATCGGACGGACGTGACCGCTCGTGTCTGTCCAAGCGTATCCTGCGGCCTCGGAGCGTCGGGCTTTGGTGCGAACGCTTGACGGAACGGAAGGCCGCGGCAGACCGGCTCAGAAGCTCGGACCGACTGTTGCGGGTCGCGGTGGCAGCGAGATCAGCGGCCGTCAGTCCTGAGTTGCGCATCGCTCGTTCGAACGGGCTTCCTCGACCCAGCGAATCTTCAGCGATCCGAACTCGTGCGTTCCGCTTGCAGTTGCCGTCAGAACACCGAAACCATTCTGCACAACGACAGCATCCGCTTTGTCGAACATTATCCGGTCTTCTCGGAAGTGACAGGACGCGGACGTAGCCGGATCATTCCGACAAAGAACGGCTATGGGCAGTTGTGAAGATCTCGAAGAGGGTGCCGTACGTCGGAGGCAACCCACGGTCGGTCGGTGTTCACCCTTAGGAGAGCACCCAATGCAGTCCGGAGCGCGCGCCCGACTGGACTTTTTTCCATGGCCTGCTAGCCGTACCACATCAATTGTGAGCGGGCGTTCTGACTTGTGATGTCGCATGAGCCAATTCCGGTCGCCTCATCGCACCCAGCCCTTTGTCCATGAGATTGGCCCCAGTTCACGCAACGGATCATATCGCACGATATCTTGGTGCGATTTCTATTCGACATCTTCGGACGCGAATATACCGTTGGTAGAAAAGCCGCATACTTCGGGAGCTCGCAGAGTGGGTACTCTGCTCCCCGGACGATATTCGCACAGAAAACTACGGCCTTGTAGGGAAGGATCGAAATGACGGCAATAGAGGAGCTTTTCGATATTGATTGGTATTCTTCAGTATCCGGTATACTTTTTGCCGATGCGTCGGAGGCGATAGAGCATTACTTACGGGTGGGCGCAGATCTGAAATTTTCACCTAGTCCGTACATTGATGAAGAATTCTACAGATCGTCAAACGAAGATGTCGATGCGGCAGGAGTATCGGCTCTTGAACACTATGTTAAAGATGGTGACTTCGAGGGTCGCAGGCCGAGCCCATTGTTCGATAGCGCTTGGTACAGGGAAAAGTACCAGGTCCAAGAGAATACGTTGCTTCATTATATAAGGACAGGATATGCGCAGGGCCATTTACCCGGTCCGGTTTTCTGTTCGGATTGGTATGCCGAGAAATATCGCGTCAAGTCTAACCCGTTGCTTCACTACATTATAAATGGTCATAGTGAGGAATTCAGTCCAAACCCGGTTTTTGATGCAGAAAAGGTTGCCGCTAGCGTCAAGGTCAGCAAAGGGGAAAGCATCTTTGCAGCATACATCAGAGCATCACGTCTCGTTGATGTTGAGTTCAGCGCGCTTTTTGACGCTGAGTATTACAGAC
The DNA here is from genome assembly GCF_025813715.1 of Methylobacterium sp. FF17. Taxonomy (NCBI): domain Bacteria; kingdom Pseudomonadati; phylum Pseudomonadota; class Alphaproteobacteria; order Hyphomicrobiales; family Methylobacteriaceae; genus Methylobacterium; species Methylobacterium flocculans. The sequence continues at coordinate 1,978,276 of NZ_CP107532.1, forward strand.
GCCAATGCGAGCTTTATGGCTATCATGCCAATGGAGTGTCCAGCCTCGAGTCGTTTTTGAACAGCCCCATCGAAATCGATTGCCATTCTTTGTTTTCCAGACGTTATTATCGTTCGAGGTACATAGACAATTCGGACGAAAACGAATTGGTCCACTTTATGAGGACCCCCCAAGCAATCAGGGATCCTCATCCATTCTTTTCGACGCGTTATTATTTCGAGCAAAGGCCGGATGTCAGGGCGGCGGGTGTTCAGGCGGTTTGTCACTATATGGAATTTGGCAGCTTCGAGTCTACGAATCCGCATCCGCTATTCGATGCTGCGGAATACAAGAAGAAATACGCTGACATCAATTTTCAAGAAACGAACCCGCTTATCCATTATATCGAAAAGGGGTTCGCCGAAAACAGGTCGCCACGATCTCCTGACGTGGTGATACCGTCCGCAAAAAGGGCGGGGAAGCGGTCATTCTCCAAAACATCGAGATCGAAAATCGTTTCCCACGACCGTAAGATCGGAGTTTTTGCCCACGTATATTTCATTGATCTGATCGAGGAGCTTGTCCTACAAGTGAACTTCATACCGGGTTCCTGTAGGCTGTTCATCACGACCGACTCACAAGAGAAAAAATACGCAATTTCCGTCGCTTGCCGGGAGTTCTCGCGACACCCATTCGAGGTGCGCGTGACCCCGAACCGGGGCCGGGACATCGCGCCGATGCTGATCGGCTTTCAGGACCGACTGATGGAGGTGGATCTCGCGCTTCACATTCATACGAAAAAGTCCAGTCACTACAAATCCGGTTTCGATTCCTGGAGATCTTACCTTCTCAAGTCTAATCTGGGGTCTACCGAAAATGTATTGAATATTATAAATATTTTCAACGACGGAACGATCGGCGCAGTGGCTCCCGTGGACTACCCTGCGATAGAGCCTCTGGTTCAATGGGGAGGGAATTTGGGCTTATGTAAAAAGCTCATTGGAATGATGACGGATAATAACTTCTCGATCGGTACTGAAAACCCTCTGGAACTGCCCAGCGGCTCCATGTTCTGGTTCGATCCGACCGCATTGAATAAGCTCATCGAGCTTCCTCTCGACTACAGCATGTTTGATCCGGAACTCGGGCAGGTGGATGGGACGCTCGCCCATGCCATCGAGCGATCGTTCTTCTACATCGTGGAGTTGGCAGGACGGTCTTGGGTCCGCTTCAAGCCTTCGGATGAGGGCACAGATTCTCTGAGCTACGACGTGCATAAGTTGCTGCCGAATCGTTCCGGCGAAGGTCCTCTGGTCCGGTCAAATCCTGAAATACGCCCCTTTACGGCAGTCAGAAGCGATATTCGCCGCCCGCGACTGAACCTCCTTATCCCGACGGCCGAGCGGCAGATCGGGTATGCGGGCGTTTCCGAAGCGTTGCGTCTGTTCGATGGGTTGGCAGCGAAGTTGGGATCCGCTTTCGATCTCCGGATCATTGGCACGGTCGTACCATTCAGCAATCAAATCGAAATCCCGACGGCGGCGAAAATCACGAGCCTGTTTTCGGATCACGCCGACGACACCTACTGTGTGACGGATGGGACAAAGAGAATCTCCGAATGCTTGAGTGTTCGTGAGCAAGACATATTTATCGCAACAGCCTGGATGACCGCGGTTCAAGTGGAGGATCTTATCGATCAGCAATCTGAGATGTTTCAGAAGGAAAGACGCAAATACGTTTATCTTATTCAGGATTATGAATGCGGTTTTTACCCTTGGTCTACACGATCTGCGCTGGCTGAGGGGACATATAAAAACAATACAAATGCGATCAAGATCGTGAACACGCAGATCCTGGCGGACTTTTTCATCAGCGACGGATACTTCCGAGATGCGATCGTCTACAATCCACCCATCAATGAGAGGATTCGGTCGGCCATCGTTCATGGACTGAAAAGAGAAAAGATCGTACTGGCCTATATGAGGCCTGCGGCGCCGCGGAATTGCCTGGAATTTGCGAACGCGGTTATCGATGATGCCGTTCACGAGAGCCCGGAGTTCTGGAAAGACTGGCGGTTTATCGCGATCGGAGAAGATTTCGATCCGTTCCTCTTCACGAAGTCGGAAATTGTCGAAAACGGCGGACGACTCACACTGAACGATTATGCGGACCTGATCTCACGGGCTTCCGTCGGTCTTTCGTTCATGGTCTCGCCTCACCCAAGTTACCCGCCCTTGGAGATGGCCGCTGCCGGCATGAAGGTGATCACCAACAAGTATGCGAACAAAGATCTCTCGGACCTTCATACGAATATTCATTCGTTCGACAAATTCGATGTGAAGTCGGTTTCCCGGATGCTGAAGTCACTCAGCGACGATGTCGCTTCCGGCTTGGCGGTCCCCGGTCGAGCCAAGGCTGATTGGTTCTTTGATGGCAAAACGAATATCGATGAAGCTCTGAATGTCGCCTCCGAAGCCGTCAGACGGATCGTCAGTCATGGGGAGGTCGATCATGGGGAGCATGAGACGTAGACGCGTTCGCCGTCGTGTCTCCACTCCCGCGACCTGCTGCTCCGTGAAACGCGGGGGCGTGTGATGATGGCCTCGCGGCGCAGGGTTTGCGTTGCGAGGCAGGCACCTCGCCACCCATCCGTTTGGCGGGCCGGACTTCGCTGCTTCCGTCGCGGGGTGGTTCGGACCGCCCTTGGTCTCCTGAGGTGGCAGGCGTGGCTCGAGCGGGTGCTCCCAGCCGCCGAACAAGATTCCGCGCATCTCCGCCAGGGTGTTCTGCGAGCCGGGCTCGTCCTGCCGCAGGCCGTCGTGTCTGCAGGTCGAGCCCCGCGGGGCAAACCCGGGGCACGAGGCAGGATGTCATGAGGCGAAGGTTGGATTTTCAGCCGACCGGCAGGCGATGCGTGGCAGGAGGGGCCACGCCTGTCTTGCATGCCGGAGGCCGGCGGGTGCTCCTCCGACCGGATGCCCTCAGAGGTCGGACTTGGGGCGCGAACGCGCGATCCTGCGACGCCGATCTTCGTCAGGCGGCGTCTGGGTAGCCTTGAGGAACTTCCCGACGAGGATACCCACCGGGACCGAGAGCAGGAGCCACCGGAGAAGAAATCGGAACATGTTCGCCCTCTCTGCCCACCACGGGTGGTCCGGCCCAGGAGTCACCGGCACGCATCGCGATGCGTGCCGGTACTCGGCAGTGGTGAGATAGGGTCAGACGGCCTTGTCCGGCAGTCCCTTCTGCACCGCTTTGTGGAGCATCCGCAGCCAATGGACCGCTTCCCGCGCCTTCGCCTCGGCGATCTCGGCGCGCTTCTCCGCCGCGAGCACCAGGGCGCGGCTGGCCTGGCTGGCATCGACGATGGCTTCGACGTTCGCGAGGGTGATGGACCAGTCGAATTCGTCCCCTGTGCCGCTTCGGGCCGTCTCGGCCCTTTGTGCGACGGTATCCGTGAAGTCCTCGGGGATCAGTCTCTTCAGGTCAGCCTCGGATTGCGGAAAGGAATGCTTGAAGATTTCCCGGATCCGGTCCGCCTCGTTGTCGACCGTGTCGGCGAACTCCGGCTTTCTCTCCGCTTCCATGATCCGAGCATCCTCTCGATAAGTACAAATCTCTTGTCAGGACTTATCCTATTGCGATGAAAGTTTTGTTAAGTGGTGTGGATGTTGTGCGGGTGGACCTCCGCCCGGAGCTTTCATTCCCCGATCTCCACAGGATTGCGGGGCCGGGTGGCCGGGCCCAGGCGCCGATCTTCCCGGGACGGTGATTGCCCGGTGAACAGAATGGTGACGGACTCCGTGCTAACGCCTGGGCCAGACGGCGCTTCCGAGGACGTGCCCGCCGTCAGGGAGATGTCAGATGAGCGCCGCCCTCGCGCCAGCAATTCAAGCACCGGACGCGGTGGACCGCCTGCCCGAACTCTCGCGGCTGGCGGCAGATCTCGCCACAAACGTCATCAACGCGCAGATCGAGGGGCAGCCGGTCCCCGACGGACACATCCGGTCGCTGCTGGATGCCGCCCTGCTGCTCCGGGAATACGGCGTGGCGTTGCCAACGCTGCTCGGGCAGATCATGGCGGGTGTCGCCGAGCCGGAGGTTCGGTCGCCGATCGGCGAATCCGGTTCCGTGGAAGCCGTGCCCGTGGAATCTTTGCCTGCGAAATCAGGCCCTGAGGGCTCCGGGCCCGCCGAGCCGCACAGGCGAGCACCACGGGCCGAGGATGATGACGATGCGGGGCGTCTGGCTTGGCTGCTGCGTCCTTTCCAGGAAGCGAAGGGCTGAGGCAGGGGGCTCGTCGCGGCTCGAACCGCGAACGAATACGGCCGGGCCGGGTTGATGGGGCATGCAGGGCCGTCCGCGTGCCGGGCGTGCCACACCACCGAGTCCCCAGGGCCCTCATGACCGAGACGAAGACCGATCCCTCCCGGCGTGCCCTCGTGGGTGGCCTGTCCGTTGGAATGGTGGCGGCGCTCGGGAGCGGGGCCGGCGCGCAGGAACCGGTGGCGCAGACCGACGCGACGCCGAACCCCGCCCGAACCTATCCCCGACCGCCTTTCGAGAAGCAGCAGCAGGACTGGCCGGGCCTTGCGAGCCGGATGGTGCCGCGCCCGGACCATGGCGAGACCAGCTACAAGGGCTCGGGCCGGCTCGCGGGCCGCAAGGCCCTGATCACCGGCGGCGATTCGGGGATCGGCCGAGCCGCGGCGATCGCCTATGCCCGGGAAGGGGCGGACGTGGCCATCAACTACCTGCCGGCCGAAGAGTCCGATGCGGCCGAGGTGGTGGCGCTCATCCGGCAGGCGGGCCGGAAAGCGGTGGCGCTGCCGGGCGACATCCGCGACGAGGCCTTCTGCCGGCGGCTCGTCTCCGACGCGGCCAGTGCCCTCGGCGGCCTCGACATCCTCGTCAACAACGCGGTGTACCAGAAGTCCCAGGCCTCGATCCTCGACATCACGACGGAGCAGTTCGACCAGACCTTCCGGACGAACGTCTACGCGCTGTTCTGGATCACCAAAGCTGCCCTGACGCATCTCGGACCCGGGGCCGCGATCATCAACACCGCCTCGGTCAATGCCTACGACCCCTCCGAGAACCTCCTCGACTACGCGGCCACCAAGGCGGTGATCGTGAGCGTCACCAAGAGCCTCGCCAAGCAACTGGCCCAGAGCGGCATCCGGGTGAACGCCGTCGCGCCCGGGCCGTTCTGGACCCCGCTCCAGGTCTGTGGGGGCCAGCCACCGGAGAAACTGCCGAGCTTCGGCAAGGATACGCCGATGGGCCGGCCGGGCCAGCCGGCGGAACTCGCGGGGATCTACGTCCTGCTCGCCTCCAACGAGGCGAGCTACTCGACGGGGCAGGTCTTCGGGGCGGTCGGCGGCCGCGGCGGCCCCTGAGCCGGCCCGGGCGTCGCGAAGATCGGCGGCCCCGCTCGGGGTTCGGACCGGGTCATTCCCACGAGAGAAGGATACGATGATGAACAGGGCCTACGGCGTGCAGGTCACGGTGACGCCCCCGGGCGCCCGGGAGGCGCAGGTGGCACCGGTCGTGGTGGTCGCGCGGGACGATCAGGACGCCGCCGTCGTGGCGGCGGAGGCGGCGGAGGCGGCGGGAGCGGGCGCGCAGGCGGAGACCCTGCGGGAACTCACCGCCGAGGAGGTGGCGGAGCACGACCTCGACCTGGAGGCGCATGGCAGCGTCAAGTCGCTTGCCCTGCTGAAGCTCTGACGGGCGGACGAGCCCTGCGCCGCCTGGCTGAACATCCGCGCGGACGGTTGAGTTGGATGCGGGCCCGGCCCGACCGGGGGCCATGCTGGATGCCCGGATGACCCTGAACCCCGCCACGCTGCGCGCCCGTGACACGGCTGCCCTCCCACGCGACCGCGCCTTCGACAGCACCCTGGCGCTGCTCTCGGAGGGGTATGCCTTCATCCCGAACCGCTGCCGGCGCCACGGCTCCGACCTGTTCGCGACGCGGCTCATGCTGAGTCCCGCCCTGTGCATATCGGGGGCGGACGCCGCGCGCCACTTCTACGACGACCATCGCTTCACGCGTCGCCACGCCCTGCCGCCGACCTCCTTCGCGCTGATCCAGGACCACGGCAGCGTGATGGTGATGGATGGCGAGGCGCATGTCCGACGCAAGGCGATGTTCCTCTCCCTCGTCGGTCCGGAGGCTCTGCGGCGCCTCGCCGATCTGACGGTCCGGCACTGGCGGGAGGCGGTCGCGCGCTGGTCGCGGGCGGATGCGGTCATCCTCCTCGACGAGGCGCACGGCGTCCTCACGGCGGCGATCTGCGAATGGGCCGGACTTCCGCTGGAACCGGAGGAGGCCCGGGCGCGGGCGGCCGAGTTCGCCGCGATGATCGCCGGCACGGGTGCGATCGGCCCGCGGAACTGGCGGGGGCATCTCCTGCGCGCCCGCACCGAGCGCTGGGCACGCCGGGTCGTGACGGAAATCCGCGAGGGCCGGCGGGCGGTGCCGGAGGGGGCGGCCCGCGCCATCGCGGAGCACTGCGACCGCGAGGGCCGCTACCTCGACGTGAAGACCGCCGGGGTCGAACTCATCAACGTCCTGCGCCCGACCGTCGCCAATGCCCGCTACGTCGTGTTCTGCGCCATGGCCCTGCGGGACAATCCAGCCTGCCGGAAGGCCCTCCGGGGCGGTGATCCGGCGGCGCTCACGCGCTTTGCCCTGGAGGTCCGCCGCGCCTACCCGTTCATCCCCTTCATCGGCGGGCGGGTGCGCGAGCCCTTCACCTGGCACGGACACGACTTCACGGCGGGCACCTGGGTGCTGATGGACCTCTACGGCACCAACCACGATCCCCGCCTCTGGCCCGACCCGGACCGTTTCGATCCGGAGCGCTTCCGGGACGCGTGTCTCGATCCCTTCAATCTCGTTTCCCACGGCGGCGGTTCGGCCGCGAGCGGCCATCGCTGCCCGGGCGAAGGCATCTCCCAGGTCCTGATCGAGACCCTCGCGGACGAACTCGCCAACCGCATGACCTACACGGTGCCGCCGCAGGATCTGACCCTCGATCTCGCCTACATTCCCGCCCGCCCGCGCAGCGGGTTCGTGATGCGCGCGGTTCGGGCGGTCTGAGGGGGGCGTGGCCTTCGGCTTCGCGGGAGAGACCGGCTTCCGCCATGTCTCACACCGACCCCGGCTCATGGTGGGGTATCAGGAGGCCGATGCGGCCTGGGCGAGGGCCCCTCGGAGCGTGCATGCAGGCGCCAGGACCGCGTGCTCGTCGCGGATGAGTTTCAGCACGTCGCGCGCCGGAATGGCCGGACTGAAGAGGAAGCCCTGTGCCTCCGTGCAGCCCTCGGCCGTGACGAACTCGAGCTGCTCCCGGGTCTCCACGCCCTCGGCCGTGACGTGGGCGCCGAGCTGGCCGGCGAGCGTCACGATCGCCCGGACGATCGCAGCCGTCTTCGGGCTTCGCACCGCGCTGACGAAGGAGCGATCGATCTTCACGGTGTCGAAGCCGAAGCGATGGAGGTAGCTCAAGCTGGAATAGCCGGTTCCGAAATCGTCCAGGGCGATGCGAACCCCGAGGGCCCGCAAGCGGTGGATGCTCGCGCCGACGGCCTCGGCATCCTGCATCAGGATCGTTTCGGTGATCTCGAGTTCGAGCCGGTGAGGCGCCAGTCCGGAACGCGCCAGGGCGTGGATCACGGTCTCCTCCAGGTTGGCCCGCTGGAACTGGAGCGCCGAGACGTTGACGGCGACCTTCAGGTGATCCGGCCATGAGGCCGCCTCGTGACAGGCTTCCTTCAGGGCCCAGGCCCCCAGGGAGACGATCAGGCCCGTCTCCTCCGCGAGCGGAACGAACTCGCTCGGCGGGATGGCCCCCCGGAGGGGATGATGCCAGCGCATCAGGGCCTCGAAACCCGTGACGGCCCCGGTCGCGAGTTCGATGACCGGCTGATAGTGCAGCAGGAAGCCGCCACGCTTCATCGTGCTGCGCATGTCCTGCTCGAGCGAGCGGGAGGCATCCTGCCGGACGTCCAAGGGGGAATCGTGAAAGCGGTAGGTGTTCCGCCCGGCCGCCTTGGCCCTGTACAGGGCCATGTCGGATCGCTTGAAGAGTTCGTCCGCGTCGATCCCGTTTCCCGTCCCCAGGGCGATGCCGATGCTGGCGCCGACGGCGATCCTCTGGCCATCCAGGTCGACCAACTGGTTGACCGCGTCGATCACGCGGCCCGCCATGCGTCTGACATCCTCGAGATCCCGGATCTGGCTCAGTACGATGGCGAACTCGTCACCGCCGAGCCGGGCCACGGTATCCCCCTCGCGAACAGCCGTCCTCAGCCGCGCGGCGATGCATTGCAGGAGGCGGTCGCCGGCCGGGTGCCCGAGGGTGTCGTTGACATGCTTGAACCGATCGAGGTCGCAGGCGAGGACGGCGAATCGCGTGCCGTGCCGCGCCGCATGCCGGATCTCCGCGTCGAGGCGCTCCCAGAACAGTGTCCGGTTGGGCAGGTCGGTCAGGGCATCGTGAAGGGCCAGATGCGCGATGCGCTGCTCGTCGCACTTGCGTCGGGTGATGTCGATATGTGTTCCCACGACACGCAAGGGCTCCCCGGCCTCGTCCCGGCTGACGACCTTCCCCCGGGCCAGCAGCCAGAGATGGTGCCCCTGCCGCGTCCGCAGCCGGTACTCGCATTCGAAGGTCGGCGTCCGGCCCTCGAAATGGTCGCGCAGCACGCGCTGCGAGCGCTCGGAATCGTCCGGGTGAATGAGGTCGTGCCAGGAGGTGATGTGCGGCCGAATCTCCCCGGCCCGGTAGCCCAGCATCGCGGCCCAATGCTCCGAGAGCTCGACCTTCCCCGTCGGGACGCACCAATCCCACACGCCGTCGCTGCCATGGCTGACGGCGAGGGCCAGACGCTCCTCGCTGATCCGCAGGGCATCCTCGACGGCCTTGCGCTCGGTGATGTCGCGCAGCGACGTGACGTACCCGGTCGGCTGCTGGGTGATCGGGTCCCGAGCCAGGCTCTGCGAGACCTCCATGCAGACCCAGCCGCCATCCTTGCGCCGGTAGCGCTGGCAGCTGGAGACCTGATCGACCCGGGCCCGAGTCAGATCCGCGAGCACGCGGCCGAACTCCGCGATGTCGTCGGCATGCACGAAATCGAGGGGCTTCGTCCCGACCAGCTCCTCCGGATCGTAGCCCAGCACCGCCTTGACAGAGGGCGAGACGTAGCGGCGTGTGGTATCCAGATCCGACCAGATGATGACGTCGGTGGTGGTCTCGGCCAGGAGGCGGAAGCGCTGCTCGCTCGCCCGCAGGGCCGTCTCCGCCGCGCAGCGATGGCTCGCATCCAACTCGCTCGCGCGCTTCGCCTCGTGCAGGCGCAGATGCGCCTCCACGATCAGGGCGAGATCCTGGAGCTGGCGCAGGGCGTGCCCGGGAAACGCCACGCGGGGCGTCCGGTCCATGATGCAGAAGGTGCCGAGGTTGATTCCTGACCGCAGGGCCAGCGGCACCCCGGCATAGAAGCGGACATGGGGCTCGCCCGTAACGAGGGGGCTGTCGGCCGAGCGCGGGTCGCTCCGCAAATCCAGGATGACGAGCGGCGTCCTGTCGTCCGCCGCGATGGTGAGGTCGCAGAAGGCGCCCGCCCGGGACACGCATTCGGCCTCGATCCCGAACTTGGCCTTGGACCAGATCCTGTTCTCGTCGACCAACTGGACGGCGGCCATCGAGACACCGAACAGGTCCGCCGCCAGGCGGCAGACGGCTTCGAGGTGAGGCTCGGAGGCCGAGTCCAGGATCCGGAGGGCACGAAGGGCCTGGATCCGTCGAACCTCGCCGTCGACATCGTCCATCGTCCGTCCTCTCGTCGCTCGAAGCACAACCAGAAAACAACCTATATGCGATTTGTGAAGAAAACTTTCAGATTTTCCGGCGAAAAATCGCCTGATAGGCGATCGGCTCGGTGCTTTGCGAGGTTGGCGGCAACCATCGGTCCGGACTTGGGCCGGACGGGGAGAAATCCTGGTCTGGCGGCTTCCCGTGCGTCGATCGAGGCCGGACAGGAGATGTCGTGATCGTCGACGGATCGATGGACCGGAGCGTGATCCAAGGCGGTGGCATCGTATGGAACGCGCCCGGGTCGAGTCGGTGACCCAATGGGTTGCGAAGGTTTCCTCCCGGGACGGCACGCTGCGTGTCGCGATGGCGCGCGTCCGGTCCCGGTCTCCGCCCGGGACGCGCTGGACGCGCGCGGCATTGTGAACCCCATACGGATTGGCGGGGTGCCTCGAAGGCGGTAGCGGGTGTGGCCGTCGGCTCGCCCGATGTGGCGACAGGTTCTCGCTGTCGTTGCGAATTGCGCGCTACGCGTATCCGTGCTGTCTCGGACTGGGAGATGCGGCGCCTGTCAGTATTTCAACCGGCTTGATATGGACCCAAGATAATGCGATGCAATTCACATTGCTTGAGATGTCGCCGGTTGCATCTACTGTCCAGACGTTACCCTCGTTTGTGCCATTCTTCGGCTTCGGTCTTGTGACATTCCCGGAGTGGACGGACGATGACTCTGTCCCGTGCCGGCTGATGAAGCCCCTGAAGAAAATGATCTTCGAGTAAGACTTGATGTCGGACGTAAGCAGAGACGGAAGTGCCGGTGAGATTGGACTTCGCATCAAGTCGTTGCGACGCTCTGCCGGTCTGAGTCAGGCCAATCTCGGCAGTGCCCTGGGCGTCACGTTCCAGCAGGTTCAGAAATACGAGAGCGGCCGGAGCAAGATCGCGGCGGAGAAGCTCCACCAGATCGCCCAGGCGCTGGGTGTCGAGATCAGCTATTTCTACGATTCGAAGCCGGCGGCCCGCGTGGGCGAGAAGGACCCCGAGAGCGTGTCCGTGTCCGCGACGCCGGAAGGAGCGCTCTTCCGCGAGTCGTTCGACCGGATCAAGGATCCGCGCGCCCGTTACCTCCTCGCGGAGCTCGCGCGGGTCTTCAGCGAGATCGAATCGGGTCGCGAGCGCTGAGCGCGGTCCTCGGGATCCCGAAGTCGCGGATTCCCGCTTCGGGGGCCCGCCTCCGGACTTCATGCAGAATCGTGCAGCGTAATCCGTTCGAGATGCATTAACCTTCTGGACATCCCCCTGCCGACCGGCCCATGATCGCACCCCCTGGATCACTGGCCGAGGCGTGGGCAATGAATGGACATTGGCTCTGTGACACGCCGCAGGGCGTCTTTCGCATCGCCCGCACGCGTCTGGCCCAGAGGGAGTGCTTCGCCGTCCTGCTGGACGATGCCCTGCTCGGAACCTGCGACACCGCCGAGCAAGGTCTCAGGCTCCTGACGCAGGACCGCGCCTACAAGGCGGCCTGCGGCCTCGACATCTCCCGTCTGCCGATCCCGACCTCGCTCGCCGGGTGGACCTTCGCGCCGGCTTCGTAGGCCTTTCCCCGGGCTCGCCGGTATCGACCGGGGCGGCACTCTTGACTGGACTCGGCCCGGCGCCCAGGCGCCGGGACCGTCGTGACGAGAATTTGACGGGGACGAGCGCCGGAATCCGGGAACGCCCGGCGACGGGCGACGCTTCCCGTCACATGGCGGATCTGGACGCACTCCTCGAACGCTTGCGAGCGGAGCAGCATGACCTCATGCGGGGTTCGGACGAGGACGGCTGGTTGCCGTGTCGGCTCGTCCTGCAGCGCATCGCCGACCTCGAGAGCGCGATCCGATCGGTCGAAGCCCTGATCGAGGACCGCTGAGGGGCGTTCCCGGCAGGCTCGCCCCTCTCGCTCGCCGAGTCGTCGCACGCGCGGCGGAGCGATCAGTTCGTCGTGCTGGCTCCGCTCACGCGCCAGATCACCTTGCCGACATCGTCCGACACCAGCAGCGCCCCGGTCTTGTCGAGGATGACCCCGACCGGGCGCCCCTGCGCCTTCTCATCCGCATTGAGGAAGCCAGTGAGCACATCGACCGGCTGTCCCACGGGCTTGCCGTCTCGGAAGGGCACGTAGACCACCTTGTAGCCACTCTTCGGCCGGCGGTTCCAGGAGCCGTGCTGAGCCACGAACAGGCCGCTCTTCCAGGCTTCGGGCAGGCTGCTCCCCCGGGAGAAGGCGATGCCCAGCGAGGCCGTGTGGGTGCCCACCGCGTAGTCGGGAGTGATGGCCCGAGCCACGAGGTCGGGCTTCTGCGGCTGCACGCGCGTGTCCACGTGCTGGCCCCAGTAGCTGTAGGGCCAGCCGTAGAAGCCACCGTCACGCACCGAGGTGACGTAATCCGGAACGAGGTCGCTTCCGATCTCGTCGCGCTCGTTCACCGCGGTCCAGAGCGCGCCGGTGACGGGCTCGAAGCCGAGGCCGTTGGGGTTGCGCAGGCCGGTGGCGAACTCGCGCATCTGCTTCGTGGCGATGGTGTATTCCCAGATCGCCGCGCGGCCCGTCTCCTTGTCGAGGCCGTTCTCGCCGACGTTGCTGTTCGAGCCGACGGTGACGAACAGCTTCTGTCCGTCGGGACTGGCGATGACGTTCTTGGTCCAGTGGTGATTGATGCCCGACGGCAGGTCGACCACCTTCTCCGGGGTCGCGGTGATCTCGGTCTGGCCCGGCCGGTAGGGCACCTTCACGAGGGCGTCGGCATTGGCGACGTAGAGGTCGCCGCCGACCAGCGCCATGCCGAAGGGCGAGTGCAGGCCCTTCAGGAACACGTGGCGCTCCTCGGCGACGCCGTCCCCGTCCGCGTCGCGCAGGAGGACGATGCGCTCCGGGCTCTTCACCCCGGCACCGGCCATGCTCTTGACCTTGTCTGCCACCCAATCGGCGATTCCCGTCGAGGGATCGTCGGTCTGCGGCTTGTTGGCTTCCGCGACCAGCACTTCGCCGTTCGGCAGCAGGGCCATCCAGCGGGGATGCTCGAAGCCCTCTGCATAGGCCGCGACCTGCAGGCCGGCCGCCGCCTGAGGCTTCGCGCCGTTCTCCCAACGAGCCACGCGGGCGATGTTCACCGTGGGCATCAGGGTCGGGTTCGGGGCCGGCAGGGTCGGGCTGGAACCCTGACCCGCCGACGCCTCCAGGCTCGCGTGTTCCGGATAGACGATGAAGCGCAGGAAAGCGGCGCCTCCGAGGAGAATGACGGCCAGGGCCGTGAGGCCGCGCTTCGTTCCGGTCCGCATGACGATCCCCGTCTGTCGTGCCAGCGGCACAGGCTGCGGGGGAGTAAGCGCCGAAGGCCGATTTGGCTCCCTGGATGCGCCGGGGTGCCGCGCGTCACGGTCTGAGACGGTCCTGCCGTGCGAAACCGCCTCGGCGTCTCCCGTCTGCCACATCCGGCGCACGCCGCCCGGTGGCGCACACGAGAGGCGCGTTCGCCCCGGAATCACGGGTTCCGCGTGACCCGCGCGAAGCACACGGCGCCCATTTCCGGGGCGGGCCATCGATGTCGCGCGCGTCCCGTCCGCCGACGAGCAGGCCCGCGGAATGCCGCGAGGCCGATCCACGACCCTGGCGGCGCCTAGCCTGGGTAACGGCCCTGATTCGGGCGAGTTCCGGCCGGCGGATGAACTTGCGCGGACCGGCGGGAGTGGCCGGATGTGGGTGCGTCGGGCTCGAAATCTCGGTCGCTGCGCAGCACGACTGAGCTTCATCGGCCGGTGATCTGCTGAATTCACGAGGGCTGCAGCAAGATGTTGCGGCGCAACGAAAAATTCGTGGCGGCGCGGCATGCGGCGGCCGCATGGGTTAACAATGCCTTGGAATCATTCAGGTTTCCAAGGCATGGCAGCCATGTATCGGCTGGGTTGTCTTGCGTTTCAGGTTCCTGTAGCGCAGGGTACTAGTCAAATAAAACTTGATACGGCTCGAAAAATTATCATGAGCATTCACGATAAAATGCATTCGCGTGGCCTGTCCGTGCAGCATAGCGCATGGCCGCTGAACCGGCGCCAGATCATCGGCGGTGCCTTGGCCGGGCTCGCGGTCTCGGCCCTGCCGGGCGCATCCGTGCTGGCAGCGGGCGAGGCCCGGAAGGTGGATGTCCTGCTGATCGGCGGCGGCATCATGAGCGCGACGCTCGGCGTCTGGTTGCGCGAACTGGAGCCCGACTGGTCGCTGGAGATGGTCGAGCGCCTGGACGGCGTCGCCCTGGAGAGCTCCAACGGCTGGAACAACGCCGGCACCGGCCACTCGGCGCTGGCCGAGTTGAACTACACGCCCGAGGATTCGAAGGGCAACGTCCGGATCGACCAGGCGATCAAGATCAACGAGGCCTTCCAGATCACCCGCCAGTTCCTGGCGTGGCAGGTCCAGAAGGGCGTCCTGAAGAACCCGCGCTCGTTCATCAACTCGACCCCGCACATGAGCTTCGTCTGGGGCGACGACAACATCACCTTCCTGAAGAAGCGCTTCGAGGCGCTGAAGGCGAGCCCCCTCTTCGCCGGGATGGAGTTCTCGACCGACCCCGAGAAGCTGAAGCAGTGGGTCCCCCTGATGATGGAGGGGCGTGACCCGAAGCAGACGATCGCCGCCACCTGGACCCCGGTGGGCACCGACGTGGAATGGGGCGAGATCACCCGCCAGTACGTCGCCGCCCTGCAGGCCCAGCCGAAATTCGACCTGCGCGTCTCCACCGAGGTCGAGGGCTTCGCGCGCAACCAGGACGGCACCTGGCGCGTCACGTCGAAGAACCTCAAGGACGGCAGCCGTCAGACGGTGGACGCCAAGTTCGTGTTCATCGGCGCCGGCGGCGGTGCCCTGCACCTGCTGCAGGCGTCGGGCATCCCGGAGGGCAACGATTACGGCGGCTTCCCGGTGGGCGGTTCGTTCCTGGTCAACGACAACCCGGACGTGGCGACCCGCCACCTCGCCAAGGCCTACGGCAAGGCCTCGGTCGGCTCGCCCCCCATGTCGGTGCCGCACCTCGACACGCGTGTGCTCGGCGGCAAGCGGGTGATCCTGTTCGGACCCTTCGCGACCTTCTCGACCAAGTTCCTGAAGGAAGGCTCCTATTTCGACCTGCTGACCTCGACCACGCTGAGCAACGCCTGGCCGATGGTGCGGGTGGGCGTCGACCAGTACCCGCTCATCGAGTACCTCGCCGGCCAGGTGATGCTGTCCGACGAGGACCGCTACCAGGCCCTGCGTGAGTACTTCCCCAACGCCAAGAAGGACGAGTGGCGCCTGGTTCAGGCCGGCCAGCGCGTCCAGATCATCAAGCGGGATCCGGAGAAGGGCGGCGTGCTCAAGCTCGGCACGGAGATCGTCAGCGCCAAGGACGGCAGCATCGCGGCCCTGCTCGGGGCTTCGCCGGGTGCCTCCACGGCGGCGCCGATCATGCTGAACGTGCTCGAGAAGGTCTTCCCGCAGCGGGTCGCGACGCCGGAATGGCAGACCAAGATCCGCCAGATCGTGCCGAGCTACGGCACCAAGCTGAACGACGACGCGGGGAAGGCTCACCAGGAGCTGGTCTACACGAGCGAGCACCTGCAGCTCACGCCGCCGCCCCAGCCCACGGCCGCTTCGGCGGTGCCGGCCACGACCGGAAGCGCCACCAGCATCCAGGGCGGCGTCCTGAAGCCCGTCCCCGACATGGCGCCCTGAACGGCGCCCGGAAGACGGCCCCGGTTGCGCTCAGCGCGGAACCGGGTTCCAGGGCACCAGCACCTCGCGATACCCGTCCGCGGTCCGCTCCAGGTGGGCCGCGGCGGGAAAGGGGTAGTGGAAGCCCTGGAGCAGGGTGCGCTCGGCTGCGATCCGGTCGTAGACCCGCCGGCGCGTGGCCTCCGCCATGGCGGGGTCCTGGTCGTACATCACGTGCCAGCCCGGATGACGCGCGAACAGCACCGGCACGTTGGTGACGTCGGACTGCACGAACAGGCTCTCGGCTCCCGAGGCGAGCCGGAACGAGGTGTGCCCCGGCGTATGGCCGGGCGTGCCCTCCGCCGTCAGGCCCGGCAGGATTTCCCGCTCCCAGGGATAGGGCGTGACCTTGCGGGCGAGGCCGTCGAAGACGCGCCGGACGTTGCGGAATCCATCCTGCATCCGCCCCGCCGGGGCCCGGCTCATGGCGCCGTCATCCATCCAGTAGGCCCATTCGGGCTCCGGCACGAAGATCTCGGCATTCGGGAAGGCGGGCTTGCCGTCCGGAGTGAGCAGGCCGTTCACGTGGTCGCCGTGAAAGTGGGAGATCACCACGGCGTCGATGGCGGCCCGGTCGAAGCCCGCCGCCTTCAGGTTGGTCTGGAACTGCCCCACGGCGCCCCGGCTCGCCTGGAAGGCCGCTTCGCCGTTGCCGGTGTCGATGACGACGCGCCGCCCGCCGGTCTCGATCACCAAGGGGGTGAAGGGCACGGTGAGGTTCGCCCCATCGCGAAAATCCGCCGTGAGCGCCGCCGAGACCGCCGCGCGGTCGGCGTTCAGCACGAAGCGCTCGGGCAGTGACAGGGTGTTGGCCCCGTCCGTCACCGCCGTGACGCGGATGTCACCGACCCGGTAGCGGTAGAAGCCGGGCGCCTGCGATTCGGCCGGCGCCGCCTCGGCCGGGAATGCCGGCGCGGCGGAGCCGACGAGGGCGGTCGTCGCCAGCGTCGAGGCCAGGAGGGTCCGTCGCGTCGCCTCGGTCATCCACAAGCCTCCCCGTCAGGCGGTTTCCGTTCCGCGAAATCTGGATCGTTCGTGCCGGCCGTCAACCGGCTGGTATGCCTGGGGCCTCGTCCATCCGCGCCCGGATCGCGCCGATCCAGGCCTCGGTGTCCTGGGCGCCCGACACGGCCCAGCGCCGGTCCACGAGGAAGACGGGCACACCGCCGATCTGCATCCGGGCTGCCTCTGCTTCCAGTGCGGTGATCCGTGCCCCCAGATCGGCATCCGTGCGCGCGTGCTCCCAGGTCTCGCCGTCGAGCCCGGACGCCGCCGCCAGGCGCTGGAGCACCGCCGGATCGCCGATATCCGCGCCGGCCTGGAAATAGGCCCGGAACAGCCCGTCCACGGCGGCCTCGCCGCGGCCCCGGTCCTGCGCCGCCGCGATCAGCCGGTGGGCGGCGCGGGTGTTGGGAGTGACGCGCATGCGCTCGAACGCGAAGGTCAGGCCTTCGGCGCGCCCGAGTTCGGTCATCTGCGCATCGAGCGCGGCGCTGCGCGCCAGGCCGAACTTGCGTTCCCGGTAGGTGGCGCGGGCGATGCCCTCGGGTGGCATGTCCGGGTTCAGCTCGAAGGGCAGCCATTCGAGGGTGGTGGTCGCCCTCAGGCCGAGGGCGTCGAGGGCGCGCTCCAGTCGATGCTTGCCGAGGAAGCACCAGGGGCAGATCACGTCCGAGAACACCGCGATCGTCAGGGACATCCGCGAATCCTGCAGGTTGGGAGGGGTGAGGATGTCACCGCGACGGTGTCGTCGCCAGCCGCCGGGCGGTGATGAATCCGAGTCCGGCGATGAACACGGCGCAGAGGCTGAGGGCAGTCAGCTGGCCGAGGCCCTGGAGCGCGCCGCCGAGGATCGCCACGCCGAGCGCCTGTCCGCAGAAGAACGAGAAGGCGTGCAGCGCCACCGCCGAGGCCCGCGCGGTCGGCGCCACCTCGGTCACCTGCACCTGGAAGGTGTTGTGGAGCATGTAGAACCCGAGCCCCATCGCCACGAGGGCGGCGCAGTCGAGCTGCCAGGTGCCGGCGAGGCCGATGGTGACGAGGGCCCCGGCGCAGATGAGGCCGCCGCCGATCAGCATGCGCGACATCCCGAGGAAGCGCAGCAGCAGGCCGACCGAGAACGCGTAGATCAGGCCGCCGGCCGCGAATCCGGCGAGCGCCAGGCCCGCCTCGCGGGCGCCGCCCTCGCCCCGGGCCTCGATCAGCGGCGCGAGATGGGGAAAGATCCCGAACACCGCGATCGCCTCGATGAACACGGCCCCGAACAGGATACGGGCGCGCGGATTGGCGACGATGGTGCGGTAGCGCGCCACCGCCGTCCGGAAATCCGGCCGCCGGGCCGGCGCCGCCGCGCTGCGGTCGAACCCGAGGAGGGCCGCGGCGCAGCCCAGCGCCGCCACCCCCGCCGTGATGGCGAAGACCCCGGCCCAGCCGATCGCCCCCTCGATCAGGCCGGCGAAGGTCGAGCCGGAGAGCTGCCCGAGGATCACCGCCACGAGGAAGCGGCCGATGGCGACCTGGCGGCGCTCGATCGGGATGCGATCGCCCATCAGCGCCAGCGCCAGGGGAACGACGCCGCCGGCGCTGCCCCCCGCCAGCATGCGCAGGGCGAACAGGGTGTCGAGGTCGCTGGTCAGCGCGCAGGCGGCGAGCGCCAGGGTGAGGATGGCGAGGCAGGCCGCCATGACGCGCTCCTTGCCCAGCGCATCGCCGACGGGGCCGAGGATCGGCTGGATCAGCGCGTAGGGCAGGGCGAAGGCGGTGGAGAGCAGCGCCACCGTGTGCGGGTCGCTGCGAAGGTCGCGCGCCAGCACCCCGACCAGGGGTTCGATGGAGCGGCCCGCGAAGGTGCTGGCGAAACCGGCGACCGCGAGGATCGCGATCAGGCGGGTGGTCGAGAACTCGGCGGTCAGGTCCGCTGTCCTTGTTGGATGCTCGATCCGCCCGCGAGGGCCGATGGGCAAAGCTTCCTCTGACCTTCGCCATACGGGGCAAATGCCGGTGCGTCGATGGGCACGCGGCGGCTTCGTCGCGCCGGAGGACCGGGCCGCGCGGCCCGGTCCTCCGGCGATGTTACGGCGTCGACGCCGCCTCGGTCGCGGTCAGGTCCACGTCGACCCCGACCTCCAGGGCCACCCACTGGCCCGACGCCCAGGGGCCCTGGCCGATCCCGAACTGCGTGCGGACGAGGTCGAGACGGCCGATGGCGCGGGCCTTGGGGCCGTCCCGCGTCAGGCGGAACGGCAGCACCGCGTCGCGGCGGATGCCCCGGATGGTCAGGGTGCCGACGGCCTCGTAGGCGTCGCCGCCCCGGGCCGCGAAGCGGGTCGCCTCGAACCGGGCCTGCGGGTTGGCCTTCGTGTCGAACCACTCCGCCTGGGGCAGGGCCGCGTCGCGCTGGGCGTCGCCGGTCACGGCGCTGGTCAGGTCGATCTCGACCCGGGCCCGCCCGGTCTCGGGAGCGGCGGGATCGAAGTCGATCTGCGCGGTGAACCGGGAGAAGCGCCCCTGGAACGGCGTCCCGACCTGGATGCCCGAGAAACCGATCCGGCTCGCGGCCGCGTCGACGGTCCAGCCGGCGGCACGGGCGCTCGCGGGCGAAACCAGCAGGCTTGCGGCCAGCAGGGATGCGGCTGGGATGAGGCGGGCGGCGTTCATGGTTCGAGTCCACCGCCGAGGGACGTGCGGGACAGGCGGGGCAGCATCCGCCGGAGGGTGTCGTCCCGCAGGGTGAGATGATGCCGCAGCGCCGCGCCCACATGCAGGGCCAGGAGCGCGATCAGGAACCAGGCGCCCCAGGCGTGGATACGCTTCAGCACCGCCTCCACCGCGGCTTTGTCCGCGAGGTCGGGCAGCACGGGCAGGTGCGGCCACGGCACGATGCCGTAGAGCACGGTCGGCAGGTTGAACGGCGAGGCGGAGACCACGGCCCAGCCGACCAGGGGCAGGCCGAGGAGGAGACCGTAGAGCAGGGCGTGGGCGGCGTGCGCGCCCGCCCGCTCGTGGCGCGGGAGGGTCGGGGGCAGGGGCGGCGGCCGGTGGGTCAGCCGCCAGCCGAGACGCAGGAGCGACAACCCCAGGACGGTGATCCCGAGGGACTTGTGCCATTGATAGAGGGCGAACCGGCGCATCGGCGCCAGGTCCCCGTGGGTCATGACGAGCCCGATGCCGATGAGGCCCAGCACCGCCAGGGCGCTCAGCCAGTGCAGGGCGATGGCCACCCGCGTGTAGCGGTGCGGGTTGGCCCGAACGGTCCCGGTCATGACGCTCACCGTGGTGCGGAAGGCGCGCTCAGTCCTGGCGCTCGAAGGCGCCCGCGATGGTGAGGTGCAGGTCGTCGCCGATCAGGGGCACGTAGGTCTTCACGCCGAACTCGGAGCGCTTGACCGTGCCGGTGGCCTCGAAGCCGACCGTGACCTTCTTGTTGAGCGGGTTCACGCCGGCTCCGATCAGCGTGACGTTCAGGGTCACGGGCTTCGTCACGCCGTGGAGCGTCAGGTCGCCGGTCACCTTGGCCTTGTCCTTGCCCTCGGGTGCCACCTTGGTGGAGACGAAGGTCATCTGCGGGAACTTCGCGGCATCGAGCCACTGGGCGCTCTTCAGCTCGTCGGTGAGCTTGGCGCTGGTGGTCGTCACCGAGGCGACGGGGACGCTGACCTTGAGGCTGCTGGCGCCCGGGTTCTTCGGCTGGAGTTCGAGGGTGCCCGACACCTCCGAGAACCCGCCCGAATAGTTCGAGAAGCCCATATGCGAGACGCTGAAGCCGACCTGGGTGTGGCCGGCATCGACGAGGTAGGTCCCGGCCTGGATCTGGGCGGGGTCGCGGGTCGGCGGCGTCTGGGCCAGGGCCGGCGCGGCGAGGGCGAGGGTCAGGGCGACGAGGGACGAGGAGAGACGGATCACGTTCGACTCCGGGGAGGGGGCGCCGGGCGGCGCCGCTTCGGTGGAGCGCAGATAGGCCGCTTCCCCGGGGTGCGATAGCGCGTTAATCGGGGACGCATGGTTGCGAGTTCGGAAACCTTCGCCGGAAACCTCGACGACGTGCGGGCCTTCTGCGCGGTGGTGGAGCTCGGCAGCATCACCCAGGCGGCGGCCTTCCTGCGCGAGACCAAGGGCAGCGTGAGCCGGCGCGTCGCCCGCCTCGAAGCGGTGCTGAGGGTCACGCTGCTCGCGCGCACGCCGCGCGCGGTCTCGCCCACCGCCGAAGGGCTCGCGTTCCAGGCTGCGGCCCTGGAGAGCCTCGCCCTCCTCGACGAGGCCCTGCAGACGGCGCGCGGCGCCCGCACCGTGCCGCGCGGGCACCTGCGGGTGACGGCCTCGATCGACTTCGGGGTCGAGGTTCTGCCCGACCTCGTGGCGAGCTTCCGGGCTCGCCACCCGGAGATCACCATCGAACTCCTCATCACCGACAGCCGGCTCGATCTCGCCGCGAGCCGGGTGGACCTCGCCCTGCGCCTCGGCGGCGAGCATGCCGACAGCGGCTACACCGCGCCGGTCCTCGCCGACCTGACGATCGGGCTCTACGCGGCGCCGGCCTACCTCGCCCGCCGCCCGGGCCCCGTCGACCTCGCGGGTCTCGCGGCGCACGATGGGGTCTTCGCCCGCGAACGGCTCGGCGCAGGCCAGATCCTGGTCTCGAATGCGGCGGGGCGCGAGGAGCGGATCTCCCTGCGGCCTGCGGTGCGGGCCACCGATTTCGCGACGGTGCTGCGCCTGACGCTCGCCGGGGCCGGCATCGGCCATATCCCGAGCCTCGTCGCCGCGAAATCCCTCGCCGGGGGCGACCTCGTGCGCATCCTGCCCGACTGGGCGAGCCGGGGCGGGACGTTGCGGGCCGTGACCCTGGCGGGCCGCGAGCTTCCCGCGCGGGTGCGCCTGTTCCGTGAGCATGTCCGGGCCGAACTCGGGCGGCGGGGGCCCCGTGTGGACAATTCGCTGTCCGGGCCACGTGCGGGCGCGACATATGACGGGAATCCCGCAGATCCTGATACATGGGGGCGTGAGGGCCCGCGCGGCAATTCCGGCGCAGGATGACCGGCACGAACGGCTCGGCAGGGTCTCGGCATGGGGCAGGACGAGGAAGAGGGTCAGGACTGGCGCTCGGTCAGCACCCGTGCGCTGAGCCCGAGGGAACTCGAGGAGGCCCTGGAGCGGGCACGGGAGCCGGGCCGGGGGCGCCGGGCAGCGGACCCCAGCGACATCCCGGGCGCCGGGTGGCGGGACATCCTGTGGCGCGTGTTCTGGGCGCTGCCGCAGGACCGGGTCCTGACCACGGCCGGCGGCGTCGCCTTCTTCGCCCTGCTCGCGGTGTTTCCCGGCCTCGTCGCCGTGGTCTCGATCTACGGCCTGTTCTCGGATCCCAACGTCATCGGCCAGCATGTCGGCCTGCTCACGAACATCCTGCCCCCTGGGGCCCTCGACCTGTTCTCCGACCAGCTCCTGCGGATCGCGCAGCGCAGTACGGGCTCGCTCAGCACCACCTCTGGCATCAGCCTGCTGATCGCCCTGTGGAGCGCGAATTCGGGAGTCAGCGCCCTCTTCGATGCGCTCAACGTGATCTACAAGGAGCGTGAGAAGCGCACCCTGGTGCGGTTCTATGCCACCACCTTCCTGTTCACGATCACCAGCGTGGCGTTCTTCCTGCTCTCCACCGGCCTGGTGGTGTTGCTGCCGACGATCCTGAACCGGCTCGGCTTCGTCACCGGCACGGACACGATCCTGCAGATCGCCCGCTGGCCGGTCCTGCTCGTCGTGGTCACCCTCAGCCTCTCGCTGATCTACCGCTACGGCCCGAGCCGGAACCGGGCGAAGTGGCGCTGGGTGACCTGGGGCGGCGCCCTGGCGGCCCTGCTCTGGGTCTGCGCCTCGGGCGTCTTCTCCTGGTACGTGGCGAGCTTCGACAGCTACAACCGCATCTACGGATCGCTCGGCGCCGGAATCGGCTTCATGACCTGGATGTGGCTCTCCATCGTGATCGTGCTCGTGGGGGCCGAGGTCAATTCGGAGATGGAGCGCCAGACGGGGCGCGACAGCACGGAGGGACACCCGAAGCCCCTCGGTGTCCGGCAGGCCTTCGCGGCGGACAGCGTCGGCCCGAGCCAGGACTGAGGACGGGCCGCCCGGGGAACAGCGCCGAGGCGGGGCCCGTTCTCGCAAGGCACCGCACCCGGGAGTGGCAGATGGCCGGCGAGAAGCCCCACGGCGACAAGACGCACGCGCAGCAGATGCGGATCATCGAGCACAAGGACGGACCGAACGTGCCGGCCGGCGGCGGCGACCGGATCCGGAACAGCCCGCCGCGCGAACCCCGCAGCACCTCCCAGCAGGAGAACCGGGACCACAACACCCACAACAATTCCGGGCAGGATGGGCACAAGCCTCAGCGGCATACACCGGCCGAGGAGAAGCACTGACGGCCGGGCGCTCCGATGAGCGCCGCGCCGGCCCCGACCCGTCAGGACATCGATCGGCTGATCGCCCTCGGGCGGCGCAAGGGCGCGCTGACGCCGGCCGACCTGCATGCCACCCTGCCGATCCGCGCCATGAGCGCCGAGGACATCGCCCAGGTCGTGCTGGAGGTGGAGGAGGCGGGCGTGCCGGTCGACCTCGAGGAGCTACTCGGCGGGCTCGCGCATCCGGGGGGCGTCGCGCCGCTGCCGATCGCCCCGGCGCCCGATCTTCCTGTCAGCGGCGGGCCCCCGGAGCCGAAAGGCGCCCCGTCGGACGCGGACCGAGGCGCCACCGCGACCCACGCAGCCGAACCCCCGCCCGAGGCGCTTCGCCCCTGGGATCGCCGCCGGGTGAGCCTGTCCGTCCTCGTCGCGGGCATCGCCGTCCTGCTGGTCTGCCTGGCGCTCCTGCTCGTCCTCGGCCGCTGACCCGGCGCCTCCGCACAGCCACGTCCTCGGAGGTGCGCAGGGTCGAACCATCGCCGCACCCCCCGCGTTGGCGGTGGGTGCCCTTGCGGTCTCGCGCCCCGACGCCGGCGGCTGCCGGGGCCGAGGCTCAGCGGGCGCCAACGCCAGAAAGCCGGATCCGCATGACACGCTTTGCCGACAAGACCGTCCTCGTGACCGGCGCCGGCTCTGGCATCGGCGCCGCCACGGCGCACCGGTTCGCGCGCGAGGGCGCCAACGTGGTCCTGAACGGGCGCACCCGCGAGAAGCTGGAGGCGGTGGCGGGGGCCCTCGATCCCCAGCGCACCCTGGTCCATCCCGGCGACGTCTCCGACGAGGCGAGCGCGGAGGCGATGGTCGCGGCCGCGGTCGCGCGGTTCGGCCGGCTCGATGTGCTCGTCAACAATGCCGGTGTCGCCCCGACCGGACCCTTCCTCGAAGCCTCGCTCGCGGATTGGCGCCGGGTCATGGCGATCGACGTCGACGGCGTCTTCTTCTGCACCCGGGCGGCCCTGCCGCACCTGCTGGCGGCGAAGGGCAACATCGTCAACGTCTCGTCCGTGTCCGGCCTCGGCGGCGACTGGAACATGAGCTTCTACAACACGGCCAAGGGGGCGGTCAGCAATCTCACCCGCTCGCTCGCCCTCGAACTCGGCGCGCAGGGCGTGCGCGTCAACGCGGTCAACCCGAGCCTGACCTTCACCGACCTGACCCAGGACATGAAGGACGACGCGGCGCTGATGGCGCGGTTCGCCGACCGCATCCCCCTGGGGCGCGGCGCCGAGCCTGAGGAGGTCGCCGACGTGATCGCCTTCCTGGCGAGCCACGACGCGCGCTTCGTCACCGGGGTGAACCTGCCCGTCGATGGCGGCCTCACGGCCTCGAACGGGCAGCCCAAGCAAGCGTGAGATCGCAACAGGAGACCGGCATGGACGCCCAGACCACCATCGCGAACGCGATCATCGCCGAATTGCAGCGCCAGGCCGAGATCGGCGAACCCGGCCCGACCGTCGATGCCTCCGAGCCGGGCTATCTCACCATCGACGGGCGAATCGATCTCGACGCGCTCATCATGGTGATCGAGGGCGCCCTGGCCGGCGGGCCATGACAACGGCTCGTGACCTCAGCTCCGTTTCAAAGGAAAGCCCGTCGATGAAGGCCGAGATCCTGAGCCTGCGCACGATCCACGAGGGCTGGACCCGCTTCTCCCTGGCGAAGGTCCGCCTCGCCGACGGCACGGAGGCCGAGCGCGAGATCGAGGACCACGGCAATTCCGTCGGCGTGCTGCCCTACGATCCCGAACGCCGGGTCGCGACCCTGGTGCGGGAACTGCGCGTGCCGGCCCTCTACGCGGCCGGCGAGCAGAGCCAGCTCGAGGCGCCCGCCGGGCTGATCGACGCCGGCAGCCCGGAGGAGAACGCCCGGCGCGAGGTGCTGGAGGAGGCGGGCCTTCGCCTGGGCGACCTCGACTTCGTCGGCGCGACCTATTCGTGCGGCGGCATCTCCACCGAGCGCATCCACCTTTATCTCGGCACCTATGGCATCGCCGACCGGGTGAGCGGCGGCGGCGGTGCCGAGGGCGAGCACGAGAACATCCGGGTCATCGAGATGCCGCTCGCGGAGCTTGCCGCCCTCGCCGACCGGTGCGCGCTGACCGACCTCAAGACCCTGACCCTGGTGCTGGCCCTGCGGGCCCGCAGGCCGGACCTGTTCGCGGGCTGACGGGGGCCCCTAGACCGCGTCGCCGATCACGCCCGCCTCGTCCTGGGCCTGGAGCACGTCGGGGCGGGGCATGGAGATGATGTTGTAGCCGGAATCCACGAAGTGGATCTCGCCGGTGACGCCGCCGGACAGTTCCGAGAGCAGGTACATCGCCGAGCCGCCGACCTCCTCCTGGGTCACCGTCCGCCGCAGGGGCGCATGGGCCTTCTGGTGGTTGAACATCAGGCGCGCATCGGCGATGCCCGCCCCCGCCAGGGTCCGCATCGGGCCGGCCGAGAGGGCGTTGACCCGGATTCCGTCCGGGCCGAGGTCGCCGGCCAGATAGCGCACCGAGGCTTCGAGGGCGGCCTTGGCCACCCCCATGACGTTGTAGTTCGGCATGATCCGGGTGGAGCCGCCATAGGTCAGCGTCAGGAGCGAGCCGCCGCGCGGCATCCGCTTGGCCGCGCGCTGCGCGATCTCGGTGAAGGAGAAGCAGGAGATCGTCATCGTGCGCGAAAAGTTCTCGCGGGTGGTGACGTCGACGTAGCGGCCCTTGAGCTGCCCCTTGTCGGAGAACCCGATGGCGTGGACGACGAAGTCGATCCCCTCGGGGAAGCGCCCGTCGAGGGCGGTGAACAGCGCGTCGACGCTGGCGATGTCCTCGACATCGCAGGGCAGCACGATGTCGGACCCGACAGAGGCGGCGAGCGGCGTCACGCGACGCCCCAGGGCCTCGCCCTGGTAGGTGAAGGCCAGTTCGGCTCCGTGCCGATGCAGGACCTTGGCGATGCCCCAGGCGATGGAGTGATCGTTGGCGACCCCCATGATGAGGCCGCGCTTACCCGCCATCAAACCCGTCATGCATGTCCCCCACAGGCGGAACCGGGGCCCTGGCGGCCCCGTCCGGTCGTTGGGACGAGGCTTAGCGCGGGGGTCGTGGCCCTGTCCAATCCCCGGCGGCCCCGGCGGTGCATGGGTGGGTCCCGAAACGTCGAAACCCCGCGTCGGCCTTTGCCAGCGCGGGGTTTTGGCGAAGCCGCGAACGGCAGGCCGGTCCGTGGCCTAGAAGTAGCCGTCCGTGTCGCAGTTCGCCCGGTCGATGATGAGCTGCTTGATGTACACGGCCGTGGTTCCCGCGATGGCGATGCCTCCGACCGTACCGAGCGTGAACCAGAGCATGGCCGTGATGTCCTGCGGAACCTGTCCAGGGCGAACGCGGCAGGATGTTACCGGTTCCTTAAGGCGCGGCCCCGGGGCCGCGCCGGCCGATGGCTCAGGCGTCGACGTGCTTCAGCACGAGCGTCGCGTTGGTGCCGCCGAACCCGAACGAATTCGACAGCACGTGGCCGAGCTTGGCCCCGTCCCGGCGCTGGCGCAGGATCGGCATGTCGGCGAATGCCGGATCGAGTTCGTCGATATGCGCGCTCTCGCAGATGAAGTCGTTGTTCATCATCAGCAGCGAGTAGATCGCCTCCTGAACGCCCGTCGCGCCCATCGAGTGGCCGGTGAGGGATTTCGTCGCCGCGATCGGCGGGCAGGCGTCGCCGTTCCCGAAGACCTCGCGGATCGCCTCGATCTCCTTGGCGTCGCCCACCGGCGTGGCGGTGGCGTGGGGGTTGATGTAGTCGATCCGCGCGCCCTTCAGGCCTTCGATCGCCTGCTTCATGCAGCGCACCGCGCCCTCGCCGGAGGGCGCCACCATGTCGTGCCCGTCCGAAGTGGCGCCGTAGCCGGCGACCTCGCCGTAGATCGTGGCGCCGCGCGCCCTGGCATGCGCGTATTCCTCCAGCACCAGCACGCCGGCGCCGCCCGCGATGACGAAGCCGTCGCGGTTGACGTCGTAGGCGCGCGAGGCCCGGGCCGGTGTGTCGTTGTACTTCGAGGACATGGCGCCCATGGCGTCGAACAGGACGGACAGCGTCCAGTCGAGGTCCTCGCAGCCGCCCGCGAAGATGATGTCCTGGCGCCCGCCCTGGATGACCTCGGCGGCGTTGCCGATGCAGTGGTTCGACGTCGCGCAGGCCGAGGAGATCGAGTAGTTCACGCCCTTGATCTTGAACCAGGTCGCCAGCGTCGCGGACGCCGTGGAGCACATGGCCTTGGGCACGGCGAACGGGCCGACGCGCTTGGGGCCCTTCTCCACCGCGATGGCGGCCGATTCGACGATGGCCCGCGTGGAGGGCCCGCCCGAGCCCATGATGATCCCGGTGCGGTCGTTCGAGACGTCGCCCGCCTCGAGGCCGGCATTCCGGATCGCCTGGTCCATGGCGACGTGGTTCCAGGCGGTGCCGCCGCCGTGGAAGCGCATGGCGCGTCGGTCGACGACGCTCTCGGCGTCGAGGCTCGGGCGACCCTCGACCTGGCTGCGGAAGCCGTGCTCCGCGTACGAGGCCGAGTGCCCGATGCCGGACTTGGCCTCGCGGAGCGAAGCGAGGACTTCCTCGGTGTTGTTGCCGATGGATGAGACGATGCCCATCCCGGTGATCACGACACGCCGCATGGACACGATGCTCTCCGCCGCCGGGGCTTGTTCTTCACGGTGCGTGTTCGGAACTGCACCTTCGCGTTGTCTCAGGTAGGACGCCCGAGCCTCGATCTCAACCGGCCCGAACTCAGCCGCCCGCGGCCGGAGCCTGGGCCTGGAACAGCGCCACGCGCAGGTCCTTCGCCTCGTAGATGCGCGTGCCGTCGGCCTCCAGCCAGCCATCCGCGATGCCGAGCACCAGCTTGCCGGTGCGCACGCGCTTGATGTCGATGCCGTAGACCACCTTCGTCACCGTGGGCAGCACCTGATCGGAGAACTTGACCTCGCCGACGCCGAGCGCCCGCCCGCGCCCGGGGGCGCCGAGCCAGCCGAGGTGGAACCCGACGAGCTGCCAGAGGGCATCGAGGCCGAGGCAGCCCGGCATCACGGGGTCGTTCTTGAAGTGACAGCCGAAGAACCAGAGGTCCGGCCGGATGTCGAATTCGGCCAGCACGTGGCCCTTGCCGTGGGCGCCACCCTCGGATCCGATCGAGACGATGCGGTCGAACATCAGCATCGGCGGCAGCGGCAGCTGCGCGTTTCCGGCGCCGAACAGCTCCCCGCGTCCGCAGGCGAGCAATTCCTCGTAGGAATAGTGCGAGGCCCGCTGGGGCGCGGCGGAGGACGGGGTGTTCGAGTCGGAAGCGGAAGACATGATGAGCGGATCGGTCCTCGGAATGGAGTCGGGAGCGGGCGGCCCCCGTCGAACCTTTGCCCTCGTCCCCGGAGGTCGAGACCGGCACGGGCCGATCCCACCGGGGTACGCGGCGCGGAAATCGGCGCTTCGTTAGCACAGGGCCTGTGCGCCTCAAAGCATCACCGCCAATCCGTGATGCATCGATGGCGCGAACGGTCCGGCGCCCCGGGGACGCCGCGCCCACTCCGTGAGGGGGATCACCGCGTGAGGGGAATACCGAGCCGGCATGCGGCTCGGGTTGCGATGCGGCGGGCGGTTCCGTATACGTTGACGCTCTGGATCTTTTTTGCGTGGGATGTTTGTCAGCCCAATGTCGAACCTTCTGCCCCTGCAGGCCGTGCTGAACGCGCGGGCCTCCGTTCCGGCCGCCGAGGCCGGTCGTCGTGGCTGCCCGCTCTCCGATCTGCGCGACCGGTTGCGCCGGGCGGGCCTGCGCCCGACCCGTCAGCGCCTCTCCCTGGGCTGGCTGCTGTTCGGCCGCGGCGACCGTCACCTCACGGCGGAAATGCTCTACGACGAGGCGATGCGGGCCAAGGTGCCGGTCTCGCTGGCGACCGTCTACAACACCCTGCACCAGTTCACGGAAGCCGGCCTCCTGCGCCAGCTCGCCCTCGACGGCTCGAAGGCCTACTTCGACACCAACCCGAGCGAGCACCACCACTTCTTCCTCGAGGACGAGGGCCAGGTGCTGGACATGCCCGATTGCGGCATCACCGTCGATTCGCTGCCCGAGGCGCCCGACGGCATGGAGATCGCCGGCGTCGAGGTCATCGTGCGCCTGCGCCGCCGCGGTCCGGTGGCCCGCAAGGCCTGAGTGCTCCGCGCTCTCCATCGCGAACGACAGCGAGGCCCGGGCAACCGGGCCTTTTTCGTGGCGTCATCGCCGCGCGCAACGATGCGAGGCCTGCCGGGTTGACGCTCGCGCCCGTTAGGGCCTTCGCACCTCCCCATCAGAACCGGATCGGTATGGCTCCCTCCCGCATCATCTGCGTCCGCCACGGCGAATCGACCTTCAACGCCGCCCACCGCCTCACCGGCCGCGACCCCGGCCACGTCGATGCCCGGCTGACCGAGCGCGGCCTCGCCCAGGTCCAGGCAGCACGCGCGGCCCTGCACGACATTCCCTTCGACCTCGTGGTGACCTCGCCCCTGACCCGCGCGATCCAGACCACGAAGGGCATCTTCGGCGACCACCCGAGCGGGCCGCGCATCCTCGTCGAGGTGCTGCACCGGGAGTGCCAGGAGAGCAGCTGCGACGTCGGGCGCGCGGCCTCGATCCTGGCCGGCGAGTTCCCCGACGTCGCGGTCGATCACCTGCCCGAGATCTGGTGGCATGCCGAGGGCGAGCCCGATGCGGGCGGCGTGCATATCGAGCCGCGCGACCTCTTCGACGCCCGCGTCCTGGGATTCCGCGACTGGCTGGCGGCGCGGCCCGAGCGCAGCATCGCGGTGGTCGGCCACGGGACCTTCTTCTACCACCTGACGGGGACCTGGCTCGACAATTGTCAGACGGTGGCGTTCGACCTGACGGCCCCGCTGCCGGCCTGACGGCGCTTCTTCAGCCCCCGAGATCCCCGGCGAGCCCTGCCAGCATGGCGAGGCCGAGCACCAGCACGAGGGCGCCCGCGAGGGTCTCCAGGCCGCCGATCGCCAGTGCCCCGGTCCGGCCCCGCCCGCCCGCGAGACGCAGGGCGAGGGCTTTGGCGAAGACCGCGAGACTGGCGAGCGCGCCCGTCGTCAGGGCCGTGCCGAGGGCCATGGCGAGGGTCGCGGCGATGCCGGCTGCGAGCAGGCCCTGCGAGGCGGAGAAGACCAGGATCAGCACGGCCCCCGCACAGGGGCGCGTCCCGGCCGCCAGGACCACGCCCGCCCGCTCGCGCCACGTCTCGAGGCGGGCGAGGGCCGTGGCGTCGGTGAGGTGGACATGGCCGCAGCCCGGTGCGCAGGCGGCACCGGTCTCGCCCGCGAGCCGTCCGGCCTTGCGCCAGGTCACGCCGAGCCCGAGAAGCGCCACCAGGGCGAAGCTCACGGTCTCGATCACGGTGCCGGCCCGGGTCATCCCCGAGGCGGTGGCGCCCAGAACCAGGGTCCCGACGCCGACGAGGGCGATGGCGACCAGGGCCTGCAGAAGCGCGGCGGCGAAGCTGAGGGCGAAGCCCCGTGACAGGGCGCGCTCCCCGGCGACGATGTAGCCGGCGATCACCGCCTTGCCGTGGCCAGGCCCGGCGGCGTGGAAGACGCCGTAGGCGAAGCCCAGCAGCATCATCGGCCCCCAGGCGCCGCCCTGCTTCAGGTTCTGCACGGCGGCCTGAAGGCTGCGGGAGAAGCTCGATTGCAGGGCGAGGATCCAGCCGCCGAGGCCAGTGGCGGCGGGGGCCGCCTCGCGAAAGCCGATGCCGAAGGGCGAGCGCGGCGGTGGCGCGGGCAGGCCCGGGTTCAGGAGCCAGGCCAGACCCGCGAGGATCAGGCCCGCCATCGCCACGGCGGCCAGCGCGATCAGGGCCTGGCGCGCGCGGCCGGAACGCGGCGGCGTCGCCGTCAGTGCCGTGCCTACGGACACGCGACGATGATCCGGTTGGCGAATTGCACCCCGTAATTCGAAGCGGAGGTCAGGGCCTCGAAGAAGGCTTCCGACATGCCGGGCTTGGCGTCCGCCGTCTTGCTCTCGGCGCCGGGATCGGCCTTCGGGCGGGTCACGGTGGCGGCGCAGCCCTGCGGGGCACCGACCAGGCGGGCGGCGTCCGCCCCTTCGGCGAGGGTGAAGGACACGAAGAAGGTCGGATCGTAAACCTCCACCGCCGTGACCCCGCGCCCCTGGGCCACCGGGGCCTTCAGGGGCAGCAGGAAGCTCAGGGTGAGCTTACCCCCCTCCATCGCCATGCGCGGCTCGGCGGGGTCGGCGAAGGGCTGCTCCTTGCCCGCGACCTTCATCTTGGTGAAGTAGCCGAACTCGGCGAGGTTGCCGGTGTTCTCGGCCGCGAGACCGGCGAGTTCGTCCGGCGTCAGCGTGCCGTCGTTGTTCTTGTCCAGGCCCTGGGTCACGAAGGCCGAGTACGAGGCGTCGAAGGTCCAGGCGTGCCGGATGCCCGTCACCCGTCCGCCCTCGCCATAGGCGACCTCGGCCTTCGTGGTCACCCAGACGTGGGGATGGGCGAGGGCCGGCGCGGCGGGGATCACGGACCCGAGGGTCAGCCCCAGGAGGGCCAGGAAACGAGAGGGCGACGCGATCGGCATGGCACGGGACGCTCGCGACTCAAGGTGAAGAAACCGTAAAGATCGGCGCCGGCCGCGTGGTCGGGCCTTCGGAGATCTCCCTTGCCAGTGGGGCGAAAGCGAGGCGCCCTCAGGCGGCGCGGACGTCGGCCAGGAAGCGGGCGATCCGCGTGTCGAGGGCCTCCCGGCTCCGCCCGACCCGGTCGGCGACGTCGAGCACCGCGCCGGAGGCCTGCGCGCAGGCGGCGGCCGCCGATTCCACCGCGACGATCTCGCTCGACACCAGGGCCGCCCGGGCCTGCGCGTCGGCGACCCGCGCGGTGATGTGCGCGCTCGCCGTCTTCTGGCCCTCGACCGCCTCGGACACCGCCCGGTCCGCCTGCATCATCTGGTCCATGGTGCCGGTGATCGCCTCGATGGCGCCCAGGGTCTCGCCCACCGCCGCGCGGATCGCCGTGACCTGACCCTTGATCGTCTCGGTGGCCTCCGCCGTCTTGCCCGCCAGGCCCTTCACCTCGCCGGCGACCACCGCGAAGCCGCGCCCCGCCTCGCCGGCGCGGGCCGCCTCGATGGTGGCGTTGAGCGCCAGCAGGTTCGTCTGCGCCGCCACCGTGGCGATCGTCTCGATCACGGCGCCGATCCGCAGGCCGGTGGCTTCCAGCGCCTGCGCCGCCTGACGGGTGGTCGCGACCTCGTCCTGCGCGGTCCGGGCGAGGCCGTGGCGCAGGGTCGCCTGCTCGTCGATGGCGCCACCGGCCGCGCAGGCCTCCAGGCTCGCGGCGGCCGCGCCCTGGATCTGGTCGCCGGCCTCGCGGGCGGCATCCGAGACCAGGGCGGTCTGGTCCCGGGTGATCTGCACGGCCTCGCTCACCGCGTGGGCCGCCGTGGCCATCGCCTCCGCCGCCACGGCGAGTTCCACCGCGATCGCGCGCACGTCGGTCTCGAAGGCGCCGGCCGCGGCATCGAGGTGGAGGGCGCGGGTCGCCTCGTGCTGCGAACAGGCCAGCAGCCGCGCATCCGCCCCGGCCTTCTCCAGGAGCGCATCGCGCAGGATCGCGATGGCGCGGGCCATGGCGCCGATCTCGTCGCGGCGGTCCGTGAGGGGAATGGCGCGCGACAGGTCGAGTTGGGCGAGGTGGCGGATCGCCAGGCCGAGCTCGTCGAGGGGGCGCCGGATCTCGCGGCGCCCGAACCAGAGGGCGAGGGCGAGAGTCGAGACGATGATCGCCAGGGCCGCCGCCATCATGGTCAGGCGGGCGCGGCGGGTCTCCTCCGCCGAGCGGGCCCGTTCGCTGGCCAGTTCGGCCAGGGTGTCCGCGCCGATCCGCGCGATGGCACCGAGCATGCGGTGCCGACTCGCCACCGTCGCCTCGTCGGCGCCCTGGATCAGCGCCGCCTTCGGCGAGATCGTCAGGCCCAGTTCGGCGGTATCGGCCTGATAGGCCAGGAACTCCTTGAGCATCAGGTCGAGCTTCAGGCGGTCCGCGTCGGGCGCGTGGCCCGCGATCCGTTCGAGGAAGCCGCGCTTCTCCTCCTCGACGGCGGTCAGCGCCTGCTTCAGCCCTTCGAAGCGACCCTTGGCCCCGGCGACGTCGTCGGCGGTGTAGACACTGTTGGCGGCCACCACGGAGCGCTCGATGGCGAGGGCGAGCCCCTGCGCAGAGAGGGCCCGCTCCCAGACCGCGTCCACGGCGGTCTTCTGGGCCTGCTGGGCCCCGACGACCCGATCGTTGAGGATGGTCAGGCCGCAGGCACCCAGGGCCATCAGGCCCATCAGGGCCGTGAGCTTGGTGCCGATTGAGATCCGCATGGGACGCGTCCGCTTCGAAGGTCGGTGGCGAAGCTCTGGGCGGACGGTCTTGCAGAAGGTTTAAATCAAGGTGGCTAAGTAAAACTTATCGGAATTCTCGTGTATCCGACCCGCCCTGCGCGGGTTGATCATCCGGTGACCCTGCGGGCTCCCTTGTCGATGGGCCTTGATCGGGTGGTGATGGATCGCATGTGTCGGGCTGTTGCCTGTCGCGTGCAAGTCCCGATGGCCGGATGACCTTTCCGTCGAAGGCGTGCGCGCTCGCGAATGTGCGGACACACCTCGTGTGACCGCGAAAGTGGCGGAACCTGCGGCGCGTCGGCGTGCGGGGCGGGCGTTCAGTCGCGCCGCGTCAGGGCTGCGATCTCGGCCTGCTCGTCGGCGCTGAGGCCCGGCGGCGCGGGCTCGGGGCGCCGCCGCGCGAGGCGCCAGAGGCCGAACAGCCCCAGGGTGACCACCAGCACGGGGGTGAGCCAGAGCAGCAGGGTGTGCAGGGCGAAGACCGGGCGCAGCAGCACGTATTCCCCGTAGCGCCCGACCACGTAGGACTGCACCTGGGCGTCATCGTCCCCGGCCGTCAGGCGCTCGCGCACGATGACGCGCAGATCCCGGGCGAGGGGCGCGTCGGAATCGTCGATGGACTGGTTCTGGCACACGAGGCAGCGCAGGCCGGAGGAGATGTCGCGCGCGCGCGCCTCCAGGGCCGGATCCTTCAGGACCTCGTCGGGCTGCACGGCCCCGGCCGCACCGGCCGTGGCGAGGAGGAGGCACAGCGCCGCGACCGCGCGGCTGGTCGGGGCGCGGCTCATTCGGCGGGGGCCATGCCGGGGGGGAGGGGCTTGGCCTTCGCGCGCGCCGGCGCGCCGACGCGCATGCGCCGGTCGGTCAGCGAGACCGCCCCGCCGAGCGCCATCACCACGGCTCCGAGCCAGATCAGCAGCACGAGGGGCTTGTAGTAGAGGCGCAGGCCGATGGCGCCCTCCGGCAGAACCTCGCCGAGACTGGCATAGACCTGGCTGGCGCCGACGGTCAGCAGGCCCGATTCGGTCACCGTCATCTTGCGGCTCGGATAGAAGCGCTTGCCCGTCTCCACCGCGCCGACGTAGTCGCCGCCCGTGGTGCGGATGGTGAGGAAGGCGGTGGTCTCGGAATAGTTCTCGCCGCCGCGCGGGCCGACCCGGTCCAGCGTCGCCATGTAGGGACCGGAGGCGAGGGACTCGCCGGGCTTGAGGGTCTTCAGACCCTCCGTGGCCCAGCCTTGCGCGGCGATGCCGAGCACCACCACGCCGACGCCCGCATGGGCCAGTGCGGTGCCCCAGGCCGAGCGCGGCAGGCCGACGGCGCGGCGCCAGATCGCGGCGGCGCCCCGGGTGCGGCTGGCGCCGTAGCCCCGCGCCCGCGCGATGATCTCGAGGGCCGCCCCGACGACGAGATAGGCGCCGAGACCGATGCCCACGGGGGCCATCATCGGGCCGCCCCAGGTGAGCGCCAGCACGGCGAGGCCGATCACGAGGGCGATGGTGAGGGCCGCGAACAGGCGCTGGGTCGCCGCGTGCACGTCGCCCCGCTTCCAGGCGAGCGTCTGGCCGAAGGGCACGATGAGGAGCAGCGGGATCGCCAGGGGGATGAAGGTGTAGTTGAAGAAGGGCGGCCCCACCGAGATCTTCTCGCCGGTGAGCATCTCCAGCAGCAGCGGGTAGAGCGTGCCCACGAACACCGTGGCGCAGGCGGCGGCCAGGAACAGGTTGTTCATCACCAGCGCCCCCTCGCGGGAGATCGGCGCGAAGATGCCGCCCTGGCGCAGCATCGGGGCGCGCCAGGCGAACAGGGTGAACGAGCCGCCGATGAACAGGATCAGGATGGCGAGGATGAACACGCCGCGCGTGGGGTCGGTCGCGAAGGTGTGAACCGAGGTCAGCACGCCCGAGCGCACGATGAAGGTGCCGAGCAGCGAGAGCGAGAAGGTGAGGATGGCGAGCAGGACCGTCCAGACCTTGAGCGCGTCGCGCTTCTCCATCACCACCGTGGAGTGGAGAAGCGCCGTGCCGGCGAGCCAGGGCATCAGCGAGGCGTTCTCGACCGGGTCCCAGAACCACCAGCCGCCCCAGCCGAGCTCGTAATAGGCCCAGTACGAGCCCATCGCGATGCCGAGCGTCAGGAAGCTCCAGGCGGTCAGCGTCCAGGGGCGCACGGCCCGCGCCCAGACCGCGTCGATGCGCCCGTCGATCAACGCCGCGATGGCGAAGGCGAAGGTGATCGAGAACCCGACATAGCCGACGTAGAGCAGCGGCGGGTGCACCGCGAGGCCGAAATCCTGCAGCAGCGGGTTGAGGTCGTTGCCGTCCACGGGGGCCGGGTTCGCCCGCGTGAACGGGTTCGAGGTCGTGATGATGAACAGCACGAACACGAAGGTGATGAGGCCCTGCACCGCCAGGGTGTTGGCCCGGAGCGTCGGCGGCACGGAATCGCGCGCCACCGCCACCAGGGCGCCGAACAGCGCCAAGATGAGGATCCAGAGCAGCATCGAGCCCTCGTGGTTCCCCCAGACGCCGGAGATCTTGTAGAGGAAGGGCTTCGTCGTGTGCGAGTTCTCGATCACGTTCTGGACCGAGAAGTCCGACGTGGCGTGCGCGTAGGTCAGGGCCCCGAACGCGAACAGGATGCAGGCGAAGGCGCCGAGCGCGGCCGGCGTCGCCACCGCCCGCAGGGCCTGGTCGCCGGAGCGCGCGGCCCAGACCGGCATCACCGCCTGGACCAGGGACAGGGCGAGCGCCAGCGCCAGCGCGAAATGACCGACCTCGATCAGCAAGGCGGAATGTCCTTATGTCCGGTTGCGCGCATCATCGCTCGCTGCGTCGGCCGAGGGTCGGGTCGCCGGCCGGCGCGGCGGCCGCTTCGGAGGGCATGGTCGCCGGGGCGTCCGTCTTCGCGGGCGCGTCGACCATGCCCTTGCCCTCCTGCCAGCGCCCCTGCGCCTTGAGCGCGTCAGCCACCTCGCGCGGCATGTAGGATTCGTCGTGCTTGGCCAGCACCGTGTCGGCGCGGAACACGCCGCCCGGCCCCAGCGTGCCCTCGGCCACCACGCCCTGGCCCTCGCGGAACAGGTCGGGCAGGAGACCGCGATACTGCACCTGCACCGTGGCGTTGGTGTCGGTCACCGAGAAGTCCACGGTCTGGTCCGGCCCGCGCTGGAGCGAGCCGTCCTTGACGAGGCCGCCGAGGCGGAAGCGCGTGCCCGGCGCGACCCCTTGCGCGGCCACCTCGGTGGGCGAGCGGAAGAACACGATCGAGCCGCTCATCGCCGACAGGATCAGCCCGAGCGCCAGGGCTAGCACGGCGCCGCAGGCAGCGATCAGGGCGAGGCGGCGGCTCTTGCGGGTCACGGGCGGCGTTTTCCGTTTTTTCGTTCGGGGTTTCTCGAACTCGGCAGTTCTCGGCGCGCGGACATTGCGCGCCCGGGGTGAGAATTCCGGATCCTGAAGCCGGTCCCGGTGTCGGCCGAGCGGCTGGCGGGGTCAAGGGCTGGGCCCGGGACCGATTGTCAGAGGGGCGAACCCCCGGGCGCGCGGCAGAGGCCTCAGGGTTTGGGTGTCGGCATGGCCGGCCGGGGGGCCTCCGGCCGCGGTGCCTCAGGTCTGGGTGCTTGAGAGGGTCCCGGCCGGGGGGCCTGCGAACGCAGCCCGAGTTCCCCCGCCAGTTCGTCGAGGCGCTCGATCGCGCTCGGGTCGGGGCTCAGCGCCATGCGGGCCCGGTCGAGGGTCTGGATCGCGCGGTCGCGCTCGCCGAGCACGCTGTAGGAGCGCACGAGGCGCAGCCAGTCGTCCGCGCTGCCGCCCTTGGCCGCCAGCCGGCGGTCGAGGCCCGCCACCATGCCGCGGATCGCGGCATCCCGCTCGGCGGCCGGCATCGCCTTCACCGCCGCCACGGCCGCCTCGGTGCCGGCGCGCCCCGCCTCGTCGGAGGCCGCCGGCGCCTGCGGGGCGGGGGCGAGTCCGATCTCGCGCGCCATCCCGTCGAGGCGGCCCTTGGCCTCGGGATCGTCCGCCAGCGCCTTGCGCGCCCGCTCGAGGGCGTCCCGCGCCTTGTCGCGCTCCTTGAGCACGCCGTAGGAGCGCACGAGGCGCAGCCACTCGTCCAGGGTGCCGCCCCGCTCGGTGAGCCGCGTGTCGAGACCCTCGACCATGGTACGGATGGCCCCGTCGCGGCTCGCCGGCGGCAGGGCCTGGATCGCAGCGGCGGCGGCGTCCGACGTCCGGGCCGGAACCTCGCCCTTCAGGCGGGTCAGGGTCTCGGTGACGAGGGGGAGCCAGGGCGCGTCGGCGGGGGCGGCCTCGGCCATGGCCTGCAGGCGCCGGATCGCCTGCGGGATGTCGCCGTCGAGTTCGGCCGCCCGCGCGAGGTAGAATTGCGGCTTGGCCACCTGCCCGTCGAGCTCGACCGCGCGCTGGAAGATCGCCCTGGCCTGGGGCGAGACCGCACCGTCGCCGGCCGCCACCAGGGCCTCGCCCCAGTCGGAGAGGCGCTGGGGCGTCTCGCCCAGCAGCCGGGTCGCCGCCTCGTAGGCATGGGCCGCGTCGTCGAAGCGGCCCATGCGCATGTAGACGGGGGCGAGCACCGACCAGCCGCGCCCGTCC
Organism: Methylobacterium sp. FF17; assembly: GCF_025813715.1. Lineage (NCBI taxonomy): Bacteria > Pseudomonadati > Pseudomonadota > Alphaproteobacteria > Hyphomicrobiales > Methylobacteriaceae > Methylobacterium > Methylobacterium flocculans. The sequence goes on from NZ_CP107532.1 coordinate 2,016,341, forward strand.
TTCGGGTCCGAAGCGAGCCGCCCCTCGATCTGGCCGATGGCCTTGAGGAGGTCCTGGTCGGCGCCCTGCACGGCCTGGCGCTCGGCCGCGCTCTGGGCCGGCATGTGCGGCGAACCGTAGATCCCGTAGGCGATGAGCGCGACGAGGGGGATGGTGGAGAGGGCGAAGGCGGAGGCCGCCCGGCGCTGGCGCAGGGCGGGCTCGGCGATGTTCGGCACCACCGGCACGCCGGCCCGGTTGGCGCGCAGCAGTCGGCGCGCAGCCTCCGTACGGGCGGCCTCGGCCTCGGGGGCGGCGATGAGCCCGCGCGCTTCGTCGCGCGCGATCTCGCGCAACTGGTCCTCGTAGAAGCCGGTCTCGGTGGCGAGTCCGCCGCCCTCGGGCGCGGCGGCCGGGTTCGCCCGGCGCGACATCGGCCAGAGCAGGGCGAGCACCGCCGCGCCGGTCATCAACGCCAGAATGAACCAGAGTGCCGTCATCACGCCCCAGATGCTGCCCCGCTTGCATGTAGACGCGGCCTTCCGCCGGCACGATGCGGGCATCGGGTGACACGGTGTCACGCGCAGCCGATGGGGAGACCGGCACAACCTTAGCGGATACGCCCCGGGGATCAATCGGACGGGTTGGTCCCGTCAGTGCGGGGCAGCCCCGGCCGGCGCGTCGCCGGGCACCTCGATCACCGCGCGCAGGCCGCCCAGCGCCGCCTGTTCCAGGCGGAAGCGCCCGCGATAGAGGGCGGCGAGATCGGCGACGATCGAGAGTCCGAGGCCCGAGCCCGGCTTGGTCTCGTCGAGGCGCCGCCCGCGTCCGAGCACCGCCGCCCGGTCCTCGGGGGCGAGGCCCGGCCCGTCATCCTCGATCGCCACGAGAAGGTGGGGATAATCGTCCTTGCCCACCGCTTCCGCCCGGATCGCCACCCGGCTGTCGGCCCATTTCGAGGCATTGTCGACGAGGTTTCCGATCATCTCCTCGAAATCCTGGCGCTCGCCCCGGAAGCGCAGGCCCGCCGGCACGTGGACCTCGTAGGCGATGTCCTTGTCGCGGTAGATCTTGCCGAAAGTGCGCACCAGCCCGGCGAGCGCCGGCTCCACCTCCGTGGAGGTACCGAGGGTGCCGGCGAGCGCGGCCGCGCGGGCCCGGTCGAGGTGGTAGTTCACCTGGTCGCGCATCACGGCGGCCTGTTCGCGGATCTTGGCCGCGAGGTCCCCCGGCGCGTCGGCGGCGCCGACCTCGTTGACGATGATGGAGAGCGGCGTCTTCAGGGCGTGCGCGAGGTTGCCGACCTGGGTGCGCGCCCGCTCCAGGATCTCGCGGTTGGTCTCGATCAGCAGGTTCACCTCGCCGGCCAGGGGGGCGATGTCGCGGGGATACTCGCCGGTGATCCGGTCGGATTCACCCCGCCGGATGGCGCCGAGCGCCGTGCGCAGCTTGGCGAGCGGCGCGAGGCCGAAGCGGATCTGCAGCAGGGTGGTCAGGGCCAGCGACAGGCCGAGCAAGCCGAACGTGACGATCAGCGAGAAGCGGAACCGGTCCACGTCGTTCTGGATCTCGTCGGCGGGCCCGGCGACCCGCACGGTGTAGCGGCCCTCCTCGCCGAGGTCGACGTCGCGCTCGATGATGCGCAGGCGGCGCTCGTCCTGCGCCCGGCCGTAGCCCTGGCGGATCTGGCCGATCCCGGCCTTGTTGTCGGGCGTGCCGGCGGCCCGCAGGGGAACGCCCACGAGGGAGCGCGAGGTGCGCAGGTCGCGGGGCTTCGCGTCGGGTCGCCCGATCTGCCAGTACCAGCCCGACAGCGGCAGGTCGAAGCGCGGGTCGCTCAGGGTGAAGGAGCGGCTCTCGGGATCGTTGGGCGAGACGAGGTCGGTGGCGAGGTTGTTGGCGTAGACGAGGAGCCGGCTGTCGAAGGCGCGCTCGGTGTTCTCCCGGTACAGGGTCGTCAGGATCCAGGCGGCGATCAGCAGGATCGCGGAACTCGCCAGCAGCGCCGAGGTGGCCAGACGCACGGCGATGGAGCGCCGGCGCATCGGGAGCCAGGAGGGGGAGGGGACCATCGCCGTCTCGTTTCTCGGGATCGGACCGCTTGCCCGCGTCGAACCGCTTGTCCGCAGGGGTGTAGATGACCTTGACACACAGTGTACATCGGTGCCCGGAGAGCTTGACCATGGCACGACACATTCGCGACGAAGAGACCGATCGTCTCGTGCGTGCCCTCGCGCGGCGCAAGCGCATTCCGTTGACGGAGGCGGTCAAACTGGCCGTCGGCAACGAGTTGCGGCGCGAGGAGGAGACGCTCAGCCTGTGGGAGCGGATGAAGCCTCTCCGCGATCGCATCGCGGAATCGCCGGCGACGGGGCTGGAGGCCGACAAGGCATTCTACGACGCGTTGAGCGGCGACACCTGATGTTCGTCGACGCATCCGCCCTCGTTGCGGTGCTCACGGGGGAGCCCGAAGGAGAAAGCCTCGCTGGTCGACTGGATGCCGCCGTCGATTCGTTCACGTCGCCCCTCGCGGTCTACGAAACGGCTCTCGCCATCCGCCGGAAGCTGGATCGTCCTCTCCCGGTCATCCAATCGGATATCGCGCGCTTCCTCCGGATGTCCGGTACGCGCCTGGTTCCCATTCCACACGATGCAGGGGTGCGGGCGCTCGCCGTGTTCGAGCGCTACGGAAGAGGAACCGGGCACCCGGCCCAGCTCAACATGGGCGATTGCCTTGCCTACGCGATGGCGGAAATCCACGGCGTGCCGCTGCTCTTCAAAGGCGACGCCTTCGCCATGACGGAGATCGGCGCGCGCGGATGATCGCTCACACCCGGGGCGCCGGCTGGTTCGGGTCGACCAGGTAGCCGAGGCCCCGCACGGTCTGGATCAGGTCGACCGCGAGCTTCTTGCGCAGGCGGCCGACGAAGACCTCGATGGTGTTGGAATCACGGTCGAAATCCTGATCGTAGAGGTGCTCGGTCAACTCGGCCCGCGAGACCACGCGGCCGGTGTGGTGCATGAGGTAGGAGAGCAGCCGGTACTCGTGGCTCGTCAGCTTGACCGGATTGCCGTCCACGAAGACGCGGCCCGAGCGGGTGTCGAGCACCACCGGCCCGCAGGCGATCTGGCTGGTGGCGTGGCCGGCGGCGCGGCGCAGCAGCGCGCGCACCCGGGCCATCAACTCCTCCATGTGGAAGGGCTTGGTGACGTAGTCGTCGGCCCCCGCATCGAAGCCGTCGACCTTGTCCGACCAGCGGTCGCGGGCGGTGAGGATGATGACCGGGGTCTTGATGCCGGCCCGGCGCCACTTCTGCAGCACGCTGACGCCGTCGGTCTTCGGCAGGCCCATGTCGAGGATGATCGCGTCGTAGGGCTCGTTCTCGCCGAGGTAGCCGCCCTCCTCGCCGTCGAAGGCCTTGTCGGCCACGTAGCCGGCTTCCTCCAGCGCGGTCACCACCTGCCGGTTGATGTCCCGGTCATCCTCCACGACGAGCAAGCGCACGGTCCCGAACTCCTACGATGTTGGCCGGAACCACGTCCTGCCGGCGGGCCGCACGTTAGACGGCTCCCGTCCTTCGCGAAACAGACTTCGCCCGCCTCACGGCCCGGTCACCTGCCCGGTGGTGGCATCGACCATGACGTGCACGAACTGCCCGTCCCGGCGCAGGGCGGTCAGGAGGTAGACCAGCGTGTCGTCGCTCCGGCACAGGCGCGCCCGCTGGATCTCGGCGCGCGGGATGACCTGGCGCGCCGCGCGGATCGCCGCCACGGGGGGGATCACCCGCTTGTCGGCCACCGCCTCGCGCAGGTCCGCGGCGGCAAGGCAGGTCTCGCTGCGCGGCATGGTGGCCAGCGGCACCGCCACCGTGCCGGTCCCCGGCGTCTCCTCCGCGAGCGTATCGATCGAACCGCTCGCGAACCCCGCGACGGTCAGGCCGATCAACAACAGGGCGAGGAGGATACGCATGACCGGAACATCTAGGGACGGGGCACTGAATGCGCCCTGAATGCGAAGTCCAAGCGCGACCTCCGCCATCCGGTTCCCGCCGCCGCCGGGCCCCGTCGCGGCGCCATGCGTTCAGGGCGCGCCGCATGCCCGCGCGGCCAGGCGGTCCAGGGTCGCCTTGAGCATCGTGTCGACGGGAACCTGCGCGTCGATATGGTCGAGGGCGGCCTTGCGCAGGGCCAGGGTGGAGCGCTCGAAGCGCCGCCGGGCGGCCCGCAGGCGCAGGGTCGCGCCGCGGCCGTCCGGATGCCGGGCACGAAACAGTCCGATGCGGTCCATGGCGCTTCCTCCAGGGTTGCGGGTCTCACGGGCGGGGTTCGGCGAGCCGGCGCAGGACCTCGTCGAACTTTTCGCGGGCGCGCGCGTCGCTCCGCTCGACATCGCGCGCGATCTCGGCCGAGACCCGGCAGAGATCCTCGAGGACGCGGGTCCGGCTCTCCAGGGCGGCCGCGACGGCGGCATTGGTCTGGGAGGCCCGTTCCAGGGCCGTGGCGGTCGCGCCGGTCTCGCCGAGGCGCGCCTCCTGCGCCCGGGCGGCGTCCCGGTGCAGGTGGAGGCAGGCGAGCCCGAGCAGGACGGCGACGATCCAGCCGGCCCCCTCCTGCGAGACGAGGAGGTGGGCGGCTTCGAGGGCGATCTTTTCCAAGGCCGGATCTCCATCGGGACCGGATCTCCGTCAGGGTCGGACTCCGCGCGGCCGGGGGTCAGGGCGTGGCACGCCGCATCCGCATGGCTCGCAGGGCGGGGTGCAGGGTGTTGGCCTCCGTCGCCGCTTCCTCCAGGGGCAGGCTGCGAAACACCTTCTCGCCGAGGCCGTCGACGCCGCCCGCCGCGCGGACGAGCCAGCCGGGCGCCTGGTCGAGGGCCCGCTGCACGGCGCTGGCGATCACGGTCGAGCCCACCGGCACGCTCAGGGTCCGGCCGCGCACCGCGCCGGCCACCGCGTTCACCGCGTAATCGCCCACGTTGCGGACGAGGCGCTCCACCAGGGTGGTGGTGACGAGGATTCGCAGCGGGCCGGTCAGGCGCGCCAGGGCCGCCAGGGCGGCGGTCGCGGCCAGGGGCACGAGCACGGAGCCGAGCCCCTGGACGGCGCCCGCGAGGAGGTCGCCCCAGGGCAGGTCGACCGTGGCGCCCTGCGCCGCGCACGGGACGGTAAGGGCGGCGAGGAGCGCGGCGGCGATCGCGACCGGGCGGGCGCGGTTCGGGAACAGAGGCGTCATGGGAGCATCCATCGGCAGGAGGGTCAGGGGACGGGTCAGCGGCCGCGCAGGGCCGACCACAGGCGGGCCCACGCGCCGGGCCTTGCCGGCGCTTCCGGCGGGTTGGCGCCTAGCGGGGGCCGGGCGGTCGGGAGCGGCCGGCGCGGCGCGGGCAGGGGTGGACCGGGGGGACGGGGCGCGGGAATCGCGGCCGCGTCCCCCCGGCGCGCCCGGGGCAGGGCATGGGCATAGGGGGTGCGGAACTGGTCGTATTCGGCGCCCCGGCGCGGAATCAGCGCGGCGGGGCGGTTCCAGAGCAGGATTGCCTCGGCCGCGCCGGCCCGGTCGCCCGCCCTGAGGCGGCGCGCCACCGTCGAGCGTGCGAAGGCCGCCGGTCCGATGTTGAAGCACAGCGACACCAGGGCGTCGAAGGCGTGGTCGGGCAGTCCCGCCGGCACCGTCCGGGCGACGCAGCGTTCATAGGCCACGAGATCCCGGTCGAAGAGCGCGTCGCAGGCGGCCTCCGTGAGCCTGAGCCCCGGCGTGACCACGGGCGGACCGGCGGCGGCCGTGTGTCCGATGCCGATGGTCCAGATTCCGACGCTGTCCCGATAGGCGGAGAGGCGGCGTCCTTCCCGTGCAATCAGCACGGCCCGGCCGATGGAGCTCATGTCCATGTCATGTCTCCAGACTGTTGATTACCGGCGAAATCCGGGCGAGAACGACGGTGTTCGTGCGGCCGGGAAGGCGGATATGCTGCGAAAGCTCATCTCGACTGCCCTGAGGCGGGAGCTTCCCGGCGATGATCTGCGAGTCTCGCAGCCGGTCTCGCAGGAGGACCGGCCCGCGCCGGATTTCAGCTTTCCGCCCATGGAGCCGCTGCATCCGCCGGACGCCCGCAACGACAATCCGCTGACCGACCTGTGCGTGGCCGTCGAGACGGAGCTGCGCGCAGCGGGCTACCTGCGCTGACGCCGGGCCCCGACGGGATCGCGGTGCGCCGCGGTCTGAAGCGTCAGGACACGCGCGCTTCGAGGGCGTCCAGGCGGGCGTCGAACCCGCGCGCCAGGAACAGCAGCAGCTCGTCGGTTCGAAAGCCGTAGCGGTCCCCGGCCGGCCGGCCCGGGGTTCCGGCCCGGGGCGCGATCGCGGGTGCGATCTCGCTCCCGTCCTCGGCCCGCACGGCGTCGCGCCCCGGGATGGCGGGCAGGTCTTCGGTCGCCGCCCACGCGTCGTGGCAGATGAGGCCGAGGGCCAGGGGGTCGAGGCCGTGGGCCGCCAGGATCTCGATGGCCCGCTGCACCGTCAGGCCCACATGGACGCGGGCGCCCGCGCCCTTGGCCGCCACGGCATCGCGGTAGCGGAAGGTGCCGATCTCCCGGGCGAGCGCCGTGGCGGCGCGGACCTGCGCGTCGGTGAAGGGTTCGACCGCCGTCTTCTCGCGGGCGTCCGAGGTGTTGATGCTGCCGGTGGCTGCGTACACCACCGCGGCGCGCATGGCGGCGGTGCCGAAGCTGAAGGCGTTGTCCTGGGTGTGCGCCACCGTTCCACCGAAGCCGGCGGCGCCCTTGGTGGTGAACGCCCCGAGGCCCGGCGTCAGCGAGCAGCCGGCCGGGAGGGTCGCGCCGGTGCCGAGCTTGAGCGAGCCGTCGTCGGCGCTGACGCAGGCGACTAGGATCCAGTTGCTCGGCGCGGAGAAGGCGGCGCCGGACGTCGTGATGCGGAAGCTGACGTCGGTCGGGCCGCCGCCGGGCGTGTGCACGGCCCAGAGCGCCTCCGAGGCGGCGAGTGGCACGCCGCCGACGACGGCCCGGGCCGTTCCGTCATGCACCTGCGCGGCCGCGATCGGTGCGGTCGGCATGTCGATCTGCAGGTGCCCGCTCACGAAGGTCGGCCGGGCCAGGGGGATGCCGTGGAAGCGGGCCGACCAGGCGAGCCGTCCGCCCGGCCCGCCCCAGGTGATCGTGCCGCCGCCGGACAGGGCGGCCTGCGCCTTGATGTAGTCGTTCGCGGCCCCCGACAGGGTGCCGAGGGCGGTGTCCAGGCGCGAGCGCGGCGCCGTGGTCCCGAGGCCGATATTGCCGAACCCGTCGATGCGCAGGCGCTCGCCCCCGTTGGTGGCGACTCCCCAGAGGTTGGCGCCGGGCGAGAACGTGCCGGTATCGGGGTCGCCGGCCGGCGTGAGGGCGGGGCTCGCGGCCGTGCCGGCGACCACCGAGAGGGCGCCCGTGCTCCGGTTGACGCGCAGGGCCTCGCGGAACGTGCCGCCGTCCGGCGAGACCTTCAGCGTGAGGTCGTCGTCGCCGGTGAGCCCGAGCTCGGCGCGGCCCGAGAACCCGCTCTGGAACAGGAGGGACAGCACGTTGCCGGCGGCCTGCTTGTTGAGGGTGTAACGCAGGTCGCCCGACCCGCCCTCGCCGGTGGTCAGGGCGGTCCAGAGGGCCTTGTTCAGCTTGGCCGCGAAGGGGTTGCTCGCATCGGCCGTGGTGCCGAGCCCCAGGCGCGTGATCTCCTGGAGGACCGAGGCCGAGCCCGGAAGCGGCGACCAGCCGGTGCCGGTCTGGACGTAGAGGGTGGCCTCGTCGGCGACCCAGGCGAGCCAGCCGGCCCTCGGCGGGAAGCCGAGCCAGTGCCCGTCCTGGAAGCGGACGACCTGGCCGCCGAGGCCGGCCCAGGCCCCGGTGGGTTCCGGGGCCATGACCAGGTAGCGGTCGCCCTCGGCGGGGTCGGCCGGCGGGCTCGCGCGATCCTTGTCGAGGCAGGCGAGCTGGACCAGCGTATCGAGGGCGGCCAGCGCCTCGTTGTGCGTGACGTGCTTCTGCGCCTGCGCCGCCGCGATCAGCGGCAGCGCGAGGTTGGCGGTGGTGTCGGACATGGGCCGGCTCCGGATGGGAGGGACTGAGGGGCTCAGGACGCCCGGACGCGGAGGCGGGCCCGGCTCGCCGGCCCCGGACCGGCGAGTCCGCCGACCTGGGCGACGGCGATGTCGAGGCTGTCTTGCGGGCCGCCGAAATCGGCGGTTTCGGCGGCGGTGTCGTAGAGCTGGTCGGGGCGGTCCGCCGTCAGCGTGCGCAGGCGGGCGCCGGCGGCGGAGAACACCTCGATGCGGTAGGCCTCCGGCTCCTCCAGGGGGATCTCGGCGACTTCCCAGGAATCGCCGTCGCGCCGGGCCCGGCGTATCCAGCTCAGGCGCACGCCCTCCGGTGCCCGCCGCGCCCGCAGGTGGACCGGGCTCAAGGGGCGCAGGGCCTCCGGGCCGGCGCGGGCAACGAACTCGACGAAGGCCGGGTCGGCCGGGTCGCGTCCGGCCGGGCCGACCCGGTAGCGGAAGGCGCGCCCGATCTCGTCGACGCGCTCGACCAGGGGCACCAGGGCGGCGTCGAGGCGCACGATCAGGCCTCCGGCGGGGGCGGTGCGCCGCGCCTGGGCCTCGCTGCCGGCGAGCCCCCGCAGGAGGCGGGTCAGCCGGTAGGTCTCGGGTCCGATCAGCGCGATCCCGGCCGCCGTGAACAGCTCGGTCGCCCCGTCCGGGCCGCGCAGGGCGAAGAGGTTGCCACCGGCGAGCGCGCCCGCGTCGTCGATGGACCCGAGCGCCCCGGCCCGGCGCAGGCGGACATCGAGCCGGGCGTTGCGGTCGAAGCGCCAGAGCGGTCCGGGCGGCAGCGCCGTCAGCGTCTCGCCCAGGCAGGCGGGGTGGTCGACGAAGCCGTGGGGGCTCAGGGGCGCGCCCGCGCCCTCCGAGCGCCAGACCGCCATCGGGCCCGGCCAGGGATCGGCGGCCACCGCGAGCACCTGCAGGGCGGTCGGCGTGCCCCGGTCGGCGGGCAGGTCGAGGGCGACCGCGAAGGGTGGCCCGGCCAGCGCCGGCGGCGGCCGGCGCGGGCGGGCCCCGGCCCGGTCGCCGACACGCGGCCTGCCGCCCCGCAGCGGCACCGCCCGCGTCTCCACCTGCCGTCCCAGGGGATTGTCTGCGATCCGCACGATGCGGTGGGGCGCGTCCTCGCCCGGTAGGGCGAGGAGGTCGCCCGGCGCGAGCTCGATCCGGCGCGGGCTCACCGTGAAGCGCGCCGTGTCGCGGGCCGCGAGGGTGGCGTCGAGGGCGGCCTCCGCCAGGGCCTCGGCGCAATCGCGGCGGGTGACGAGGGCGGCCTCCATCCGGACCTCGCGGCGCCGCAGTCCGGTGGGGCGGGTCGCGGCGGCGTTCGCCCGGCGGTACTCGGGGCTCTCGGCATCGGTGAAGCCGAGTTCGACGGAGCGCGGCAGCTCGGCCTCCTCCGCCCGGACGCGGCTCAGGGGCGCCTCGTCGTCCCGCACCCGCACGAGGTCGCCGGCCTCCAGCACGCCGGGGACCTCGCGGCGCGGGCCCCGGACCGTGAGGGTTCCGGCGCCCGCCGAGACGTCGAGGCCGTAGACCTGCGCCAGGGGCTCCAGGGCGGCGCGGGCCGACATCGGCCGGTCGATGACGTAGCCGTCGAGGAAGGCATCGGCCGTGATCGCGGCGGGCACGTCGACGCCGAGGTCGGCCAGGATCGCGGCGATGAGCCGGTCGAGCTCCATCCCCTCGATCCGGCCGGTGATCCAGTGGCCCACCGCCCAGTTGCCCGCATCCGCCCAGACGGTGTCGAAGTCGGGGAAGGCCGGGTTAGGGCCGCGCGTCCCAGGCCCAGACGAAGATCGAATCGGCCGGGACCATGGTCCCGCCGTAGAGCGGCGAGACCGGGTTGTGGGCGGGCTCGAAGCCGGGCAGGCCAGGATCGAACCGCGCCAGGATGGCGGCGAGGCCGCGCGCCTGGATGAGGTCGTCGCGGGTGCCGCGCGAGCCGGGCGGGGCCGCGTTCTCCGAGGATTTCGGGTCGGGGAAGACGTTCGGGCCGTTGGTGCCCTTGTCGACCGCCGGCACGCCGATCTCGGTGAGCCAGATCGGCTTCGATCGCGGCACCCAGGCGGTGGCGCGGGTCTCGACCCCGCCGTCGCGCTCCACGTGGGGGTTCGACCACCACGCCACCAAGTCCTTGGCCCGGTAGATCCAGGGCTTGGCGTAGGCGCCGTCCGCGATCGGCGTGCGGGCCTGCGCCGCCCGGTCGGCGGCATCGGCGTAGAACCAGTCGAAGGCCTCGCCGGCGCCGATCCGCCCCTTCAGGTAGGCGCGGTCGTAGAGGGCGTCGGCGAGGTCGAGGTCGGCGTGGTCGCCGTCGTCGCGCCAGTCGCTGAGCGGCGGGTAGTAGTCGATCCCCACCGCGTCGATGGCCGGGTCCGCGAAGAGCGCGTCGAGGGGAAAGCGCAGGCTCCTTCCGCCCTCCCGGACGTCGGCGCCGTACTCGGTCCAGTCGGCCGCGTAGGCCAGCGCGACCCGGGCGCCGAGGCGCTGGCGCACCTCGCCCGCCAGGACCCGGAACCCCTCCACGGCGGGATAGGACGCGTTCCGGCCCCGCACCCGGGTGAGGCCCACGAACTCGCTGCCGACGAGGAAGCCCGCCAGATCCACGCCGTCCGCCGCCCAGGTCGCGGCGAGATCCGCGTAGTGCAGCAGGAAGGCGCGGTAGCGGGCGAAGAAGGCCGACACCTGCGCCTCCGCCGCCGCGGTGCCGTCCGGGCTGCCGGGCAGGCCGGGGGCGGGGTGGCAGGTGATGCGCCCGCGCCAGGGATAGGCGGGCTGCCCGGCGGCCCCCGGGTCGCGGGGATCCGGGAGGCTGTTGCCGGCGGGCACGTCCATCATCACGAAGGGGTAGAGCACCACGGCAAGGCCGCGCCGGCGCAGTTCGGCCACGAGCCGGGTCAGGCCCGCGTCGGAGGGCGTGCCGCCATAGGCCGGCCCGCCGCCCGGCCCCGTCGAGACGCCGCCGACCTCCGCCCGCCCGAGCCCGGCCACCGACCAGATGTCGCCGGAGGTGAGCTTCGCGGGGTTGTCGACCTTCGGCCGGATGGTGCAGGCGCCCGCCCGCAGGTCGTCGCCGAACCAGCTCGCCACCACGGAGACGCGGGCAAGGCGCGGGCACAGGGCCTGGAGGGCGTCCAGCGACGCGACGACGTCGGTGCCGGCCTGGAGCTGGAAGCGGTTCGCCGGCCGGGTGGTGCCGTAGCCCGCATCCTCGGTGACGCGGGCGGGATCGAGGCCGAACTCGGTGGAGCCCGGGATGAGGCAGACCGCGCGGATCATCCCCGCGAGCCCCTCCACCGGGCGCAGCACCTCGAAGGCGAATTGCGGGATGCGGTTGCTGAACGCGGCGAGCGCCAGGCGCTCGAACACCACGTAGGCGAGGCCGCGATAGGCCGGGGCGTCGTCCGCCCCCTCCTTGGCGACGATGAGTGGATCGGGGGCCTGGTCCGGCCCGCCCCGGTGCAGGCGGCAGGCGAGGGTGGTCAGATCCAGTTCCTGCCCGTCCGCCCAGACCCGCCGGATGCCCGCGACCGGCCCCTCGCACAGGCCGATGGCGAGGTCGGCGAAGTACGCATAGGTCGTGCGCACGGTCTTTGCGCCGCCCCCGCCCTTGGCGCCGGCGGCGCGCTCGACCTCGGTGGCCGCGACCTCGAGGGGACGGGTGGCCCAGATCAGGGTGCCGCCGATCCGGGCGCGGCCGTAGACGCGGGGGATCGGGTCGCCCTCGGTGGAGCTCAGGCCCGCCACGTCGGACAGGCGCGGCCCCTCGACCCGGCGGGTGGCGCTGCCCCCGAGCAGGGCCCCGTCGAGGGCGGATCCGGCCGCCGCCCCGACCACGCGCCCGACGATTCCGCCGATCGGCCCGCCGAGCGCCGTACCGACCGCCGCCCCGGCGGTTTGCAGGATCAGCGTGGCCATGGCGGGCTCCGGGGATGCGAGGGGGTGGGGCCGGCGTCCGGTCAGGCCGGGCGCGGGAACCGGAAGCCATGGGCGAGGTGGCGCCGCCACCAGCCCGTGAGCGCCACTTCCGTGACGCGGGCCCCGTCATGGGCGTGGATCATCGTGCCGGCGCCCGTGGCGATGGCGCAGTGCCGGGCCGGCAGGTGGGCCCGGAAGCGGAAGAGCAGCACGTCGCCGGGCCCGGGGACATAGGCGGCGCGCGCGTCGGGCACCGGCACGAGATGGCGCCGGGCGGCCTCCGCGAAGGGATCGGTGCCGGGCGCCGCGGATTCCGCCCAGGAGGCGGCGTAGGGCGGTGCGGCCTCCGGCTCGGGCCCGAGGGCCTCGCGCCAGACTCCGCGCAGGAGGCCGAGGCAGTCGCAGCCGACGCCCTTCAGCGAGGCCTGGTGCCGGTAGGGCGTGCCGATCCAGCCGCGCGCCAGCGTGACGAGGGAATCCGGGTCCATCGGGTGCCTCAGCGGAACAGGCTGCCGCCGTCGAGGCCCGGCCCGGAGCCGGAGACGGGGCGCAGCACGAAATCGTTGCCCGGCAGGTGCGGGAAGCCCCGGAAGTTCGCCACGTTGGCGAACCTGTCGCGGCAGGTGGCCAGGCGCTTGTCGCAGCCGGCGACGAGGCGGAACGGATCGCCGGGGGCGACCGGTCGGGCCGGCGCCTGCCAGAGTTCGAGGCCAAGGGCCGTCCCCGCGCCGGTCTGCGCCCGCAGGTCGGCTTCCTGCCCGCGCGACGCGCCGCCGGTCCACGTCAGGCGCCCGCCCGTGAACCAGTCCGCCGGGAACGGGCCGGACAGGGTCACCGCCAGCGTCCCCGGTTCGGGCTGGCCCGCGACGGTGCCGGTGGCGGCGAAGCGCGGATCGTTCAGGTCCACCCGGCACTGGGCATCGCCGAGGTCGGCCGCGCAGGTGGCGCGGTAGGTCCGGCCGCGCTCGGCGTCGAGCCGGTCCATCAGCCCGCGCAACTCGGCCACGAAGGCGCCGCCGGCCCGGCGCACCTCGCCGATGGTGCCGATCTCGAGGAGCAGGCGGGTCTCCGGACGGTTCCAGTCCACCAGCCAGGTCTCCACGGAGGCCCCGTCGTAGAGCCCGCCCGCGATGTCGTCCTCTGAGAGGCCGAGGGCCGAGAGGGCGCCCGCCACCTCGCCGCCGCCGATGGCGAAGCCGAGTTCCGCGCTGGCTTCGGCCGCCTCCAGCCCGGAGCGGGCGGCGTGGGTCAGGCCGCCGAGGACGAGGTCGCGGTCGTGGTCGGTGAAACCGAGCCGCGTTCCGTCGCGCCGGGTCAGCGCCCAGCAATGGCACAGGGTGGTGGCCCCGCCGGCGAGGTGCGCGGCGAGGTCGGGGGGCAGGTCGCGCATCGCCGTGGCCTTCAGGGTCGATCAGGGTTGAGCATGGGGTTCGCCCGGAGGCGCGCCACCGCGAGGTCGATGAAGGTCCGCACCTTGGCCGGCGCGCGCCGGCCCTCGGCACTCACGACGTGGATCGGCATCGGCGCCTCGTTCGGGTCGTCGAGGACGATCCGGAGGTGCCCTCCCGAGACGGACGGCGCGATCTGATAGGACAGGAGCCGGGCGATTCCCTGCCCCGCCAGCGCGGCCGCCAGGACGGAATCGACGGTGTTGCAGGTCAGGCGGGGACGCGGCGTTCCGGCCGCCGACCCCGAGCCTGCCGACCCCGTGCCCGTCGACCCGATCACGGCGTGGTCCCGCAGATCCCGCGCGCCGACCGGTGTCCCGCGCCGGTCGAGATAGGCCGGCGCGGCGCACAGCACCCGGCGCACGCTGCCGACCCGGATCGCCGTGAGCCCGGAAGCGGGCAGGTGGCCGATGCGGATGCCGACATCGACCCCCTCCTCGACCATGTTGATCACGCGATCGAGGAACAGGGCCTGCGTGGTCACGGCGGGATGGCGCGCGAGGTGCTCCGTGATGACGGGCAGGACGTAGAGCCGGCCGAACTGCACCGGCGCGGTGACCGTCAGGGCGCCCGAGGGCGTCGCGCCGGCGCCGGAGGCGGCGGCCTCCGCCTCCTCGATCTCCGCCAGGATGCGCCGGCAATCCTCCAGGTAGCGCCCGCCCGCCTCCGTGAGCTTCACCGTGCGGGTGGTCCGCGTCAGGAGCCGGGTGCCGATCCGCGCCTCGAGGGCCGCCACCGCCCGGGTCACGGCCGGCGGGCTCATGTTGAGCTGGCGCGCGGCGCCGGCGAAGCCCGCAGTCTCCGCCACCCGCACGAAGACCCGCATCGCCTGCCACCGGTCCATGGCCCACTCCGTCCGAAGATCATTCCACCTGTCGGAACAGTCGATTGCCGAAAACGCCGGTTCTCGCAAATCGGGGAATGGTCTCAGATGCGGACGAGGCCGGCGCCGCCGGCTCCTAGGCGAGGCGAGATCCCATGAAGCTCTATCATATGGCCCTGTCCGGGCATGCCCACCGGGCCCGCCTGTTCCTGTCGCTCGTCGGCGCGGGGCACGCGATCGTGGAGGTGGATCTCGCGGCCGGCGCGCACCGGACGCCGGACTTCCTGCGGCTCAACCCGTTCGGCCAGGTCCCCGTGCTCGTGGACGGCGACGTCGTCGTGCCGGACTCGAACGCGATCCTCGTCTACGTGGCCAAGGCGCTCGGCCGCACGGACTGGCTGCCGGAGGACGCGGCCGGCGCGGCGCGGGTGCAGCGCTGGCTCTCCGTCGCGGCGGGCCCCATCGCCTTCGGGCCGGCCGCCGCCCGCCTGATCACCGTGTTCGGTGCCGCCTTCGACGCTGCCGAGGTGATCGCCCGGGCCCACCTGATCCTCGGCCGCATCGAGGCCGAACTCGACGGCCGGTCCTGGATCGCCGCCGATCATCCCACCGTCGCGGACGTGGCGCTCTACAGCTACATCGCCGCCGCCCCCGAGGGGAACGTCGACCTCGCGCCCTACGGCGCGGTCCGCGCCTGGCTCGCCCGCATCGAGGCGCTGCCGGGATTCGTGCCGTTCCCGGAGACGCCGGCCGGCCTGCGCGCCGCCTGACACATCCCTTCCTTCGCGGGAGATCCTCCATGTCGACGACAGAATCCCGTCCGGCCTCGCCCTGGCATCCCGGCGAGATCGCGATCCAGGCGCATCTCGGCGTCGCCGAGCGGATGGCAGAGCTCGGCCCCCGCGTGATCCGCGATCACCTGATCGAGCAGCATCGCACCTTCTACCGGACCATGCCCTTCGTGGTGCTGGGCACGGTCGACCCCGCCGGGGAGGCCTGGGCGACGCTGCGAACCGGCCCTCCGGGCTTCCTCGACGTGCCCGATCCCGCCCGCCTCCGGGTGCGGGCCGCCCCCGACCCGCACGACCCGGCCCAGGCGGGCCTGGTGGACGGCGCCGCGATCGGGCTCCTCGGGATCGACCTGACCACGCGGCGGCGCAACCGCCTCAACGGAACCGTCCGGGTCGGTGAGGCGGACGGGTTCGAGATCGCGGTCACCCAGAGCTTCGGCAATTGCCCGCAATACATCCGGGTCCGGCCCAATCCGGGCCCGGTCTCCGCGGCCGAAGCGTCGGCTCCGCAGGTCTCGGAGCGCCTCGACGCGGGCGCCCGGGCCCTCGTCGCGCAGGCCGAGACCTTCTTCGTGGCCAGCTACGTGGAGGGCGCGGACGGACGCCGCCAGGTCGACGTCTCCCATCGTGGCGGCCCCGCCGGCTTCGTGCGGATCGATGCGGAGGGCGGGCTCACGATCCCGGATTTCTCGGGCAACCGCTTCTTCAACACCCTCGGGAACATGCTCGCCAATCCCCGCGCCGGCCTCGCCTTCCCCGACTTCGCCACGGGCGACCTCCTGCAGATGACGGGGCGCGCCGCGGTGATCCTCGACGCGCCCGAGATCGCCGCCTTCCCGGGGGCCGAGCGGCTGTGGCGCTTCGCGCCCCGGACCGTGATCCGGCGCGCGGGCGTGCTGCGCCCGGACGCTACGGCACGATCTCGATGAGGGGCACCTTCGGGATCTCCCCGGCGGAGAAGGCCGAGAGGTCCACGGTGAGGTCGTCGGTGTCGAAGCGCACCGGCACGTCGAAGGTGAAGCCCGCCGTCACGCGAAGGCCTACGCCCGGTACGGCGCCGGCCGCGAAGGTGAGGCGGCCGGTGGTCGCGTCGCAGGCGACCTGGGACGGCGGCACGGCAATTCCGTTCACCGCCACCCGCACGCTCTCGGCCACCGGCTTGGTGATGGTGCGGCGGTAGGGCATCGGCCCGGTGCCGTAGGTCTTGGCGAGCTGGAACACCCGCGTGGTCCCGTCGCCGAGGCCGAGCAGCTGGTCGGTGGCCGCGACCGCGCGCGAGGGCGGGCCGGATCCCGCATCGACCCGGTCGCGGTAGCGGAACCCGTAGAGCCGGCCGCGCCGCTCCTCGAAGAAGCTCAGCACGGCGTGGAGCGCGTCGAGGGTGCGGATGCCGAAGCCAGCGTCGTAGCGCCGGCGCGAATCGGCCCAGCGGCTGTTGCGGTGCTCGCGGCCCGAGGCCAGGGTGACGATCTCGGTGAGCCGGCTCGGGCCGCCGCTGCCGCGCAGGGCCACGTCGAGGGGAAAGCGGACCTCGTGGAAGTCGGCCGGCGGTTCGCTGCTCATGGTCGGTTCCTCCTCACAGGCCGCGCCGGCCCCGCGCCACCGCGCGGGCGAGGCTCGCGGCCACCTGCGCCTCGGAGCGGCGGAAGCCCTCGATGTCGGGCGTGGCGATGTGGACGGTGACGCCGCCCGAGCCATTCCCGCCCGAACCGCCGCCGCCCGCCGCGACGCCGAGGCGCCCGTCGGCCCCGCGCCTCAGGGGCAGGATCGCCTCCGGTCCGGCCTCGCCCATCAGGCCGAGTCCGTCGCGCATGGGAAAGTAGGTGGGGGCCGCCACGACGCCGCCCTGCGCGAAGGGACGCACGCGCCCCTGCGCCAGCACGCCGCCCCGCGCGAAGGCCGTGGCCTCGCCCTCTGCGCCGGTACTCATCAGGCCGTTCACCAGCCGGGTGATGCCGGCCTTGACCGGCTTCAGGGCGGCTTTCAGCGCCACGTTCGAGAGCTTGGTGGTCAGGGTACCGAGCACGCTGTCGAGCTGGCGTCCGGTCCCGACATTGATGCTGAGGGCCTTCTGCAGGCTCTGGCCGAACTTCTGGGCGAGGCGGTCCAGGGTGTCGAGCTGGCGGACGCGGGCGGTGCTGGTGCGGTCGATCTCGGTCTCGGCCATGGTCGCTCCTCAGGTCGGGTCGGGGTGTCGCGCGATCAGGTCCCGCAGGCCGGCCCGGTCGAGGGTGCGGGGGGCGGTCAGACCGGCGGCGGCCATCAATTCGCGCGGCGTGGCGCGCCAGAAGTCGCGCGGGCGCCAGCGCAGGCGTCCGAGACCCAGCGCGAGCGCCTCGTCCCACGGGAAGGCGGAGGGCGGCTCCGGCGCGCTCCCCCCCGTGGGGCTCAAGGGACCTCGGGGGCTTCCCCGAAGGCGGCGACCAGCACCGCGCCGAGGGCGGTCGCGATGGCATCGAGGTTTCCCCCGAGGGGCAGCGCGGCGACGGCCGCCGCGTCGAGGTCGTGCCCGCCCCCGCGCAGGGCCGCGCCGAGGAGCGCGATGAGGTCGCGGCTCCGCAGCCGTCCGCCCGCGAACCGGGTCGCGAGGTCGGGCAGGTCCGTGGCGCCGAGGGCGTCCTCCAGCTCGGCGAGCGCGCCGAGGGTCAGGCAGAGGGTGTAGCGCTCGGGGCCCAGCGCCAGGGCCACCTCGCCGCGCCTGCGGTTGGCCATCAGGCGGCCGTGAAGGCGAGGGGGCCGGCCGAGTCGAGGGCCATGTCGAAGGTGACCTCGCCGGCGTGATCCCCGCGATATTCGAGGCTGGTGATCTGGAACAGGCCCTCCAGGGTGCCGAAGGCCGGCACCACGATCTGGAAGCTCTCCAGCGTCCCGTCGAAGAACACCTGGCGCAGGCGGGCGTCCGAGGCCTCGTCGCGGAACACGCCGGAGCCCGAGAGGGCGGCGCGTCGGACCCCGGCCCCGGCCAGGAGTTCGCGCCAGCGCCCGGCGGAATCGGCGTTCGTGACGTCCACCGCCTCCGCGTTGAAGGCGATCTGGCGGGCGCGCAGGCCCGCCACGGCGACGAAGCCGCCGCTGGTCGCGATGCGGATGAGCAGGTCCTTGCCGCGTTGGGCTGCCATGGTGGGGCTCCGTGAGGGATCGAGGGGTCAGGCGAGCAGGCGCTCGGTGATCGCCCGCAGGGTCAGGCTGGCGCGGGCCTCGCCGCTGGCGGGGTCGCGCCGCACCGCGATGGCCTCCAGGTCGAGGCGCACCAGGGCGTGTCCCGAGAGGCTCAGGGGCGCATCGTGGAGGAGGTCGGCGATGCGCTCGGCGGCGTCGACTGCGCTGCGCAGCGAGCCGGGTCGGGCGAACACCGTGAGGCTCAGGGCGTGCCGGTGGCGCCGGGCGCCATCGACGGAGTCGTCGCGGATCTCGGCATCCCCGAACAGGGCGTAGACCGGCGTCGCCCCGCGCGGCGGCTCGTCGGTGAGGCGGAAGGCCCCGCCCATCAGCTGGGCCAGGGGCGCGTCGAGGGCGAGATAGGCCAGGATCGCGGCGCGCAGGGCGAGCAGCGGGCTGGTGGGGGTGGGGGCCA
Source organism: Methylobacterium sp. FF17 (assembly GCF_025813715.1). NCBI lineage: Bacteria > Pseudomonadati > Pseudomonadota > Alphaproteobacteria > Hyphomicrobiales > Methylobacteriaceae > Methylobacterium > Methylobacterium flocculans. The sequence goes on from NZ_CP107532.1 coordinate 2,034,963, forward strand.
GGCTCACGCGGCGGCTCCCCCGGCGGTCAGTTCCTCCACGTGGCAGACCAGCTCGCGCCGGCGCCCGTCGGGGTCGCCCGCGATCCAGACGGCGAAGCGGCGGGGGCCGCTGGCGAGTCGCATCGCGGGGGTGATCTCGGGGCCGTAGGCGAACCGCACCCGGTGGGTGGGCAGGGCCTCGGCCCGGCCGAGGCGCACCCGCTCGACCTGGCCGAGGGGCTCGATCGCCCCCCACAGCAGCGGGCCGGCGACGAACCGGCGCACCACCCCGCCGAACCCGTCGGGATCCTCCTGGGGGCGTTCGAGCACGAAGCGGCGGCGCCGCGCGCCGATGGGCGCGCGGGGACGGGACTGGATCATGGGACGGTCTCCGGAAGGTGCCTGCTAGAGCCGCAGCCGCCGCAAGGGCTCGACGAGGGAGGCGACCCCCGGGGGCGGGGGAACGGACGTGTCGCCGCGATGCTCGAAGGCATGGGCGACGAGGAGCCGGATGGCCTGGACCAGGGCCGGCGGCACGGGCGGCCCGGCGCCGCCATGGCCGGCATCGACCTCGATCAGCGCGGCGCGGCGCAGGAGCGGCGGCACCCCGGCCTCGACGACGAGGCCGGGCGCCTCGTGCGGGTCGTCGCCGAGGCGGACGAGGCCGGGCGCGAGGTCGGTGACGGCGCCGGCCTCGTCCACGAGCCCCGCCCGCGCCACGGCGAGGAGGGGGCTCAGGGGCAGCGGCAGCCACCCGTGGCGGGGCCAGGCGGTGAGCATCAGGCGGTAGCGCCCCGGCACCAGGATGCGCCGGGCGGCGACCTCCACCTGTGCCCGCGCCGCCGCGATCAGGCGCTCCACCAGCGCGTCCTCGGCGCCCGCATCGTCGGGATCGAGGCGCAGGTACCCGCGCATCTCGGCCAGGGTCACCGGCTCGACGTCGGCGGCATCCACGCGTATCGGGGTCATCGTCGTCTCCGTGGGTCGAGGCGTGCGGGGCGAGGGGTCGCGATGGCGCGCGGATATGGTCCGCTTCGAAGCTCGGTGCTGGTTCCGGGTCTGGCCCTGCTCCTCGCGGTGGCGCCGGCCCGGGCCGTGGTCGGCGGGCGTCCGGACCCGGGGGCGGCGGCCTCGGCCGTGATGGTGCTGTCCTCGAACGGCGGCGTCTGCACGGGCATCGTCGTGGCGCCGGACGCGGTGCTCACCGCCGGCCACTGCGTCGGGGGGCGCGCCGAACATCGGGTGCACTACAAGGACGAGGCGGGCGCGCCCGTGCTTGCCGAGATCGCCGCGCGGGCCCCGCATCCCGGCTACGATGCCGGCGCGGTGGCGGGGCGGCGCCGCTCCATCGACCTCGCCCTGGTGCGCCTCGCCGCGCCGCTGCCGGCCCGCTTCCGGCCCGCCGCGCTGAGTGCGGCGATGCCGCGCGCCGGGGAGCGCCTGACGCTCGCGGGCTACGGCGTGGCCGCGCCGGGGGATGCGCGCAGCACCGGCACCTACCGCAGCCTCGAACTCGCCGTGGTCGAGCCCCACGGCCCGAGCCGCATCCTGGTCTGGCTCGGCGCCGGCCCCGGCGGGGCGAGCGCCTGCCACGGGGATTCCGGCGGCCCGATCGGCCCCGGCTCCGCGGTCCTGGCGGTCTCGGCCTGGGTGGCCGGCAAGGCCTGCGGCGGCATCTCGCAGGGCGTCCTCCTCGGGCCGCAGCGGGATTGGATCGACCGCACGCTCGCGGGGTGGCGGTCCGCCGCGTGCTGGTCGGAATCCTGAACCCGCGTCCTCCGGGCGGGCGTCCCGCCCGGAACCAGAGCTTGGCCGAGCGATTGCCTTCGGATAGGCTTCTCGACGTTCTCGTCCAGAACATCGCCGGACGCGGGAGAGACACGATGCTGCCGACCGCGCTGCGCACGCATGCCCAGCCCAGATTGATCCGCCGGACCGGGGCCGCCCTGGCGCTCGCGGCTTCGTGCGCCCTCGCGCCCGCGCCGGCCTCCGCCGTCATCAACGGCGAGGTCTCGCGCGACCCCGACGGCCTGCGCGCCTCGGTGGTGCGGATCGAGAGCACCCAGGGCGAGATCTGCTCGGGCACCCTCATCGCCCGGGACATCGTGCTCACCGCCGCGCATTGCGTGATGCATCAGGCCGGCTACAGCGTGGTCGCGGTGGACCGGGCTTTTCGCCAGCGCCGCATCAACGCGATCGCCGCCTCCATGCATCCCGATTTCGTGCCCGGCACCACGCCGGAGGACCAGCCGGGCATCGACCTGGCGCTCATCAAGCTCGCCGAGCCGCTGGGCGGCGACTTCCAGCCCCTCGACCCGCGCGGGGGCGCCATCAACACCGGCGACGCCGTGGATATCGCGGGTTTCGGGGTGGTGGCCGAGAACCGGCGCAACACCGCCCGCACCCTGCGCCAGGCCCACCTCGTCTCGATCGGCTCCCTCCAGGTGGCCAACCGCGTCACGGTGGTGACCGACCGCCGGCGGCTGGCCGAGACGGCGGGCGCGGGCGCGTGCCTGGGCGATTCCGGCGGGCCGATCCTGCGCGGCGGCCGCGGCGGCTACCAGGTCGTCGGCGTGGTGAGCTGGTCGAGCGGCGCCATGCGCCAGGACAAGAAGGCCCGCACCGCCTGCGGCGGCTTCACGGCGGTGACCCCCACGAGCGAGCATACGGGCTGGATCAACCAGCGCGCCGCCGAACTCGCCCGCATGCCGTCCGGCGCCTCCATCGGCGCCACCCGCTCGGACTGGATGGCCAAGCCCGGCCGGCGCTGAAAAGCCGTCCGCGGAAGCGGATGCCGGTGGGGCGGAGGGCGACCCGGCCCCACGGAGGCCGAGGGCCGGCCTCCGTGAGACCCGGTGTCAGGTGCGGTCCTTCACCGGCCGGCTGAAGGTCTGGGCCGCCGACGGGAAGCCGGCGACCGCCTGTTCGCCGAGGCCGAGGTTGGCGGCGAGCATCGCGCGCGGCACCCGCGCCAGCCACGTCGCCAGCAGGGTCTCGTCGAAGAGGCCGCTGTCGTGCACGCCGACGATCTCGGCCGTCTCGGAGCCGATGTTCTCCACCGAATGCCCGCAGGAGCGGGGCAGGTAGGCGCAGTCGCCCGGCCCGAGCTCGGCCACCGCCATGTGCTTGTCCTGGCCGAATAGGGTCACGCGCGTGCGTCCCCGCACGACGTAGTGCCACTCGTTCGCCCGCGTGTGCCAGTGGGGGCCATGCACCGCACCCGGTGCGAGGCGCACCAGAAGGCCGGTCATCCCCGACGAGACCGGGAAGGCGCGCGCGGGCGCCACCCGCATCGCGGACCCGGCGCCCTCGGCGATGGCGGCGGCCTCGGCCAGCGCGAAGCGATGGGTGCGCGCCGGCGGCAGGGGGCGCTCCGCGCGCGCGGCCGCGCTGTCGCGGGGCACGACGGGACCCTGGATGATGTAGGTCTCGCCGCCCGGCAGGGCCGCGAGGGTTGCCTCCGGCACGCCGAGGGCGCCGCGCAGGATCGCCGGCTCCATTCGGCTCATCCAGTCGGTCAGCCCGAAGGTCCCGTGCTCGCCGAAGAGGCCGTCGTCGAAGGCCAGGATCGCGTGGCACGGCTCGGTCCCGAGGGTCTGGATCGCGTGCGCGTGGCCGCCTGGAAAGTACCAGGTGTCGCCGGGCGCGAAGTTGACGACCTCCATCTCGCCGGCCTCGTCGATCACGGTCGCCTGACAGTGGCCGGCGACGATGTAGCCCCACTCGGCCGAGGCGTGCCAGTGCATCTCGCGCACCCCGCCCGCATTGAGGAAGATGTGGGCGCCCGCGATCCCCGTGGCGAGGGGAAGCTGGTGCGCGGTGATCTCCCGCGCCCAGCCGCCGGAGGTCGCCTTGATCGGGCCGGTATCCAGCGAGGCCGTGAAGGCGGGGGCGGGCCCGGGCTTGCGGGGGATCGTGCGCAGGAAGGTGGAATCTGGGGCCACGTCGGCGCCCGCCGCATGGCCGTCCTCCGCCGCGAACGCGCCTCCGGCGGCCAGGCTGCCTCCGGCCGCGAGTGCGCCGAGAAACATGCGGCGGTTGGTCTGGTCCATGGTGCCCCCTCGATCGGGGCGCCGCCGCAACGACAGGTCCCGAACCGGCGGGAGCGCCCGGGGACAGGATTAGCACCCGGTCTATGCTTGATGATCCTCATCGCGCGGAATGTATCCACACCTTGATCTGATGATCGCGCGATAGCGTTTCCGCTTCATCAAGACGAGCCGGGATGGCCCGCCCGCGAAAGACCCCCGGGCCCGAAGGCCCGGGGGCGCCGCGCTCACGCCACGAAGGACAGGAGCTTGATCGCGTCGAAGTCCTGCACGCCGCCGCCGACGCGCTTCGTCGTGTAGAACAGCACGTAGGGCTTGGCGGAGTAGGGGTCGCGCAGCACCCGCAGGCCGGCGCGATCCACCACGAGGTAGCCGCGGCGGAAGTCGCCGAAGGCCACCGAAAGGCTGCCGGCGGCCGCGTTCGGCATCGCTTCCGCCTCCGCCACGGGGAAGCCCATCAGGGTCGCGGGGGCGCCGGCGGCCAGGGGCGGCTGCCACAGGTAGTTGCCGTCCGCATCCTTGAACTTGCGGATCGTGCTCTGCAGGCGCCGGTTCATCACGAAGGTCGCGTTCTGGCGGTAGGCGGCACGCAGGCCATAGACGAGGTCGAGCAGCACGTCCGAGGGGTTCGCCGTCGGGAAGGCGCCGGCCGCCCCCGTCGGCACGGTCCCGAGCTTGCCCGGCACCCAGGCGGTGTTCGCCACCGTGTCGTAGGTGAGGAAGCCGCGCGGGCGGCTGACCCCGTTGCCGGTGACGAAGGCGGTGCCCTCCTGCTCGGCGAACGCCGTCTCCACCTCGTCGGCGAGCCAGGCATCGATGTCGGCGATGGCGTCGTCGAGGAGCGTCTGGGTCGCCGCCGGCATGGCGTAGAGCTCCATGGCGGGGAAGCTCAGCTCGGACAGGACCGGCGAGTCGGTCTGCGGCCGGGGCGCGGCCTCGGCGACCCAGCCCGAGACGGCGTCCTTGACCGAGACCGCCCGCTTGTACTGCCCGCTGGAGATCACCCGCACGGTGGCGAGCGCCCGGATCGGCGAGAGGTTGGCAAGGCGGGTCAGCACCGTGCGCTCGACGGTGGCGGGCACGAGGTAGCCGCCGTCCGGGCCGGATCCGGCCGAGAGCGCCTTCTCCTCCAGCCGCTTGAGGCCGCCGCTCTCGCCCGCCCGGATGTAGAGGTCGAAGGCCGCCTTGTGCTCGGTGCTCGCGGCCTCGCGCAGGGCGGGCACGCCGCTGCCCATCGGCGGGCGCCGGCCCTCCAGGGTGAGGCGGTCCAGGCGGGTGCGCGCCGTGTCGAGGGCGGCGTCGATGCGGGCGAGCTTCTCCTCGGTGAGGACGTCGCCGGTGAGGCGGCCCTCGATCTCGGCGAGCCGCGTGTCGTTGGTCTCCTTGAAGGCCTCGAACGCGCGGGACAGGTCCCCCATGGCGGCGCTCACCGCCGGGTCGTTCGGGCCATGGCCCGCCGCCTTGTCCTCCAGGGGCGGCAGCGCGCTCTTGTGTTCCAGGATCCGGGTTTCGCGGTCGTGAATCCGGGTTTCGATGGGGTGATGGACGGTCATGCGAACCTCGCGGAGCGGGCGGGGAGGATGGCGGCGGGCCGGGACCCGGGCCGGGTGGACGGGGTGGCCGCGCGCCGGGACGGCGCCATGCGGCGGGCAAGGGCGTGGAGGTCGCGAACCAGGGCGGCCGGCGCGGTGCCGGCGCGGGCCGGCGCCGCGATCCGCGCACCGGCCTGGAGCGGGAAGGTGACCAGCGAGATCTCCCAGAGGTCCACCGCCTCCAGGCGGCGCGTGCCCCCGCGCTCCGGGCGGGCGCGGATCGTGCGGAAACCGATGGAGAGCCCGTCGAGGGCGCCCTCGTTCAGGAGCGCGTCGAGCTCCCGGGCACGCTGGACGGCGCGGTTCAGCCGGCCCTCGACGCGCAGGCCCCGCGCATCCTCGCGCAAGCTCAGCCAGCGCCCGACCGGCTCGGCCGGGTCGTGCTGCCAGAGCATGCGCACGCCCTCCGCGCCCCGCGCCGCCAGGCTCGCCGCGAAGGCGCCGGGCGCCACCACGTCGCGTCCGAGGTCGGGCACGCCGAACAGGCTGGCATAGCCGGTGAACAGGCCGTCCATGGGAGACTCCGCCGCGTGAATTGGGATTGAGGGCCTTCCCCGCCGGAATGAGCGTCCGTGCCGTGTCGGCCGGGAGCCGGCGGGGAGGGGCCGCGGTGATCAGGTCGGACGGCCTGATCGCAAGCTGCATTGACCGTGCGGTTCGGCGTGCGTACACACTATGTGTACACTTCGGAGATGAGCGATGGCCGAGGACGAGAAGGCTTCGCCTCGCGCGCCACGGAAGGTCGGCGTGCGCGAATTCCGCGGCAATTTCGCCGGCTTCATGCGTCAGGTGCGCCATGGCGCCTCCTTCGCGGTGACCGCCCGCAACGAGGTGATCGCGATCGTCCTCCCGCCCCAGCCCTCACCCCGGCGCCGGCCCGGTACGCTGCGCGGGCAGATCGAGATGGCGCCGGATTTCGATGTCCTGCCGTCGGAACTGCTCGCAGCCATGGAGGGCCGGGATATGGAGGGCCGGGATATGGGCGGCGAGGAGGAGTGAGGCTTCTCCTCGACACGCATGCCCTGCTCTGGTGGCTGCTCGCGGATCCGAGGCTCGGTCAGGCCGCTCGGGATCTGATTGCGGACCCCGCCAACGACGTTCTGGTCTCGGTCGCTTCTCTCTGGGAGATCCAGGTGAAGGTGCGGGTCGGCAAGCTGAAGGCCGATCTCGGCAGCATCCTCGACGCGGTGCGGGACCAGGGCTTCGAAGTCGTCGGGATCACTCCGCCGCATCTGCTGGCACTCGGGGATCTCCCGCGGCACCATGGGGACCCGTGGGATCACCTGCTCATCGCTCAGGCCAATGCCGAGGGCGCCGTCTTCCTCTCCGAGGACCGACACGTTCCGGATTATCCGGTCGCGTTCGTGACCTGCTCGGGGTCTGCGCAGGCGCGGATGGTTCTGTCCGCACCCAAAGCATCGGGTTCGGACGGGCCCTGAGGACCGGACCTGCGGTTCAGGTCGGCAGAACTCCTAACCCGGCCCGTAGCCCACCGCCGCGCGCTTCTCCGCCTCGGTCAAGAAGTCCGCCGCCTGCACCCGGCGCCACAGGCTCTCGCGCTCGGGGGCGAGCGCCTCGATGGCGTCGAGGTCGGGTTCCAGGCGGGCGGGGCCGAAGGCGGGTTCCAGCCAGTGGGCGAGGGCTTCCGCCGTGCGGCGCACCAGCGGGATCACGGTCTGGCGATAGAAGGCGCGGTTGGCCTCGGCGTAGTTGGCGTGGGTGTTGTCGCCGGGCAGGCCGAGCAGCAGGGGCGGCACGCCGAAGGCCAGCGCGATCTCGCGGGCGGCGCCGCTCTTGGCCTCCACGAAATCCATGTCCTTGGGCGAGAGGGCGAGGGGCTTCCAGTCGAGGCCCCCTTCGAGCAGGAGCGGGCGCCCCGCGTTCCCGGCGCCCTGGTAGTTGGCCTCCAGCTCGCCCTTGAGCCGGGTGAACTGCGCCTCGCTCAGGGTGGAGCCGGCCTGGGTCGCGAAGACCAGGGCGCCGGAGGGGCGCGCCGCGTTGTCGAGCAGCGCCTTGTTCCAGGCGCCGGCCGCGTTGTGGATGTCCAGCGCCACCGCCGCCGCCTCCATCGGCGAGAGGCCGTAATGGTCGTCGGTGGGGTGGAACAGGGTGAGGTGGAGGATCGGGGGCACGCCCTCCACCGTCTGATCGAAGCGCAGGGTGCGCCCGCCGACCGTGTAGTCGTAGGCGGCGGGCCAGCCGTCGGGGCCGGGCACCACCCGCATGCGGTCGGGGCGCAGCGCATGGAGTTCGCGGGGCACCCCGTCGAGGCCGAGGGCCTGGAGGTAGGCGTTTCCCGAGACCATGAGGTGCCCGTAGAGCGATTCCAGCAGGCGCGCCCCGCCCTCGCGCGGGTTCGGCCGCGCGAGCAGCGCCTCCAGCGGATGGGGCGCCGCATCCGTGTCGCCCACCAGCCCCAGGGGCAGGGAGGCGGCGGCCTCCGCCACCAGCCGCACGGCGCGGTGGACGATCGCGTTGCGCTGGAAGCCTTCGCGGGCGAGCGCCCCGATGTCGCGGGGCGTCCACGAGGCCCGGCCCTCGCCGTAGAAGGTGATGCCGATGCCGGGCACGGGCGCGGCCTTGGTGTCGGGAGCCGCGGGCGCGGCCCGCCGCACGAGCCGGGAGAGGAGGTTCGCCATCGGGGCCTCGCTTGAGAGGAATCGGGATCGGGCTAGAGCCGCCGGATGCGCGGCTCGGGGCCGCCCCGCAGCAGGAGATGCGTCAGGGCCCAGACCAGGGCGTCGAGGCGGTCGGGCGAGGCGCCGGACGAGAGGCCGTCCGGGCCGAAATCGCAGAGTTCGTCCTCCAGGGCCGGCAGGGCGCCGACATGGTGGACGCGCCCCTGCGCGTAGAGCACCGAGACCGGCTCGGCCCGCAGGTACTTTCCGCGCGTGGCCCGCACCGGGGTCACCGGCACGGTGGCATCCACCTGGCGGAGGACGGTGGTGGCCATCTCGCCGCCCTGGTTGACCTCGACCACGAGGCTGTCCGCCTGCAGGCGATGGTAGAGCGCCAGGGCCGCCGTCGCCCAGGCCTCCGGGGTGGCCCGGGCCAGGGTCGCATCGGCGAGCACGAAGGCGTGCCCGGCCGCATCGAGGCCGGCCGCCACGATCCCGCAGGCATCCGCCCTGGTGCCCGAGGTGGCCGGCGGATCGACCGCCACCACGATGCGGCGCAGGTCCGTCGGGGCCACGGCCACGCGCCCTGCCTCCAGGCCAGCCCGGGCCCAGAGGGCGTCGACCCGGTCCTCGATCAGCTCGCCGTCGAGTTCCTGGCGCCCGAGGCGGGTGCCCGCGTAGCGCCCCACCACCGCGTCGAGGAAGGCCGGCGCGAGGTTGGCCGCGTTGTCGGCGGTGCGGGCGCGGCTGACCACGGTGCGCGGGTCGGCGAGGATGCGGCGCAGGAGCGGGATCGGCCGGGGCGTGGTGGTGACGAGGCCGCGCGGGCGATGCCCGAGGCGCAGGCCGAACTGGATCATGTCGTAGGCGGCCTCGGCGTAGCGCCACTTGGCGACCTCGTCGGACCAGACGGCCCCGAATTGCGGCCCACGCAGGGAATCCGGCTCCTCGGCCGAGAAGGCGAGGGCGACCGCGCCGTTGTCCCATTCGAGGCGCCGCCGCGAGGGCGACCAGGCCGGGCGCCGCCCCGGCAGAGCGAGGAGGCCGGAGGGCCCGTCCACCATCACGTCGCGCAGGTCCGCGAAGGTCTCGCCGACGAGGGCGATGCGCCCCACCGGCTCCCGCGTGAAGGCCGGGTCGCCGAGCGCCAGGGCCCGCACCCACTCGGCCCCCGTGCGGGTCTTGCCCGCGCCGCGCCCGCCGATCACCGCCCAGGCGGTCCAGTGGTCGAGGGCGGGGCAGGGGGGAAGCTGGTCGTCCCGCGCCGCGTGGAGCCAGTCAGTCGCCAGCGCCCGGATCAGGTGCGGCGGCAGGCTCTCCAGCAGCGCCGGGAGCCGCTCCCGCGCCGTAAGCTGCAGCGCGCCGCGCGATCTCCGCGCGCAGGGCGGGCAGGTCGCGCCCGGCGGCCGCGTCTCCATCGCGAGGCTCCGCGCCGCCGGCCGTGCCATCGCCCGTCTCCCTTCGTGCCGCATGGGCCTGCTCATCCCCGTCCGCCTCGTCGAGGAGGCGCTTCAGGCCGCCGAGGTCGCGCAGCACCCGGGCGCTGTCGAAGGATTTCGGGTCGCTCGTCCCGTCCTCGGCGTTGAGCGCCGCGTCGAAGCGCACGATCTGGCGGGCGATATGGGCGCGCAGGGCCGCCCGCAGGCCGCGCGGGTCGGTGTCAGGCCCGGTCGGCTCCGCCACCTCGCCGGGTTTGCGCCCCGCGAGGCCGCAGCCCGCGAACAGCGTCTCGGCCTGGCGCCGGGGCACGCCCATGGCCAGCGACAGGTCGCCGATGTCGAGCCAGGGCTGGGCGTAGAGGCGGGCCACCGCCGCGCGGCGGGTCGCGTGCCAGCCCGCCGGATCGAACCCGCTCGCCGATGTGGCGGAGGTCACGCGCCAGCCGTGGCGCCGGTTCCAGGAGCGGATGGTGACGCAGGAGACGCCGGTCTCGGCGGCGATCTCGCTGACGGGGCGGCGGGTCCCGCGCATCGCCGCCTCGATGGCGGCGCGCAGGGGCGCCGTGATGGGCACCCGGGTCATCGCCGCCGCCTCCGCCGTCAGTCACAGTTCTTGAGCGTGCGGTCTTGATACCTCAGGAGCGTCGCGATGTCAATCATAAATTCCTATGATCGGACTTTCGTCCGGACCGGTGCCGGCCGTGCGCGCGACGAATCTCACGCCTCGCTCAGCGCCTCCGCCGGTCGGACGCGGCCTGCGGCCGGCATCCGGCGGGCCAGCTGCGGGCCGGCCTCGGGGAGCGGCGCGTCACGCTTCGCCCGCGTCCGAGGCGCGTAGCGGGCGACCTTGCGGGCGGCGTAGGCGAACAGGGCGGCGAGCAGGAGGAGCGTCGCGTCGAACAGGACGAAGCGCGCTTCGCCCGCCGTCAGGCCGGCCCAGCGGTGAGCGACCAGGGCGAGGTCGGCGGCCACCACCGCGGCGTAGAGGACGGCGGTGCCCGCCAGGGCCACGCGCCAGGCCCGGCGCTGCGCGCCCACGAGGGCCGCCAGGGTCACGCCGAGCCAGAGCCCGAAGAAGGCCGCGATCTCCCAGTCCGCCCGTCCCGGCAGGTCGAGGGGCAGGAGCCGGTTGGCGAGGAAGTAGGCCGCGATCGCGCCCGGCAGGCCCGCCACGGTGCCGATGTTGAGGGCCTGGACGAGGCGCAGGCCCGGGAAGATCCGTTCCCCCGCCTTGGGCAGGCGCGCCACCGACCAGAGCACGAGGCCGGTCGCCACCATGGCCGAGCCCATCAGGCCGCACAGGAAGAACAGGGCGCGCAGGAGGGGGCCGGCGAAGTGCGCCTCGTGCAGGCCGACCATGGTGGTGAAGGTGCGGGCCGCCGGCTTGAGGCCGCCCTGCCGGACCTCGCGCACGGCGCCGGTGACGCCGTCGAAGGCGACCTGCGGGTGCTCGTGCGAGAGGCCGTGCGGCTCCTCGAACACCGCCACCACCGTGGCGTCGGCGTCCTTGGGATTGAGGATCGACAGGCGCTCCAGGGGCTCGGACACCGTCGCCATGGCCTCGCGCACCATCGGGCCGATGGGGGCGAGGGTGCCGGGCCGGCCGGAGGGGGCACGCGGAGCCGTGGTCTGGCCGCTCTCGGCATAGAAGGCCGGCGCCTCGCCCTTGTAGGCGGCCGTGACGCCCCAGGGCATGTACATCACCCCGAGGGTGACGATGCCCGTGTAGGTGATCATGAGGTGGAACGGCAGGGCGAGCACGCCGGTGACGTTGTGGGCGTCGAGCCAGCCGCGCTGGGGCGCCTTGTCCCGCCGGAAGGTGAAGAAATCCGCGAAGATGCGCCGGTGCGTGACGATCCCGGAGATCAGCGCGATCAGCATGATCATGGCGCAGATGCCCACGATCCAGCGGCCCCAGAGCGGGGCCATGTGCAGCTCGAAGTGGAAGCGGTAGAGGAAGTCGCCACCCTTCGTCTCGCGGATCACGGCCGGCTGGCCGGTCTCCGGGTCGAGGCGGGCCTGTCCCGGGGGCGTGCCCGGCCGGGTCCGCCAGAACAGGTCGATGACCGGGTGGTCGGGCTGCGGCAGGCCGATGAACCAGTTGCGCGCACCGCCCGCATGGGTGCCGAGATGCGCGACGCCGAGCTCGGCCGCCCGCGCCATCCCGTCGGGGGAGAGCGGCGCGGCCTGGGCCAGTTCGGGCCGCATCCAGCGCGAGATGTCGGCCCGGTAGTAGCTCGCCGTGCCGGTGACGAAGACCGCGAGCAGCACCCACCCGACGATCAGGCCGGACCAGGTGTGGAGCCAGGCCATGGCCTGGCGGAAGGTCGTCCCCATGCAGCCTCCGGCGGGGTTCTCTGTCGGCGCGACGCGATGCGGTTCCGGGCCGTTACCAGCGGTAGCGCAGGGTGGCGTAGACCGTGCGCGGCAGGCCGTAATAGCAGTTCGAGTAGCTGAAGCAGCCCGTGACGTAGCGTTCGTCGAGGAGGTTCTGCGCGTTGACCTGCATGGTGAAGCCGTTGAGCGTCGCGTCGAGGTTCTTCAGGTCGTAGGACAGCACGGCATCCACCAGGACGCTTTCCGGGACCTTGAAGGTATTGGCCGGGTCGCCCCAGGAGGTGCCGAGATAGCGCACGCCGCCGCCGATGCCGAGGCCCAGCAGGGGGCCGCTGGTGAAGCGGTAATCGGCGAAGAGGGACACGGTGGTGTCGGGGATCTGGACCGGGGTCCGCCCGAGCAGCGGCACCTGCTGGTTGGTGACCTGATTGAGCGTCTTGGTGATGTCGCCGACGACGCGCGCGTCGATGAACGAGACGCCGCCGATGACGTTCAGGCCCTCGGCGAGGTTGACCCGTGCCTCGAACTCGAGGCCCTGCACGCCGACCGCGCCGGTCTGCACCACGAAGCCCCGGTTGACCGGGTCGGTGTTCGTCGCGTTCGAGCGGCGGATGTCGAAGGCGGCGGCGGTGAGCAGGATGTCGGTGCCGGGCGGTTGGTACTTGATGCCGGCCTCGAACTGGTCGCTGGTGATCGGATCGGGGATCCGGCCGACCGACCCGAAATTCGCGTCGAAGATCCGCCCCGAGGTGATCGGCTCGAAGGCCTCGCTGTAGGAGACGTAGGGCGCGAAGCCGTTGTCGAAGAGGTAGAGCAGGCTCGCCCGGCCGGTGAAGGCCTCGGAGGGTACGTCCTGGTTGTTCACGAACTTCGTGGTCAGGTTCCGGGTCGGGCCGTAATTGCTGGCCCAGTCGTAGCGGCCGCCCAGCGTCAGGACCAGGCGGTCGAACTTCACCTGATCCTGGAAGTAGATGCCGGTCTGCTCCGACGTGATCCGCGAATCCGTGGTGAAGGGCGGCGTCGGGATGGTCATGGCGTAGTTCGGCGCCAGCACGTTCAGGCTGGGGGCCGCCGGGAAGTCCGAGGACAGGGTGCGGGTCTCGAAGCTCCGGTAATCGACGCCGACGAGCGCGGTATGCGCGAAGATGCCGGTGTCGAACTTACCGACCAAGTTGTTGTCGATGGTGTAGGCGTCGATCCCGACGCGGGTGGCGATGCGTGAGCGGTCGATGAGCGGGCCGCTAGCGAATGGGCCGGTGCTGTCGTTGAAGGCGCCATAGACGCTGCGGTAATCGCCCTCGGTGCGCAGGTACCGCGCCGCCGAGTGGAAGTGCAGGTAATCGTTGAAGTTGTGGTCGAAGATGTAGCTGATGGAGGCTTGCGTGCGGTCCGAGCGCTCGAAGTTGCGGTCGCCGTCATAGAAGTCCACCGGCAGACGGCCGGTGATCCCGTTGCCGAAGTTGCGCGGGAACAGCGTGCCCACGGCAGGAAAGCCGCCGTAGAAGCCCGAGAACGGATCGCGCTCGTAATTGCCGATGATGGTGAGCGAGGTATCGGCGGACGGCCGCCAGGTGACGCTCGGATTGATGAGGACGCGCTCGACCTGGGTGGTCACCGCCGGGCCGTCGCCCTTCCAGCCGAGGCCGATGACCCGGTAGGCGAACTGGTCGGCGAGGGGGCCGGCCTCGGCGGGCAGGGGGCCGCCCACGTCGAAGCCGCCGCGCACCTCGTTGAAGCCGCCGCCCTGCACGAAGATCTCCCCGTGCTGGACGAAGCGCGGCATCTTGGAGACGAGGTTGACGATGCCGCCGGGGCCCGACTGCCCGTAGAGAACCGAGGCCGGGCCCTTGATGATGTCGACGCGCTCCAGCCGGTAGGGGTCGATGCTGGGAGAGGCGTCGCGGCTGCCCGGCAGGGGCAGGCCGTCGAGGAAGAGCGGAGCGCTGAAGCCCCGGATGTAGAACTGCTCCAGCCGGGTCGCGCCGGAGCCGCCGCGCTGCTCGGTGGTCACGCTCGGCGAATAGCGCAGGGCCTGGTTGAGGGTGAGCGCGTTCTGGTCCTCGATCTGCTGGCGACCGATCACGGAGATCGACTGGGCGGTCTCCACGATCGGCGTGTCGGTCTTGGTGGCGACCCGGCTCTGCGTAGCCACGTAGCCGCGCACCGGCCCGACCGCCCCGCCGGGCTGGCTGCCGGCCGCGTTCCTTCCGGTCCCGGTGCCTTCCACCGACAGTGTGTCGAGGGTCACGGTCTCGGAAGCCGGCTGCGCGTGAATCGAGATCGCGCTGGCGCCGACCCATGCAACGCTCGATAGAAACGTCAGCATCAGGCTGCGCTGCGCGAGGTCGGCGACGCGGGCGGAAGAAAGGGACAACAAGAAACCGTTCACTGCCGAGACCATTCAGTGAGAACACGTGATTGGATCCGCAGAGGTATGAAAAACTTACTATCTGCGGCCGCGCAACGTCTTGGCAGGATTCATTATACGCGTGCAACATCTATGTTTTTTACTTATTCCAACGTAGAACTGGGGATGGCGTCCTAAGCGGCCCAGGGTGGGAAATCCCTGGCGCCTCAGGCGGATACGGGGTGTCGCAATTTTGCCGCGCCACGGATGGGCTGGCCGGGTGGCCCCGCGCGGCGGATGCCGGTTTCGTCCCCGGCCGCCGAGCCGCCGCCGAAGACCGCATCGGGGAGAGGCGTGGCCTGACGCTGCGAACCCGCCTAGACTGCGCGGACGCGACACGAACGCCGACGAGGACACCGGATCCATGAACGATGACAGCCTGACGGCGCACGGCGTCTTCGATGTGGCGGCGCAGGCCCGGCGCCTGCCCGAGACCTCCAGCACCATGGTGGCGGATCACCGCTTCACCGACGACCCGGCGGCCAGCGCCCGGGTCTTCCGGGTCTACAGCCCGACGCCGCCGCACAGCCATGCGTCCTGCGACGAATACCTCTACGCCCTGTCGGGGCGCTGCCTGATGAAGTTCGGCGACGAGGCGCCCGTCGAGGTCGGCCCGGGCAAGCTGGTCTTCTTCAAGCGCGGGGTCGTCCATTCGGTGCCGGAGATCCTGGAACACCCCATGGTGTTCCTCTCCGTCGACACGCCCCGGCGCGAGCCGCGCGACATCCGCTTCGTCGCCGCCGGCACCGGGACGCCCGACACCTTCATGCGTCAGGGTTGAGGGACGGCGGCCCGCGAAGGGCCGCCGTCCGGCGTCGTGGAGCCTCGCGGCCGGTCAGGCCACCAGGAGGACGTCGCTGGCCCGCAGGAGGTCGGCCGGCGCCGTGTCGCCGGCCACCGCGAAGGTCGCGATCAGGACCGCGCCCGCGCTTCCGGCGCCGTCGGCATCGAACAGCAGCTGGTTCGTGGCGGTGTTGAGCAGGAACGACGCGGTCTCGCCGGTGACCCGCGTGCCGACCATGAAGTAGTCGGCGTCGAGGGTGCCGTCCGCGTTGACCCCGTTCCCGGCCGAGAGCCCGTACTGGCCCGCGCTGAACTGCAGCGTGTCCCCGGAGGCGCGCTGGAAGTCGGTCACGTTGTCCGCCGAGGCGGCATCGGCTGCCCCGAACAGGAACCGGTCCGCGCCCGCGCCCCCCGTCAGCGTATCCCGGCCGGCACCTCCGACGAGGGTGTCGCCGCCGCCCCCGCCGATGAGCTGGTCGTTCCCGCCGCCGCCGGACAGCACGTTCGCCGCCTCGTTGCCGATGATGCGGTTGGCCAGGGCGTTGCCGGTGCCGTCGATGGCGGCGGTGCCGGTGAGCGACAGGTTCTCGACGTTGGTGCCGAGGACGTAGCTGATGGAGCTGCTGACGCTGTCGATCCCCGTGGCGTCGTCCGCCTCGTCGACCCGGTCGCCGGCATTGTCGACGAAGTAGAGGTCGTTGCCGCTGCCGCCCGTCATCCGGTCGGCGCCCGTGCCGCCGATCAGGGTGTCGTTGCCGCCGGCACCGATGAGCTGGTCGTTGCCGTCGCCGCCGAACAGCCGGTTGGCGGCCTCGTTGCCGATGATCCGGTTGGCGAGGCCGTTGCCGGCGCCGTTGATGTCGCCGGTGCCGGTCAGGAGCAGGTTCTCGACGTTGATGCCGAGGGCGTAGCTGACGGAACTGCGGACGCTGTCGATGCCTACCGCATCGCCGCGCTCGTCGATGACGTCGCCGGCGTCGTCGACGGTGTAGAGGTCGTTGCCCGCGCCCCCCACCATCCGGTCGGCTCCGATTCCGCCGTCGAGGGTGTCGTTGCCCGCATTGCCGATGAGGGTGTCGTTGCCGGCGCCGCTGCGGATGATGTCGTTGCGGGCCCCGCCGGTGATGGCGTTGGCGAGGGCGTTGCCCAGCGTCGTGAAGTTGCCCTGGCCGGTATAGGTCAGGGTCTCGACGTTGGCGGCGAGTTCGTAGCGGGCGAGCCCCGTCAGGACCGTGTCGGTGCCGCCGCCGGCGGCCTCGGTGACGACGTCCCGCAGGGAATCCACGATGTAGGTGTCGTTGCCGCTCCCGCCGATCATCCGGTCGTTGCCGACGCCGCCCACGAGGAAGTCGTTGCCCGCGCCGGCGAGGATCGTGTCGTCGCCCCGGCCGGCGTTGTAGTAGAAGTCCTGCCCGGCGCGGAACGGCGGGAAGTAGGTCAGCGCGTCGTTGCCGCCGGTGCCGAGCACGACGCCCTCGAAGGTGTTGCCGCGCGCCGCGCCCGAGACGAGGTCGCGCACGTCGAAGGTGATCCCCTGGGTGCCGGCCACGAAGGTGATGCCCTCGTCGTCGTAGCGCGAGATCGGCCCGGTCAGGCTGCCGTCGGCCGCCTCGGCCTGCACGCGGACCGCGAGGCCGCCATCCTGGTTGGCGAGGGTGCCGGAATCGTTGGTGTTGCCGTTGCCGACCTCGGCCGAGGTGAAGGTCAGGCGGATATTGCCGCGGCCGCCGTCGAAGCGGTCGAACCGGACCGTGTCGTTGCCGGCGCCGAGATCCACTTGGTCGCTGCCATCCGTGTAGACGTTGACCCCGAAGGTGTCGTCGCCGTCGCCGCCCGAGACGCGGTCGTTGCCCGAGCCGGCGCTGATCGTATCGTTGCCGCCCCCCGTCGCGATGACGTTGTCGCCGCCGCCGCCGAAGACCCCGTCATCCGCCGAGCCCGTGGTGAGGGTGTCGTTTCCGGTCCCGCCGGTGATCTGCGCCCGGACGTTGCCGGTGTTCACCACGTTGTCGCCGGTGTCGGAGAGGTTGAGGTTCACGGCCTCGAAGCCCGTGATGGCGGTGCCGTCGGAGGCGGTGCCGGTCCCGGTGGCGTCGAGGGTCAGGGTGATCGGCGGGGCCGAACCGGCGACCGGGCCGTTGAAGTTGAAGTTCAGGAGCAGAAAATCGTTGCCGTCGCCGCCGTCCAGCTGATCGAGCTTGCCGCCGGTGACGACATCGTCGCCCGCGCCCGCATCGACGACGTCCCGCCGGGGATTGATCGAGCCGGCGAAGATGTTGGCCGGCCGGTCGAGGGAATCGATCGTGTCGTTGCCGCCGAACCCGTTGATGACGTCCTCGTCCTCCGTGCCCGCCAAGACATTGTTGCCGTTGTCGCCGTTGATCGTCGCCATCGTGCCTGCTCCCTTGCTCGCAGCCCGAGATGCCCGCGTGGCTCCCAGGTCGGCGGCAGGGGCGAGTACTCATGGTTAACGGATTAAGTTTCAGCGGATGAATTTAAATTGCGGGGATCTCGCAAAATCCTGTTTCTCGAGAAAACGAATCCTCTTCAAATCAACATCGCGTTTGATTTGAACGGAAACGTGATGGATTAAACCGAGCGATGATTTGGACAGGGCATCGCAAATCTGCCGTCCCGCTCCCGCTCGTCTGGCCGCACAGGGATTTTTTGCTGAGATGATGGCGGCTGAGCAGGTGGGATGTTCCGGCCCGCGTCCCCCGTCGTGGCGGAGACGTTCAGCCGGATGATCCACGCTTCGTCACGATGTCGTCAGAGACGGCGAGCGTATTGCCGTGGGTCGTACGAGGCCGAATGCCGGCAACGGCGCATCCGTCAGGCTCGTCTGCATCGTGGAATGCGGTCGGATGTCCGGTTTTCGTCGGATCTCAATCGTTCAATCCAGTCTTCGATGCTGGTTCTCAGTATCCCGCTGGGTTTCGAGATTGGGAGGCGCCGCTTGAAACTTTCCGATCGGCGGTCACGTAGCGGTTCGATTGAAGAGGTTGTCGGCGGAACCATCGGGAGACTGGATGCGCGTTTTCACCCTGTCGTGCGGCATCGTGCTGATGTCGATGGCGCCGGCCCTGAGCCAGGAGCCCTCGCGAAAATCCCCGGCCTCGCCCGCACCGGGCGCCGCCAGCGACGAGAAGGCCGCCGAGGTCCGGCGCGCCATCCAGCGCGGCCAGGCCCGGCAGCGCGTGGCCGACCTGCGCAACACCCGGATCTGGCAACGCTGGGGCTATGCGGTCTGCGTCGGCTGCGGCCCGCTCCCGAGCGATTACAGGCGCGTCTACACGACGCCGGGGCGGGTGCTCGCCGGGTTCATCGCGGCCGACGACGACGCCCGCCGGACGGGCCGGCGGATCTGACGCGAAGGGCGATCGTGCTCCGCTACTCGACCTTCTCGTTCGGATAGACGCCCCAGAGCCGGTCCTGGCGGATGTAGCCGTCGACATCGCCGCGCTTCTGGGGCTGGGCGACCACGATCCGGCACCAGGTGCCGGTGCAGGATTTCACGCTGCCGATGACGCCGGCCTGCAGGCGTGCCTCTTCCCCGGAGGTCGGGTCGGCCTTGGCGAGGAGCGGCACCGGCGCCTTGTCGCCGCCCCGGGGCGCGGCCACGATGGCGGTGCGCCGGCCCGAGAGCAGCGAGTGCAGCACCCAGCCCTCGGTGCCCTCCGAATCCCGGATGCGGCGCCAGGTCTCGAATTCCGCCACGATTTCGATGGGCAGGCCGGCGCGCTGGAACACCCAGAGGGTGCGGTGGTCCTTCGAGGGGCCCTCGCGCAGGTTCACCCGGTCGGTCTTCAGGCTGGCGTAGCGCGGCAGCGGCAGCTTGGTCACCGGCCCCAGGGCGACATCGGCGGCGGGCGCCGGGGCGGCCCCGGCCGGTCCGCCGGACAGGGTGCCGGCGGTGAGGGCGGCGGTGAGGAGAAGGGCAGGCGCGCGCATCGTCCGGTATCCTCGACGCTGACCGGGGCGTGACGCGAGCCCCCGGCGTGCATTGTGTTCCGCGGCCTCTCTGGTAGAGAAGCCCTGAAGGTCGGGAGGCTGGCGGTCCGGTCATCTCGCCCGGTCGTCTCGGATGTCTTGGCCGGTGCGTGGTTAACGCGCGGTAAGCTTGCGGCGTCGTCCGCCGCCTCGGGCAGCGCGCCGGAAACCGGCCCGGTCCAGGGCGCCGGGCCGGCATCGTTCGCGGGGAGGGTGCATGTCGTCGTTGAAGCGCAAGCCGCTCGTGGTCGTCACGCGGCGTCTGCCCGAGGTCGTCGAGGCGCGGATGCGCGAACTCTTCGAGATCCGTCTCAACGCCGACGATGCCCCGATGGCGTCGGACGCCCTGATGGCGGCCCTGCGCGAGGCGGACGTCCTCGTGCCCACGGTGACCGACGAGATCGATGCGGGCCTGCTCGCCCAGGCCGGACCGAACCTCCGGCTGATCGCGAATTTCGGCAACGGCGTCGATCACATCGACGTCGCCGCCGCCCTGGAGCGCGGCATCACCGTCACCAACACCCCCGGCGTGCTGACCGAGGACACCGCCGACATGACCATGGCGCTGATCCTGGCGGTGGCCCGGCGCGTCACCGAGGGGGCCCGCATCATCCCGGAGGATGCCTGGACCACGGGCTGGTCGCCGACCTGGATGCTCGGCCGCCGCATCACCGGCAAGCGCCTCGGCATCGTCGGCATGGGCCGCATCGGCCAGGCGCTCGCCCGCCGGGCCAAGGCTTTCGGCCTCTCGATCCATTACCACAACCGCCGCCGGGTGCCGGCCCAGATCGAGCGCGACCTCGACGCGACCTACTGGGAATCCCTCGACCAGATGCTGGCGCGCGTCGACATCGTCTCTGTGAACTGCCCGCACACGCCGGCCACCTACCACCTGCTCTCGGCCCGTCGCCTCAAGCTCCTGAAGCCCGAGGCCGTGGTGGTGAACACCGCCCGCGGCGAGGTCATCGACGAGACCGCGCTCGCCCGCCTGCTGGAGGCCGGCGACATCTCGGGGGCGGGCCTCGACGTGTTCGAGCAGGAGCCCGCCGTGAGCCCGCGCCTCGTCAAGCTGGCCCGCGCCGGCAAGGTCGTGCTGCTGCCGCACATGGGCTCGGCCACCCACGAGAGCCGCGTCGACATGGGCGAGAAGGTCATCATCAACATCAAGACCTTCATGGACGGGCACCGCCCGCCCGATCGCATCCTGCCGACGATGCTCTGAGCCGGGCTTCGGCCGGCGCCGGGCGAGGCGGACCGTCGCATCCGGTCTCCGCACGCCCCGGATCCGCAGCGCGGGGCGACGGACCGGCGCGACCGAAATCGGGGGATGCCCCTCGGGGCGCCCGGCTCCGGCGTGACCGGAGCTCCTCCCCGGTCTTCACAACGTAGGATCGGAACGGCGCCTCCCCCGGCACGTTGACCGGCGCTGGCCCTGGCGGGGGGCCAGCTTGTAACGGGTGGATCGACGAATCATGGCCGCGGACACACCGTCGACCGAGGCGGCACCGGTGAGTGGAATGGGATCGGGCGAGTTCCGGAGATTCGCGGACTTCGTGCCCCTGATGATGTGGCGCGCCGACAGGGCGGGGGCCGCCACGCACCACAACGAATCCTGGCTCGCCTTCACGGGCCGCTCCGCGGACGAGGAGCTCGGCCACGGCTGGCGGCGCGGGCTGCACCCGGACGACCTCGAGCGCCACGCGGCCCTCGTCGCCAAGGCGTTCGCGGCGCAGGAGCCCTTCACCGCCGAGTTCCGCCTGCGCCGGTACGACGGGGCCTATCGCTGGCTCCTCGACACCGCCAAGCCCCTGCGCGAGGACGGCACCTTCGTGGGCTTCCTCGGGACCTGCTTCGACATCACCGACCGGAAGCACGCCGAGGAGCATTCCGAGCGCGCCCTGGTGGAGAAGGAGGCGCTGCTCGCCGAGGTCTATCACCGGGTCCGCAACAACCTCCAGGTCATGGTCAGCCTGATCGGACTCTACGGGCGCGCCGCGCCCACGCCCTGCCGGGGCAGTTTCGAGGCGCTGGGCCAGCGCGTGCGCGCCATCGCGCTGGTGCAGCAGCACCTGCACGAGGCGCCCCACATCGCCTCCATCGACCTGCGCGACTACCTGCACCGCCTCGCCTCGGGCCTCGGCCAGCTGCGCCGGGCCGGGCGCATCGGGGTCTCGGTCGGCGGTACCGGCACGAGCCTGGTCGAGCCGCGGACCGCCAACGCCCTCGGCATGATCGTGGCCGAGGTGGTGGCCGAGTGCCTCGACACCACGGCGGAGACGGTGGCCTGCGCCATCGACATCCAGATCGCCGCGCAGGCCGGCGCGCCCGTGCGCCTCACCATCGTGTCCCGCCTCGGGGACGGCGCCGCGCCAGGCCGGCTCGAAGTCCCGAATCTCGGCCCGCGTCTGATCGCCGCCTACGCCTCCCAGGCCGAGATCGCGGTGCGGGGCATCGGCACGGCGGCCGAGCCCCTGGAGTTGCAATTGCCCGAGGTGATGGTGCACCCGCCCGCCTGAGGATCGTATTGTCCCGCGCATGGCCTATATGCGGGGGACATCCTGGACCGAACGAGCTCGCCCGCCGACATGCTTGCGCCCATCGAGACCATCATCGAGAATTTCGGGATCCTCGACGAGGGTCCGGACCGCTACGAATACCTGATCGAACTCGGCCGCGCGTTGCCGGCCTTCCCGGAGGAACTCCTGACGGAGGAGAACCGGGTGCATGGCTGCGAGAGCCAGGTCTGGGTCGAATCCCGCATCGACGCCACGCAGGCGCCGCCGCGGCTCCACCTGCGCGGCACCAGCGATTCGGTGATCACCAAGGGGCTCATCGCCCTTGTGATCGCCCTCCACGACGGCAAGACCCCGCAGGAGGCCGAGGCGGTGGACGTCTTCCAGGTCTTCAAGGAGATCGGGCTCGGCGCGCACCTCACCTCCAAGCGCTCCAACGGCGTGCGCGCCATGGCCGAGCGCATCCACCGCGACGCGGTGCGCCTCGCGGCCTGAGGGACCGGACCCGTCCGGTCCGATCCCTGCTCGTTCTCTCATTCCCGACGCGCCTGTCCGGCCGGGGACGGCCTCATCCGTCCACCCGCGGACGCGCCTCCGGCGCCCGCCAGAGGCGTGGGCGGCTGCGCTCGGGCCCCGTCGCCTCGCGCTCCAGGCCGTAATGCTCGGCGAGCCGCGCCAGGGCGATGCGGGCGACGACCTTGGCCGAGCGGGCCGGCCAGCGCCGTTCCGCCTCGATCCGCTCCAGCCCCTTCAGGAAGCCGCAGAGGTCGACGAGCAGGCCCGAGAGGTCGCGGCCCACCGCGTCGAGGGCCGCGCGCACCCGCTGGCGCGCGGCCAGCATCGCGTCGGACCCCGCGCTCGGGTCGCGCGGGCCGGACCCGTCCACCGTCACGCCGCTCCAGTCCTGGCCCATCCGGGGCATCAGCGCGGCGCGGGTCAGGTCGCGGCGCAGGCGCTCGCCGGCCTCGAAGCAGGCGGCGTCGATGAGGGGAGCCCCGTCGCGGCCCCGGCGCCGGGCCATCCAGGCGAGCGGGCTTTCCGAGGCGTCCCGCACCGGGCGGTCGGGCTCCGGGGGGCCGCCGACGAGGTCGAGGTGCTGCGCGAGGTAGGGGCTGTGCGCCCCGGCCTGGGCGCGGCGCAGGCGCGCGCGCCCCGCCGGGCTGATCGTCAGGCGGGCCCGGCGGCCCTGGGCCCGCTCGGCGAGATCGGCGGCCAGCAGCTCCGCCCCCGCCCCCTGCCGATAGCGGCCGCCGCCGACCGAGATGCCCGCACCGCCCTCGCGCACGATCCAGCCCTCCGGCCCGGTCGGGTCGGGCAGCGCATAGGCGCCCTCGTGGGCGAGGGCGTTCAGGAGGCGCGTCGCGTCCGGGCCGAGGGCGGCGCCGGTCGTAGGCGATTTCCGAGCGATGTTCATGATATGTTCCCTGCCAGATGACCGCGACACCGGGTGCCGTGCATCGATGGTAAGGGAAAAAGATCCTAGATCAAGACTTGACGCGATCCGGGGATCGGGGTCCCGGGTGGGGACGGCCTCGCGCCGAAGGGAAAGTCGGTTCGACGCGGGAGCACGTGACGGGCCGAGAGCCGTACCCGACGCCAAGGCGTTCGGAGACGGGTCCGGCGTTCCCAAGAAGTGGTGCGCGGGCGAAAGGGCTGGGTCAGGCCGCTTCGTCGTAGTTTCCGTTACGGGTCTGGCCGAGACCGATCGCCTTGGCGAGGTCGGAGCGGGCCTTGGCGTAGTTCGGGGCCACCATCGGATAGTCGGGCGGCAGGCCCCACTTGGCACGATACTGCTCAGGGCTCATGTCGTACTTCGCGCGCAGGTGGCGCTTGAGCGACTTGAAGGTGCGGCCATCTTCGAGGCAGACGAGGTGATCGGCCGTGATGGACTTCTTCACAGCGATCGCCGGCTGCGGAGGGGTGTTCGCGGTCTTGGTCTCGACCTGCCCGCTGGCGACCTGGGTCAGGGCGCCGTGGATCCGCGTGATCAGCTGGGCCAACTCGCCGGGCGGAACCGGATTGTTGCTCACATAGGCCGACACGATATCGACCGTCAGTTCGACATAGTCCGCAGATTGTTCGATGTCGTTCATAATCGAAGGAACTCTCCTTAAAGCGATGCGCGCACGGGTGCCCAAGCAGCTTGGCCGGTTCCGTTTCGGCCGACGCTCTGTTCCTGGAACAGCTCCGAGATGAACACCACCACACGCATGCGCAGTACGGTACGCAGCGACTTCGCCCGCCCCGATATCTAAGTATGATATTCCTGATGAGGTCGCAAGTCGCTCCTCTGCACCTTCAGGTAACTTGAACAACTGCTAAGAACAATATTTCAAGACGTTTCCGCGCCGCATGCGCCGCTCCCCCGGCCGGCACGGACCGCCGGACGCAACGACGCAGGTTCCGCGCGCGGCGGTGCTTGCCTGCCGGCGGAGCACGCGGCACAGCAGCCCCGGGGCGCGATGGCCCGGTCGACCGGGTTCTCCCGTCAGGATCGGGAACGCCCGCGAGCGGCGCCTCGGTTGAGGTAAGGACCGCAGCAAGGCACCATTGCGACGACATCATCGCGCGACGCATCGATCGTCTCGCATCGTTATCAGGATCTTACACCATGGCGTCCCACCCGACCTCGTTCACAGTCCCCGCGACGGCGCCGGTTGCCGAGGTGCGGCCGCATCGGGAGGTCGTCCACGGGCACGAACTCTCCGACGACTATGCCTGGTTGAAGGCGGAGAACTGGCGGGACGTGCTCAAGGATCCGGCGGCCCTGCCGGCGGACATCCGGGCGCATCTCGCGGCGGAGAACGCCTATTCGCAGACCGCGCTCGCCGGGACGGAGTCCCTGCGCCAGGCGCTGGTCGCCGAGATGCGGGCGCGCATCCGGGAGGACGACAGCAGCGTCCCCGAGCCGGACGGCCCCTTCGCCTATTACACCCGCCACCGCGAGGGCGGCCAGCACCCGCTGGTCTGCCGGCGCCCGCGCACGGTCGTGGTCCTGCCCGGCCAGGGGGCGGAGACCGCCGCCGAGGGCGGGCCGGAGGAGGGCGAGGTCATCCTCCTCGACGGCGACCACGAGGGCGACGGGCTCGCCTTCTTCGAACTCGCGGCGGCGGTGCATTCCGACGACCACGGGCGTCTCGCCTGGAGCGCCGACACCAAGGGCTCGGAACTCCACACCATCCGGGTGCGCGACCTCGAGACCGGCCGCGACGCCGAGGACCGCATCGAGGCCACGACGGGCGAGGTGGTCTGGACCACCGACGGACAGGCCTTCTTCTACGTGGCGGTGGACGACAACCATCGCCCGGCCCGCGTCATGCGCCACCGCCTCGGCAGCGCGCAGGCCGACGACACCCTGGTCTACGAGGAGGCCGATTCCGGCTTCTTCGTGCATATCGAGGAGACGCAGTCGGGCGACTACCTCGCGGTCACCGCCTCCGACCACGAGACCTCCGAGGTCCACCTCCTCGACCGCCGGGTGCCGGACGCGCCCCTGACGGTCGTGCAGCCGCGCGAGCCGCTGCTGATCTATTCGGTGGAGAACTGGGCCAACCACCTCTTCATCCTCACCAACGCGGACGGGGCGGAAGACTTCAAGATCGTCACCACGCGGGTGGAATCGCCGGGCCGCGCCACCTGGACCGACGTCATCGCCCACCGCCCCGGCGTGATGATCCGCCACCAGCACGTCATCGCCGACCACCTGGTGCGCCTGGAGATCGAGAACGCGCGCCCCCGCATCGTGGTGCGGGACACGCAGGGCAGCGAGCACGTGGTGGCCTTCGCGGAGGAGGCGTACGCGCTCGGCCTCCAGCCCGGCCACGAGTTCGAGACGGCGGTGATCCGCTTCACCTACTCGTCCATGACGACGCCCGCCGAGACCTACGACTACGATTGCGTGACCCGGGCCCGGCAGCTGCGCAAGCGCCAGACGGTGCCGAGCGGCCACGCCCCGGCGGACTACGTCACCCGGCGCCTGTTCGCCACGGCCCCGGACGGCGAGACCGTGCCGATCTCCCTGCTGCACCGGCGCGACTGCCCGCTCGACGGGTCGGCGCCGCTCCTGCTCTACGGCTACGGCTCCTACGGCACGCTGATGCCGGCGGCGTTCCGCACCAACCTTCTCTCGCTGGTGGATCGCGGCTTCGTCTACGCCATCGCCCACGTGCGCGGCGGCACCGAGAAGGGCTGGCGCTGGTACCTCGACGGCAAGCGCGAGCGCAAACCCAACACCTTCACGGATTTCGTCGCCTGCGGCCGGGCCCTGATCGAGGCCGGCTACACCGCCGAAGGCCGCATCGTCGCCCATGGCGGCTCGGCCGGCGGCATGCTGATGGGGGCGGTGGCCAACCTCGCGCCGGAGCTCTTCGCCGGCATCGTCGCCGACGTGCCCTTCGTCGACGTGCTCAACACCATGCTCGACGGCGACCTGCCGCTGACCCCGCCGGAATGGCCCGAATGGGGCAACCCGCGCGAGAGCCTGGCCGCCTTCGAGACCATCCGGGCCTATTCGCCCTACGACAACGTCCGGCCGCAGGCCTATCCGGCGATCCTGGCGCTCGGCGGCCTCACCGATCCGCGCGTGACCTACTGGGAGCCGGCGAAGTGGGTCGCGCGCCTGCGCGCCACCCGGACGGGGGGCGGTCCGATCCTGCTGCGCATCAACATGGAGGCCGGCCATGGCGGCGCCGCCGGCCGCTTCGACCGCCTCGAGGAGGTCGGCCTGATCCAGGCCTTCGCCCTGCTGGCGGTGGGCAAGGCCTGAGGGGCCGGCGGGATTTCCCGCCGGTGATGCCGGACCTCGCCGACCCCGCCCGACGGTCCGGGCCGGTGAGGCCCGGCGGACCGCGTTCCCGACCTCTCGCGACCGAAGCATCCCGAGGCCCGGTCCGGTCAGCCGACGAGGCTGTCCATGCGCCGGGCCGTCAGTTGCCGCAGGATGCGCCCGAGCTGCTCGGCCGAATACGGCTTGTGGATGAGCTCGAAACCCTCCGCGCCGTCCTGCGCCAGGACGTGGCTGTACCCGGAGGCGAGGAGGATCGGCAGGCTCGGAAAGCGTCGGCGCAGGTGCTGGGCGAGCGCGATGCCGCCCATCCCCGGCATGACGACGTCCGAGAACACGGCGTCGTAGCCGCCGCCATCGGCACCGAGCCGGTCCAGCGCCTCCTCGGCATTGACCGCCCAGGTCGTCCTGTAGCCGAGATCCTCCAGGATCTGCGTGGCGAACCGGCCGACCTCCACGTTGTCCTCGACCACGAGCACGCTCTGTCCGATGCCCATCGGAGACACGGCCTCGACGGGGAGCGCCTCCTGCTCCGGCGCGTATGGCAGGGCGGGGACCTCGGGCAGGTAGAGCGTGAAGGTGGTGCCGGACCCGAGCTGCGTGCGCACGTCCACGTCGCCGCCCGACTGCTTGGCGAAGCCGAAGACCTGGCTGAGGCCGAGGCCGGTGCCCTTGCCGACCTCCTTGGTGGTGAAGAACGGCTCGAAGATGCGATCCAGCCGTTCGGCCTTGATGCCCGAGCCGGTGTCGCCGAGGGAGATCGCCGCGAACGCCCCGCGGGCTTCCGCATGCCCCCGGATGGAGGGAAGCCGCTCCGTCCGGTCGAGGCGCAGGCTCAGGGTTCCCTCGCCCTCCATCGCGTCGCGGGCGTTGACCGCGAGGTTGATCAGGGCCGTCTCGAACTGGCTGAGGTCCGCCTTCACGAAGCAGGGCTCGTCCAGGGTCTCGATGGCCACGTGGATGCGGGCGCCGGTCACGGTGTCGAGCATTTCGGAGACGGCGCGCAGGCGCTCGCCCACCTCGAACACCTCGGGCTTGAGGGCCGAACGGCGCGCGAAGGCCAGCAACTGGCCCGTGAGCTTGGCGGCGCGGTCGACCGTGTCGGAGACGGCGTCGAGGTAGCGCCGCTTGCGCGCCTCAGGCAGTTCGGGCCGTCGCAGGAAATCGACCGAGGAGCGGATGATGGTCAGCAGGTTGTTGAAGTCGTGGGCGACGCCGCCGGTCAACTGCCCCACGGCCTCCATCTTCTGGCTCTGGCGCAGGGCGTCCTGCGTGCGGGCGAGTTCGGCCTCCGCGCGCAGCCGCTCCGAGATGTCCTTGGCGTAGTGGAAGGCGCCGATGATCCGGCCGCCCTCGTCGCGCAGGGACGAGTACGACACCTCCCAGGACGGCTTGGCGAGGTCCGGGTCCCCGAACGCCTCGGTCACCGTGAAGACCTCGCCCCGGAGCGCGCGCGTCATGAAGCTCCGCATGACGGGGGCCTGATCCAGCGGGAACAGGTCGGGGAAGACCTCGCCGAGGCGTACCCGGTGGCCGAAGATCCGGTGGAATTCGTCGCTGTGCGCCCGGTTGAAGGCGATGAGGCGGTATTCGGTGTCGAAGGCACAGATCGGGGTCGTGCTCGACTGCAGGATGTCGCGCGAGAGCCGGAGTTCGGCGGTCCGCTCGGCGACCTGCTGTTCCAGGCTGTCGTTCAGCGCCCGGAGGGTCGCCGAGGCGGCGAGCCGGGCGGCCTCGGCCTCGTAGCGCTCGGTGATGTCCCGCGAGATCCCGACGAGCTTCGGCGCGCGTCCCTCCTGGCGGAACGGCGCGAAGATCACCTCCCACCAGCGCGGCTCGCCCTTGGCCGTCGGCGAGAAGCCCACCATGCGGGCGGTCTCACCGGCGGCCGCGGCGCGGATCGCGGCGCGAAGCTTGTCGCGCTCGTCCTCCGGCCACAGGGCGGCATAGTCCCGGCCGAGGACATCCTGCGCGGAATCGAGCTGGTTCAACGCGACGCCGCGCGCGCTGATGAACTCCAGCGTGCCCTCGGCGGACAAAACCTTCACGCAATCCGGGCTCGCGGCCAGGATGCCGTTGACGAAGTTCTCGCTGCGCCGGACGGCCTCGCCCTCCGCGAGGCGTCGATGGGCGTCGAGGTGGAAGCCGATGAGGTCGGCGAACATCTTGAACATGCCCACGACCGCGGGCGTGTCGACCCGGGCCGGCCGGGGGTCGAGGGCGCAGAGCGTGCCGAAGAAGCCGCCGTCCGGCAGCCGGATCGGCATCGAGACGTAGCTCTGGAAGCCGTAGCGTTCCGGCGTCGGATGCCGGCAATACGTGGGGTGCACGGCCACGTGGTCGATGACCACCGCCGTCCCGCTCTCCCGGATCTCGTCGCAGATGGTGGTGGCGACCTGAAGCTCGCTGCCCGGCCGCAGGCCGAACCCGAGTTCGTCCTTGACGCTGCAGGCGATCCAGCGGTCGCCCGTGACCCGGGCGACGGCGGCAAAGCGCATTCCGGTGGTCTGGCAGACCACGTCGAGGATGGTCGGGACGGCGGCGATGCCCTCGACCGCAAGGAGGTCGGCCTGCAGATCGGGCTGCAGATCCGCTCGGGTATCGGGCGCGGAGCCGCTCATGGCCTGTCCGCCGGTTCTTCGTGGGCGCGTGCGCGGAAGCACGGTGCCGTGCGGTCGCGCGCGGTCATCGGGCGCGGCCCGGCTCGAAAGACTTCGCTGGGGTTCCGGTCATGTCCACCGGCGAGCTGACCTTGGATCGCGCGCTCCAACGCCCAGGTGAGAGCGATGATGCGCGGCGGCTTACTGGACATAGCTTGACCGTGTCATGGCCCGCCGAGGCTGTCAAACGTTAGCATCCGCCGCGCGGCCACGCCGTTTTGCGCATCGCGGGGCCCATCCGTGCGCCGACCGGCCGCCGCCCATCCTCAGGGCTGCGGCACCGGCGCGGCCTCGTTCGCCGAGGGCTGCGCGTCCGGGCGCTGGCGCCGGGCGGCGTCCTCGGCCGCCCGCTCGGTGGCGAGCTTGTCCGCCGCGGCCTTGTCGGCTGCCGCCTTCTCCGCTGCCGCCTTCAGCGCGGCGGTGCGGGCCTTGTCCATCTCGATGCGGGCGCGGCGGCGCAGGCGCTCGGTCTGGTCCGCCTCGAACAGTTCGATCGTCTCGAGTTCGCGCTGGAGCACCAGGGCGGCGAGGCCGTTCGTCGCCGGGCCGGCATCGAGGCTGCGCTCGGGCGCCCGCAGGGGGCCGGCGAACCCGAGCTGGATCGCGGGGCGCGCGCCCGTCCAGCCCTTCGGGTTCGCGCCCGCCGTGAGGGTGCCGCGGGCGTCGAGGCGGGCGTCCCGCAGGTCGAGGGCCAGGGTGCCGGCCCAGCGCGCCGCGCCGAGGTCGAGGGCGAGGGGTCCGGTCCGCAGGGTGCCGCCGACGAGGCTGACGGGCGTCGAGACCGGCGCCGGCGCGTCGAGCGGACCGGCCCCGAGTTCCTCGGCCACCAGGGCCTGCAGGCGTCCCTCCCGCAGGGGGTCGTCCTCGGCGAGCGCCCGGGTCAGGGCGCGGGCGAGCCCGCCCGCATCGGCCCCGGGCAGGCCGAGGCCGGCGAGCGCCAGCGTGCCGCTGCCGCCGAGATTGTTGGCGAGCCCGGTCGGGCTCGTGGCCGAGGCGCCGAAGCGCAGCTGCGCCGTCACCCGGCCCGCCACGGGACCGCCGCCGGCGAGTCCGGCGATCGCCGCATCCGTGATCGTGCCCTCGCCGGAGACCGACGCCGCGCCGCCCTGGCGGCTGAGGGTGAGGCCGCCGGCGATCCGCCCGCCCGCGAGCGCCCCCGAGAGGTCGCGCAGGCTCAAGCCGTCGCCCTCCAGGCTCGCGTTCAGCGCGGCCCCGGTGGCGACGAGGCCGCGCCCGAGGTCGAGGGCGTCGACGCGCAGGTTCAGGGAGACCGGGGGCCAGCCGGCCCGCACGTTGGCGAAGCGGGCGCTCGCCGGGTCCTGCCCCGCCCCGCGCGGGGCCTCCACCGGCAGGATCGTGGCGGCGGCGAGGTCCGGCAGGGAGAGGCGCGCCAGGGCGAGGTCGCCGCCGATCGCGCCGTCCGGCGCGCGGGTCAGGTCGCCCGAGACCGGCTGGCCGCCGACCCGGCCGACGAGCCCGGCCCGCGCCGCGTCGCCCGCGCGGGACAGGCTCAGGGTCACCTCCGCCGCCCCCAGGGCCGGCAGTGGCCCGGCCGCGCCCGCGAGGGCGAGGAAGGGCGCGAGATCCGGGGTCGCGAGCTGCACCTCGCCGGAGCGCGGAAGCTCCGCGCCGGCCTCGAACCGGAGGGGCTCGGCCGTCGCCAGGGTCAGGCCGGCGACCGATCCGCTCAGGCGCAGGGCGAGCCCTTCGGGCGCCGCGCCGGCCGTGGCCGGGCCTTGCGTCCCGGAGAGGCGCAGGCGGCCGGGGCGGCGCAGGGCGGGGACGTCGTCGCGCCCGAACCAGGGGGCGGCGTTCGCCGCCGCGACCGTGAGGTCGAGGCTCTCGATCCGTCCGGCCCGGCTCAGGAGGTCGAGGTCGAGGGTGCCCCCGGCGGCGTCGCCCCGGGCGGCCACCCGCAGGGTGTCGGCGGCGCCGGCCTCCCGCTCCAGGCTGACCGCGAGGTCGAGGGCGCCCGCCCGCAGGAAGGCCGGGACGTGCCGGGTCTCCGCGACCCAGACCCGGTCGAGGAGCGCGAACAGGGGGGCGGCCACCGCCGCCGAGACGCGCCCCGCGATCCGCCCCGTGCCGTCGGGGGCGATCCGGCCCGAGAGGCGGGCATTGGCGCCGGCGAGGTCGGTGACGTCGAGGCTGTCGACGCTGAGGCCCGCCCCGTCCGCCTGGATGCTCGCCGCGATGGTGCCGGGGCCCGACCGCGCCCCGGCGGGACCGTAGCGCACGTCGCGGGCCTGCAGGGTGAGGCCGAGGTCGTGCCCCCTCAGCGCGGACAGGGCGCCCCCCAGCGGCGGCAGGGCGGCGATGTCGATGGCCTGGCCGGCGAGCTGCGCGTCGAAGCGGCCCCGGCTCCCGACCTCCCCCGCCGTGTAGCGGGCGTTGCCGGTGATGCGCGCCTCGCCGAGGGCCAGGCGCAGGTTGCGCAGGGACACCGAGTCCGGGGCCACCGAGAGGTCCGTGCCGAGCTGCACCGGACGCCCGTCCATCACGCCGACGGCGGGGCCTTCGAGCCCGAGCCGGCGCAGGTAGCGCCCGAACCCGTCCGAGGCGGGCGTGTCGAGGGCGAGGTGCCCGGTGAAGCGCAGGGCCGTCCCGGTCTCGAGTTCGCCGCTGGCCGCGAGCACCGTCGCGCCGGGCGCGGTCACGTCGAGGCGGCGCAGCACGAGGCCGCCGCTGCGCTCGAGGGTGCCGCCCAGGGTTAGGCCCGACCATTCGTCGAGGCCGAGCACCAGGCTCTCCACCGCGAGGTCGAGGTCGAGCAGGATCGGCAGCCCCGTGCCCCGGCGGTTGGCCTCCGGCAGGCCGCGCGCGATCAGCGCCTGGCCCGCCGCCGAGGTCAGGAAGGCGTCGAGGTCGAGGCGCCGGGCGGCGAGCGAGAGGGCGCCGCGCCAGTGCCGCAGGTCCAGGCGGCCGCTGCCGCCGAGGCGCAGGGGCTGACCGCCCGGGTCGAGCTCCAGGGCGACGTCGCGGAAGCTCGCGGTGAGCCCGCGCCCGCTGAACTTGCCCGCGAGCGTGAACGGCAGGTAGGCGCCCGCCGCCTGGACGGGCGGTCCGACGACGATCCGGGCGCTGCCCTCCGCCTCGGCCACCACCGGGCGCGGGGTGCCCCGCGCACCCGCATTCCTCGGGCCCGTCAGGGTGATGCGCGCCTCCGCCTCGAAGCGGGGCTGGGTGTCGCCGCCGCCGGCGATCTTCACCGTGACCCCGTCCGCCGCCACCTCGCCGGTGGAGACGCGGAAGGGCACGCCCCGGCTCATCCCTTCCGCCCGCCACGGCCCGACGAGGGCGGGGGCGGAGACCTGGAGCGCCTCGGCGTAGAACTGCTCGGTGCGTCCCGTGGCGGCCACCTGGGTGGTGAGCACGAACTGGCGGATCGCCAGGTCCTCGATGGCGAGCTCGCGCCCGGCGGCCTCGGCGAGCCCGCCCGGGGGCAGCATCATCCCGTCGCCCTCGGTGACGGGCAGCTTGACCTCGGCCCGGCCGATCCGGGTCTCGGTGAAGCGGATCTCGCCCTTCAGGAGCGGCGCCAGGGCGATCTCGGCCTTCACCCCCTGCAGGTCGAGGTTGGGCCGGTCGGCGGATCCGGCGCCGAGCCGCAGGCGATCGAACTTCAGGCGCGGGGAGGGCAGCAGGCGCAGGCCGATGCGCCCCTCGCTGCGCGCCTCCACCCCGAGGGAGCGGGCGATGGTCCCGTCGATGACGCCGCGATAGGCGTCCCAGCCCACGAAGGGCGGAACGGCCAGGGCCGCGACGAGCAGAAGGACGACGGCGCCCGCCAGCACGGTCAGGAGGTCACGCACCGCTTTTCGTTCCGCCTCGTCACTCGAACCTGACGCGGCATAGCACAAGACCGGCGAATGCGCGTCCGGCCCGGGATCCGCCCGGATTCAGCGTTCGCGCCACGCCTTCGCGACCTGATCCGAGAGCGGCTTGACCAGGTAGGACAGCACCGACCGCTCCCCGGTCTGGATATAGGCCTCCACCGGCATCCCCGGCACGAGGCGGACCTTGCCGAGACGGGACCGTTCGTCGTCCGGGACCCGGATGCGCAGGGTGTAGTAGCTCAGGCCCGTCTTGGCGTCCTGGCTCACGTCGGCCGAGATCCGGGTCACCTGCCCGTCGATCTCCGGGGTCACGCGCTGGTTGAAGGCGGGAAACCGGAGGACGGCGTTCTGTTCGAGGTGGACGTTGTCGACCTCCTGGGGCGGGATCCGGACCTCGACCGCGAGGGTGTCGCCGTCCGGGACGATGAGCATGGCGGGCTCGCTCGGAACGACGAGGCCCCCGACGGTGTGGACGGACATCTGGTGCACGATGCCGTCCTGGGGCGCCTTGAGGTCGGTCCGCATCAGCTGGTCGATGGCGGAGACCTTCTTCTCGCCGAGTTCCGACCAGCGCCCCCGGATCTCGGCCAGGTCCTTGCTGACCTCGCTGCGCATGTCCTGGTCGACCTGCAGGATCTGGAGCTCGGTCTCGGTGATCTTCCCCCGGACCTGGGCCTGGGAGGCGGTGAGCTGCCCCTTCTCGCCCTGAAGGCGGGCGGCGTCGCGTTCCAGCGCGGTCACCCGCGAGAAGGGGACGAGGTTCTTGGACCAGAGGTCGCGCACGCCCGTGAGTTCGTCCTTGATGAGGGCGATCTCCCGCGCCTTGGCGCCGGCCTGCTCGGACAGGCCCGAGATCTCCTGCCGAAGCTGGAGCACCCGCTCGCGCAGCTGGGACTTCTGGCCTTCGCGCCCCGCCACCCGCGTTTCGAACAGGCCCCGCTCGCCGTCGATCAGGTGCGCCACGGCGGGGTCGTCCCGGCGCGCGAGGAGGTCGGGCGCGAAGGTGACGCTGCGGGCCCCGTCGCGCTCGGCCTCGTTGCGCCCACGCCGGGCGGACAGTTCGTCCATGGCCTTCAGGACGATGTCGAGGTTGGCCCGCGCCTGCGTCTCGTCGAGGCGGATCACCACGTCCCCCGCCTTCACGCGCTGGCCGTCGCGCACCCTGATCTCGCCGACGACCCCCCCGGTCGGGTGCTGGACCTTCTTGACGTCGCTTTCCACGACGAGCTGCCCCGGGGCCACCACGGCCCCGTGGATCTGGGTGACGGTGGCCCACCCGCCGACCCCGAAGGTCAGGGTCCCGATGAGGAGGGAGACCGTCAGGAGGTGGGCGCCGATGGAGCGGTCGGACTCCACGGGCCGCGAGGCCGTCCGGATCGAGGCGGCGAGGGCGGGCGTCATGCGGTGGCCTTCAGGTTGGCGGCGGGCTTGATGGTCGCGCGCAATCGCGGCTCGGCGAGGGTCGGGACGGCCTTCTGGCGGGTGGCCCGGCCGAGCACGTCCTTCTTGGGGCCGAAGGCTTCGGCCCGGCCCTCGGCCATGACCAGGACGAGGTCGACCGCCGCCAGGGCGCTCGGGCGATGGGCGACGACGACGACGATCCCGCCGCGGGCGCGCACGCCCAGCATGGCCTGCGTGAGCGCCTGCTCGCCCGCCTCGTCGAGGTTGGCGTTGGGCTCGTCGAGCACCACGAGGAACGGGTTCCCGTAGAGCGCGCGGGCGAGGCCGATGCGCTGGCGCTGGCCCGCCGAGAGCCCGGCCCCGCCCGCCCCGATGCGGGTCTCGTAGCCTTCGGGCAGGCGCAGGATGAGGTCGTTCACGCCCGCGGCCCGGGCGGCCGCCACCACGGAGACGGGGTCGGGGGCCGCATCGAGCCGGGCGATGTTCTCGGCGATGGTCCCGGCGAACAGCTCCGCTTCCTGGGGCAGGTAGCCGATGTGGCGGCCCAGCGTCGCGGGCGACCACTGGTCCAGGGTCGCGCCGTCGATCCGCACGCAGCCCCGCGCCGGTGTCCAGACCCCGACGAGCGCGCGCACCAGGGTGGACTTGCCGGAGGCGCTCGGACCGATGATGCCGAGGCCCTGGCCGGCCTTGAGCCCGAGGGTGACGTCCGAGACCACCAGGCGCTGGGAGCCGGGCGGAACGATCGCGACCTGCTCCACGGTCAGGCTGGTTTTTGGGTCGGGCAGGGTCAGCGGGGCGCCCTCGGCGGGAAGCCGGCGCAGGAGCTCGCCGAGCCGGCTCCACCCCTGGCGCGCGGCCACGAACCCCTTCCAGTGCGCGATGGCGATCTCCGCCGGGGCGAGGGCCCGGGACACCAGGATCGAGGACGCGATGATGATCCCGCCCGTCGCCTGTCCGTTGATCACGAGCCAGGCGCCGAGGGCGAGCACCCCCGATTGCAGGATCATGCGGAACACCTTCGAGACGGTCCCGAACCCGCCGGCGACGTCGGAGATCCGGCGTTGCTCGCGCATGTAGGCGCGGTTGGCCTCGTCCCACTTGCGGGCGAGCCGCTCCTGCATGCC
Source organism: Methylobacterium sp. FF17 (assembly GCF_025813715.1). NCBI lineage: Bacteria > Pseudomonadati > Pseudomonadota > Alphaproteobacteria > Hyphomicrobiales > Methylobacteriaceae > Methylobacterium > Methylobacterium flocculans. Next base: position 2,070,477 of record NZ_CP107532.1, read on the forward strand.
CATGGCGGCCAGGACCTCGGCGTTGCGACGCCCGGATTCCGCGACCTCGTTGCGCCAGGCGCCCTGCGCCGTGGCCTCGCGCTGCGGGCCGCGGGTGAGGAGGTCGGTCGCGAGGGTCATCGCCGCGAGGACCACGGCTCCCACCAGGGCGGCGAGGCCGATCAGGGGATGGAACAGGAAGCAGATCCCCAGATAGATCGGCATCCAGGGCAGGTCGAAGAGGGCGGTCGGGCCGAGGCCCGACAGGAACCCTCGGACCTGGTCGAGGTCCCGCAGGGGCAGGAGGCCGTCCCCGGCGGCCCCGCCCTTGAGGGGCGCGCGCACCACCACGTCGAAGACGCGCGCCGAGATCCGCTCGTCGAGGGCGCATCCCACCCGGGCGAGGACGCGGGAGCGGATGGCCTCGATGGCGCCCTGGAACAGGAAGAGGGTCAGCGCCAGGGCGCCGAGCCCGACCAGCGTGGGGATCGAGCGGGCGGGAATGACCCGGTCGTAGACTTCGAGCATGAAGAACGACCCCGTGAGATAGAGAACGTTCACGAGCCCGCTCATCACGGCGACCCCCAGGAACGCCCGTCGACACCTCGCCAGGGCCGCCTTCAACTCGGCACGGCCGCTTTCCTGCCCCATGACGCAACTCCGAAACGAGAAATACCTCAACCATCAGGCGATATCGGCTTCGCAGGTGAACGCCCGCAGCACGACAGGACCTGCGGCTCGTGGCCGTAAGCCAGCATTCCCGCCGCAGCGGAATTAAAATCTGGTAAGTTGTCGGACCGGTATTTTGTAAATTCCGTGTAAAAATGCGTAGCCGGCGCGTTAAAGCCGTGGTGCTGCCAAGCTTTTCACGAAGGCGTGATGTGAGGCGATTTTACGGTCTCTAAACCATCGTTTTGGGGAATTCTCGACGGGCCTTGTGTGAAGTTCGCCTCTGAGTAGGTTGTGTGGGTACGGCCGCCCTCGCAGCGGCCGGTCGCAGCAACATGATCCTTCATCAGGCCTGGCGGGACCTTCGCACGGACGCGGTCCGAGCGGACGGGGACGCATGCCCCAAGCTCAAGGTGATCACGGATGGCCAGCTCTCCCGCTCCCCTCGTCCTTTCCCTGTCCCTTGCCAGCGACACCGGCGTTCCCCTGGACGGCCTGACGCGTCGCAACGTGGTCGACGTGGGCATCCTCGGGCTCAACCTCCTCGGCGGCCCCATCACCCTCTTCAACGACCGCGACGGCGACGGGACGATCGATCCGGGCGAGGTCCTGGCCACCGTGCAGAACTCGCTCCTGGCGAGCGCCCGCATCACCCTGCCCGAGGGCACCCACAACATCCGCGCCGTGCAGAGCAGCCCGAACCTCATCGGGCCGCCCACCGTCACGATCTCCGCGCCGCTGACCGTGCGGGTGGACAACACCGGGCCCACCATCGTCTCCGTCAACCAGCTCGACCTGCCAGATCCCCTCGGACTGCTCGACCTGCTCGGCGTGCTTCGGTACGAGGTCACCTTCTCGGAGCCCGTCACGGGCGTGTCGGCCAACCTGTTCGAGGCCACCGGCACCCTTCCGGGTATCCACCTCGTCACCCTGCTTCCGGTGCTCGGCGACCCTACCCGCTACATCGTGAGCATCGGCCTCGGCCTCGACGGGATCAGCCCCGACCAGCGCAACGGGACCCTCGGCCTCTCGCTCAACCCGTCCAACCTGTCCGGCGTCACGGACCTGGCCGGCAACGCCCTGCGCGGGGCCGACTTCGCGCTCCTCGCCCCCGTCAACATCGGCCCGGCGCGCGAGACCGCGACGGCCGACCTCAACGCCGACGGGCTCGGCGACGCGGCCTTCCTCGTCAACAACACGGTGGTGGTGACGCAGGGCACCGGGACCGGATCGTTCGGTCCCACCCAGACGGTGACCGTCGCCGCCGGCCAGAACACCATCGCCATCGGGGACGTCACGGGCGACGGCCTCGCGGACATCGTCACGGCCGGCGCCGGGCGCGTCGAGATCCTGCGCCAGAACCCGGACGGGAGCTTCACGCTCACCGACCGTGCCACCGCGGGCGCCGAGCGCGCCGTCCTGGCGGATGTCGACGGCGACGGCGACCTTGACATCGTGACGGGGAACACGAGCGCGAACACCGCGACGGTGCTGTCCAACAACGGCACCGGCACGTTCGCCGCCGGCGCGGCCGTGACGCTGGGCGTCCGTCCCGACAGCCTCGTCTCCGGCGACTTCAACGGCGACGGACGCATCGATCTCGCCGCGCTCGCCGACGGGGGCACGTCCCTGTCCGTCCTGACCCAGGCCGCCACCGGCGGCACCTTCACCCGCTCCACGCTGACCGTCGCCGCCGGTTCCGGGGCGCTCGCGGCCGGTGACGTCAACGGCGACGGCCGTTCCGAGATCGTCTCGGGCGGCGCGAACGGCACGCTCGAGATCCGCGGCACCACCGCCGGAGGCGCCGCCACCACCCTGACCCTGCAGGCGGGCAGCGCGCCCACCGACATCCGCATCGGCGACGTCGACGGCGACGGTCGCCAGGACATCCTCTACGCCGGGGTGGACGGCAACGTGCGCGTCGCGCGCGGCGACGGTGCGGGCGGCTTCTCGACCCCGATCGTGCTCGAGACCCAGCAGGGGCTCACCGCCCTTGCCCTCCTCGACGTGAACGGCGACGGGCGCCAGGATCTCGCCCTCGCCTCCGGCACCACCGGCACCGTCCAGGTCGGCACCGGCATCCCGGTCGGCGGCCTCCTCGGCAGCGTCTACGAGATCCTGGCCCCGGCCCCGGTCCAGACCGTCACCGCGCTCACCGTCGCCGGCGACAACGTCGTCAACGCCGCCGAGGCGGCGGGCGGGACGGTGACGGTCTCCGGAACCCTCTCGGGACCGCTGGCTACCAACGAGACCCTCGCCGTGCGCATCGGCGGGGTCACGACGACGCTGCCCGGCGCCGCCATCGTCACCGCCAACGGACAGACCACGTTCACGGCCGCCATCGCCGCCCCGGCGGCGTCCGGCGAGATCGCCCTCCTGGTCCAGCGCGCGGACGGGGCGGTCTCCGACCCCCTGACCCGGGCCTTCTCGGTGGACCTCGTCGCCCCGGCCCTGGCGAGCGTCACCTCCGCCGACGGACCCGTGACCAAGGACGCGGCCGTGGACTTCACGGTGACGTTCTCCGAACCCGTCACCGGCCTGACGGCCGCGAATTTCGGCCTCGTCGGCAGCGCCGCCCCGGGCCTCGTCCCGGTCGTCACCCCCCTGGCCGGCGGGCGCGCCTACACCGTGACGGTGGCCGCCCCCGGCGCCGAGGGCACGCTCGGCCTGACCTTCGTGCCCACCGGCCTCGCCGATGCCGCCGGCAATCCCGTGACGGGCGCGGCGCTGCCCGTCGCCGTCGGCCCGGTCCTGACCCTCGACCGGACCGCGCCGGTCCTCGCCCTCGATCCGCTCGGAGGTGACGGCGTCCTGTCCGCCGCCGAACTCTCGGCGGGCGTGACGCTCACCGGCAGCGCCCTCGGCCTGCCCGACGGCGCGACCGTGACGGTGTCCGTCACCGATGCCGCCGGCACCCCCGTGCTCACCCCGGTGGCGACCGTGACCGGCGGCCGCTTCGCCCTGCCGCTCGCCGCGGGCGCACTCGCCGACGGCGCCTACATCGTCTCGGTCTCCGCCGTCGACGCGGCCGGCAACGTCGCCGCCCCCGCCGTCGCCAACCTCCTCGTCGACACCCAGATCGACGGCGGTGCGCCGCTCGGGATCAGCCTGGGGACCGCCGGCACGGTCGGCATCGCCGGCGCGGCGGCCGTCCCCCTGACGGTGACCGGCCTCGATGCCGGGACCACGGCCGTCATCGCCTTCACGGACGGCACGACCACCGTCCGGGCGACCGTGGGCGCCAACGGCACCGTCCCGGTCGACCTCGGCGGCCTCAGCGGCGGCGTGACCTCCTCCGTCAGCATCACCGACACGGCCGGCAACGGCGCGACGGTGACGGGGCCGTCCATCACCGTCGACACCCTTGCGCCCGCCGGATCGGCGCTGCTCGCCCCGACGCAGCTTCCCGGGACGATCGCGTTCGACGTGACGTTCGGCGAGGCCGTCCTCGACATCGACCCGAGGGACTTCCGCGTCGCCGCCACCGGCAGCGCCCTCGGCACCGTCACGCAGGTCGTGGCCGACGGCAACGGCGGCTACACCGTGACCATCGGGAACCTGTCGGGGGAGGGCACCCTCGGCCTCGCCCTCTCGGGGACCGCCGACATCCTCGACGCGGCGGGCAACCCCGCCACCCTCACGCCCTCGACCCCCGTGGCCATCGACCGCGTCGCCCCGCCGGCTCCCGCCATCACCGGGCTCCTGAGCGACCTCGGCGCGCCCGGCGGCTTCTCGACCGGGGACAACACCCCCACCCTCGCCGGCACGGCCGAGGCGAACGCCTTCGTCACGGTGTCCTACGAGGCCGGCGGCGCCCCGCTGACCCTCACCACCCGGGCCGACGGCTCCGGGGCCTGGAGCGTCACCGCCCCCGTCCTGGCGGACGGGGCCTACGCCTTCACCGCCACCGCGACCGATGCCGCCGGCAACGTCAGCCTGCCCACCGCGCCGCGCGTCGTCACCGTGGACACCACGCCCGGAATCCCCTTCACCCTGGCGGTCGATTTCGGCGACGGCCTCGTGAATGCGGCGGAGGCCACCACGATCCCCTACGTCCTGACCGGCCTGCCGCCGGGCGACAGCCTGACGATCACCTTCACCGACGCCTTCGGCGGCGTCGTCACCCAGTCGCTCGACCCGGCGGGCGGGGCCTTCGACCTCGCGGGCCTCGACGGACCCGTCACCTCGACGCTGAGCTATGTTCGGGACGGCTTCGACCCCATCCCCCTCGTCGGCCCGGGCGCGACCTTCGACGTCCTTCCCCCCGTCGCGCCGGAGATCCTCGGGGTCGCCGCGCCCGGTCAGCCCCTGTCGGCGCTCAGCGGCGACGCCACCCCGCTGCTCGTCGGCAGAGGCGAGCCGGGCTCGCTCGTGACCGTCGTCGTCGCGGGCACGCCCCTCACGGCGGAGGTCGACGCGACCGGCGCCTGGCGCCTTCCCGTCGCCACGCCGCTGCAGGAGGGGCCACTGACGCTCACGGCCACCGCCACGGACGCGGCCGGCAACGTCAGCCCGGACTCCCCGCCCCTCGTCGTCACCATCGACCTGTCCGCGGACGGCGCCGACCCGATCGCGGTGACCCTCGACCTCCCGGCCGGGCGCCCCCTGAACGCCGTCGAGGCCGCCGCGCTGACGGGGACGATCGCCGGCATCGATGCGGACGCGACCGCGATCCTCACCTTCACCGGCCCGAACGGCAGCATCGACGTGCCGCTCGCCAACGGGGCGGCCACCTTCCCCGACCTGTCGGGCCTCGGCGCCTCGGTCGCCGTCAGCGTCCGCGTCACCGACCCCGCCGGCAACGCGGCCTCCCTCCCGCTTCCGAACCTCTCCATCGACGCCGTCGCCCCGGCCGCCACCATCGTGGCGGACCCCGCCGCCGTCCCGGGCGCGACCTCCGTCACCTTCACGGTGACCTTCCCCGAGGCCGTGGCGAATTTCGGGCTCGACGACATCCAGCTGGTCCGCACGGGCACGGCCGCAGGCACCGTCTCGGACATCGCCGCCACGGCCGACGGCTACGTCGTGACCGTGTCGGATCTCAGCGGCAGCGGCTCGATCGCCCTCGGCCTGGTGGCCGGCGCAACCGTCTCCGACATCGCCGGCAACGTCGCGGTCGTGGCCAATGCCGACGCCCACCTCGTGAACATCCCGTCGGTCGTCCCGACCGAGGATCTCCCGGTGATCCGCGCCATCACCGACGACACCGGCGTGGCCGGGGACTTCGTCACCAACGACGCCGACCCGATCGTGAGCGGGACGGCGCAGGCGAACGGCACGGTGACGCTGACCTACGCGGCCGCCGGCGGCGCCGGCGGGACGCTCGTCACCCGGGCCGACATCGACGGCAACTGGAGCGTCGCCCTCCCGACGCTGGTCGACGGGCGCTACGCCCTCTCGGCGACGCTCACCGACGCCTCCAACACCATCCTCGGCGTCTCGCCGGCCGTCTCCGTGACCATCGACTCGGTCGCGGATGCCGGAGCGCCCGTCGCGCTCGCCGTGGATGCGACGGCGGACGCCCGGATCGATGCCGCCGAGGCCATGGCCGTCGCCTACACCCTCTCCGGACTCGACGCCGACAGCACGGCGCTGGTCCGCTTCACGAGCGGAGGCCTCGTCCGAGAGGCCACGGTCGGCGCGGACGGCAGCTTCCTGATCGACCTGTCGGGCTTCGACGGGATCGTGACCTCGTCCGTCGCCGTCACGGACGCCGCCGGCAATGTCGCCACCTTCGCGGGGAACGCGGTCCGCGTCGACACCGGCCCGACCGCGGTTCCGTCCGTGGGCGGGCTCGCCCCGGGCTCCGACACGGGGGCGGCCACCGACGGCATCACCGCGGCGCCGACCCCGGTCCTGACCGGGACCGCCGAGGCCGGGGCCGAGATCGCGGTCGTCCTCACCGGTCCCTCCGGTGCCCAGACGCTGAGCACGGTCGCCGATGCCGACGGCGCCTGGAGCGTGGCCACCCCGGCGCTGGCGGACGCGACCTACACGGTCACGGCCTCCGCCACCGGCGCGAGCGGCCTGCCGAGCGACCCCTCGGCCCCGTTCGTCCTGACGATCGATACGGTCGCCGACCAGGCCCCGCTCGTGGGACTGCAGCTCGCCTCCGACGACACCCTGCTCAGCGCCCCGGAGGCGGCGGCGTTCAGCTTCACCCTGTCGGGGATCGACCCCGGCGCCTCGGGCACGGTCACCTTCTCCGACACGACCGGCACCGTCGTGGTGCCGGTCGCGGCGAACGGGACCTACACGGCGGACCTCTCCGTCCTGACGGGACCGATCACCGCCTCGGCCCGGATCACCGACGCGGCGGGCAACGTCTCGACGCCGACGCTCCCCCTGCCGGCGGGACTGAGCGTCGACACCGTCGCCCCCACCGGCACCGCCGTCGGCGACCTGTCGGGCGGCAACGCCGTGGCGAGCTTCAGCTACGCGGTGTCCTTCTCCGAGCCGGTCGAGGGCGTGGGTGCGAGCGACTTCACGCTCACCGGGACGCCGGGCGTCAGCGGCGAGATCGCCGGCGTGACGGGATCGGGCGGCAGCTACGTCGTCACCGTGGCGGGCATCCAGGGCTCCGGAACCCTCACCCTCGGCCTCGCCCCGGGCGCCGACATCGCCGACGCGGCGGGCAACCTGGCGACGCTGGCGCCCGCCACCCGGGACGTGACCGGGGTGGTGCCGGTGCAGCCGGTCATCCTCGGCTTCAGCGACGATACGGGCGTCGGCGGCGATTCCGTCACGGCGGACCGCAGCCCGACCCTCACGGGCATCGGGCAGCCGGACGGCACCGTCACCATCGAGTACGTGACCGCGGCCGGGGCGCAGACGCGCTCCGCCCCGGTCTCGCCCTCGGGCACGTGGTCGGTCACCCTGCCGGACCTCGCGGATGGGACCTACGCCTTCCAGGCCCGCCTGGTCGACGCGGGCGGGGCGCCGGTGGGCGTCTCGGCGCCCCTCTCCCTGACCATCGACACCGTGGCCGATGACGGCACGCCAGCCGCCCTCACCGTCGATCCGGCGGGCGACGGCCTGCTCAACGCGGCGGAGGCCGGAACCGTGGCCTACCAGGTGAGCGGGCTCGACGCGGGCGCCAGCGCGACCGTGACCTTCCGCGACGCCGACCAGGTCGTGTCGTACACGGTCGGCGCGGACGGCACCTACCGCGCCGACCTCTCGGGCTTCTCCGACGCGGTCTCCGCGCAGATCACGATCCGCGACGCGGCCGGCAACGAGGTCGTGCGCACCGGCAACACCGTGACCCTCGACACCGCCGCGCCCGGCGCCCCCGTCATCGCCGGCTTCGGCAACGACACGGGTGTGCCCGGCGACGGCATCACCTCCGACGCGGCGCCCACCCTCAGCGGCACGGCCGAGGACGGCACTACGATCCGGGTCTCGTACACGGATGCGGGCGGACCGCGCACCATCGACACCGTGGCGACGGGCGGCGCCTGGAGCGTCGCCGTCCCGGCGCTGGCGGACGGCCGCTACGCCTTCACGGCGACGGCCATCGATGCGGCCGGCAATGCCGGGCCCGCGAGCCAGCCGTTCCAGGTCGTCATCGACACCACGGCGGATGCCGCGCCCACCGCCACCCTGGCGGTCGGCGGCTCCCCGGACGGCGTCCTCAGCGCGGCGGAGGCGGCCACGGCCGAACTCACCGTGGCCGGGCTCGATCCCGGCACCACGGGCACGGCCGTCCTCAGCGCCGGCGGTGCCAGCGTGAGCGTCGCGGTCACGGGCAACGGCACCTACGTGGCCGACCTCTCCGGCCTGAACGGCCCGGTCACCACGCGCCTCGTGCTCACCGACGCCGCCGGCAACGGGGTGACGCTCGCGGGCAGCGGTCCGGTGATCGACGCCCTCGCCCCCGCCGGCACCGCCACCCCGGACGGTTCCGGCCCGTCCGCCACCACCTTCACCTACCTCGTCAGCTTCCCCGAGGCGGTGACCGACGTGAGCGCCGAGGACTTCGCCCTGACCGCCTCGCAGGGCGCGACGGGCCGGGTCAGCGCGGTCGCGGCGGTGACGGGCGGCTACCGCGTCACGGTGTCGGACGTGTCCGGAACCGGCACGCTCACGCTGGACCTGGCTCCGGGCTCGGACATCGCCGACCTCGCCGGCAACCGCGCCACCCTGACGTCCTCGCCGCGCGAGGTCGCCACCGGCGCCAGCCCGCAGCCGGTCGCCCCCGTCATCGCCGGCTTCGGCGACGACACGGGCGTGCCCGGCGACGGCATCACCTCCGACGCGACGCCCACCCTCAGCGGTACGGCCTCGCCCAACGGGACCGTCACCGTCTCCTACGCGGTGGCGGGGACTCCGCTCACGGTGGTCGCGCCGGTCGACGCGGCGGGGTCCTGGAGCGTCGCCATCCCGGCGCTGGCGGACGGCACCTACGCCTTCACGGCGTCCGGCGCGGACGCGGCCGGCCAGCCCACGGGGATGTCGGCCCCCTTCGGCCTGACCATCGACACGGTCGCGGACGCGGTCCCCGCCGTCAGCCTCGTGGTGAACGAGCCGCCCTCCGGCGTCCTCACGCCGGCCCAGGCGGCGGCGACCGGGTTCGTCGTCTCCGGCCTCGACGCCGGGTCGGCGGCCGCCGTCACCTTCAGCGACGGGACGCATTCGGTCCGGGTCGAGGCCGGCCAGGACGGCACCTACCAGGCCGACCTCTCCGGCCTGACGGGCGACGTCTCCACCACCTTCGTGGTCACCGACGCGGCCGGCAACGCCGTGACCGGTACCGGCAACGGCTTCGTCGTCTCAGGGTCCGCGCCGCCGCAGGCGCCGTTGGTCACCCCCACCGTCACCGGCCTCCAGAACGATACGGGGACGCCCGGCGACGGCGTCACCAGCGACGCCCAGCCGGTCGTCGCGGGCACGGGGACGCCCGGCACGACGGTGACCGTCACCTATACCGACGCCGCCGGCCCCCAGGTGGTCACGACGCCGGTGGACGCCTCCGGCGCCTGGGCGGCCACCCTGCCGACCCTGACCGACGGGACCTACGACGTGGTCGCCTCCGGCCGGGACGCGGCGGGCAACACGACGCCCGCCGGCCAGCCCTTCCGGGTCGTGGTCGACACCGTGGCGGATGCCGGCGCGCCGGTCTCGCTCTCGGTCGAGCCCACCCGCGACGGGGTGGTGAACGCCGCCGAAGCCTTCGACACCGTCTACGGCGTCGCCGGCCTCGACCCGGGCGCGATCGCCGCCGTGACGTTCTCGGACGGGACGCACAGCGTCACCGCCCAGGTCTCGGGGAACGGCCGCTACGCCGTCGACCTCACCGGGCTGCACGGCACGGTGACGAGCACGATCCTGGCGACCGACGCCGCCGGCAACGCCGCCAGCGCCAACGGCACCCCGGTCACCCTCGACACCATGGCCCCGGCGACGCCCGTGATCACGGGCTTCTCGGAGGATACGGGAATCCCCGGCAACGCCGCGACCGCCGACACCACGCCCACCCTCCTCGGCACCGCCGAGGCCGGGAGCAGCGTCTCGGTGGCCTACGACACGCCGCAGGGTCCGCGCACGGCGACCACCCTCACGGGAGCCGACGGCCATTGGAGCCTCGACCTGCCCACCCTGGGGCAGGGCAGCTACACCTTCGTCGCCAGCGCCGGCGACGCCGCCGGAAACCGCAGCGCGGCCTCGGGCCCATTCGCCCTCGCCATCGACCCGGCGGATACGGGGGGGCCCGGCACCGGAGACCCTGGCACCGGAGACCCGGGCACGGGAGGACCTGGCACCGGAGACCCAGGCACCGGAGGGCCCGGCGGCGGAAACGGCAACCTGGCGCCGGTCGCCGTCGACGACCGGGCCGCGACGGTGACCCACGCGGCCGCCATCTCGGGCAACGTCCTCGCCAACGACCACGACCCCAATGCCGGCGACGGGCTGCACGTGACCGCGATCCGCTTCGCGGGCGGCCTGACGGTGGAGGTTCCCGCCAGCGGCACGGCGACCGTGGTCTCCAACCACGCCACGCTGCACATCGCGGCGGACGGGAGCTACACCTACCAGGCCATCGGCTCGAACAACCTGACCATCGGCGGCCCCATCTCCGAGGCCTTCACCTACACGGTCTCCGACGGCGCCGGGCTCACCGATACCGGCGCCCTGGAGGTGTCCCTCCAGGGGACCCGGCCCGCGGCGGAGGCGCGCTTCGGCTTCGCCTTCGTGGACGCCCGGGTCGACTTCGTCGGGGAGGCCCTGGTGCTGACGGCGCCGGACGGGACGCTCCACGACGTCAGCGGGATCGGCACGCTGCACTTCACGGACGGGTCGATCCAGGAGAACGACGGCCACGCCCTGGTGGACGACGTCTGGTACCTCTCGCACAACCTCGACGTCTGGCAGGCCCACGTCGACGCGGACACGCACTACGAGGTCTATGGCTGGCGCGAAGGGCGCGATCCGAATGCCTACTTCCAGACCCGGGAATACCTCGCCGAGAACCGCGACGTCGCCGCCGCCGACATCAACCCGCTGGAGCACTACGTCCAGTACGGCGAACGCGAGGGCCGCAGCCCGAGCCACGACTTCGCGCCGGAATCCTACCTCGCCCTCAACGGCGACGTGAAGGCCGCCGGCGTGAACGCCCTCGACCATTACCTGCAGTTCGGGCTGGCCGAGGGGCGTTCGGTGATCGAGGGCGAGGGCAAGCCGGGCCTGTTCGGGGGCTTCGACTCAGGCTTCTACCTCGAGCACAATGGCGATGTGGCCGCCGCGGCCGCGCAGGTGGGACCCAACGGCATCGTCGCCAGCGAGTACGCCTTCCGACACTACCTCGAATACGGGGCCAAGGAGGGGCGCGCACCGAACGCGTTGTTCGATCCGGCGGCCTACCTCGCCGTCAACACGGACGTGGCGGCCGCCGGCCTGAACCCGCTCCTGCACTACCAGGAGTTCGGCTGGCACGAAGGACGGAACCCGGGACCGGGCTTCGACACCAATGCCTACCTCGCGCGCAACACGGACGTGGCGGCGGCCGGCATCGATCCGCTCCAGCACTTCCTGGAATACGGTCTGCAGGAGGGCCGTCTGCCGACCTGATCCGCGAAGCACGGGTCCGGATGCCGGGGGCCGAGGCTCCCCGGCTCCACGTTTCTTCCTCAACGTGTCTTCGCGCGTCCTGCGCGGGGGAGGGGGCGCGCCCGCCGCCTCAGCGCCGGCCCGGCACCACGATCACGCCGGGCGAGGGGGAGGGCCGGAACAGCTCGTTGCGCTGGATCTGCATCCGGTTCTGGTTGGTGTCGAATTGCTGGCGCTGCTCGATCCCGCGAATCTCGCTGCGGGTGGAGAGGCGTTCGTTCGTCGCGTTCAGGCTGTCGAGGGCGCGGGAGGACTGGGCGAGGGCCGGACCGGCCGCGAGGAGCGCGAGACCGGCGAGGAGGAGGGTGTGGGAGGCACGCATGGCGTCGTCCTGACTGAAGGGGGCTGATCCTGATCTGGTGAGACGACTCGCCGGTGGGAAGGCGGGTTCCCCGACCGAAGGGGCGCGATGCGGCAGGTGCTTGATGCGGCAGGTTCTCGATGCAAGAGGTTCTCGGCCTGGCCGCGTCCGGCCGCCCCGTCGCGGCTCCTAGACCGGGTCGTCCCCGTCCCGGGCCTCGTCGTCCGCGTCCGGCACGAGTTCGCTGAACGGCACCGTGCGGACGCGCCGAGCCTGTGCGTCCTCGATCTCGAACGCGCAGGCGAACCAGTCCCGGACGACGAAGGAGGGTGGCCCGGCGATCAGGCCACGCGCCTCCTGCAGCGCGTGGCGATGCGCCGCCTGCGCGTCGGGAAGGTCGTTTCCCTCGGGGTCGACCGCCAGCTTGCCGGCGCCGGGGCCGTAGCGAAGGTTGAAGAAGTAGCGAGGCATCCTCAGGCCCCCTCGATCAGCCGGGCGTACTCGGCCTCCGGGGTCCCGTAGCTGCCGTCCGCCATGTCCTCGAGGAGCTCGCGGTTGATCACCGTGACGCGCCCGCGCTTGGCCCGGATGCGGCCGGCGCCCTCGAGCTGCTGCATCGCCAGGGTCACCCCGGAGCGCCGCACGCCCAGCATCATCGACAGGAACTCGTGCTTGAGCAGGAGCTCGTCCCCGTCGATCCGGTCGTGGCACATCAGCAGCCAGCGGGCGAGGCGCGCCTCGATCTCCTGGGTCGCGTTGGCGAAGGCCGTCTGCCGGACCTGGATCAACTCGGTGAGGATGTAGCGCAGGAGCAGCTTGCGCAGCGTCGGGCTCTCCTCCATCGCCGTGCTCACGGCCTCCGCGCGGATGCGCAGGGCGGCGCCGGGCAACTGGATGAAGTGGTCGTACGGCACCCGATCCGAGCCGAGGAGCACGGGCGTGGCGCCCACCGCGCCCTCCCGGCCGATGATCCCGATCTCGACCCGGCCGTTCGCGCCCTCGGCGGTGATCGACGAGATGCCGCTCTCCATGAAGTGGAGGTGCTCGGTGCGCGCGTTGGGCTTGGTCAGGGTCTGGCCGGACTGCAGGTCGATCGGCTCCAGGTGCGGCTGGAGGCGAGCGAAATCCTCAGGCCGCATGGCCCTGAGCAGGCGATTGCGCACGGTCGAATGTTCGGTGTGAGCCACGACGCTTGTCTCCGCATGGGAGCAAGAGCGCACAGAGTCTCTCAGCCGCCTGCGCTCGGTGATTACCTGCAAGCGGTCGATAACATATGGTTGGAAATACCAGGATTTGCAAGGTATTTAAGCGGTGACATATCTGCTCAACATAATGTGCGCTACCGAACTCTCGGGAGTTCGGTGCCGAACCGGGCGGTTTCATTGCCTCGTGCACGATTGAATACATACTTATATCTTGCGACATAAAGCCATGTGTCCCTGATGTCGCGGACGGCATTTCTTCCCGGAGCCATGCATGAACCCCATCGCTCAGCAGCCCCTCGCCCTGCTCGCCGAGGCCGATGCCCTGGTGGGGATCGATCTCAGCGACGCCCTGCAGCAGGCGGGCTACCGCGTGCTCGGACCGTTCGCGACCACGCCGGAAGCCCTGGCGGCCGTCGAACGGACGCCCCCCACGGTGGCGGTCGTGGATGTGGTGCTGCGGGACGGCGTCTGCACCGCGTTGGAAAGCACGCTGCGCCGACGGGGCATCCCGTTCGTCGTCCATGCCGGCGTCCTGCCGGCGGCGGCCGAGGCGCACGGCTTCCAGGGCGTGCCCTGGCTCGGCAAGCCGGCGCAGCCGCAGGAGGTGGTGGCGCTTCTCGACGAACTGTCCGGCCCGGCCTCACCGGTGGTCGCGAAGGCCGCGGCTCCGATTCTGTTGACCCCGGCCGTCGAGGCGCGACGTAACCCGCTCGTCCGCAAGCTGGAGGGCTTCGGGGCGCTCTCGGAGGCGGATCGTGCGGTCCTGACCCAGATCAGCGCCAATCCCCGCCTGATCGGGCCGCGCATGGACCTAATCCGGGAGGGCGACCGGCCCGAGGGCGTGTTCCTGGTCCTCGACGGCATGGCCTGCCGGCACAAGGTGCGCGAGACCGGCGCCCGTCAGATCCTGGCCTACCTGCTGCCGGGAGATCTCTGCGACCTCGACGTGGCCCTCCTCGACACCATGGACCACACCATCACCACGGTATCGGCCTGCCGGGTGGTGCAGATCCCGCCCGAGACCATCGCCGCGTTGATCCAGCATCACCCGCAGGTCGCCCGGGCGCTGCGCAAGGCGGCCCTGGTCGACAACGCGACCCTGCGCGAATGGCTGGTGAACGTCGGCAGCCGTTCCGCCGTGGAACGGCTCGCCCACCTGTTCTGCGAGCTCCTCGTCCGGCTGCGCGCCGTCGACCGGACCGAGGGCGACAGCTTCGAACTGCCGGTGACCCAGGCGGAGCTCGGCGACACGACCGGGCTCTCGAACGTCCACGTGAACCGCTCCCTGCAGGAACTCAGGCGCCAGGGGCTGATTGAACTGAAAGGTCGGCGCCTGACGATCCTCAATCTGCCTCGGCTCAGAGCGGTCGCCGAGTTCCGGTCGAACTACCTGCATTTAGGAAACCGAACGGCGGCATGAACCTTCAACTCCAGCCCGTGCAGGTCGCGACCGGCAGCAAGGACACCGAGAGTCAGCTCGTGTTCGCCGATGGCTTCCTCGTGGCGGTGCTGGTGCGCCTCTCGGAGGAGCACGCGGACGAGGCGGGCCGGTGGTATCTCGAGGCCGGCTTCGGGCCGGTCGACGATCCCCATCCCCCCACGTTCGCGAACGTGCACGAAGCCCAGGCCTGGATCACGCACCGGCTCGCCTCGTGAATCCGACCTTTCCATCCCGAGGCCGATGCGCCGAGCCCTCCATACCGAGCCCCGCGATCCACGCGGCGCCCGATGCCCGGGACACGGAGCGCGGGTACTCGATCCTCGCCGATTGCAACCCACGGGTTTCCGCTCATACTGCGATCCCGGCACGCGTGACCGGGGCTGACGATGGAGCGCCATCGGGCGACGCGGGCCGATCGCGCCGCGCACCCGGGCACGATTCTCTGACATGGAGATGCCGATGCCCGAACCCGCGTCCCTGCTCGCCTTCGCGCTGATCGCGCTCGGCATGGTCCTGACGCCCGGACCGAACATGGTCTACCTGATCTCGCGCTCGATCTGCCAGGGCCGGGGCGCCGCGCTCATCTCGCTCGGCGGCGTGGCGCTCGGCTTCGTCTTCTACATGGTCTGCGCGGCCTTCGGCCTCACGGCGCTCGTGCTGGCCGTCCCTTACGCCTACGACGCGATCCGCTTCGCCGGCGCCCTCTACCTCCTGTGGCTCGCCTGGCAGGCGGTCCGCCCCGGCGGACGCTCCCCGTTCCAGGTCAAGGACCTGCCGGCGGACAGCCCCCGCAGGCTGTTCCTCATGGGCTTCCTGACCAACCTCCTGAATCCCAAGGTCGCGGTCATCTACCTGTCGCTGCTGCCCCAGTTCATCGACCCGGCCAACGGCAGCGTGCTGGCGCAGTCCCTGGTCCTCGGCACGACGCAGATCCTCATCAGCGTCTCGGTGAACGGCATGATCGCCGTGTCGGCCGGGTCGGCGGCGGCGTTCCTCCTGCGCCGCCCGGCCTTCGCCGCCGTCCAGCGCTGGATCATGGGAACGGTGCTGGCGGCCCTCGCCGTCAAGATGGCGACCGAGGCGCGGCGCTAGGGGCGGTCCCGACCGGCGTTCTCACGCCGACCCGGGGCCCTGCCGCGGACTGCGCCCCGGTCCCGCGTCCCGGCGGGTCGTCCAGCTCGGATGGTTCAGCCGACCGCACCGGGAAGACGCCGATTCGACCCCGTCCCACCGAGGCGTGGGACGGGGTCGCGGGCGACCGCGACCGCCGTGTCTCAGGCGGTCATCTCGCAGGCAGCCGTCTCTCAGGCTGCCGTCTCTCAGGCGGCCATGGGCCCGTAACGCCGGTGGCCCTTCACGTCGAACCGGTCGAGCATCATCACCTTGTCCCAGACCCGCACGAAATCCGCCACGAACCGGCCTTGGCCGTCGCTGCCCGCATAGGCATCGGCGATGTTGCGCAGCTGCGCGTTCGATCCGAACACGAGATCGTTGCGCGTGGCCTCGAACTTCGCCTGCCCGGTGTCGCGGTCCTTGAGGGCGAAGGCCGTCCCGGCCGCGTCGGCCTTCTCCCAGACCAGATTCGTGTCGGTCAGGTGCCGGAAGAAGTCCGTCGTCAGCACGCCCACCCGGTCGGTGAAGACGCCCCGGTTCGACCCGTCGTGGTTGGCGTTGAGGGCACGCAGGCCGCCGGTCAGCACCACCCATTCCGGCGCGGTCAGCGTCAGCAGGTTGGCCTTGTCGAGGAACATCTCCTCCGGCGCCAGACGCTGCGCCATCGCGTCGAACCCGTCATCGACGTAGTTGCGGAAGCCGTCCACGAGGGGCCTCAGCCACTGGAACATCTCGATGTCGGTCAGCGCCTGCGTGGTGTCGACCCGGCCGGGCGTGAACGGCACCTGCGTCGCGACCCCGGCATCCCCGGCCGCCTTCTCCACGGCGGTGCAGCCGGCGAGCACGATGAGATCGGCCAGCGAGACCTGCTTGCCGTCGCTGCGCCCGCCGTTGAACGCGGCCATGACCCCGCGCAGGACCTCGACCACCGGCGCGGCCCGGCGGTTGACGGCCCAATCCTTCTGCGGGGCAAGGGCGAGCCGTCCGCCATTGGCGCCGCCGCGCTTGTCGCTGTCGCGATAGGTCGAGGCCGCCGAGAAGGCCGTGAAGGCCAGGTCCGAGACCGAGAGGTTCGTGGCCAGGATCGCCTGCTTCAGGGCGGCGATGTCGGCGTCGCCGATCGGGGCATAGGCGGCATCCGGGATCGGGTCCTGCCACAGCAGGCCGTCCTCGATCGTCACCTCCGGGCCGAGGTAGCGGTGCTTGGGCCCCATGTCGCGGTGGGTGAGCTTGTACCACGCCTTTGAGAAGGCCTGCGTGAAGGCGTCGAAGTCGCCCAGGAACTTCTCGCAGACCTTGCGGTACTCCGGATCGACCTTCAGGGCGATGTCGGACGTCATCATCATGAGGGGATGCATCTGGCCGGCGACATGGGCGTCGGGAGTCCTGGGTGCGTTCGGATCCTTCGGGGTCCATTGCAGGGCGCCGGCGGGGCTCTTGGTCTGCTCCCAGTCGAACTTGAAGAGGTTCTCCAGGTAGGCATTGTCCCACTGGGTCGGATCGGGGGTCCAGCTGCCCTCGATGCCGTTGGTCATGGTGTCCTTGCCCGAACCGGTGCCCTTCGGGTTGTTCCAGCCGAGACCCATCGCCTCCATCGGCGCCATTTCCGGCGGCGGCCCGATCTCCTTGGCGGGGGTCATGCCGTGGCTCTTGCCGAAGGCATGGCCGCCGGCGATGAGCGCCACGGTCTCCTCGTCGTTCATGGCCATGCGGGTGAAGGTCACCCGGATGTCGTTGGCCGAGCCCTGCGGATCGCCGTTCGCGTAGGGCCCCTCGGGGTTCACGTAGATCAGCGACTGGTGGGAGGCGGCGAGCGGGTTCTCCAGGTCGTAGTCGGCGTCGCCGTTCCGGCCGCGCCAGCGCTGGTCGCGGTTGACCATCTCGTCGAAGCTCGAGACCGTACCCATCTCGACGACCTCGGGCCCCCAGTAGGTGGCGTTGTCCGCCTCCCAGGCGTCGAGGCGCCCGCCGGCGAACCCGTAGGTCGGCAGGCCCATGATCTCGAGGGCGCAATTGCCGGTGAGCACCATCAGGTCGGCCCAGGAGAGGGCGTTGCCGTACTTGTGCTTGATCGGCTGCAGGAGGCGACGCGACTTGTCGGTGTTGCCGTTGTCCCACCAGCTCGAGATCGGCGCGAAACGCTGCATGCCGGTGCCGGCGCCGCCCCGCCCGTCCGCGATGCGGTAGGTGCCGGCCGAGTGCCAGGCCATACGGACCATCTGCGGTCCGTAATTGCCGTAATCGGACGGCCACCACGCCACCGACGAGGTCAGGAACTGCTTGATGTCGCTCTTGAGCGCGTCGAGGTCGATCGTCCCGAAGGCGCTGGCATAGTCGAAATCGGGCCCGAGCGGATCGGCCGCGAGCCCGTTCTGGTGCAGGAGCTCGACCCTGAGGCGGTGCGGATACCAGGCCTCCAGTGTCGGAGAACCGCCGAAGGCCCCACCGACGCGGTCACCGCCGAACGGGCACTTGCCCTCCATCGGGTACGACTCGGTCTTGGTCTTGTCGATCGTCATGTCGTTCATCACCATTCCCCCTTGGCGCAGGACCGGCGTCACTGGACGGTTCGGGCCTCCGGTCTGTTGCCGACGGAGGCGTGAGGCGCGCAACACCCCACGGAAATCAACTTATGCGCGATCCGGTGCCGTGACCGAAATCAGGCGGTTTCATCAAAAATCAAGGCGCCACCGACGACCTTGTGGGCGGGGCGGCTGTCGAGACGCCCCGGAAGACGTCTCGGAAGACGTCTCGGAAGTCGCCTTGCATTTGCGTGCGTCCGCGACGCGCAATCCGTTTCGGGGTCGGCAGCGTTCACGCGCCCGACCCGAACAGCATCACGGTTCCACGCGGATGGCGGGAGATCGCTGACCGACCCCTCCGGGCCGATCGTCGGTGGAGCCCGGACGCGGCGATGAGCCGAGTGCGGGAATCGAGATTCGGCATCGCCCTCGGCACGGGCGCGATGTCGCGGCGGTCCGCAGCGGAAACCCGTCACCGCCATGGGGCGACACCCGCGCGACGCCCGCCACGGTGCGTCCCCACCCTCGACGCCGTTCGCGTTTTGGTCCAGGGATGGGCGATGACCCAGCGCTCCGACGCGGCCGGCTTCTCCGCCACCGACGCCGCCCCGACCTCCATCGCCGCCCGTGCCATGGCCGCCCTGCAGCCCCAGGGCTCGCCCTATCTCGACGGGCTGAACGACGAGCAGCGTCGCGCCGTGGAGGCGACGGACGGGCCCGTCCTCGTGCTCGCCGGGGCCGGCACCGGCAAGACCCGGGTGCTCACCACCCGCATCGCCCACCTCATCGCGACGGGCAAGGCGCGGCCCTTCGACATTCTCTCGGTGACCTTCACCAACAAGGCCGCGCGGGAGATGAAGCACCGCATCGGCGGGCTCATCGGCCCGGCCGGCGAGGGCATGCCCTGGCTCGGCACCTTCCACTCCATCGGCACCAAGATCCTGCGCCGCCACGCCGAGCTCGTGGGCCTGCGCTCCGACTTCACCATCCTCGGGATGGACGACCAGCTTCGCCTGATGAAGCAGGTCATCGTCGACCAGAACATCGACGAGAAGCGCTGGCCGGCCCGCGCCCTGTCCTCGGCCATCGACGGCTGGAAGAACCGCGGCCTCCTGCCCGAGCAGGTGCCGCCGGGGGAAGCCCAGGCCTTCGCCTTCGGCAAGGGCGGCGCGCTCTATTCGGCCTATCAGGCCCGGCTCCTGACCCTCAACGCCGCCGATTTCGGCGATCTCCTGCTGCTCTGCCTCAAGCTCTGGCGCGAGCACCCGGACGTGCTGGAGAACTACCAGAGCCGCTTCCGCTACATCCTCGTGGACGAGTACCAGGACACCAACGTCGCCCAGTACCTCTGGCTGCGCCTGCTGGCGCAGGGCCACCGCAACGTCGCCTGCGTCGGCGACGACGACCAGTCGATCTACGGCTGGCGCGGGGCCGAGGTCGACAACATCCTGCGCTTCGAGCACGATTTCCCCGGCGCGACCGTGGTTCGCCTGGAGCGCAACTACCGCTCCACCGGGCACATCCTCGCCGCCGCCTCGGGCCTCATCGCCAAGAACGAGGGGCGGCTGGGCAAGACCCTGCGCACCGAGGACGTGGCCGGCGAGAAGGTGACCGTCTCGGGTGCCTGGGATTCGGAGGAAGAGGCGCGCCAGGTGGCCGAAGCCATCGAGAGCCTGCAGGCCAAGCAGCACCCCTTGTCGGAGATCGCCGTGCTGGTGCGCATCTCGGCCCAGATGCGCGAGATCGAGGACCGCTTCGTCCAGCTCGGCCTGCCCTACCGGGTCATCGGTGGCCCGCGCTTCTACGAGCGGGCCGAGATCCGCGACGCGCTGGCCTATCTGCGCGTCACCGCCAACCCCGCCGACGACCTCGCTTTCGAGCGCATCTTCAACACCCCGAAGCGGGGCCTGGGCGACGCCACCCTGCAGGCGCTCCACGCCTATGCCCGGGCCGAGCGGGTGCCGCTGCTCCAGGCGGCGCGCCTCGTCATCGAGACCGACGAGCTGAAGCCCCGCGCCCGCTCCGGCGTGCGGGCCCTGGTGGAGAGCTTTTCACGCTGGTCGCGGCTGGTGGGCACGCAGCCGCACTCGGAGGTGGCCCAGACCATCCTGGAGGAATCCGGCTACACCGAGATGTGGCAGAAGGACAAATCCGCCGATGCCGCCGGGCGGCTCGAAAACCTCAAGGAGTTCGTGCGCTCCATGGAGGAGTTTCCCGACATGGCGGCCTTCCTCGAACACGTCTCCCTCGTCATGGAGGCCAGTGAGCAGGAGGGGGCCGACCGCGTCTCGCTGATGACGCTGCACGCCGCCAAGGGCCTGGAATTCGACACCGTGTTCCTGCCCGGCTGGGAGGACGGCCTGTTCCCCAACCAGCGGGCCCTGGACGAGAGCGGCCGCGCCGGCCTCGAGGAGGAGCGCCGCCTCGCCCATGTGGGGCTCACCCGCGCCCGCAAGCGCGCCAAGCTGTCCTTTGCCGTCAACCGGCGCATCCACGGGCTGTGGTCCTCCACCATCCCGAGCCGCTTCATCGACGAATTGCCGGACGACAGCGTCGACGTGCTCGACGCGCCCGCCCACTTCTCGGCCGGCGCCTCGCGCTTCGACCGCAACCCGACGCCGTTCGGCTCCTCCTACGGCACCCCGGGCTGGCAGCGGGCGCAGGCCAACACCGCGGCGCAAGGGGGCAACGGCAACGGCTACGGGGTCGGCAACCGGTCCCCGTCCGCGCGGGGCGGCCCCCGCCAGATCGAGGGCGAGCTCATCGCCAAATCCACGGGCGCACCCTCGGCCTTCGCGGTCGAGATGCGGGTGTTCCACACCAAGTTCGGCCCCGGCACCGTGGCGGGTGTGGACGGCAACAAGCTCACCGTTGATTTCGACAAGGCCGGCCGGAAGATGGTGCTCGACAGCTTCATCCAGGCGGCCTGATCGCGGGCCTCCGGTCGGGCGCGGCGGCGAGGGTCGATGCGGGTTGCGTCTTCTCCGACACAGCGGCGTTTATTCGGCGGCCGGGACGCTTCTGTTTGCGCGGCCCGGGATTCGTGCGGACTTTATGCACCCTTCACAAGAATAGTCGTCGTCATGCCCCTGTCGTGCGTCGCGCGGCATGGTGCATGCAACGCACCGGACCTGAGCTCATCGGACCTGGGCTCATCGTTACCGGTTCGGCCATCCACAGGCACGACGCGCGCGCCTGGAACTCGAACCGGGGCTTCGGATTGGCCTTGATGGCGACGATGCGGAAAGGGTCGCCGGCACGGGACGACGTTGGGATGAAACGAGGCAGGTTCAGCAAGTCAGGCTCACAGTAAATTCAGGTTGGCAAGTCCGTTTGGAGTGTTGATCCATGAAGAGACGCCGCACACGACTTGAACTCGTCGAGGACCGCCCGGTCCGGCTGCACAAGACCCGCTTCGACGAGGAGCGCCACTTAAGTCCGATCCAACCCCTCACCGACCGCCAGGCGCAGTACCTCGACGCCCTCGCCCTTCACAAGCAGGTGATCGTTCTCGGCCCCGCCGGCACCGGCAAGACCTTCATCGCCGGCACCCGCGCCGCCGACCAGCTCCGCCAGCGCCGCATCGGCAAGGTCATCATCACCCGGCCGAACGTGCCCTCGGGCCGCTCCCTCGGCTTCTTCCCCGGCACCCTCGAGGAAAAGATCGCCCCCTGGGTCGCGCCGCTGACCGAGACCATGAAGGAGCGCATGGGCGAGGCCGCGTTCGAGATCGCGGTGAAGACCGGCGACATCGAGGTGGTGCCCTTCGAGGTGATGCGCGGACGCACCTTCAAGAACTGTCTCGTGATCCTCGACGAAGCGCAGAACACCACCACGGCCGAGATCAAGATGTTCCTCACCCGCATCGGAGACGATTGCCAGGTGATCATCAACGGCGACGTCTCGCAGACGGACCTGCGCGAGACCTCGGGGCTGCGCACCGTGATTCACCTCATCAAGAGCCGCATGATGCCGATCCCCGTGGTGGAATTTACCCTCGACGACATCGTGCGCTCGGGAATTTGTGCTGAGTGGGTGCGGGCTTTCGAGGAAACGAATCTCTGAGTCGTGGGTTATCAGCGGCGGACCGGAACGGGGTCCGCCGCTCACTCCGGTGCGCGACATGGGTTCCCGGCCCCTCGGCCAGGGGACCGGCCGGGGGCCGCGCTCGGAACCAAGAAAACGGGAGTCTTCACGTGAGGAAACTGACCCTAGCCTTCGCCGTGCTCGCCTCGCTCGGCGGCGCCAGCCTCGCCACCTCCGCCTCGGCCGCGCCCGGCGCGCCGATCGGCGTCACCGCCCCCGAGACCGTGACCACCGTTCAGATGACCCGCATGGAGCGCCGGATGGAACGGCGCATGATGCATCGCCGGATGGAGCGCCGCATGGAACGGCGCCACATGGAGCGCCGGATGATGCACCGTCGCATGATGCGCCGCATGTGATCGGTCGAACGACCTGATGTCTTCGGAGAAGGGTCCCTCGCGGGGCCCTTTTTCATGCGCGCCCGGGTCTTTCCGTCTGCGTCCGGTGTAGAGAGGTGGGGATCGCCGCCGGGAACCGATTCATGACCCTGCAGACCTGGTGGCTGTTCCTCAGCGCCGTCTTCCTGCTCTCGGGCACGCCCGGCCCGAACATGCTCCACATCCTAACCCGCAGCGTCCGCGTCGGTTTTCGGCGCAGCACCGCCGCCATGGCGGGCTGCCTCAGCGCCGTCATCCTCGTGCTTCTGGCCTCGGCGGCGGGCCTCAGCGCCGCCCTGCTGGCGTCGCCCACCCTGTTCGAGGGCCTGCGCTATGCCGGCGTCGCCTATCTCCTGTTCCTCGGCCTCCGGGCCTGGCGGGGCGGTGACGCGGCCGGCCCGATCGCGGCGGGTGCCGCTCGCGCGACGGACCGGATTTCCCTGCCGCGCCTCTATCGCGACGGGCTCCTCGTCGGCCTGAGCAATCCGAAATTGCTGTTGTTTTCGAGTGCCTTCCTGCCGCAATTCGTCGACCCCGCGCATCCGCAGGGCCCGCAATTCGCGATCCTGATCGCGACCTTCGCAGGCGTCGAGCTGTTCTGGTTCGGGGTCTATGCCGCCGGCGGCCGCCGGCTTGCCGCGTCCCTGACCCGTCCGGCGCTGGCGCGGACCTTCGACCGGATCACCGGAACCATCTTCCTGGGCTTCGGCGCGA
This sequence comes from Methylobacterium sp. FF17, assembly GCF_025813715.1. NCBI lineage: Bacteria > Pseudomonadati > Pseudomonadota > Alphaproteobacteria > Hyphomicrobiales > Methylobacteriaceae > Methylobacterium > Methylobacterium flocculans. The sequence goes on from NZ_CP107532.1 coordinate 2,093,990, forward strand.
TGCTGCTCGGCGCCCGCTGACGCGCCTCAGTTCTTCGGGACGGTGGAGCCCGTGGTCTTGGGCGAGGGGATCGCGCTGGCTGCCTTGAGAGCCGGCTTCGCGGCCTTGTCGTCGGTCGCAGCCTTGGCCTTGGACGAAGCCAGAGCCGCATGCGGCGCGGGCTTCGACGACGCGTGCCGGGGCTCCGCCTTCGCCGCGAGCTTGATCGGCTCCGCCGCGGCGGCGCTCGGCACGGTCGCGGCATCGGCGGCCGGGGTCGCAGGCGTCCCGTTGCTGAAGAGGTTGCCCAGTACCTTCTTGTAGGCCGCCGAATCCCCGTCGGCATCGGCCACCAGCACGCGGGCGGGCTTCGCCGGTTCGGCCACGATCGGCTCGGGCTTCGCGGCTGGTGCGGCGCCCTTCCGGGCGAGATTCACGGCCGCAGCCTTCGTGGGAATCGGCGCGGCGGCGGCCATCATCACGGGGCGCCCCTTCGCATCGACCTCGACCTCGCGTTCGGCGGCAAGGCTCTCGGGTCGGCTGACATCGCCGAGCTTGTGCTGGGCGTAGTCCTTCGGATCCACGGGCAATTCGGCCTCCGGCTTGCCGAGGCTCGCGAAGGTCAGGGTATTGGCCGGCGTCTGGTTCTTGCGGAACACCGGGTTCTGGCTGCCGTCGTCGTAGACGAGGCGGGTGGCCGGCACGCCCTTGGCGATGAGTTCGGCGACCTCCTGGTTGTCGCGCTCGCGCTTCTCGGCGACCTGCGGCTCGACCTTCGGCGTGCAGGAGCCGGCCGCCGCGTCGGCGCCGCCGAAGACGTACTTGGTGCCGCACACACCGACGCGCGGCTCCTCGCGCAGGGCCTCGAAGTAGTCCGAACCCTCTTTCAGGTTCTTCCAGAACGGCGCGTTCGGGTCGTTGCGGAATTTCGCGATGTTCGCGGCCGTCATCCGGAACGGGTAGGACTGGAACTGGAAGGCCCGCTGGCCCCCGGCGAAGGAATCGCGGGCGAGCGCGTAGATCTCGCCCATCGATTCGTCCGTCATGGCGAAGCAGCCCGACGACGAACAGGTGCCGTGCACCATGATGTAGTTGCCGGTACGACCGTTCGCGCGGTCATAGGCGTTCGGGTAGCCGGTGTCGAAGGAGAGATAGTAGGACGAGTTCGGGTTCATCTGGCCGGGCGTGACCGTGTAGAAGCCCTCCGGCGCCTGCCGGTCGCCCTGCTTAGTCTTCGGGCCGAGCTGGCCCGACCAGCGGCAGATCGGGAACGTCTTCAGGAGCGCGTACTGCCCGTTGGTGCCGCGCTTCCACACCTCCAGCTCCGCTTCCTTCTTGAAGGTGCGGATCAGGATGGGGTCATTCTGGGACATGCCCTTCTGCGCCATCAGCGCAAGGGTCTTCTGGGGAACGGGCGCGAGGGCCCGCAGGGGGATGCCGCCGCCCGTCGAGCCGTCCTGGCAGGCACCCAGCGTGAGTGCGAGCGCAACGATACCAGCAGCCACGAGCGGGCGCATCGCCATGGGGAATCCCGTCTTCAGTCACGCGACCGCAGGACTTCACCCGTCGGTCGTCACCCCCAACCCCTTAGCGTCGTTAAACTTACCCGCTTGTTACCGCAAGGCGAAGGAACTCGCGAAGGGGACGGCATGGGGATTGCGCGCATTCGGCAGAGCAGGACGTGATCCTGCCACAATACGTCCGCCGTGCGGTCCGGTGGCGGGGTCGCGGAACCGAGCCGATTGATCCGGCTGCGTTTTCGAGCGGGAGCACCGAGGCCTGGGTCTGCCCTACATTGGGCAGGGCTGCCGATCCCCGATAATTTCGGTTCCGAAGATCGTCTGCGTCAAAACGTCTCTGCCTTCTGGCGTTCGCTCAGAGCCGCCGACCGATCTCCAGGAACTTGGCCGCACGCCGATCACGGATCTCGTCCGCGCTCAAGCCATCGAATTCCCCCAGGGCCGCCTGCATCGCCGATCCGGCCGCGGCGATCGCCGCCTCGCGACCGCGATGGGCACCCCCGGTGGATTCCGGCACGATGGAGTCGATGATGCCCAGGCGCAGCAGGTCCTGCGCGGTGATCTTCATGGCCGTGGCCGCGTCCGAGGCCCGGCCCTGGTCGCGCCATAGGATCGAGGCCGCCCCTTCCGGCGAGATCACGCCATAGATCGCGTGCTCCAGCATCAGGACGCGGTTGGCGGTGGCCAGCGCGATGGCACCGCCCGAGCCGCCCTCGCCGATGACGAGTGCTACGTTGGGGACGCCCAGCGCCAGGCATGCTTCCGTCGAGCGCGCGATGGCCTCGGCCTGTCCGCGCTCCTCCGCCTCGATACCCGGGAAGGCGCCCGCCGTGTCGACGAAGGCCAGCACCGGCAGGCCGAACCGATCCGCCATCTCCATCAGGCGCACCGCCTTGCGGTAGCCTTCGGGCTTGGCCATGCCGAAGTTGTGCCGCAGCCGCGTCTCGGTGGTAGAGCCCTTCTCCTGGCCGAGCACGCAGACCGGGCGGCCGTGGAAGCGCCCGAACCCGCCCACGATCGCCGCGTCCTCGCCGAAGGCCCGGTCGCCCGCCAGGGGGGTGAATTCCGTGATGAGACCGGCGCAGTAATCGATGAAATGCGGCCGCTGCGGATGGCGCGCCACCTGCGTCTTCTGCCACGGGGTGAGGTTGGCATAGATGTCCGAGAGGGCGGCGGCGGCCTTCGCCTCGAGGCGAGTCACCTCCTCGCTGATCGACACGGCTCCGTCACGCGCGCCCATGGCGCGCAATTCCTCGACCTTGGCCTCGAGTTCGGCAACGGGCTTCTCGAAATCCAGGTAGGTGCGCATCACCGTCATCGAGGGGGTCCATTTCGTGCTCGGTCGCGGCGCCGGGTTGGTCCGGAGGGCGTGCAACCGTTCTGATGCAGATCGTGTCGGGCCTATGGCGCGGCGGGGGCGGCCGCGCGGGCGCAGGGTGTCGGGAATGGCGGGGCGGGTGTCAACCGAGCGCGGCGATCTTCACCGCGGGTACAGCCCGCATGGCACTCATCCGACGAGGTCGACCAGTCCGATGAGGACGATGGGCATACTGAGACCCGCCAGAACGGTCTGCACAGCAGTGATCCCGGCCATCAGGGGCGCGTCGCCGCCGAGTTGGCGAGCCATGATGTAGGAGGAGGAGGCAGTCGGCAGGGCCTGGAACAGGAGGGCCGTCGCGGCGGCGGGACCATGAAGTCCGAAGGCGAGGCAGGCGATCAGGGTCGCCAGGGGCATCGCCACGAACTTCGCCGCCGATGCGACGAGTACGGGCCGGGCCCAGCGCCGTGCCGCCCCGAATTCCAGCGCGGCACCCACGCAGAGCAGCCCCAGCGGCAGCGAGGCCTGCCCCAGCGCCCGCAGGGCCGGCTCGGTCCCGGATGGGAGGCCGATCCCCGAGGCCTTCATGCCGATGCCGACGAGGCAGGCCAGCACGAGGGGATTGAGGGCGAGGAGACGCAGGATCCCGAGAAGCGAGGGTCTTCCGAGGGAGCCGAACCGGGCAAACACCAGCACACACAGAATGTTCACGGTGGGCACGATCGCCGCATTGGCCACCGCCGCCATGGCGATGCCCTGGGCCCCGAACAGCCCGGCCGCCACGGAGACGCCGACGTAGTTGTTGAAGCGGACGCCGCCCTGGAAGACCGAGGTGAAGGCCGCGCCCTCGAAGCCCAGGGCCCGGCGGCACGCGAGGAGCGCGATCGCGACGACGAGGGTTGAGGCCACGAGCACGCCTGCCAGGGCCGCGATGGGAACCCCCGTCAGGGGCGCGGTCACCAGGCCATGGACGAACAGCGCGGGAAGCAGGATGTAGAAGCCCAGCCGCTCCGCCTGTGGCCAGAAGGCCTCCCCGATGAAGCCCGATCGGCGCAGGGCTGCGCCGAGGCCGATGAGGAGGATGATGGGAATCAGGGCAAGGAGAATGGTGCCGGTCATGGATCCGGTCCGGAAGGGGCCCCTCGTCTAGCGGGACGGAGGCGTATCTGTCAGCAGGTCGCCCGCCCGGTCATGACAAAGACCGAGTCCGCGTCGCGCGGATGGGCCAGGGCCTCTGGTCTGCGCCGCGATTCTGGGTGTTGTGGTAGGCACGACCGCGCCGTCGCGGCCCGTCTCCGCGATGGTGACGCGAGCCTGCGATCGCGCGGCGGGCGAACACGAACCTGATGTCACGATCGGAGCCTGTTCCATGACCCTGAAGAGCAAGACCGCCGCCGTCACCGGCTCCACCAGCGGGATCGGCCTGGCCGTGGCCCGTGCCTATGCCGCCCAAGGTGCCAACGTCGTCCTCAATGGCTTCGGCAAGCCCGAGGATATCGAGGCGGCGCGCAGCGGGATCGAATCCGAGTTCGGCGTTCGGGCAGTCTACTCGGGCGCCGACATGACGAAGCCCGCGGAAATCGAGGGCTTCATCAGGCTCGGCGAGGAGACCTTCGGCTCCGTTGACGTCCTCGTGAACAATGCCGGCATGCAGTTCGTGTCGCCGATCGAGGATTTCCCGCCGGAGAAGTGGGAACTGATCCTCGCCCTCAACCTGTCCTCGGCTTTCTACACGATGCGGGCGGCGATCCCGGGCATGAAGCAGCGTGGCTGGGGGCGGATCATCAACACGGCGTCCGCCCACTCGATGGTCGCGTCGCCTTTCAAGTCGGCCTACGTCGCGGCCAAACACGGCCTTGTCGGCCTGTCCAAGGCGGCGGCCCTGGAACTCGCGACGTTCGGCATCACGGTCAATTGCATCTCGCCGGGCTATGTCTGGACGCCGCTGGTCGAGAGCCAGATCCCGGATACCATGAAGGCACGCGGGATGACCGAGGATCAGGTCATCAACGAGGTGCTCCTCAAGGCGCAGCCGACCAAGGAATTCGTCACGATCGACCAGGTCGCGGCGCTCGCGGTGTTCCTGGCCTCCGACGCCGCCAGCCAGATCACCGGCGCCAACATGGCGATGGATGGCGGCTGGACCGCGCAATAGCGCGTCTCCGAAGACGCCCCGTCCCGCGTCAGCAGGGCGGGGCTCCGGGTCCGATCTCAGCGGCGGCCGTGCAGCAGCAGGGCTAGGCCGTAGCCGACGGCGCCCGCGATCACGAGGGCGATCAGCGGGTTCTCCTCGACGCGGCTGCCGACCGCGCGGCTGCCGTCGCGCAGGTAGTGGCCCCCGCGATCATAGGCGTCGCCGGCGTAATCCGAGACGTTGTCAGCGACGTCGCGGATCGTGTCCTTGGCCTGCCCGTAGATGTCCTGGGCGCGCCCCTCCGCCTCGCGGTAGCGGCCTTCCACCGAGCTGCGCTGCGAGCCGGCGAGGTCTCCTGCGGCGCTCTGCACCTTGCCGCCGAACTCTTTGGCGGTGCCGACGACGCGATCCGTATCGACCATGGTTTCTCTCCTGGACCAGATGGTGCGGGCGGTCCCCCGAAGTGGGTGCCAACCGCATCCGACGATCACTGAACGCCCGACGGCGCCAAGCGCACCACGCGACGCGGAAAAACTTGGTGCGCCGGCAACGGGATCCGGGCCGGCCGGCCTCTAGGAAGCCGTGCGGGCGCGGCCGACGAGGTGGCGTGCCACCTCCGCGCAGGCTTGGCCCAGGGCCGCCTCCGGGCACACGCGCCGGGGCTTCGAGGGCCCGGTCGGGCGTCGTGTCCGGGGCGGCATCGGGATGTGCAGGAACAGCACCGGGGCTCCCTCGCGCAGGGCCCGGAAGTAGCTCGCATTGCACAGGTAATGGCCGGCATCCCGCGAGGCGACCGCCGGAATGCCGGCCCGGCGCAGGATCGCGAGGCTCTGCGGCCCGAGTGCGGTCCGGCGCGTGGCCGGACCGTCCTGCTCCAGGGTGAGCCGTGCCGAGACCCGGCCCACGGCATCGGGAAACAGCCGGCTGGTGCGGTTTCGACCCTGCGCCTCCACCCGCACGCGCCGAGCGCGGGCCGCGACCCCGAGCATCAGGATTGCGGCCGGCGCTTCGGCGAGCGCTGGCTCCAGCATCTCCGGAATGGCCGCGTAGGTCGTGCGCAGGATCAGGACGCGCACCGGTCTTCCATCCACCTTCGGCCCGACCAGGGCGCCGATCCGTCGCGCCAGGCTCGCGCTGGGGTTGCGCGGAACACCCGGGAAAGGGCCGAACCCGGTGATGAGCAGGCCGCCCCGTGCCCCCGTCACAGGCGGATCAGGGTGGCGATGGCCTCCGCTCCGGCGGCCGGAGAGGTTTCGCCCCGCGCCACGGCCCCTTCCGCCTCCGCCGTCCGGCTGCGCACCTCGGCCGAACCGACGAGGCGCTGATGCAGGCGCTCGTGCACCAGGGCCCACATCCACTTCACGTCCTGGGCCCGACGCTTCCCGGCGATTTCGCCCGTCGCGGTGAGCTTGTCGTGGTGATCGACCACCCGCGCCCACATTCCATCGAGGCCCTTGTTGTTGAGCCCCGAGATCGTGACCACGGGGGGCGTCCAGGTCGAACTCGGCGCCGAGAGGATGTGCAGGGCCGCGCGATACTCGGAGGCGGCGGCGCTCGCCCGGCGCTCGCCCTCGCCGTCATCCGCCTTGTTCACCGCGATCATGTCGGCGAGCTCGAGGATGCCCTTCTTGATGCCCTGCAACTCGTCGCCCGCCCCCGGCAGCATCAGAACGAGGAAGAAGTCCGTCAGATCGGCCACCGCCGTCTCGGATTGGCCGACGCCCACTGTCTCCACCAGGATGACGTCGAAGCCCGCCGCCTCGCAGAGCAGCATGGTCTCGCGGGTCTTCGCCGCGACGCCGCCGAGCGTGCCCGAGGAAGGGGAGGGGCGGATGAAGGCGTTGGGGTCGAGGGCGAGGCGCGCCATGCGGGTCTTGTCGCCGAGGATCGAGCCTCCCGTGCGCGTCGAGGACGGATCGACCGCGAGTACCGCCACCCGGTGCCCGGCCGCGGTCAGGTTGGCGCCCAGGGCGTCGATGGTGGTCGACTTGCCGACGCCGGGCACGCCGGTGATGCCGACCCGGATCGCCGTGCCGGTATGAGGGAGCACGGCGTCGATCAGCGCCCGGGCGGCGGCGCGGTGGTCGGCCCGCTTCGATTCGGCGAGGGTGATCGCGCGCGCCAGGGCCGCCCGGTCGCCGGCCAGCAACCGCTCGCGGAGGGCATCGATGTCGAGGGCGGGAGCGGGGGTGGATGACAGGGCCATGGCGTAGTCTTTGCCGGTCCGGCCGGGTTTCGTCGAGGGGGGCGGTATCGAACGATCGCGAACGGAATGACGTCGTGTGCTGTTGTGTGGAGGAGATTCCTGATGCTCCGAACTGGAGTGTTCGAACCTTGATGGGAGCCGGCGGATCTGGGACGTCGGGCCAGCGCTCCACGTGGAGCCCACGAGGGACCGGCCGACCGGCGAGGCCTGTGGGTCCGGCGCCACAAGGCCGGCTCTGCACGTAATCCACATCGCCACGGCCACGTTCGTGCCGCGCCATGGTCATGATCCTCGTCGACAGGGTAGCACCACGACGGGCCCGTTCCGGGGTCGTCACCGTCAGGGCTGCCTTGCACGACATGATCCGCCCCATGCCCCCGACCCGACGCACGCTCCTGCGGTTCGCCGCGCTTTCCGGGGTGGCTGGCCTTGCGCCGGGGCTCGCGGGCTGCGTGGCCGACGGCCTCGTCTCCGATGCGGTGGGCGGCGGGACGCCGGAGCGGCAATCGGCCCTCGACGTCAGCCCCGTTTTGCTCGTGGCCACCACGCGCCGGCCCATCGGAGCGCCGCCGAAGAGTCCGTATTTCGGGTCCGAGCGCGGGCGCGGGCTCAGCTTCGCCGAGGTCCGGCTCTCGGCCCCCGACCGCTCGCTGATCGGCAAGGTCTCGTCCGTGGTCACGGGCGACTGGTCCGTGACGGCGGTGCCCCAGGTGGAGACCGGGCCGGGGGCTGCCGGCGCCTTCGCGCAGGCGGCGCTGGGACGCGACGTGCTGATCTACGTGCACGGCTACCGCGAAAGCTTCCAATCGGCGGTGGTCGGTGCCGCCAAGCTCTCGGACGGTATCCGCTTCCGGGGCGCCTCTGCGCTCTTCACCTGGCCCTCGGCCGCCGCGACCTTCGATTACGGCTACGACCGCGAGAGCGCGCTCTGGTCGCGCGACGGCTTCGAGGATCTTCTGAAGGCGCTGGCGAACTCGCCGTCCGGCGGGCGCATCAACATCGTCGCGCATTCCATGGGCACGCTCCTGACCCTCGAGACCCTGCGCATGCTGCGCGCGGAGGCCGGGGAGGCCGCCATGGCCCGGATCGGTGCGGTGGTGCTCGCGGCCCCCGACATCGACATCGATCTCTTCACCAGCGCGGTGGAGCGGATGGGGCCGGATGTCAGCAAGATCACGGTGATCTCCTCCACCAAGGACCGGGCGCTGGAACTCTCGGGCGCCATCGCGGGCGGCGTGGTCCGGGCGGGTGCCGCCGACCGCGAGCGCCTCGAGGCCCTGGGCGTGCGGGTCGCCGATGCCTCGGATTACGGCGGAGGCCTGATCAACCACGACCTGTTCCTGTCGAACCCCGACGTGCAGGGGGTGGTTAAGCGCGCGATCGGGCGTGCGAGCGGCGGCGCCTGAGACGCGGCTCGGCTCGGGATTCCACCCGGGCTTTCCGTCCGTTCCGCCCTTGGCCTCCGGCCCGTTCGCCCCTACACGGTCAGCGGCCCCGGGCCACAGACAACGAGGATTCGCGATGTTCACACTCGAGATCGATGGCGTGGCCATCGCGGTCATCAACGGTTCCGAGGAGGTCGCCAACGACCTCTTCACCTGCGATGGCTTCAAGGACGACATCCAGACCATGAAGAGCGACGGCAAGGTGCTGTGGAACGGCACCTCCCCGCTCAAGATCCGGGCGGCCACCGAGGACGAGATCGAGATTTTCGAGGACGCCCTGGCCGAGGATGATTCCGAGGAGGACGAGCCCTACGAGCCGGATGCCCGCCACGCCGAGGCCTCCAACGACGACGAGGCCCAGGACGGTGAGGATGACGAGGAGGAAGAGGATGCCGACATCGTCTTCCTCGTGGACATCGACGAGGATGCCGGCCTCGACTCCTGAGTCCGTCCAGGGTTCGGCGATCCCGGACCGGACCTCCATGAGGCGGACTCACCAAGGTCACCCTTGATTGAGCGGCGACGCCAGCTGCCTTCGAGAGCCCCGCCCATCCCCGGGCGGGGCTTTTTTTCATGCGGTACGTCGGTCCGGCGGGAGGGTGCGCGGTAACGCGTGACCGTCAGTTGGTGGCCGACCGGGCGGCCCGGTTGGGAATCAGGCCCGGCGGGACCGGTCCGTCCTGCGCCGGCTTCGTCGGCGTGAGGCCGGCGGTCTCGGACTTGCCCGCCTGCGGCCTGCCCGGCACGGGTGGCGTCGGAGCGGGTCTGGTCGCGGCGGTTCCAGCCCCGCCGATCGTTCCGGCTGGGCGCGCGGCGGGTACCGTCTTGCGCGGCACGATCGTCCCCGTAATCGGAACGTCCGGCATCGGCACTGCCGGGCTGTCGATCCCGTAGATGTCATCGCGAAAATGGGCGCGGCCGTCCGGGGTGGCGTAGCCGGTCAGGTAGACGAAGGTCACGGGGATCTGCTTGGGGAGCTTGATGTCCAGGCGCTCATTGGTAGCGATGCTGGTCTCGATCTCGATCGGACCCCAGGTCGAGCCGGCGCCGTTGGGGCCGGGCGTGCCGTCGAGCAGCCAGCCGGCGAGTTCCTTCACCTGCGCGACGCGTACGCAGCCATGCGAGTGGAACCGCACCTCGCGGGCGAAGAGCGATTTCGACGGCGTGTCGTGCATGTAGACCGCCTGTTTGTTCGGCATGTCGATGCGCACCTGACCCAGCGAGTTCTCGAGGCCGGAATCCTGACGCAGGGTGTAGTTCGCCGCCTTCTCGCTTGACCAGTCGATGGCCGTGGGATCGACCTCGACGCCGCCGGGGCCGAGGATGCGGATGCGCTCCCGGGCGAGATAGCCGGGATCCTTGCGCATCTTCGGGATGATCTCCTTCTTGATGATGGAGACTGGCAGGGTCCAGGTCGGGTTGAGATTGACGTCGGTGATCCGCGCCTCGATGCGCGGGGTCGCCTTGTCGGGCTTGCCGACCACCGCCACGTAGCGGCGCACCACCACCCCGTGATCCACGGCCTCGACGGTGGCCGAGGGGATGTTCACCACCACGTAGCGGTCGCCGTAGGCGAAGTTCGACCCGATCTGCCGGGCGGCGGAGGCGCCGAGCTGGCGCTGGCGTGTGGCCGCCGGCACATTCAGCGCCGCCACGGTCTGGCGCCCGATCAGCCCGGTCTCGGGCAGGCCATGCCGGGCCTGGAAGGCCTTGACCGCCGTGACCAAGCCCGCATCGAACTGGTCGCTCATCGGCGTGTCGGCGGGAAGGTCGCCGACGAGGGCGAGGTGCTTGCGCAGGGCGGGAATTGCCGGGTGGCTCGCGCCCGGCTTGAGCACCAGATCGGCGGGGAGAGGCGCCCAGCCGCCGGCATCCACCATGGCCTGATAGCGATCGGCCATGCGCAGAGTGTCGAGGAAGGTGGAGGGGCTCAGGGTCGGGACGGGATCGGCCGAGACCCGCGCCACCACCAGCGGCGGCAACTCCCGCGACTTCCTGACCGGTGCGGGATTCGCGGCCGTCGCGACGGCATCCGCGGGACTCGGCACGATCGCCTGAACGGAGGGGGTCACGGGGACCGGGGCCGAGAGGCCCTCGAGCTTGGGCGACTTGGGCAAGCTCTCCGGTGCGCTCCGGGCAGGGGCTTCCTGCGCCAGGGCGGTCCCGCCCAGGATCACGAGGAGCGCGAGCGGCGACAGGCCCGCGTAGAGGCGGATCCGGTTCGCCGGCGGGCGGGGCAGGGCGGCGCTGTGGCGCGAAAGCATCGCGGGCCTCTCGAGTGGACGGTCTCCCCAACCATGCGGGCAGAGGGTTACCAATCTCCTGTCCCGGCCTGACGCGGCCCACAGGTCGCCCTACCTGAAGCGCGCCACGGCACGTCCGGCGCGGCGGCAGATCGGGAGAGGTCATGACCATCCATCCGGCACTTCAGGCGGGGCGGACCGCCATCGTCACGGGGGCGGCGAGCGGCATCGGACTGGCGGCCGCCAAACGCTTCGCGGGATTGGGAATGGCGGTCTGGCTCGCAGACCTGCCTGGAGAGGCCCTGGAATCCGCCCGGGCCGAGGTTGCGGCGCTCGCGCAGCAGGTGCCCGTGCGGGCGCTCGCCACTGACGTCGCCCGTCCCGAGGCGATGGAGGCATTGCGCGCGGCAGCCTCCGACGAAGGGCCGCCGGCCCTGGTGATGCTGAATGCCGGCATCGAGGCCGGGGGCAGGCTGTTCTCGGACCCCGAGACTTGGCGTCGTATCCTCGACACCAACCTCTGGGGCGTCATCAACGGCATCCAGGCCTTCGCGCCCGCCATGATCGCGGGCGGTGAACCCGGCGCGATCGTGGTCACGGGCTCGAAGCAGGGCATCACCACGCCGCCGGGCAACACGCCCTACAACGTCTCGAAGGCGGGCGTGAAGGTCGTCACCGAGGCTTTGGCCCACGACCTGCGCGGGCGGGAGGGCGCCCCGATCAGCGCTCACCTGCTCATCCCGGGCTTCGTCTATACCGGCCTGACGAAGGCGCGGGGCGTCGCCGAGAAGCCGGCCGGTGCCTGGACGCCCGACGAGACGGTGGACGTCCTTCTGGACGGGATGGCGCGGGGCGACTTCTACATCCTGTGTCCCGACAACGAGACCACCCGCGTCCAGGACGAGAAGCGGATCGCCTGGGCCGCCGGCGACATCATCGCGAACCGTCCGGCGCTCTCGCGCTGGCATCCCGACCATGCCGAGGCGTTCCGGCGCTTCAGCGAGGGGTGAGGCCGTACGGGAACGCGTGCCGTCCCGCACCCCGCCCCCATGGCGGATGGCTTGCATAGCGGACCGGGCCGGCCGACACAGCAGGGGCGAATCTTCGCTGCCTGCGCTTGCACACCGACTTGCAAAACGAACGGGAGCCGCCCTTGGCCACCATCATCCCCGTCGCCTCCTTCGACTGCGTCGTGTTCGGCGCCACCGGCGACCTGACCACGCGCAAGCTGCTCCCCGCCCTCTACTACCGCTTCAAGGACGGGCAGATTCCGGGAACCAGCCGGATCATCGGGGCCTCGCGCTCGGAGATGAGCGCCGAGGCGTTCCGCGAGCGCGCCCGCGACGCGATCAAGCGCTTCGTGCCGGCGGGCGACATCGGCGAGGACACGCTGACCGCCTTCCTCGACCATCTCGACTACGTGGCGGTGGACGGGGCGGGCGACGACGGCTGGGAGGATCTCGCCGCGAAGCTCGCCGAGCGCCCCGACCAGGTGCGGCCCTACTACCTCGCGACCTCGCCCGATCTCTACGGCTCGATCTGCCAGAATCTCGCGAAGCACGGCCTGATCGGCGACAAGTCCCGCGTGGTCCTGGAAAAGCCCATCGGCAAGGACCTGAAATCGGCCCGCGCCATCAACGACGCGGTCGGCACGGTATTCCCCGAGGAGCAGATCTTCCGCATCGACCATTACCTCGGCAAGGAGACGGTGCAGAACCTGCTGGCGCTGCGCTTTGCCAACACCATCTTCGAGCGGCTCTGGACGGCGGACGTCATCGATCACGTCCAGATCACGGTCGGCGAGACCGTCGGCGTCGAGGGGCGCGCCGGGTACTACGACACCTCCGGGGCGCTGCGCGACATGGTGCAGAACCACATGCTGCAGCTCCTCTGCCTGATGGCGATGGAGAGCCCGCTCTCCCTCGACGCCAATTCGGTGCGCGACGAGAAGCTGAAGGTCCTGCGTGCCTTGAAGCCGATCACGCCCCACGACGTGCAGACCGTGACGGTGCGCGGCCAGTACGCGGCCGGCGCGGTTGCGGGCAAGCCGGTGGAGGGCTACCGCGCCGACCTCGGCAATGACGTCGACAGCCGGACCGAGACGTTCGTCGCCCTGAAGCTTGAGGTGCAGTCCTGGCGCTGGGCCGGCGTGCCCTTCTACCTGCGCACCGGCAAGCGCCTGCCCCAGAAGCTCTCCGAGATCGTGGTTCAGTTCCGCGCGTCGCCCTTCTCGATCTTCCCGGCGGAATCCTTCGGGCGCGAGCCCAACCGCCTCGTTATCCGCCTTCAGCCGGAGGAGGGCATCAAGCTCGAGGTCATGACCAAGGACCCGGGGCCCGGCGGGATGCGGCTGCGGCCGACCAACCTCGACATTTCCTTCGAAGAGACGTTCAAGCAGCGCTATCCCGACGCCTACGAGCGCCTGCTGATGGACGTGGTGCGCGGCAACGCCACGCTGTTCATGCGCCGCGACGAGGTCGAGGTCGCCTGGGCCTGGGCCGATTCCCTGCTCAAGGCCTGGGCCGACCGGCCCGATGCGCCGCGCCCCTACGCCGCCGGCAGCTGGGGGCCCACCGCCGCCATCGCGCTGATCGAGCGCGACGGCCGAACCTGGCACGAGGAAATCCGCTGAGCGCTGTGCGCAGATGCGAGGTATAATTCCGGGCTCCCTCGACAGGCTCCAGTCTGGGCGATACCAGGGAGGAGTATTGTTCCTCCCTCATCCAGACGTCGCGGACCCATGAACAAGATCGAGACGGGCCTCGGCATCAACCGACGCTACCTCCACGACGAAGTCGTCGACCGGATGCGTGACCTCATCCGGTCGGGCGAGCTGGAGCCCCGAGCGCGGATCAACGAAGGCGAGTTGACCGAGCGCTTCGGCATCTCCCGCACCCCGCTACGGGAGGCGATCAAGATCCTGGCCACGGAAGGGCTCCTCGAATTGCTGCCCAATCGGGGAGCCCGGGTCGCGAGCCTGTCGCAATCCGAGATCGAGGAGATGATCGAGGTCATCGCCGGCCTGGAGGCCACGGCTGCGGAGCTCGCCTGCCGCACCATCACCGATGCGAGGATCGCCGAGATCTCCCGTGATCACGAGACGATGGTCGCGGCCTGGAAGGCCGGGGAGGAGAGCGCCTACTTCGCCCTCAACCGGAAGATCCACGAAGCCATCATGCGGGCGAGCGGCAATGCCACCCTCGGCGGCATCTACGAAAGCCTGTCCGGACGTATCCAGCGCTCGCGCTACGCGGTGCATCAAACGGCAGAACAATGGGCACAATCCGTGTCCCAGCACGAACAGATGATATCACTGCTGCGCATGCGCGACGGCGAAGCCCTGGCGCGCCTGATGCGCCTCCATATCCGGGCCCGAACCCCGGTGATCGCCCAGAGTTTCGGCACGGCGCACCGCGAGGCTTCGGATCCGGTGTCCTGATCCGAGCCTCGGGATCGCCGCGACGGAGCGCCGTCAGTTCCAGGTGTGCAGGACGGTGCGCCAGCCGTCGCCCCGGCGCTCCAGCACGTTGACCCAGTTGCCCTCGAAGGTTTTCCTGGTGCCGCCCTCGCCGGGGCCCTTCATCTCCCAGCGTCCGGACAGCATCAGGACATCGCCCCTCTCGCGCGCGGACTGCACGGTGATCCGGTGGTCGTCGAAGCCCTTCGCCTTCAGGCCTGAGAAGAAGGTCTGGATGTTGGCCGGCCCCGAAACGGCCGCGCCCTTGGGGATGACCTGCGCCTCCGGCGCGTACAGCTTGGCCAGGGCGTCCATGTCGCCGCCGTTGTAGGTCTTGTCCCAGGTTTCGGCGGCCCTCCGCCCGTCCGTCGCGGCGGTGTCGGCCGCCGCCGGCAGGATCAGGCACGCCATGACGGCACCCAGAAGGACTCCAGCTTTCGACATCGATACCTCCCTCGCGACGCGAATCCTGCCGGGTTCGCGTCGATTATTTGAGTATCGATATTTCCAAAAGTAAAGCTTTTTCCTGAAGACTTGTGAGACCTTCCGGGTTCGCGAGAATCAAGCTGCCCGGACGGTGCCGAGGAAGCGGGTCACCGCGTCGTTGAGCTGCTCGGATTCGCGCGAGAGCTCGGAGGCCGAGGCCAGGACCTGGGAGGCCGCCGCGCCGGTCTCCTCGGCCGCGCTGGCGACCCCGGAGATGTTGGTGGTGACCTCGCCGGTGCCGGCGGCCGCCTCGGCGACGTTGCGCACGATCTCCTGGGTGGCCGCACCCTGCTCCTCGACGGCCGCCGCGATGGAGGTCGCGACGCCGCTGATCTCGCGAATGCGCCCGCTGATGGCGTCGATCGCCGTCACGGCCTGGCCCGTGGAGCCCTGGATGCGGCCGATCTGCCCGCTGATCTCCTCGGTGGCCCGGGCGGTCTGGTTGGCGAGTTCCTTGACCTCGGCGGCCACCACCGCGAAGCCCCGTCCGGCCTCGCCGGCGCGGGCCGCCTCGATGGTGGCGTTGAGCGCCAGCAGGTTGGTCTGACCCGCGATGCTCGCGATCATCGCCACCACGTCGCCGATCCGGGCGGCGGCGGCGCTGAGCTCCTGAACCTCCGTCGCGGTCCGGGCGGCCTCGTCCACCGCGCGCTGCGCCAGTTGCGTCGAGCCGTCGACCTGCCGGCCGATCTCCTGGACCGAAGCCCCGAGCTCCTCGGCGGCGGCCGCCACCATGCCGACGTTGGAAGCCGCCTGATCGGCCGCCGCCGCGACGGTCGTGGATTGCCGGGCGGTTCCGGACGCCGTCTCGGCCATGCTCCCGGCGGTGGCGCGCAGCTGGGTCGCCGCTGCCGTCACGCGGCCGAGGATGCCGCTGACCGCGCCCTCGAAGCCGTCGGCCATCTCCCGCATGGCGGCCTTGCGCTGGGCTTCCGCACCGGCGCGGGCGAGGCGGGTCTCTTCCTCCAGGGCACGGCTGCGCAGGAGGTTCGCCCGGAAGGTTTCGAGGGCATCGGCCATGGCGCCGATCTCGTCACGGCGACCGACGCTGGGGACCGCCGCGTCCGCGTCCCCGTCCGCCACCCGCCGCATGGCCGCCGTCATGGCACCGAGGGGGCGGGTGACACCGAAGATCGTGTATCCCATGGCAGCGAGCGCCATCAGGGCCGAGAGCCCCAGCATGACCTGCGTGACCCGCATCGTGCTGACCTGCTCGTCGCGTGCCGCTGCCTTGGCCGCTTCGCCGGCCTCGCCGTTGAGGAGCACGAGCTTGCGCATGGTGGCGCTGGTGGCGAGGTAATTGGCGTTCATGGCGCCCCGGAAGACCGACAGGATCTCGTCGCGGCGGGACGGATCGATGGTCCGGAGATGGTCCCAATCCTGGCTCATCAGCGCGAGCTTGACGCTGACCTCGTCGTAGAGCGCTCCTTCCTGGGTGGAACTCACCAGCGCCTTGTAGGCGAGGCGACGCTCCTCCAGCTCCTTGGACAGGGTCGCGGCCTGCGCGACGCTGTTGCTGCGCTCCTCCGCCGTCTCGGCGATGACGTAGCGGAACTGCCAGAGCCGGACGCGCATCACCAAGGCATTCATCGCGTGCGCGGAATCAACCGATGGTAGCACGTTGTCCGATAGTACCGTCATCCGGTCGCCGATGGCGTTGACCTTGGCCAACGAGACGAGACCCTGCCCGGTCGTGATGATGGCGAGCAGACCGAACAGGCCGATCAGCGTCGACTTGAGGGAGGGGCGCATGAAAACGACTCGGATGCCGGGGTGGTGAGGAGCAGAGCCCCCGGGTTACGGTGATGGCCTTAAGAATGGCTTTCGGGTTTCTTTCCGCGGTTCCGTCACGTTGCGAGGTCGCTTGCCCCGACAAGGACTTGGAGCGAAGGCTTCAGGCGGCGGCGTTGATCGAGCGCAGGCCCGCCACGAGGTCCGAGAACCGGTCGCCCTGCACGATGACGTGGGCCCGCAGCAGATCTCCCGCGGCGGCCTCGTCCCCCGAGACGATGGCGGCGACGACCGCCTCGTGCTCCGCCAGCGATTGCCCGAGGCGGTGGCGGGCGCGCAGTTGCAGGCGCCGGAAGGGGGCGAGGCGCCGGTGCAGCTGCCGCGCCTGCTCCTCCAGGAAGCCGTTGCGGCAAGCGCGGTAGATCACCGTGTGGAAGATGTAGTTCTCGGCGTAATAGGTCTCCGGGTCGCCGGCCTCGGCCGAGGCGGCGCAGGCAGCGAGTGCGGCCTTGAGGGCGGCCTCGTCCTCCAGGATCAGCCGCCGCGCGGCGAGGCGCCCGCAGGAGGCCTCGATCTCCGCCATCGTCTCGAACATCGCGATGAGGAGCTGCGGGTCCGGCGCGCTGACGATGGCGCCGCGCCGGGGCTTGATCTCCACCAGGCCGGTCATCGCCAGTTGCAGCAGCGCCTCGCGGATCGGCGTGCGCGAGACTCCGAAGCGTTCGGCGAGTTCGGTCTCGTCGAGCCGCGCGCCGATGGCGAGGCGACCATCCACGATCTCGGTCTCGATGGTCTGTCGCAAGCGTCGCGATTGGTTCATGTGCGCGTATCCCCGCCTGCCTCGATCCAGGCGTCCGGTGAAATATCAGGCCTCATCATTATTCATCCGCGTTGACAAAATATACAAGACATAGTTTCTTGTATATCGAGATGGCGCTGCAGTATAAATGCTGCGCTGCAAAACGGAGCGGACGCGGGTCCGCCCAGGGAGACACGCCATGATGCTGACGCGCCGCGCCCTCGTTGCAGGGGGCCTCGCCGCCCCCGCCATCCTGTCGCTCGGGTCGCGCGCCCGGGCCGCCACCACCCTGAAGATTTCGCATCAGTTCCCCGGCGGCACCATCGACGAGGGCGACTTTCGCGATCGCATGTGCCGCAAGTTCGCCGCGATGCTGGCCGAGCGCTCCAAGGGCGCCCTCGAAGTGCAGGTCTATCCGGGCTCGTCCCTGATGAAGACCAATGCCCAGTTCGGCGCCATGCGCAAAGGTGCGCTCGACCTGTCGCTCTACCCCTCGCCCTACGCGGGAGGCGAAGTGGCCGAGATGAATATCGGCCTGATGCCGGCGCTGGTCAGCTCCTACGAGCAGGCCGTGGCCTGGAAGAAGGCGCCGGTCGGCCGGAAGCTGACCGAGATCCTGGAATCGAAGGGGATCGTCCTCGTCTCCTGGGTCTGGCAGGCGGGCGGCGTCGCCAGCCGCGAGCGCCCGCTCTACGCGCCGGCCGACGCCAAGGGCCTCAAGGTTCGGGGCGGCTCGCGCGAGATGGACCTGATGATGAAGCAGGCGGGTGCCGCCACCCTGTCGATCCCCTCGAGCGAATCCTACGCCGCCATGCAGACGGGCGCCTGCGACGCGGTCATCACCTCGTCCACCAGCCTGATCTCGTTCCGCCTGGAGGAACTGTCGAAATCCCTGACCTCGGGCCGCGAGCGCTCCTACTGGTTCATGCTCGAGCCGATCATGATGTCGAAGATCACGTTCGAGCGCCTGCCCAAGGATCAGCAGGACCTGATCATGGCGATCGGCGCCGAGCTCGAGCCCTTCGGTCAGGCCGGCGCCAAGGCGGACGACACCCGGGTCGAGGAGATCTTCACGAAGGCCGGCGCCAAGGTCCAGAACCTCGACGAGAAGACCCTGGGCCAGTGGCGCGATGTTGCCAAGGACACCGCCTGGAAGGACTTCGCGGGCAAGTCGGCGGGTTGCGCCGAGCTCCTCAAGCTGGCGGAGCAGGTGTCGTGAGCCACGCCTTCGACGCGGCCTCGGCGGCAGCCGAGACGCACGCCGCGCCCGAGCCCCGCGTGCCGGGGCTCCTCGGCGCCATCGACCGGTCCCTGAAGGGGGTCAATCACGTCATCATGCTGTTCGGGGGCATCGCCCTCGTCTGCGCCTGCCTGGTGTTGAGCTACAGCGTCGTGATCCGCTACGTGCTGCACGAGCCCACCGACTGGCAGGACGAGATGGCGGTGTTCCTCATCGTCGGCGCCACCTTCTTCTCGGCCGCCGCGGTGCAGGCCAAGCGCGGCCACGTGGCGATCGAGGCCCTGACCGGCCTGCTCTCGCCGCGGGTGAACCGCGCCCGCCTGCTGATGGCGGACGTGATCAGCTTCATCTTCGTGGCGTTCTTCGCCTGGAAGAGCTGGACCCTGCTGCACGAGGCCTGGGTCGACGGGCAGGTCTCTCAGTCGAGCTGGGGACCGCCGCTCTGGATCCCCTACATCCTCATGTCGATCGGCATGACCCTGCTCGGCGTGCAGTTCGCCCTCCAGATCGCCGAGGAGCTCCTCTACGGCGCCGAGAAGGCCGGCTGGGCGAACCCCAAGATCGGGATCGGTGCCGACGTCAACCGGGACATGCACGGCCGCCCCGGTCTCACGCCGGACGGTACCCTGCCCCTCGGCGATCCCCTGGCCAACACAGCTTCGGGCCATCCTTCCCCGGCGGGTCATCCGCTGGCCAGCACCCCTGCAGACACGAAGATCACCGGGAGGCATCCATGAGTGTCGCAGCCATCGGCTTCCTCTATGCGGGCGCGACGCTCAGCGCGATGCTCGCCGGCATCCCCATCGCCTTCGCCCTCGGCTTCGTCGCCCTGGCCTTCATGTACATCTTCATGCCGGCCGCCTCCCTCGATACGGTGGCGCAGAACGTCTACGAGGAGATGGCCTCCATCACTCTGCTGTCGATCCCGCTCTTCATCCTGAAGGGCGCTGCGATCGGCCGGTCCAAGGCGGGGCAGGACCTCTACTCGGCGATGCACGCCTGGATGCACCGCATCCCCGGCGGGCTCGGTATCGCCAACGTCTTCGCCTGCGCGCTCTTCGCCGCCATGGCGGGGTCGAGCCCGGCCACCTGCTCGGCCATCGGCTCGGCGGGCATCCCGGAGATGCGCAAGCGCGGCTACTCGCCGGGCTTCGCGGCCGGCATCATCGCGGCGGGCGGCACCCTCGGCATCCTGCTGCCGCCCTCGATCACCATGATCCTCTACGCGGTGGCGGCCGAGCAGTCCCTGGGCCGCCTGTTCCTCGCCGGCATCGGGCCGGGCCTGCTGCTGGTGTGCCTCTTCGCCGCCTGGTCGGCCTACCGCTTCCGCTCGGAATACGCGGCCGCGAAGATCGCCTACGAGCGGAACGGCACCGCCTCGGCGATCCTGGCGGAAGACACCTACAGCATGCGCCAGCGCTTCTCGACGCTGCCGCGGGTGCTGCCCTTCGTGATCCTGCTCACCGGCGTGATGGTGGCCCTCTACGGCGGCTACGCCACCCCGTCCGAGACGGCGGGCCTGGGCGGCCTCCTGGCGCTCGGCCTCATCGCGATCATCTACGGCGTCTGGCGCCCGCGCGACGTCAGCCCGATCCTGACCGCGACCCTGCGGGAATCCACCATGCTGATGCTCATCATCGGCATGTCGCTCCTCTACGCCTACGTGATGAGCTACCTGCACATCTCGCAATCGGCGGCCGCCGCGATCGTGGCGATGCAGCTCTCGCCCTGGGTGCTGCTGGTGACGATCCTCGGCCTGGTGATCGTGCTCGGCTTCTTCCTGCCGCCGGTCTCGATCATCCTCATGACGGCGCCGATCATCCTGCCGCCGTTGAAGGCCGCCGGCTTCGACCTCGTCTGGTTCGGCGTCGTGATGACCATCACCATGGAGATGGGGCTGATCCACCCGCCGGTGGGCCTCAACATCTTCGTCATCAAGAACATCGCCCCCGACATCCCGCTCAAGGACATCATCTGGGGTACGCTGCCCTTCGTGATCCTGATGGGCGTGGCGATCCTGATCCTCTGCCTCGTGCCCGGCATCGCCATGACGCTGCCGAACTGGCTCCTGCCCACGACGCGCTGAGCGCCGGGACACACTCTTCAAGCGGGAACGGCGGGGCGAAAGTCCCGCCGTTCTTCGTTGTCGGGACCTAGCCCGCCAGGATGGTGGCGATGACCTGCCGGGCGCGCTCCAGGTCGCGGCGCGCCTCGGCCTCCGCCGCCTCGGCCTGCGCGAGGCGGTGGACCGCATGCATCAGGGGGGAGCCCTTGGCGAGCGCCGCCAGGGCCGCGATGGATTCGGGGTCGACCTCCACGAGGTGGGCCGTGTCGCCGAGCAGCAGCGCGACCCGGTGCTCGCAGTGCAGGCCCTCCACGCCGTCGGCGCAGGTGCAGGTAAAGCGAATGCCGCGCCCGGTCTTCGTCGCTTCCATCCGGTGCAGAACGGCGCCATCGGGGCTACGGACGGAGAACATCAGCGACGTCATCGGGGCTCCAGACAGGTTTCAGCGTCGCGCTAGCCGGTATCAGCCAGCGCGAGACCATGGAATCCTAGACCGGGTTGCAATCCGACGCACCGTCTTGTCTCGCCGCAGGCGCATCCGCATATTCGAACATAAAGGGAACGCGCACCTGTGGACGGAAGGTGCCGAGGGACAGGGTCCATGAGAACGGCCGACAAGCAGATCGCGGACATCCTGGTGCGCTACGGCGAGCCCTTCGGGGGCAATGTCTGGCGCGTGCAGGGCACCGCCGTGATCTATCACAAGACTCTGGAGCGGATCGCCGCCCAGGCGGGCATCACCTTCGACCCGCCGACCCTGGTGCGGGCGGAGCGCGACGAGGCCGTGATCCTGGTCACCGGCCGCCTGCCGGGGGCCAAGGGCGGGGCCGAGCGCGTCGAGTGGTCGATCGGCGAGGCGCTGGTCAACGTGAACTACCGCGTCTCCGGCCGCCAGGCGGGCTACGTCTACGCCATGGCGGAGAAGCGGGGGAAGGACCGCGTCATCCTCAAGCTCCTCGAACTGCACGGGCTGGTCTATTCCGAGGAGGAGGCCGACGAGTTCCGGCAGGGGCATCCGGCCGCCGTGCAGGCCGTGGACGACGCCTTCGACGATCCCGATCCCTTCGACGAGGTCACCGAGGCCGAGGCCGACCTGAAGCGGCGCATCGACGAGCGCATGAGCATCGACGCCGTGACCGACCTCATGCTCGAGCCGGAGACCCAGCGGATCCTGGGGCAGATGCCGCCGGGCACGCGCGACGAGGTGCGCGACTACGCCAAGGCCCGCCTCGTGGCGCTCGGCTGGCCGCCGAAGAAGCCCGGCCGCCGCGCCGCCTGACCGTGATCCGTCGAGGCCCCGCCCGTGAACAGGATGATCCGGCCCGGTGACCTCAAGCCCCACGAGCCCCAGGACCGGCTCGTGGGGACGATCGAGCGCGTGACCTTCCACAACGCCGAGACCGGCTTCTGCGTGCTCAAGGTCCACGTCGCGGCGAGGCGCGACCTCGTGCCGGTGGTCGGGCACGCCCCCGCCATCGCGGCCGGCGAGTGGATCGCCGCCACGGGGCAGTGGGTCACGGACCGCCAGCATGGCCTGCAGTTCCGGGCCGACACCCTGGCGCTGACGCCGCCCACCGGCGTCGCCGGCATCGAGCGCTACCTCGCCTCGGCGCAGATGTGGGGCATCGGCCCGGCCATGGCCAAGCGCATCGTCGCCCTGTTCGGGGAGGCGACCTTCGAGGTCATCGAGGCCGAACCGGGGCGTCTCACCGAGGTGGAGGGCATCGGCCCGAAGCGCGCCGCGCGCATCGTGCGCGGCTGGGCCGAGCAGAAGGCGGTGCGGGAGATCATGATCTTCCTGCACGCGCACGGGGTCGGCACGGCGCGGGCCGTGCGCATCTTCCGCACCTACGGGCAGGACGCCATCGCGGTGATGACGACCGACCCCTATCGACTCGCCCGCGACATACGGGGCATCGGCTTTCGCACGGCGGATGCCATCGCGCTGCGGCTCGGTCTCGGCCGGGAGGCGCCGGAACGGCTGCGGGCCGGGGTCACCTTCGCGCTGCAGACCGCCACCGACGAGGGCCATTGCGGCCTCCCCACCGAGCGCCTCGTCGGCCTCGCGCACAGGCTCCTCGACGTGGCGCCGGACCTGATCCGGGTCGCCATCGCCCTGGAGCTGCGCGGCGCGGACGTGGTCGCGGACACGATCACGGACGAGACCTGCCTTTTCCTCAAAGGCCTGCACGGCGCGGAGCGGGGCATCGCCGACCGGCTCCTCAACCGCACCTTCGGAACGCCGC
This sequence comes from Methylobacterium sp. FF17, assembly GCF_025813715.1. Classification (NCBI taxonomy): domain Bacteria; kingdom Pseudomonadati; phylum Pseudomonadota; class Alphaproteobacteria; order Hyphomicrobiales; family Methylobacteriaceae; genus Methylobacterium; species Methylobacterium flocculans. The sequence continues at coordinate 2,116,859 of NZ_CP107532.1, forward strand.
CCTGGCCGGCGATCGACGTGGGCAAGGCGCTGCCCTGGGTCGAGGCGCGCACGGGCCGGACCCTCTCGCCCTCACAAAGGGCGGCCATCGCCACGATGCTGGCCGCGCCGCTCTGCGTGCTCACGGGCGGGCCCGGAGTGGGCAAGACCAGCACCCTCGACTCACTCCTGCGCATCCTCACCGCCAAGGGCGTGCGCGTGCAACTGGCGGCCCCCACCGGTCGCGCCGCCAAGCGCATGACGGAACAGACCGGACTGGAGGCCAGGACCATCCACCGCCTCCTCGAGATCGACCCGAAGCAGGGCGGCTTCGCCCGCAACGCGGACAACCCCCTGGCCTGCGACCTCCTCGTTCTCGACGAATGCTCGATGATCGACGTGCCGCTGATGAACGCGCTCCTGAAGGCGGTGCCGGAGAAGGCCGCCCTGCTCCTCGTCGGCGATGTCGACCAGTTGCCCTCCGTCGGGCCCGGGCAGGTTCTTTCCGACCTCATCGCCTCGGACCGCGTGCCGGTGGCGCGGCTGACGGAGGTGTTTCGCCAGGCCGCCAGCAGCCGGATCGTCGTCAACGCCCACCGCATCAACCGGGGCCTCATGCCCGAGGCGACGCCCGGGGAGGGGCCTTGCGACTTCTACCTCGTCGAGGTCGACGACCCGGAGATCGGGCTCGCCCGGCTGGTGGAGGTGGTGACGCGGCGCATCCCGGCGCGTTTCGGCCTCGACCCCATCCGCGACGTGCAGGTGCTCACCCCGATGCTGCGCGGGACGCTCGGCAGCCGCAACCTCAACCACGCCCTCCAGGCCGTGCTGAACCCGAGCCCCGCCGAGGCGGTGGAGCGCTTCGGCTGGCGCTTCGCGCCGGGGGACCGGGTGATGGAGACCCAGAACGATTACGACCGCGAGGTCTTCAACGGCGATCTCGGCCTCGTCGCCCGCATCGACCCGGAGGGCGAGGCGGTCATCGTCAGCTTCGACGGACGCGAGGTCGCCTATCCGTATGGCGAGCTCGACACCCTGGTGCCGGCCTTCGCCACCACGATCCACAAGAGCCAGGGCTCGGAATACCCAGCGGTGGTCATCCCGGTCGTGATGCAGCACGTCACCATGCTGGCGCGCAACCTCCTCTACACGGCGGTGACCCGGGGCAAGCAACTCGTCGTGCTGGTCGGCCAGCGCCGGGCGATCCGGATGGCCGTCGGGGGCGGGGCGCAGCGTCGGCGCTGGACGAAGCTGCGCGAATGGCTGACAGCATCCCCATCATGCTCCGCTTGCTCAGACTGATGCGCTGCTTGCTCGGACGGCATCCGCAAGCTTAGCGGGACCACCTTCGAAGACGTCGGACAGCACAACCGTCTTCCTGCGGCACAATGCTCGGCGCGAAAAATCTTGTGGAGAACGAAAAGAGAACATATCTTGCTGCGGTACGGATGCGTCTGCCCCCTTCGAGCCTGAGGCGTGCTGGAAATGGCTGTTCCGACCTATCGCTTCCACTGCACCGACGGCCACGTCGCCATCATCGATCCGGTCGGGATCGGGATCGCCGACAGAGCCCAGATCCGCGTGCATGCGGGTGACGCCGCGCGCTTCGCCATGGAGCGCGTGGGCGCCGGCCTCGATTGGGCGGATTGGATCGTCGATGTCCATGACGGACAGGGACGCCGCGTCCTGGTCCTGCCCTTCCGCGACGTCGCGGTCTGGTCACGGGCCGCCTGAACCCCCGAAGTGAGGAATCCCAGCGGCATGTCGAAGCGTCCCGCCTATGCCATCGAGACCCTATCCTACAGCACCACACGCCTCGTCCGTCTCGGCGGCCGCAAGGTCGCCATCCTGTTCCCGCCCCTGGAGGCGGGGGGCTGCTACCAGCTCTATCCGCACCCCGACACGTTCCGGAGCCTGACCTTCGCCGGCCTGCCGGCCCCCTTGCGCCCCGAATTCATGTCCTTCGAGAGCCTCGACGCCGTCCGCGCCTTCCTGGGGATCCGGTCCGAGTCGGACACGGCCCACGCCCTGCCGATGGCGGCCTGAGGGCGCCGTCGCAGGGGCGGAGCGTTCTGCTGAAAACCGCGGGCGGCACCCCGTCCTTATCCAGGCCGTCTTCGGCTCCGGATCGCGGGCGTGCGGCGTCTCCTTCGCCGCCTAAGTTCGGTTGCGACGCGTCGAACGCCGGCAGGCCCCACATATGCGCCCGTCCCAGGACGCCAGGATCCCCGGATCCCAGGAAAACGCGCGCCTTTCATCCTTTGAGTACGGGTTGTTAACGAAGCGGTAACCATACCGGGCATCAATGGTCTGGTAAGGAATCGCGAGAGCCCGTGACTGACTCAAGCCCTCCCCGCAGACCCGTTCAGCTTCGCGGCCGCGCCTTCAAGTCCCTGGTGCTGGCTCCGGAGACTCCGCTTCCCGATTGGTTCGCCGATCTGGACGAGGCGCTGAAGCGTTCGCCGACCCTGTTCGACGGACGCGCCCTGATCCTCGACGTGGCGGCGCTTCGACCCGCCGCGTCGGACCTCGACGGCCTGCTGGCCGAACTCGGCAGCCGCCGGATCCACATCCTCGGCATCGAGGGCACCAGCCTGTCCCTCCACGGACCCGGGCGGCCGCCGCTCCTCGTGCAGGGGCGACCGGTCTCGACCATCGAGATCCCGGCCCAACCGGAACCGGAGCCGGTCGTGCCGCCGGCCCCCCCGGAGCCGGCCACCACCTCGCTCACCATCGAGGGCTCGGTCCGCTCGGGCCAGTCCATCGTCCACCCCACCGGCGACGTCACCGTGATGGGGTCGGTCTCGTCCGGCGCGGAGATCCTCGCCGGCGGCTCCATCCACGTCTACGGCGCGCTGCGCGGACGGGCCATCGCCGGCGCCGCACGCAACCCCCGCGCCCGCATCTGCTGCCGCAAGTTCGAGCCCGAGCTTCTCGGCATCGACCGCCTCGTCCGCACGGCCGAGGAGATGGGTACTCACCTGCGCGGCAAGGCCGTGCAGATCTGGCTCGATGGCGGCGCCATCAAATTCGCATCCTTGGATTGAGGAGACAGCCCATATGGCCAAGATTCTGGTCGTGACATCCGGCAAGGGCGGCGTCGGTAAGACGACGACGACGGCAGCCCTCGGCGCAGCCCTCGCGCAGGCCGGCAAGAGCGTGGCGGTGGTCGATTTCGACGTCGGCCTGCGCAACCTCGACCTCGTGATGGGCGCCGAGCGCCGGGTCGTCTACGACCTCATCAACGTGGTCAACGGCGACGCCAAGCTCAACCAGGCCCTCATCCGCGACAAGCGGCTGGAGAAGCTCCACCTGCTGCCCGCCTCGCAGACCCGCGACAAGGACGCGCTCACCGACGAGGGCGTGGCCCGCGTGATGGACGAACTGCGTGAGAAGTTCGACTGGGTGATCTGCGACTCGCCGGCCGGCATCGAGCGCGGCGCGACGCTCGCCATGCGCCACGCGGACGTCGCCGTCGTGGTGACCAACCCGGAAGTCTCCTCGGTGCGCGATTCCGATCGCATCATCGGGCTCCTCGACTCCAAGACGCTCAAGGCCGAGCGCGGCGAGACGATGGAGAAGCACCTCATCCTCACCCGCTACGACCCCGCCCGGGCCGATCGCGGCGACATGCTGAAGATCGAGGACGTGCTCGAGATCCTCTCGATCCCGCTGCTCGCCATCATCCCCGAGAGCACGGAAGTGCTGCGCGCCTCCAACGTCGGCTGCCCGGTCACCCTGAACAACCCGCTCTGCGCCCCGGCCCGCGCCTACACCGACGCCGTGCGCCGCCTCACCGGCGAAGCGGTCCCGATGTCGGTCCCCACCGACAAGAAGTCCTTCCTCGACAAACTCTTCACCCGGAGGGCAGCATGAGCCTCCTCAACATGTTCAACCGGCGCGGATCGGCGCCGGTCGCCCGCGACCGCCTGCAACTCATCCTCGCCCATGAACGGGCGGGGGCCGGCGGCTCCGATCTCGTGATGGTGCTGCGCGAGGAGATTCTCGCCGTCATCGCCAAGCATGTCGAGGTTCACCGCGACAAGGTCCAGATCCGCCTCGACCGCGGGCAGGACATGTCGACCCTCGATATCGACATCGAGCTGCCGCTCACGCCGGCCAAGGCCGGCGGAGCCAGGGGCATGGAGAAGGCTGCCAAGGTCGCCGAGGCGAAGGCCTCGGAGGCCAAGGCCACCGAGGCCAAGCTCAGCGACGGCAAGGCCAAGGCGACGAAGCTCGCCGCCGCATGAGATCCCCACCAGCGTCCCGGCCGGCACACGCCGTCAGGCACCGATGAACAACCCGGCGAGCGTCGCGCTCGTCAGGTTGGACAGGGTGCCGGCCAGGATCGCGCGAAGCCCGAAGCGGGCGATCTCCGCCCTGCGTTCCGGCGCGAGGCTCCCCAAGCTCGCGAGCTGGATCGCCACCGAGGTGAGGTTGGCAAAGCCGCAGAGCGCGAAGCACAGGATCGCGGCCGTGCGCGGATCGAGGCTCCCCGCCTTCAGGACCGGTGAGAGCTGCGCGTAGGCCAGGAATTCGTTGAAGGCGATCTTCTGCCCCAGCGCCCCGCCGACGAGGCCGGCCTGGTCCCAGGGCACGCCCATCAGCCAGGCGAGCGGTGCGAAGACCGGCCCGAGCATGCCCTCGATGCTGAGCGCCGGATAGCCGACAAGGCCGCCCGTCCAGCCCATGAGACCGTTCGCCAAGGCGATGAGCCCTGTGAAGGCGATGAGCATCGCCCCCACCGACACCGCCACGGCCAGACCCTTCTGGGTGCCGTCCGCCGCCGCCTCGATGACGTTGACGGCGCGCGTCTCGCCGAAGGTGACCTGCGTGCTCGTCACCCGGGTCGGCTCCGTCGTCGGCACCAGGATCTTGGCGTAGAGGAGCCCGCCCGGAATCGCCATCACGCTGGCGGCGAGCAGGTACTCCATCGGCACGCCGAGCGCCGCGTAGCCAGCGAGAATCGTCCCCGCCGTGGAGGCGGCCCCGCTCGACATCACCGCGAAGAGTTCGGCCGAGGTCAGCGCCATCAGGAACGGTCGCAGCGCGATGGCGATCTCGCTCTGGCCGATGGCGATGGTGATCACCGCCGAGAAGGTCTCGATGCGCGAGGTGCCGAGCACCCGCTGCAGCACGGCGCCGATGGCGCGGGCCGCCGCCTGCATCACCCCGACATGGTAGAGCACCGCGATCAGCGCCGAGACGTAGATGATCTGCGGCAGGATCCGCAGGGCCAGGATGAAGCCGCTGCCGCCGAACAATTCGAACATCCGGGGCTCGACGAGCCCGCCGAACAGGAAGGCGGTGCCCCGGTCGCCGTAGTTCAGCACGGTCTGGACGAAGGAGGCTGCCGCCGCGAGTCCCGTGCGGCCCAGCGGCACGAACAGCACCAGGGCCCCCAGTGCCACCTGGAGCGCGAGGGCCGAGACCACCACGCGGGGCGCGATGGCGCGCCGGTTGGTGGAGAACAGCACGCCGATGGCGAGGAGCAGGATCAGGCTCGCACCCGCGTGAAGAAGCTTCTCGACCATGCCGCCCCGCTGTTTTTTCGGTAGCGAGCAAGCCCGATGCCGCGCGGCGTGTCGCGGGGAAAATCGGTGCGGCCCACCGGGTTCGGATGGCCGACCGGCCTGCACCCCGTCCCTCGGCAGGCGAGGCGAGGGGGGATGCCTGCCCTCGCTCGGGTCACGGACCCGCCCGAGCGTCATGACAGTGTCGCGGGCGCTTGCGATCCAGCGCCGCGACCGCCGGACATTTGCCGGCAACAGGGCCGGTTCCGGATGCAGCGCCTCCTCACCGACACCACTGCCCTGCCGGGCCTGCTCTTTGCCATGCGCTTCGACGCGCAGGGGCACGGGCACCTGCTGGCGCCGAGCGACGAGATCCCGGAGCCGGTCACAGAGGGCTTCCTCTGGCTCCACCTCGACCTGGTGGATGCGCGCCTCGATCGCCTCATCGCCGCCGGGCACCTCGGCCCGCCGGCGCTGGCCGCCGCCACCTTTGCCCGGGACGGCCACCAGCGCGTGGTCATCGAGGGCAGCGATCTCGGCCTCGTCATCGCCGACCGCGCGCGGGAATTCGACGGCCGTATCGAGGAGGAGCCGGCCGGGCGCCTGCATTGCGTGCTCGGCGCCCGCCTCCTCGTCAGCGGTCGACGCCACGCCACGGCGGCGGCCGAGGCCGCCCGCGACGTGGTGCTGGCCGGTCGGCTCGTGCCGACACCGGCCGCGCTGCTGGAGATCTTCGTCACCGGCGTCGCCGCCGCCCTCGACGCCTCGGCCCGGCGCTTCTCCGACGAACTCGATACCATCGAGGACCGGATGCTCGACGAGGACCAGCCCGACGATGCCCGGCCGCTGGCGCCGATCCGCCGGCAGGCCGTGCGCCAGCAGCGTCAGCTCGCGGGCCTGAGCGCCGTCTTCCACCGCCTCGAAGCCGAGACCGAGGAGGCGGACGACGCCCTGCCGGAGGCGGTGGTGAGCATGGCCGCCCGCGTGGTCCAGCGCCTCGATTCGCTCCACCGCGACATGCTGGTCCTGTCCGAGCGCAGCCGCCTGCTGCAGGACGAGATCGCCGGGCGCACCGCCGCCGAGACCAACCGGCAGCTCTTCACGCTGTCGATCCTCACCGCCCTGTTCCTGCCGCCCACCCTGGTGACCGGCGTGTTCGGCATGAACACCAAGGGGTTGTTCCTCGGCGATTTCGAGAACGGCTCGCTCCTCGCCCTCGTGCTCTGCGCCACTGCGGCGCTGGCCGTCTACGGGGTGATCCGCCGACTCGGACTCGTCAAACGCCGCGCCTCGCCGTAAGCGGGCGTCCTGAAATCACCGCGATCCCCGTGGCCTCGTCATCGAAGCGTCACGTCCCATCGCGAACGCTGCGCGCCAGCCAATTCCGGAGCCTTACCCCGCATGGACTTCTTCCGCCGCTTCACCGTCCTGATGTGCGCGCCGAACTTCGACCCCGACGATCTCGAGGGCGTGCGCGTCCAGCAGATCATCGGCTCGGTCGAGAAGCTCGGCTTCGAGGTGGTGCGGGCCCGGCGCGTGGAGGACGCGGCCATCGCGGTCCAGACCGATTCCGCCATCGGCTGCATGGTGGTGGACTGGGGCAAGCGCGGGCTCGACGGCAAGGCGGCGGCGCTGATCAATCTCATGCGCAAGCGCGGGCTGGAAATGCCCATCGTGATCATGGTCCGCCGCAAGCGCCTCGAGGATATCCCCGTCGAGGTGCTCGACTTCATCGACGGCTACATCTTCCTGGCCGAAGAGACCCCGGACTACATCGCCCGCGGCCTGGTGAGCCGCGTGAAGCAGTACGCCGAGACCCTGAAGACGCCGTTCTTCGGCGCGCTGGTCGACTATGCCGAGCAGGGCAACCAGCTCTGGACCTGCCCGGGCCACAACGGCGGCATCTTCTACAATCGCTCGCCGATCGGACGCATCTTCGTGGAGCATCTCGGCGAGGCGGTGTTTCGCGACGACCTCGACAATTCGGTGCTCGATCTCGGCGACCTCCTCGTCCACGAGGGACCGGCCCTGAAGGCACAGAAGGAAGCCGCCGTCATCTTCGGGGCGGAGAAGACCTACTTCGTCCTCAACGGCACCTCGGCCTCGAACAAGATCGTGCTCTCGGCCCTGGTGGCGGAGGGCGACCTCGTGCTGTTCGACCGCAACAACCACAAGGCGGCGCATCACGGCGCGCTCTTCCTCGGCGGCGCGATCCCGGTCTTCCTGGAGACCGACCGTAACGCCTACGGCCTGATCGGCCCGATGTATCACGAGGCCCTCGACGAAAAGGTCATCCGCCAGAAGATCCGCGACAACCCGCTGATCACCGACAAGGAGGCCTGGAAGCGCGAGCGCCCGTTCCGTGTGGCGGTGGTCGAGCAGTGCACCTACGACGGCACCATCTACAACGCGCAGATGATCCTCGATAAGATCGGGCACCTCTGCGACTACATCCTCTTCGACGAGGCCTGGGCGGGCTTCATGAAGTTCCACCCGCTCTTCGCCGGCCGCTTCGCCATGGGCCTGAAGGGCCTCGACGAGACCTCGCCGGGCATCATCGCCACGCAATCGACCCACAAGCAGCTGGCGAGCTTCTCCCAGGCCTCTCAGATCCACACCAAGGACAGCCACATCCGGGGCCAGACCCGTCGCATCGAGCACCGGCGCTTCAACGAGACCTTCCTCGTCCACGCCTCGACCTCGCCGTTCTATCCGCTCTTCGCCTCCCTCGATGTCGGCGCGCAGATGATGAAGGGCCGCTCCGGCGTCGTTCTGTGGGACGACACGATCCGGCTCGGCATCGAGTGGCGCAAGAAGGTCCGCGCCATCCGCCGCGAGTTCGAGGAGAAGGAGGGCGATCCGCTCCGCCGCTGGTTCTTCGACCCCTTCGTGCCCGATACCGTGCAGGGGCCGGACGGCAAGGTGCCGTGGGAGAGCATCTCGACGGACGAGCTCGCCAGCAACGTCAAGTACTGGGAGCTGACGCCCGGCGCCGACTGGCACGGCTTCACCCACGTGGCGCCCGACTACGCCATGACCGATCCCAACAAGCTCACCGTGCTCACCCCCGGCTTCAACCGCCGCACCGGCGAATACGCCGAGCACGGCGTGCCGGCGCCGATCGTGGCGCAGTACCTGCGCGAAAACCGCATCGTGCCGGAGAAGAACGACCTCAACTCGCTGCTCTTCCTGCTGACGCCCGGCGTCGAATCCTCCAAGGCCGGCACGCTGATCTCCGGCCTCGTCGCCTTCAAGCGCCTGCACGACGACAACGTGCCCCTCGAGGAGGCGATGCCGGAATTCGTGCGGCGCCGGCCCAACCGCTACAAGGGCGTGCGCCTGCGCGACCTCTGCGCGGATTTCCATGCCTTCCACCGCGAGCACGGCACCAGCACGCTCCAGCGCAAGCAGTTCGAGCCGGGCCACCTGCCCGAGATGGTGATGACCCCCAAGGAGGCGGTCCAGCAGCTCACCCGCAACAACGTCGATTACGTGCCGATCGCGGAAGCCGAGGGCCGCGTGGCGACGACCTTGCTTCTGGTCTACCCGCCGGGCATCGGCACGGTGCTGCCGGGCGAGCGACTGGACGAGCGGGCCAAACCCATGCTGGACTACTTCAAGATGTTCGAGCGCTCCGCGAACCTGTTCCCGGGCTTCGAGGCCGAGATCCAGGGCGTCTTCCGCGATGTGGATCCGGACGGCACGATCCGGTTCCACACCTACGTCATGCGCGAGGGCCGCTGATGCCGGGCCGGGCGGAGAGCGACCCCGACCTCGTCATCCGCCCGTCCTCGGACGCCGACGTGCCGGACATGGTGGACATCTACGCCCACCACATCCGGCGCGGGGTCGGCGATGTCGGGGATTTCGAGGCGGATCCGCTGCATCCCGACGACCTGAAGAAGCGGCGCAAAGCCATGCGCAAGAAGCGCCTGCCGCACCTCGTGGCCGACCGCGACGGCATCGTCGCGGGCTACGCCTACGCGGTGCCGTTCCGCAAGCGCCCGGCCTACCGCTACACCCTCAAGCACTCGATCTACGTGCACCACGAGCACCTGCATGCCGGTATCGGCCGGCGGCTGCTGCCCGCGCTGATCGAAGCCTGCGCGGCCGGCGGCTATCGCCAGATGATCGGGTATATCGACGCCCGGAACGAGGCGTCCCTGCGCCTTCACGAAGCCTGCGGCTTCGTCCGCGTCGGGCTGCTGCCGGCGGTGGGCTACAAGTACGGGCGCTGGAGCGACAGCGTCATGGTCCAGTGCGCGCTCGGCACCGGCGCCTCCGACCAGCCCGGCACCTGGACCCGCCCCGTCGAGGCGGTGACGGCGGGGCATGACTGGATCGGGAAGTAGGGGGGCGCCAGGACGGGGCCGACGCCGGGGCGCGCGGACGGCGCCGCGCGCCTATTGCTGCGTGCGGTTGATCAGCGCCTGCAGCGCGCGGGCCACCGCCTCGCTGACGTTCTTGCGGTACTTGCGGTGAACGAGCTGGCCGTTGTGGTAGATATCGTGCTCGACATAGAGCTTCTCACCGTCCCAGCGGACGATGTTGTCGGTCTCGGTGGTCTCCTCGACGCCGAGATCCTCGCGAAAGGTAACGCCACCGGCTTGCGCAAACATGGCCCGTCCCTGGTGATCGAAGCGACTTCCCGGCTTCGTGGAGGCACATTGTAGGCAGGCGGCGCGCGGTGCGCTACCCGAAACGGGTTTCAGCGCACCGTGACCTGATCCTTGATGCGCTCGTAGACGGCGCGGCTGAGCACCCGCTTCGAGAGCAGCTCGCCGATCGAGGTGTAGGGCCGTTTCTGCACGATGGCGCGCCCGATCATGCCGCCACCCTTGAGACTGTTCAGGTCCGCGAGGCTGCCGCTGTTGAGGTCCACGACCGCGACGCCGCGCGGGCCGGCGCTTTCGGCCGCTTCCCCGGCGGCGTCGGTCTGCGTCGCGGGACGGCCGAAATCGAGGGGCGGAGCGGATGGCGGCATCGGCGGGGGCGCCGCGGGCACGCGGACCGGCGCGGCCTCGGCCTGCGGCGGCGGGGCGACCGCAGGGGGCGGGGCCGGTGCGGCGTCCGGCTTCGCGGGCGGGCTCGCCGGAACGGTCGGCCGGGTCACGACGGGCGGGAGGGCCGCCTGCGCACCGGCCCCCGGAACCGGTTTCGAGATCGGCGGCTCGGCCGGGCCGGTGTCATGCGGCAGCAGCATCTGTACCAGGGCCGCGAGCAGGGCCGCAACCACGAGGAGCACGCCGACGCGCAGGATCGCTGAACCGCTGAGCATGGATGGCGGCCTCGCGCCCGTGAACGAGCCAGAGGGTTAACATAGGCAACAAAGCGAAGTCTCGGGCCCGGCCCGGCTGTCCTCAGGAGCTTGCGCGACAGTGGCGCCGTCCGCGATGGGTCGACGGGACCGTCCAGCGTCGTCATGGTCCCGGCCGATGCGCATCCTCCCCTCGTCCCTGGCCACCCGCATGGCCGAGCGCCTCGGCGCCCTGCGCCACGTGCCGGCGCTGTTCCGCCTCGTCCACGCCGCGAGCCCGCGCCTCCTCGCCCTGAGCCTGGGGCTCCGCCTCGTGCGGGCGAGCCTGCCGGTGCTGATGCTCTACCTGGCCAAGCTCATCCTCGACGCCATCGTGGCCGAGCATGCCCGGCCGCACCCGGGCGGCCTCGGCCCGGAAGACTGGCTGACCGATCCGGCCCGCCGGTACCTCGTCCTGCTGGTGGCGGGGGAGTTCGGACTCGCGATCCTCTCCGACCTCCTCGGCCGGGCCAGCACCCTGGTCGACGGACTCGTCGCCGATCACTACGGCAATGCCGCCTCGCTCAAGCTGATGCGCCACGCCGCCGACCTCGACCTCGCCCAGTTCGAGGACAGTGCGCAGCAGGACCGGCTGGAGCGCGCACGCCGCCAGGTCACCGGGCGGTCCAGCCTGCTGTTCCAGCTCTTCGGCCAGGCCCAGGATGTCATCACGCTCATCGCCTTCGCCCTCGGCCTCGTCGCCTTCGCGCCCTGGCTGATCGTGCTGCTCGGCGTGGCCCTGGTGCCGGCCTTCCTCAACGAGACCTACTTCAACCGCGAGGGCTACCGGCTGGCCTGGACCCGCACGCCCGAGCGGCGCCAGATCGACTACCTCCGGTTCCTCGGGGCCAGCGTCGAATCCGCCAAGGAGGTGAAGCTGTTCGGGCTGAACGGCGACATCGCCGGGCGCTACCAGGCGCTGGCCGGTAGGCTCCTGGCGGACAACCGCGACCTGGCCCTGCGCCGGGCCGGGTGGGGCGGAGCCTTCGCGGCGCTCGGCACCCTCGCGTATTACCTCGCCTATGCCACCATCGTCTGGCGCACGGTGGCCGGGCAGTTCTCCATCGGCGACCTCGCCTTCCTGGCAGGCTCGTTCCAGCGCCTGCGCAGCCTGATCGAAGGCCTGCTCCTCGGCGTCTCGCAGATCGCATCGCAGGCGCAGTACCTCGACGACCTGTTCTCGTTCTTCGCGGTGACGCCGGCGATCCGTTCACCCGCCAACCCCGTACCGCTGCCGAGCCCGATCCGGACCGGCATCGTGTTCGAGGATGTGGGCTTCCGCTATCCCGGCACCGACAAGTCGGGGTCCGAGACCTGGGCGGTGCGCCACCTCAGCTTCCACCTCGCGGCGGGGGAGGTGCTGGCGCTGGTGGGCGAGAACGGCGCCGGCAAGACCACCATCGTCAAGCTGCTGACCCGGCTCTACGACCCCACCGAGGGCCGTGTGCTCCTCGACGGCGTGCCGCTGCCCGCCTACGACCTCGACGACCTGCGCGCGCGCATCGGCGTGATCTTCCAGGATTTCGTACGCTTCAGCTTCACCGCCGGCGAGAACGTCGCGGTGGGGCGCATCGCGGCGCGGGACGACGCGGACCGGATCGCCCGCGCGGCGCGGCGCGGCCTCGCCGATGCCGTGATCGCCCGGCTGCCGCTCGGCTACGACCAGCCGCTGGGCAAGCGCTTCGCCGAGGGCGTCGACCTCTCGGGCGGTGAATGGCAGAAGATCGCCATTGCCCGGGCCTACATGCGCGAGGCCGAGATCCTGATCCTCGACGAACCCACCGCGGCCCTCGACGCCCGGGCCGAGTTCGAGGTCTTCCAGCGCTTTCGCGACCTGAGCCGGGGCCGCTCGGCGCTGCTGATCTCGCATCGCTTCTCCACCGTGCGCATGGCCGACCGCATCCTCGTGCTGGAGGGCGGAAGGGTCCTCGAATCCGGCAGACACGCCGACCTGCAGGCGCGGGGCGGGCGCTACGCCGAACTGTTCGAGTTGCAGGCGGCGGGGTATCGCTGAAGGCCGGTCTCGCCGAGGGTCTGTATCGGACGCGTGAATGCCGTTCGCCAGGGCTGATTGCGAGCCTACGCCCGCCGGTCCTTGCCAACCGGCCCTGCTTTCCTCAGCAGGGTCGCTTCATCCCGATCTCGCCGGGCTTTCCGAAGGGCAGCGTACAGCGTCTCGATGAGAACATGACCGTCCCCGTCATCGGCGATCCGGATGATGGTGTCGCCGTGCTCGACCTCGATGAAGCACGGGGCACAAAGCTCCGGCACGTGGTCGTCGGGTGTAGGGATAAGCGCTGTTCGTTGGGACGGCATCGTGGTCTCTCGTCGGGGCTGGGCGCACCGCCCCGGAGACCTTTCTCGACAGAAAAGCGCCGCCGGAATGCGGCGGCTTGGAATGATCGTTGGTCGTGATCGAACGCAGCCGGCCTATGGCGACGGCAGGCGATAGCGCAAGGCGTTTTTGGCGCGACGGATCATGAGGGCTGCTTACGCCAGCATTCCAGCGTCCGTCAACGAAACGCACATTGACCCCGCCTCCGATGCAACAGGGGCATTCGGGGTCGGCGCCGACCCCTCATGTCCACGCGGCGCGACGCGAAGCTCCTACCGTCCCGCCACCGGCCGGACCGACCACGTGCCCCAGTAGACCGGGCGGCCGAACACGCTGGAGGCGCCCGTTCCGGTCTGGCCCGGGGCCAGGCGATCGAGCCAGGTCAGGAAGCCGGCCTTCGCGCGGTAGTTCGTCGGGGTAGCGAGATTGCCGTAGCGATCGGTCATCCAGAAGTGCTGGCTGCGTCCGAAGCGGCCGGTTCCGTCGCCCCCCGAACGCAGGCCGAGATAGGTGGGCGAGCGCATGATCGCCTGCGGCTCGGAGAACCAGGTCAGGCCCGCGAGCGACCCCGGTGCGAGGTCGGCGGTGTACTGCACGCAGAGGTCGGAGACCGGGCCGTCCATGGTGTTGGCCGGGCGGTTGCAGCGATAGGCCACCACCCAGCGCTCCATGTCCTTGGCCTTGGCGACGCGGATCAGGCTCTGGTTCGGCAGGGGTTGCGCGATGGTACGCGCCGTGGACCAGACCCGGTCGGCGGTGAGGTCGCGGCTGGTGCGCAGGTAGAGGCCCTGGCGTCGGGTCGCGGCGGGCTCGCCGCAATCCGAGGGCAGCACGTCCGTGTAGAAGTAGTGGTAGACGCCGTCGACCACGCTGACGGCGCCGACGAGGTCGGTGCGGTCGAAGCCCTGGCCGGCGCAGTTGCCGACGACCGGCGCACCGGTCTCGTCCAGCACGACGCCGGGGTTCGGCTCGTCTTCGATCCGCGACCGGCCGCGCCGCGACCGCCGCTCGGGCTTGGCCGCGCCGTCCGGCGTCCAGGCCGTGCCTCCCTCGGCGCGGCCGCGGATGTCGAAGCGGGCGAAATCGAGGGTCCGGGCCTGGAGCAGGGCGTGGCGGTTGCCGGATTCGGTCGGCACGGCGGCCAGGAAGAACACGTAGCTGTAGGCGTCCCCGGCCCAGTCGCGGCCCGCCACCGTCATCGGGTGCCGGGCGGCGATGCCCTCGCTGACCGGCACGGGGACCGGAGGGGTTTCACCCCGCCGCCGCCGCCGGCCGCCGGCCTCTTCCCGCCCCGGTCCCGGGCGGGTCACCTCCCAGAGGCGCCCCTGAATCGGCGGCATCGTGGTGGCCAGCGACTCCGGCATCGCGCCCGCGCGCACCGAGCCGCCGTCGAGGGGATCGGTCGCCTGGCGCGGCGCGCAGGCCGCGTCCCCGCGTCTCGCCTTCGCGACAGGCAGGCCTTCGGCCTGGTACACCGCCTGGAGCGGGCCGGTGCCGGGCGTGGTGCGCAGGACCTGGACCCCGCTGACCGCCTCGCAGGCGCGGGGCGCGACGAACACCCCCTCGGCCTCGTTCCCCCGGCAGATCTCGAGGGTGCCGCCGCCGGTGACGTAGCAACTGGTGTCGGGGGTCTGCGCCCCCGCGCCGGTGGTGACGAGGCCCAGGGCCAACGCCGCTGCGGAGATGCGCCGACGTGCGGCGATGAGGGTGGGGCTCGGGTTCGTCACGCCTGAGAGGGGTAATGCCCCCGGGGTATTCGGCAAGGCTCCGCCGTCATGCCATCCACACCGCAAGCGGTCACGTTCCCGTGGCGGAGGACCGTCTCACCCCTCGGCCCGGCTTTCGGTCCCGCACCATTCGGCGATGAACAGCGCCATCGCGGTGGTGATGCGCTGGACGGAAGGCAGGCTGACGCGCTCGTCGATGCCGTGGATGTTGTGGCTGACCGGTCCGTAGCAGAGGGCCGGCACCTCGTCGTAGAGGGCGTGGACACGGGTATCGAGATAGCTCGGCGACATGAAGCTCTGCAGGGTCTCGCCCGTGGCGGCGCGATGCGCCCGGCCCAGCGCCGCCTCGGCCTCAGAGCCTTCCGCCAGGACGTAGCCCTCGGCGAAGAAGCCCTCGAAGGCGACGCGCGGCGGGGTGTTCGACAGGAACGGGTCGTTGCGGGCGAAATCGGCCACCGCCTGCTCCACGGCGCGGGCGGCGTCCCTGGCCGCCACACCGGGATAGAGCGCGATGCGGCATTCCATCCGGCACCAGGACGGCACGGAGGAGGCCCAGTCACCCCCCTCGATCCGCCCGACATTGAGGTTGATGGCGTCGGGCTGATCCGCGAAATGCGGGTGCGCCGCCTTCTCGGCGTTCCAGCGCGCTTCCAGGGCCCGCAGGGCGCCGACCACCCGGTAGGTCGCGTCGATGGCATTGGCGCCGCTCCCCATCTCGCGGACATGGACCGGGCGGCCCCGCACCTCCACCGTGAACCACAGCACGCCCACATTGGCCCGCACGAGCTTCTCGTCCTCGGGCTCGGGGATCAGCACCGCGTCGGCGCGGTAGCCGCGCAGGTGGGTCATCAGGGCGCCGTTGCCGGTGGATTCCTCCTCGACCACGGATTGCAGGGTGACGGTGGCGGCCGGCTGCAGGCCGATCCGCTTCAGCGCGTCGAGGGCGAACAGGTTGGCGGCATGGCCCGCCTTCATGTCGGCGGCGCCGCGCCCATACATCCAGTCCCCGTCGATAACGGGCTCGAAGGGCGGGTGCGTCCAGAGGTCGGCCGGGCCCGGCGGGACCACGTCCACATGGGCCTGCAGGATCAGGGAGCGTCCGGTCTCCGAGCGGGGCCGGTGGATGCCGACCACCAGGGGCGCCCCCGAGTGCGCCTCCGACATCGCCGCCCCGCCGGGATGCGCGGCGAGTGCGGGCCCGTCCATGGTGAAGCGGTCGAGGGCGTAGCCGCGCGCGCGGAATGCGCGGAACACGAAATCCTGGATCGCGTGCTCGGCGCCCCGCGTGGAACCGAACCGCACGAGCGCCTGCGTGTGGGCGATCTGCTCGGGGAACCCGGCGGCGACGGACTCGGTGATGCGGGCGGCGAGCACGGGATCGAGGGGCATCGGCTCTCCTGGGACGGGCATGGGCCCCCAGGGTAACGCTGCCGCCCGGTTTAGGCGAGGAGGGCGGCGGCCAGCGCCAGCGGCAGGGCGAGGAGGGCGGCGGGGCGAATCCAGCCGGGACGGTACGAGACCAGTCCGACCACGAGGAGGGCGGCCCCGGTCAGCGAGCCGATCCACTGCACGGGCCCGAAATTCCAGTCCGAGGTGGCGATGGCCGCTGCGAACGAGGCTGCGATGGCGGCCCAGCCGGCCCAGCGCAGGCTCCGGGCGCGGGTGCGGCTCTGGCTCCCTCCGGCGATCGCCCGGTGGTGGCGATCCATGGACAGGCAGAGGGCGGCCAGGCCCGCGAAGCTCAGGGCGAGGTTGAGGGCGATGGAGAGCGGCGTCATGCCTTCACAAGACCTTTTGCCTTCACAAGACCTTTTGCCTTCACGAAACCTTTTCGCGCGAGATCGTCCCGGGCCATGGCGGTCGAGGCGACCTGGCGCCGGCCCTCGTAGAGCCCGACCTTTCGGGCGCCGAGGGCGAGGACGAGGCCGAGGCCGAGCATGGCGGCGTCGAACCCGAGGAAATCGAGGCCCCGATCCGTGGTGAGCGCGCTCACCACCGGAACCGCGCCGAACAGGAGGCCCGCTGCCAGGCCCATCTCGGCCCAGGCTCGCCGGTGCGGCCGGGCGAGCGGCACCAGGGCGGCGAGGGTCCAGGCGCCGAAGAAGGCCCCGCCCTCCCAGGTCGCCCGATGCGCCAGATCCACGGGGAGCAGCCGGTTGGCGAGGAACAGGGACGCGATGCCGATGGGCAGGCCGAGGATCGTGCCGATGTTGAGCCCGCGCACGAGGCGCAGGCCGAGGCCCGGCGCCTCGCCGGCCTTCGGCATCCGGGCGACGCTCCACAGGACGAGGCCGGTGGCGATGGTGGCCGAGCCCATCAGGCCGCACAGGAAGAACAGCAGGCGCAAGGGGGCGCTCGCGAAATGCGCCTCGTGCAGGCCCGTGAAGCTGGTGAAGACGTGGGCGGCCGGCTTCATCGTGCCGACGCGCTCCACGACCGCGCCGGAGACCGCGTCGAAGGCGATCTGCGGGTGCTGGTGGGCCAGGCCGTGCGGCTCCTCGAACACCGCGACCACGGTGGCGTTGGCGTCGCCCGGATTGTTGACGATGACCATCTCCAGGGGCTCGGAGACCTCGGCCTGCGCCCGCGCCAGGAGCGGCGTCACGGGGGCGGCCTCGGCGGTCCGCCCGGCGGCGGGGCGCCACGTCGTGGTCTGCGCGGCCTCCACGTAGAAGCGCATGTCGTCGCCCTTGTAGGCGGCCGTGACGCCCCAGGGCATGTACATCACGCCGAGGGTGACGATGCCCGTGTAGGTGATCATGAGGTGGAACGGCAGGGCGAGCACGCCGGTGACGTTGTGGGCGTCGAGCCAGCCGCGCTGGGGTGCCTTGTCCCGCCGGAAGGTGAAGAAGTCCGCGAAGATGCGCCGGTGCGTGACGATCCCGGAGATCAGCGCGATCAGCAAAATCATCGCCGCGCCGCCGACGATCCAGCGGCCGAGCACCGGCATCATCTGGAGTTCGTAGTGAAAGCGATAGAGGAAGTCGCCGCCCTGAGTCTCCCGCGCCACGGTGGGTGCGCCGGTCTCGACGTCGAGGGTCGCCTGGCCGAGCGGCGCCTCCAGGTTGTCCATCCAGTAGACCCCGATCAGGGGGCGGTCCGGCTGCGGCAGCGAGACGTACCAGGCCATCGCCTTCGGGGCATGGGTCTTGAGGTAGGCCAGCCCACGCTCCGCGGCCGGGGCCGGCTCAGCGGGGCCGGCGCGCAGCTCCGGGCGCATCCAGAGGGAGATGTCGGCGCGGTAATAGGTGGCGGTGCCGGTGACGAAGACGGCGAACATCAGCCAGCCGGTGACGAGCCCGGCCCAGGTGTGCAGCCAGGCCATGGATTGGCGAAAGCCCTGCCTCATGCCGGCGGCCCCATCGGATTGAGCGAGAGCGCGACCCAGAGGCCGAGCCCGAGCAGCGCCAGGGGCAGGCCGAGGCCGATCGCGGCGCGCGTCAGCGTGCGCGCGGCAAAGACCCACACCACCGCGCCCGCCAGGATCGCGAAACTGAGGAGGGTGGCGGTGGCGACCGCCTCGGAGCGCACCATCGGCAGAGTGAGCGACAGGAAGGCGGTGGCGAGCGCGGCGACGCCGTAGCCGCCGAAGGCCGCGAGCAGCACGCGCGCCGCCACCGCCGAGCGGTAGCGCCAGCCGCGCCTGGAGCGGTCCCTGTCGATGGAGCCGGAAACATTCGCCACGGACAACACCTTCGAGCAGACGGCAACATGCCAATGCGTAACACGCGCCGGCAACAACGGGCGCCGGTCCGGCCCGAGGCGAACCTGGACGACCGGACGTCATCGACGCCAACACCATCGCGCCGGCGCGGTGCGACCCCGCTATAGCGAGCGTGGTCTTGGGGCGGCAAACGCTATGTTATGGAACGATTCCAAACGAATGCCGTGTGAGTCGCACGGGAGCACCGGATCGCGACCGGGTCCGACCGTGGCGGATCGGTTCGATCGCGCCGAAATCGTGTTGACGGACCGCAGGTCTTCTCCTGTGCCGCCGAGGCGCGGCTTACGATAAGGTGGCCGGCAGCGCCCCGCCGAACCGCCCGAGAACCGCGAAGACAGCCATCGTGACCGCAAACGCCTCCCGTCCCCCGATCCGCTTTCGCGGCCGCTCGTTCATGGCCCTGGTGCTCGCCCCGGTGCTGCCCGTCACCGAGTGGCTCGACGACCTCGACGCGCTGGCCCGGCGCTCGCCGGCCTTCTTCGTGGGGCGGCCCGTGATCCTCGACGTCTCGGGGCTCGACCTCGACCGGGACAGCCTCCTCCACCTCGTCGCGGAGCTTGCCGCCCGCGACGTCGCGGTGATGGGCATCGAGGGCGCGGCCCCCGGGCAACTCGGGGCCGGTCTACCGCCGCCCCCGGCCGGTGGGCGCCCGGTGGAGGCGGTGCCTGCGCCGGAAGCGGCCCCGGACGCGCCCGTCGTGCCGGCGGCGCCCGCCCCGTTCCGCTCCCTCATCCTCGACGCGCCGGTGCGCTCCGGCCAGACCATCCTCCACCTCGAAGGGGACATCACCGTGATGGGCTCGGTGGCGTCCGGCGCCGAGGTGATCGCGGGCGGCTCGCTCCACGTCTACGGGGCGCTGCGCGGCCGCGCGATCGCGGGGGCGGCCGGCAACCCGGAGGCGCGCATCACCTGCCGGAGGTTCGAGCCCGAGCTCATCGCCATCGACGGCCTCTACCGCACCGCCGACGACCTCGGCCCCGTGCAGCGCGGGTTGCCGGCGCAGGTCCGGCTGGAGGGCGACGCCATCAAGGTGGCGGCGTTGGAATAGCGGCTTCGCGGAGAACGGGTCGGCGACGAAGACGCGTCTCGGAGGGGACAGGAGTCGTCCCGCCTGCGCAATTGAAAATTGTGGTGCAAGGAACGGGATGCGCGCCCTGGTGGCGTGGCATAGGCGTGGACACGCGCAAGCCGAAAGGACAGCCCCGTGCCAGCCCCTGTGAATCGCACCATGTCGGCTACCGAATCGGCGATGCTGCTCGCCCTCTCCATCCTCTGGGGTGGATCGTTCTTCTTCACGGGCATCGCCCTTCAGGCGCTGCCTCCCGTCACCCTCGTCGTTCTGCGTGTCGGCTTGGCGGCGCTCATCCTGAACCTGAGCTTGCCCCTCGCAGGATTGCGCCCGCCCCGCGAAGTCCGGGTCTGGGCGGCATTCCTCGCCATGGGGCTCCTGAACAACGTGGTTCCCTTCTGCCTCATCGTCTGGGGGCAAACACAGATCGCCTCCGGACTTGCGGCCATCCTGAACGCCACGACGCCGCTCTTCGCCGTTGCCGTAGCCCACCTGCTGACCGCCGATGAGCGGATGACCGGGAACCGGCTTGCGGGCGTTCTCGTGGGCTTCGTCGGCGTCGCCGTGATGATCGGACCCGTCGTGCTCGCGGGGCTGGGCGCGAACGTGCTGGCGCAGCTGGCCGTCCTCGTCGCGGCGCTGTCCTACGCGGTCGCGGGGGTGTTCGGCCGGCGCTTCAGGGCGATGGGCGTGGCGCCGATGGCGACGGCGGCCGGGCAGGTCACGGCCTCCACACTGCTGCTGCTGCCGGTGGCGATCATCGTGGATCGGCCATGGACGCTCCCCGTGCCGGGCCTGCCCGTCTGGGGTGCGGTGCTCGGGATCGCGGTCTTGTCCACCGCGCTGGCTTACGTGCTGTACTTCCGCATCCTGGCGACGGCTGGTGCGACGAACCTCTCGCTGGTCACCTTTCTCATCCCGATCTCGGCCATCATGCTGGGCACCCTCGTCCTGGGCGAGCACCTCGATCCCAGGCACTACCTCGGTATGGCCCTCGTCGGCTGCGGCCTCGCGGCCATCGATGGGCGGCTTCTGCGCTTCGTCAGACCGCCGCGACCGGGTCCTTCCCGCCCCGATGCCCCCGAGATCCATCAGGGGCAGGACATCTGACCGGTCGAGCCGTCAGGTCTGGAGATGGGAAGACGCCATCGGAGTTCGGTTCGTGCCGACAGCAGGTCCCGACCCCAGGCGGCTACCGCCCCGTCCACACGGGCGGGCGCTTGGCCAGGAACGCCTCCATGCCCTCGCGAAAGTCCGCGCTGGTGTAGCAGAGGCGGATGAGGTCGTCGCCGGGGCGGGTCTCGCCCTCGGCGTCCTCGCCCTGGAGGCGGCGGAGCCCCTCCTTCGTCGCCCGCAGGGTGAGGGGGGCGTGGCCCGCCACCAGGGTCGCGAGGTCCGTGGCACGCTGTGCGAGGGCCTGCGGATCCTCGACCACGTCGCCGACGAAGCCGATGGCCAGCGCCTCCTCGGCCCCGATGAGGCGGGCGGTGAAGATCATATCCTTGACCCGCGCCGGGCCGATCAGGTTCGAGAGCCGGCGCAGATTGCCCAGCGACAGGCAATTGCCGAGCGTCCGGGCGATGGGAAAGCCGATCCTGGCGTCGCGGGTGGCGATACGCAGGTCGCAGGCCGCCGCGATGGCCGCGCCGCCGCCGGTGCAGGCGCCGGCGATCGCCGCGATGGTCGGAACGGACAGGCGTTCCAGGGCGCCCATCACCAGGTCCATGAAGCGCTCGTAGTCGATCGCGTCCTGCCCGGAGGTAAAGCCGCGGAACTGGGCGATGTCCGTGCCCGCCGCGAAGGCCCTGTCGCCCGCTCCGGTGATGATCAGCGCCTTGATATCCGCATCGGCCTCGATGCGCGCGCAGGTGTCGATCAGCCCCTGGTACATGCCGAAGGTCAGCGCGTTGCGCGCCTGCGGCCGGTTGAGGGTGACGCGGCCGATGCCGTCCTCGGCCGCGTACAGGATCTCGTCGGTGCTGGTCATCGGGTCCCGGCGTCTCGCATGGGCGGATCGAACCCGCCCATGTCGCCCATCGCAGCCAGCCCCGGCAAGGCGGCTCAGAACACCGAGGGTACGAACATCTCGGCCGGCACGGGATGGCGGGTGTAGTCGTCGTGGCGCTCGCGGTCCGGCAGGTGCACGGGCGGGTGCTCGACGTCGCCGTAGGGGATCTGCGTCAGGAGGTGGCTGATGCAGTTGAGGCGGGCGCGCTTCTTGTCCACCGCCTCGACCACCCACCACGGCGCCTCCGGGATGTGGGTGCGGGCCAGCATGTCTTCCTTGGCCTTCGTGTAGTCCTCCCAGCGGCGGCGGGACTGCACGTCCATCGGCGAGAGCTTCCACTGCTTCAGCGGATCGTGGATGCGCATGTTGAAGCGGAAGGCCTGCTCGTCGTCGGTGATCGAGAACCAGTACTTCAGCACGATGATCCCGGAGCGGGTCAGCATGCGCTCGAACTCGGGCACGGAGCGGAAGAACTCCTCGACCTCGTCGGGCGAGCAGAAGCCCATCACGCGCTCGACGCCGGCGCGGTTGTACCAGGAGCGGTCGAACAGCACGATCTCGCCGCCGGCCGGCAGGTGCGTGACGTAGCGCTGGAAGTACCATTGCGTGCGCTCGCGCTCGCTCGGGGCCGGCAGCGCGGCCACGCGGCAGACGCGCGGGTTGAGGCGCTGGGTGATGCGCTTGATGACGCCGCCCTTGCCCGCCGAATCGCGGCCCTCGAAGATCACGACGACGCGCAGCTTCTGCGCCTGGACCCAGTCCTGGAGCCGCACCAGTTCGTGCTGGAGGCGGAAGAGTTCGCGGAAATAGACCTTGCGGTCGAGGCCCGCCGGACGCGCGGGCTGGCCGAGTTCGTCGGCCAGGCGTTCGAGGCGCTCGTCCTCCATCTCGAGTTCGAGTTCCTCGTCGAAATCGTCCGCGACCTCCCGGCGGATGGCCTCGACCTCCGCTGCCCGCTGCGCGCTGTCCATCTCGTGATCCACCCCGTGCCGAACGTCCGGCGGGCTTAGATCACCGTTTCATGACAGCCTTGATACGGCAGGGACCCGATACCGCAGGGATCCGGGAACGCGACCGGCTCCCGACGTGTTGATGGTCAAGCTGCGCCATTTCTCCACTTGGCGCCCCACACGAACGAGGGTCATCCCATGAGCCTGATCGGACGCATCGTCACCAAGCTCCTCGGCAACGAGGACCGTCCCGTCGTGCGCGACGAGCGCAACTACGAGTCCGGCACCCCGCTCGGCCGTCTCGTGACCAAGATCCTGCGCAAGTAGAGCGATCGGCCGGGCGGTTCAGGCCGCCCGGCGCTTGGACTTCTTCTCGCGCCCCTGCCCGGGGGCGCGCTGGCCGGCGCGGGCCCGGTCGAGGACGAATTTCGCGTAATCGTCCATGTCGCCGGAGAACGGCTTGACCGTGTTGTCGGCCGCGAGCCACAGGCGGTCGGCCACGAGTTCCATCAGCGAACGATCGTGGGTGATGAGGATGACCGCTCCGCCGTAGTCGTTCAGCGCATCGAGCAGGGCTCTGCGGCTGTCGATGTCGAGGTGGTTGGTCGGCTCGTCGAGGATGAGCAGGTGCGGTGCCTGCATCGCCACGAGGTTGAGGAGCAGGCGTGCCCGCTCGCCGCCCGAGAGCGCATCCACCGTCGTCTCCTGCTTGTCGAAGGGAAGGCCGAAGCTCGCGAGCTTGGCGCGCCGCGCCGATTCGCTGTCATCGGGCCGCTCGCGCCGGATGATGGCGAGCGGCGTGTCCTTCGGGTCCAGCGCCTCGATCTGATGCTGGTGGAACCAGCCGACCTGGACCCGTCCCTCCCGCACCATCCGGCCGTCCCGCACCTGCAGCGCGCCCGCCGCCATCTTGGCGAAGGTCGACTTGCCGGCGCCGTTGACGCCGAGCAGCCCGATGCGGTCGTCCACGTCGAGGGTGAGGTTGAGGTCACGCAGCACCGGCGCATCGTCGCCGTAGGCGATGGTGGCGTCGGTCAGGTGCATCAGCGGCGGCGCCAGGGGGCGCTTCGGCGAGGGCAGGTGGAACGGGGCCACGTGCTCCTCGATCGTGGTGGCGATCGGCTCCAGCTTGGCGAGGCGCTTGACGCGGGACTGCGCCTGCGCGGCCTTCGAGGCCTTGGCCTTGAAGCGGTCGATGAAGCTCTGGAGATGCGCCCGCTCTGCCTCCTGCTTCTGCTTCGTGGACGCCTGCAGGCGGGCCTTCTCCGCCCGGCGCTTCTCGAAATCGTCGTAGCCGCCCGTATAGAGTTCCAGCTTCTCGCCGGCCACGTGCAGGATCGCGTCGACCGAGTTGTTCAGCAATTCGCGGTCGTGGCTGATGATCAGGGCCGAATGCGGGTAGCGCTTGAGCCGGGCCTCCAGCCACAGGGCGCCTTCCAGGTCGAGGTAGTTGGTCGGCTCGTCGAGGAGCAGCATGTCGGGCTCGGCGAAGAGCGCGGCGGCGAGTGCCACGCGCATGCGCCAGCCGCCCGAGAACTCCGCCATCGGCCGGGTCAGGTCCTCCACCGAGAAGCCGAGGCCCGCCAGGATCTCGCCCGCCCGCGCCGGCGCACGGTCGGCGTCGATCTCGATGAGGCGGGCGTAGATCTCGCCCATGCGCTCGGGGGCGGCGGTCTCGAGTTCGGCGTTCAGGGACTCCCTCTCCACGTCCGCCGCCAGGATCGTGTCGATGAGGCTGACCGGCGTCGCCGGATGCTCCTGGTCGACGGAGGCGACCCGTGCGGTCTTCGGAAGCAGGATGGCGCCGCCATCGGGCTGCAATTCGCCGAGGATGATCTTGAAGAGGGTCGACTTGCCGACGCCGTTGCGGCCCACCAGCCCGACCTTGGAGCCCGGCGGCACGGCGACGCTGGCGCGGTCGAAGAAGCGCCGGCCCCAGGCGTTGAAGGTGAGGTCTTCGATCTGGATCATGCTGTGGGTTCGCCGGGGCGCGGGCACCGAACGGACCCGGACGCGGCGCGAACCTTATCGCACCGCACCATGCGGCGCGAGGGGCGTGGCGCGCAACCGGCCCCCTCGCGCCGCGCGCCCTTACTGCGCGGCGACGACGGACGCCTTCACGAGGGGAGCCACCGGGACGCTCTTGCGCCAGAACGTGCCGGTGCGCCCGGCGGCGTAGCCGGCTTCGTAGAGGCTGCGCATGTAGCCGGTGTCGAAGCCGCGGGCGGTGGTGGTGTTGGGCGCCGACTCGTCGATATAGGCGAGGTTGAAGCCGATGCCGTTGGTGCGGGTGAAGGCGTAGGTGGCGGCGAGGGTGGCGCGGCTGCGGGCGCGGCTCGCGGTGGTGAAGGAGCGCTCGACGATGGAGAGCGTGTTGTTCTGGGCGAGGTCGAATTCCGGCTCTAGGCGGCCGTTGATGATGACGTAGATGTCGGATTTGGCGCCCGCCTTGAACCGACCGTCGCGCAGCAGGAAGGATTGCGGCAGGGTGAACACCGGCGTCACCACCGAGCCGTCCACGTGCATCTCCTGGAAGGTGCGCTCGGCCGCCTGCACCCCGATGAGCTGGGGCGGGAAGACCGCCGGAATGCTGGCGGACGCCGTGAGCACGTCGGTGAACAGGTCGACCGCTGCCGGACCCCCGCTCGCGGCGATCGCGCCCATGTTCCAGATCACGGCGCGCTGCGTGTCGAGGTTGGTGGTCACCACCAGGAGGCGGCGGCCCTTGGCATGCTGGGCGGCCACCGCCGCGAGGAAGTCCGGCGTCACGTAGCGGCGCACGAGGTCCCGCAGGCGCCCGTCCCCGAACAGGCCCGAGCCGAACAGCACGTTGGCGAAGCTCGGCGACTGCACCAGGGTGGAGGCGATGCCGCTGGTGTAGATGTCCTTCAGGTAGGCGTCGTATTCCGGCCCGACGAAGGCGAAGGGCGCGATGAGCGCGCCCGTGGAGACGCCGGAGACGAGGGAGAATTCCGGACGCTTGCCCGATTCAGTCCAGCCGTTGAGAACGCCTGCCCCATAGGCACCGTCGCCGCCGCCGCCCGAGAGGGCGAGATAGGCGAAGGGAACGCGGCTGTTCTCGGGCCGCGCCGACATCTCCGTGAAGGTCTTCTCCGAGGCGTCGGCATAGGCGCGGACGTTCGGATCCAGCCCCACCGGCACGGCGGCGGCGGCCTCGCTCGCGGTGTAGGGAATGCGTGGCGTGGAGCCACAGGCGGCAAGCTGGCCGGTGAGGAGCAGGGCGACGAGGCCCCGCGACCATCCAAGACGACGCATGTTCGTTCTGTCCAATGCCACGCTTTAGAAGGCCCGACCTCGATCGCAAGCCTAGCACGGAAAATGAGCTTGACCGTTCATGCGTTCCCGTGGCGCTTCAACGCGTCAGGGTGTGTGACTTCCGGGCCGCAGGCGCCGGGATCGGGGCGGTCGCCGGGACCGCGAGCCGAGCGCCCGGCGGCCGCATCGGCCCTCGCCCTCGGAATGAACCTACGCCGCTCGGCGTCGTTGGGCATCAGACGGCGACGGTTGTTCGTCTCCGTCCGATCGCGACATCCCACTCTCCTTGGTGACGGCTGCCCAGGCCGCCTGCCCGCACATCGCGCGGCAGCCGGGCCGTGCGCCGCGAAGGTCGTGACGGTGTCCAGGGCCCAAGGGGGAGAGCGGACGCGATGGAACGAGACGACGCCTGGCACATGACCGGCGACCTGATGGTCGAGGATGGCAAGGGCGATCCCTTCGCCGCCGCCATCCGCGCGACCCGGATGCCGATGATCGTCACGGACCCGCGTCGGGACGACAATCCGATCGTCTTCGTCAACGACGCGTTCCTGCGGCTCTCCGGCTACGAACGCGACGAGATCATGGGGCGCAACTGCCGCTTCCTGCAGGGCCCCGAGACGGACCCGAATGCGGTCCGGCAGATCCGCGACGCGGTGGCCGCGCGCCGCGACATCTCCGTCGACATCCTGAACTACCGCAAGGACGGCGGCATGTTCTGGAACGCTCTGTACATGAGCCCGGTCATCACCGAGGCGGGCGATCTGCACTACTTCTTCGCATCCCAGCTCGACGTCACCGACCGGATCGATGCGCAGATGCGGACGCAGACCGAGAAGGAGCATTTCGAGCGCGAGGTGGCGCACCGGACCCGGGAATTGTCGGAGGCCCTGGCGGCCAAGACGATGCTCGTCCACGAGGTTGACCATCGGGTGAAGAATAACCTGCAGATGGTGGCCTCGCTGCTCACCCTGCAGACCCGGACCATCTCCGACCCGACCGCACGCGATGCGATGAAGTCGATGCTGTCGCGGGTCGAGGCCCTGGGGACGGTGCACAAGCGGCTCTACCAGTCGCACGACGTGCAGCGCTTCGACGTCGCCGAGTTCGCCCGCGAACTCGCCTCCGACCTCGTGCGCGGGTCCGGTCGCTCCGGCATCAGCCTGCACCTCGACCTGGAATCGGTGGAGGTGCCGGTGGAGAAGGCCCCGCCGGTGGCGCTGATGATGAACGAGCTCATCACCAACGCGCTCAAGCACGCCTTTCCCGGCGACCGGCCGGGTCGTCTCTCGATCACGGTCCAGCCCGACGGCTCCACCTTCGGCATCCGGATCGTCGACGACGGCATCGGCATGCCCCGGGAGGTCGTCGGCTCCCGGTCCTTCGGCAAGCGCCTGATCGAGAGCTTGGCGCGTCAGCTCAATGCCAGCATCGCCTGGCAGCCGGCCGATCCCGGAACCCTGGTCGATATCCGACTTCCGCGCGGCTCGGCCGGCGCGCCGGAGGGCCCGGGCGCAAGCCCCTCCGGGGCCTGATCGCGGACGCCGAAGCGCTCATCCCGATACGGTTCGAGTTCCTCGCCGCGGATGCGGGCCACCGGGGTCGCCGCCGAGCCCTTCACCGAAGTCGTGAAGCTCGACGCGCGGTCCCACCTCGCGAACGGCGTGCATCGCGCGCCGCCGAGACTCGTGGTCCGCGCGGGCTGAATCGGGCGCCCGCCTTCCGGGGTGTACCGGAGGGCAGGGCGCTCATCTGTCAGGCGTGACCGGCGCTCCCGGTGAGCCCGAACCCGGGTGTCAGGCCCGCGCGGGCTTCGCCACCAGACCCCCGATGTCCGCCGGATCACCGGGCTCCGCGTCGATCTCCCCCTGCCAGCGGGCGACGGCGGCGGTGGCAAGGCCGTTGCCGAGCACGTTGGTCACGGTGCGGCCCATGTCCAGGATCTGGTCCACGCCCATGATGAGGAGGATGCCCGCGGCCGGCAGGCCGAACATCGGCACGGTGGCGGCGACCACCACCAGGGAGGCACGCGGAACCCCGGCGATGCCCTTGCTCGTCACCATCATGACGAGGAGCATGGTGAACTGTTCGGCGACGCTCAGGTGGATGCCGAAGGCCTGGGCGATGAACAGCGCGGCCATGGCCTGGTACATCATCGAGCCGTCGAGGTTGAACGAATAGCCGAGCGGCAGCACGAAGCCGGTGACGCGGGGGCGCACGCCGAATCGGCCCAGCACCTCGACGGTACGGGGGAAGGCGGCCTCGCTGCTGGCGGTGGAGAAGGCCAGGATCATCGGCGCGCGCAGGAGATCGAGCAGGCGCACCACCCGGTTGCCCAGCGCCAGCCAGCCCGCGCCGATCAGGATCACCCAGAGCACCGCGAGACCGAAATAGAACGCGCCGATGAACTTGCCGTAATCGATCAGCACGCCGAGACCCTGAACCGTGATCACGGCCGCGATGGCGGCGAAGACCGCGAGGGGTGCGAGCTTCATCACCGCGTCGGTGACGGCGAACATCACGCGGGCCAGCCCTTCGATCATGTGGATCATGGGGTCGGCGTAGCGCCGGTCGATCACGCTGAGGCCGGAGCCGAAGAAGATCGAGAACACGAGGATCTGCAGCACCTCGTTGGTGGCCATCGCCGAGACGATGCTCGTCGGGAACACGTGGGTGAGGAAGTCCCGCAGGTTGAGCGATGCCGCCTTGAGGCCGGTCTGCGCGCCCGCCTCCGGCAGCGGCAGGGCGAGGCCGGCGCCCGGCTGGAACAGGTTGGCGACGAGGAAGCCCACCGACAGCGATACCACCGAGGCGGTCAGGAACCATCCCATGGCGAGCGCCGCGACCCGTCCCACCGTCCGGCTGTCGCCGAAGCTCGCGATGCCCGACACGATGGTGGCGAAGACCAGCGGCGCGATGATCATCTTGATCAGCCGCAGGAAGATGTCGGTGACGAGGGTGAAGTAGCCGGCGATCTCCTTGGCCTCGGCCGGCCCCGCCGCCATTCCGTGCAGGACCGCGCCGGCGAGGATGCCGAGGACGAGTCCGACACCCGTATAAAGCGTCAGGCGGCCCGGTTTCTTGCCGTCCGCTGTGGCGTCGCTGTGGGTCATGGTGTTCCTCCCGATTTTTGTTCGATGGGCGTCAGCGGGACGCTTGGATTCGCGGTGTCATCGTGGGTCATGGCGTGACCCGGGGCTTTTCGCGATTGGTCGTGCGGGCTTTCCTCTCCCCGCAGGGGGGGCGAGGGGATGCACGCGGATCGCTGCGCGATCGGCCGGCGCATGATCTCAGATCGGGCCCCGCCCCATCGTGGGCATCCGGGTCTGCCGGACCCTCAGGCCGCCGCGAAGGCCTGCGGCCGGGTCAGGCGGTCGGGCTGGAGCACGGCGTCGAGCTGCTCCTTCGCCATCAGCCCCTTTTCGAGGACTAGGTCGTAGACGCCCCGTCCCGTCGCATGGGCTTCGAGCGCCACGGCGGTGGCGTTGCGGTAGCCGATATAGGGGTTGAGCGCCGTGACGATGCCGATCGACTGCTCCACGCTGGCGCGCAGGCGCTCGCGGTTGGCGGTGATGCCCCGGACGCAGTGGAGATCGAGGGTGATGCAGGCCGCGCGCAGGTGGGTCAGGCTGTTGAACAGGCTGTAGGCGATGATCGGCTCGAAGGCGTTGAGCTGGAGCTGGCCGGCCTCCGCCGCGAAGGTGATGGTCACGTCGTTGCCGATGACCTCGAAGGCGACCTGGTTGACCACCTCCGGGATCACCGGGTTGACCTTGCCGGGCATGATCGAGGAGCCGGCCTGGCGCGCCGGCAGGTTGATCTCGTTGAAGCCGGCGCGGGGACCGCTGGAGAGCAGGCGCAGGTCGTTGCAGGTCTTGGAGAGCTTGACGGCGACCCGCTTGAGCACGCCCGAGAGCTGAACGAAGGCGCCGCAATCCTGGGTCGCCTCCACGAGGTCCTCGGCGGTCTCCAGGGGGATGCCCGTGATCTCGGACAGCCGCGCGCAGACCAGCGCCGCGTAGAGCGGATGCGCGGTGATGCCCGTGCCGATGGCGGTGGCGCCCATGTTGATCTCGCGGATCAGCAGCGCGGCCTCCCCCAGCCGGGCCTCGTCCTCGCGCAGCATCAGCGCGTAGGTGCCGAATTCCTGGCCGAGCGTCATCGGCACCGCGTCCTGCAACTGCGTGCGGCCCATCTTCAAGATGTCCGCGAACTCCGTGGATTTGGCGGAGAAGCTGGCGCGCAGACCGGCCATCGCGTCGATCAGCTGGCGGATGGCGCCGGTCGCCGCGATCTTCAGGGCCGTCGGGTACACGTCGTTGGTGCTTTGGCCCATGTTGACGTGCTCGTTCGGGTGCAGGTGCTCGTAGGCGCCGCGCCCGTGGCCGAGGATCTCCAGCGCCCGGTTGGCGATGACCTCGTTGGCGTTCATGTTGGTGGAGGTGCCGGCCCCGCCCTGGATCAGGTCGACCACGAACTGGTCGTGCAGGGCGCCGGCGCGGATCTCCTCGCAGGCCGCCACGATGGCGTCGGTGCGCGCCGCGTCGAGGAGGCCGAGCTCCCGGTTGGCCAGCGCCGCCGCCTGCTTGATGGCCGCGAGCGCGTTGATGAGGTCGGGGCAGTCGGCCAGGGTCCGCCCGGTGATCGCGAAGTTCTCGACGGCGCGCAGGGTGTGGACGCCGTAATAGGCCGTGGCCGGCACCTCGCGGTCGCCCAGAAGGTCGTGCTCGGTGCGGGTCGGAAGGTCGGTCACGGCTCTCTCCTGGTGTCCGGAAGTGATCGGCGCGCGGATGCGATCCGGCACGCCGTGCAGGGCGGAAAACGGCCACTCGGCCGCGACGGCGCGGCCGCACTCACGGCTTCGCCTCGGGTCTTCGTGGAGGGATGGGGGTATCGTCGCGCCCGCGATGCGAACCGGCTGCGGCTCAGGACGCCACTGAGGAGGGGATTAGTCCGGCGCCGCGCCGACCGCCAATGCTCATTGCGACAGGAACTAGTCCTGCAATGCATAGTTTGGCGCGTCGAGGGCGGCCGCGTTCCAGACAGCGTCGAGAAAGGGCCGCGCGCGCTCGGCGCTGCGGTACAGACGGATCTCCATCAGCATCTCGGAACTCACCACGTCGAGCGCGCCGGAGGCGATCTCGCTTGCGACCAGGCTCACCGGCAGCCAGGCGACGCCGTGGCCGGCGAGCGCCATGGAGCGCAAGGCCTCGGCCATGGAATTCTCGTTGGTGTGGATCGGGTAGGTGACGGGCGCACCCTCCTTCGATTGGGCGATCGCCGCGAGGAGCCCGAGGAACGAGCCGCGCGAATATTGCAGCAATGGCCGGCGTCCCTCGCGATCCGGCGGCAGGCCGTGGGGGGCGGCCACCGCGACGAGGCTGTCGCGCCCGATGACCCGGTGCGGGTAGCGCTCGGGGTCCAGCGGCATCGGGATGCCCGGATGGTGATAGGTCAGCAGGAGGTCGTAGCCGCCCTCCACCAGCGCCTGGACGCAGATGTTGAAGTTGTCGGGCAGGACCCTGCTCGCCATCGGCCCCACCGCTTCCCGGATGCCGGCGAGCCAGCGCGGCAGCACGGACAGGCAGAGCGAGTGCAGAGCCGCCACCGTCACCACCGGCAGGCCGGAGCGTTCGCTGCGGTTGCGGAAATCCGCGCGGCTGACGGTGAGGAGGCGCGAGACCTCCTCGGCGGTCTCCAGGAACTGGCGGCCATCGGCCGTGAGGGTGATCGGGTAGGTGCTGCGGTCGAGGAGCACGGTTCCGAGCCAGACCTCCAGGGAGCGGATGCGCCGGCTGAAGGCCGATTGGGTGACGAACCGGGCCTCGGCCGAGCGCGAGAAGCTGCGGGTCTCGGCGAGGCTGATGAAATCCTCGATCCACTTGAGTTCCATCGTCGTCCTTCGGCCGGCGCGCGCGCCTCGTTCGCCGTGAGGGCCGGCCGCGAACTCTCGCATCCGCGCGCGCGACGCGGCAAGGTGGACCCCGCCTCGGCCCTTTTCCTCGGGCGGTCCAACCTTTGCTGTGTCTCTCCCCGTGCTGGGCGCCTCCGGCGGAGTGCCTCGGCGCCCCGAGGGGCGGCGAGCGCCCAGTCCCATCCCGCGAGAGAGTCTTGCATGCGAACGCCCCCGACGTCCGAACCCGCCCCGCGCCAGCCCGCGCGCGCCGCCATCGCCGCCTTCGTCGGCACCACCATCGAGTGGTACGATTTCTTCATCTACGGCACCGCCGCCGCCCTCGTGTTCGGGCCGCTGTTCTTCGCGGAGGCGACGCCCTTCGTGGCGACGCTGGCGGCCTTCGGCACCTTCGCGGTCGGCTTCTTCGCCTGGCCCCTCGGCGGGCTGGTCTTCGGCCATATCGGTGACCGGGTCGGACGCAAGAAGGCGCTGGTGGTCACCCTGGTGATGATGGGGCTGGCCACCACCGGCATCGGCCTGCTGCCGACCTATGCCAGCATCGGGATCTGGGCGCCCGTGGCCCTGGTGGCCCTGCGCATCCTCCAGGGCATCGCCGTGGGGGGCGAGTGGGGCGGGGCCGTGCTGCTCGCGGCCGAGCACGCCCCGAAGGGCCGCTCGACCTTCTTCGCCTCCTTCGCCCAGCTCGGCAGTCCGGCCGGGCAGATCCTCTCGCTGCTGGCCTTCCGCCTCGCCGGGCTCATGGACAAGGAGAGCTTCCTCGCCTGGGGCTGGCGCCTGCCGTTCCTCATCAGCATCGTCCTGCTCCTCGTCGGCCTGTTCATCCGCCTCGGCGTCGGCGAATCACCCGAATTCGAGGAGAACCGGGCCAAGCGGGGGCCGGCCCCGGCCCCGATCCGCGAGGTGCTGGCGACCTCCCTGCGGCCCCTCGTCCTGGCGACCGGCGCCAACACCTTCGCGATCGGCTCGGTCTACCTCTTCAACACCTTCATGATCACCTACACCACCCAGTATCTCGGCCTGCCCCGGGCGACGATCCTCGACGCGCTGCTGGTGGCGGCCTGCGTCCAGTTCGTGATGACGCCCGTCGGCGCGCGGATCGCCGAGGCCATCCGCAACGAGCGCCTGTTCCTGCAGGGCACCCTGATCTGGGCGATGCTGGCACCCTATCCGCTCTTCCTCCTGGTCGATCTCGGCTCGGTCCCCGCCCTGGTGCTCGGCCTCGCCCTCAACGTCGTCGGCACCGCCACCTTCTACGCGGTCATCGCCGGATACGTGGCCAGCGCCTTCCCGACGCGGGTGCGCTACACCGCGATCTCGGTGGCCTATCAGGTCTGCGGCGCGGTGGCGGGCGGGCTCACCCCGATCATCGGCACCATCCTGGCCGAGCGCTTCCAGGGCCACTGGTGGCCCATCGCCGCCTTCGGCACCACGCTCGCGGCGATCTCGTTCGTCTGCGTCACCGCGCTCGGCCGTTACCGGGCCCGCACCCTGCGCATGGAGCTGGCCCGCGCCTGACGGGGGTGGGGCATGCTGGGCTAAGCGGCCGTCACCCCTTGCCCCGGAGCCCCACACCTTCTATTGCGACGCGATAGCTCGATCCCGTGACCCGGCGCAGCCGGCCGCATTCCTGCGGCCCGTCGCGTGACGGGCTCGTCTCGCTTCCGGATACCCTATGAAGCTTCGCAACATCGCCATCATCGCCCACGTCGACCACGGCAAGACGACGCTCGTCGACAAGCTGCTGTCCCAGTCGGGCTCGTTCCGCGAGAACCAGCGCGTGGAAGAGCGCGCCATGGACTCGAACGACCTCGAGAAGGAACGCGGCATCACGATCCTGGCCAAGGCCACGTCCGTGGTCTGGAAGGACACCCGCGTCAACGTCGTCGACACCCCCGGCCACGCCGATTTCGGCGGCGAGGTGGAGCGCATCCTCTCGATGGTGGACGGCGTGATCGTCCTCGTCGACGCCGCCGAGGGCCCGATGCCCCAGACCAAGTTCGTGGTCGGCAAGGCCCTCAAGATCGGCCTGAAGCCGATCGTCGCCATCAACAAGGTCGACCGTCCCGACGCCCGCATCACCGAAGTGGTGAACGAGGTGTTCGACCTGTTCGCGGCCCTCGACGCCACCGACGAGCAGCTCGATTTCCCGATCCTCTACGGCTCGGGCCGCGCCGGCTGGATGGCCACCGCCCCCGATGGCGACCAGAGCCAGGGCCTCGCGCCCCTGTTCGATCTCGTGCTGGAGCACGTTCCCCAGGCCAAGGTCGAAGAGGGTCCGTTCCGGATGCTCGGCACCCTGCTCGAGGCCAACCCGTTCCTCGGCCGCATCATCACCGGCCGCATCGCGTCGGGCACCGTGAAGCCGAACCAGGCCATCAAGGTCATGGACCGCGAGGGCAAGGTCGTGGAGACCGGCCGCGTCTCGAAGATCCTCGCCTTCCGTGGCCTGGAGCGCGCGCCCATCGACGTGGGTGAAGCCGGCGACATCGTCTCCATCGCGGGCCTCGTGAAGGGCACCGTGGCCGACACGTTCTGCGACCCGCAGGTCGAGACCCCGATCCAGGCCCAGCCGATCGATCCGCCCACCGTCACCATGTCCTTCATCGTCAACGATTCGCCGCTCGCCGGCACCGAGGGCGACAAGGTCACGAGCCGCATGATCCGCGACCGCCTGTTCAAGGAGGCCGAGGGCAACGTCACGCTGAAGATCGAAGAGGCGGCCGACAAGGATTCGTTCTTCGTGTCGGGACGCGGCGAATTGCAGCTCGCCATCCTCATCGAGACCATGCGCCGTGAGGGCTTCGAGATCGCCGTCTCGCGTCCCCGCGTGGTGCTCTCGAAGGACGAGAACGACAACGTGCTCGAGCCGGTCGAGGAGGTCGTGGTCGACGTCGACGAGGAGTATTCCGGCGTCGTCGTGCAGAAAATGTCCGAGCGCAAGGCTGAGATGATCGAGATGCGGCCGTCCGGCGGTTCCCGCCTGCGCCTCGTCTTCCATGCGCCCACCCGCGGCCTCATCGGCTACCAGGGCGAGCTCATGACCGACACGCGCGGCACCGCGATCATGAACCGTCTGTTCAAGGCCTACGAGCCCTACAAGGGCGAGATGCCCGGCCGCCGCAACGGCGTGCTGATCTCGAACGACAAGGGCGAGGCCGTGGCCTACGCCATGTGGAACCTGGAAGATCGCGGCCCGATGATGATCGAGCCCGGCGCCAAGGTCTATCAGGGCATGATCATCGGCGAGCACAACCGCGAGAACGACCTCGAGGTGAACGTGCTCAAGGGCAAGAAGCTCACCAACATCCGCACCACCTCGAAGGACGAGGCCGTGCGCCTGACGCCGCCGATCCGCATGACCCTGGAGCGCTCGCTCGCCTGGATCCAGGACGACGAGCTGATGGAAGTCACGCCGAAGTCGATCCGCCTGCGCAAGACCTACCTCGACCCGAACGAGCGCAAGCGCTTCGAGCGCTCGGGCGGCGTCGCGTAACGCGCGACCCACCCACGACGCCGTTACGAGAGGCCGGGCGATGAGCCCGGCCTTTCTCGTTTGCAGCCCGTCTTGTGCCGATGGCGAGCTGGGCAAGCCCACGCCTGCGGCACGGTCACCGGGCGCGTTACGGACACGCTAGCGTTCGCGGATGTGCGGCTTTCGGGGAGGGAGGTTCGCGGCGTCGGGATCGAACCATCAGACCGTAATCAAAATCCGCTGTCCCGTGACCTGCTCGGCCTTCGTGCTCGCTTTGGCGCTGGTCGTCTCACCAATGGATTTCGACATGAACTCTCCGCTGGCCGAGCGCAGCGTCCCGTCATCCAGCATCAACACGCCAGACAACGTCTGCGACGTCATCGACCGGACTGTGTAGAGCTCGTAGGCCATGCTCTTCTCCTCGTCGTTCCGCGCGGCCTTCATTTCCGTGTCGAACGCCTCCAGCGCCTTCTGGGCGGCCTTTGTCGCATTGAGGGAGGCGACGTCTTCGAACTGCTTGGCAAGTTCTGGATCTTTCTCGAACAACTCCTCGATTTTTTTCTTGTAGGGGCTGTCGGTCTTGATCTTACCGAACTCGTCGATTTCCAGTTTGATCGGCTCATCCACGGGGATGCCGAGGTCTTCAAACCTTGTTATCAGATCAGCCGCCAATTTATTGGTTCGCTCCTGAACGAGCTCATCGAACGATTGGATGCGCGGCGTCTCCGAGGGTGATGTCGCCAAGGCCCCTTGGGTCTTTGCAAACGCTCTGCTTGCCGCGCTGCTGAAGTTTACGGTCGTGGCAGGACTCGCTGCAGTAGGGGCGGCCGCGTTCGTCGTCTTGGCAGCCGTCTGGCTTGCCGCCGGCGACGATGCCAAGTCTCGACTTCGCGTCCCCAGACTTGGTGTCGGTCCCATCGTGGTCATCGTCGAACCCTCGCATCAGCGGTGACCATGGCGATGGTGCCATGCAACTTCTAATAAAATAGATCGGCGCTTGTTCGCTTCATCCGTGGATCGCTAGCTGCTCGGGTCGTTCTCGCGGGATCGCGCCCGCTCATCGCTCCGGGCGACCCGGAAACGCCCGAACCGATGCCCTGACGCAGGCCCCATGCCGAGGCGCTCCGGCGGCCTCACCCCTCCCGCGCCCGCTCCCGCAGCAGATACTTCTGCACCTTGCCCGTCGAGGTCTTGGGCAACTCGCCGAACACAACCTGGCGCGGGAGCTTGTAGGCTGCCAAGCGATCGCGGCACCAACTGATCAGGGCGTCGGCCTCCACGCTCGCGTCGGGTTTCAGCTCCACGAAGGCGACCGGCGTCTCGCCCCATTTCTCGTCCGGCTTGGCCACCACGGCGGCGGCCGCGACGGCGGGATGGCGGAACAGGGCGTCCTCCACCTCGATGGAGGAGATGTTCTCGCCGCCCGAGATGATGATGTCCTTCGAGCGGTCCTTCAGCTGGATGTAGCCGTCCGGATGCTTCACCCCGAGGTCGCCGGAGCGGAACCAGCCGCCCGCGAAGGCGGCCTCGGTCGCGGCGCGGTTCTTCAGGTAGCCGCGCATCACCACGTTACCGCGAAACATCGCCTCGCCCATGGTCGCGCCGTCGGCCGGCACCGATTCGCAGGTGTCGGGGTCGCGGATGTCGAAGCCTTCGAGCACGGGGTAGCGCACGCCCTGGCGCGCCATTTTTTCCGCGCGCGCGTCCGCATCCAGAGCGTCCCAGTCCCGGTGCCAGGCATTCACCACCGCCGGGCCGTAGGTCTCGGTGAGGCCGTAGAGGTGGGTGACGTCGAAGCCGGCCCCGCCCATGGCGGACAGCACCGCCTGGGGTGGGGGCGCGGCCGCCGTCAGGAAGGCGACGCGGCGGGGGAGGGGGCGGCGCTCGGCCTCGGGCGCGTTGAGCAGGAGCTGCATCACGATCGGCGCGCCGCAGAGATGCGTGACCCCGTGCTCGGCGAGGGCGGCGTAGAGGGCGCCTGCCCGGACCTGCCGCAGGCAGACATGGGTGCCGGCCACCACCGAGAGCGTCCAGGCGAAGCACCAGCCGTTGCAGTGGAACATCGGCAGGGTCCAGAGATAGACCGGGTGCTGTCCCAGGTTGCCGGTGATCACGTTGCCCAGACACAGCAGGGCGGCGCCGCGGTGATGATAGACCACGCCCTTCGGGTCGCCGGTGGTGCCCGAGGTGTAGTTGAGCGAGATCGCGTCCCACTCGTCCGCCGGCATCGCCCAGTCCGAGCCCGCGTCCCCCTCCGCCAGCAGGGCCTCGTAGCCGAGGCTGCCCAGGGCCTCGCCCGGCCCCGCATATTCCGGGTCGTCCACATCGATCACCAGGGGGTTCACCCGGGCCGAGGCGAGGGCGGGCCCCGCGACGCGCGCGAATTCCCGATCGGTGATCAGAACCTTGGCCTCGCCGTGATCGAGGCAGAAGGCGAGGCCGGTGGCATCGAGGCGGGTGTTCAGGGTGTTGAGCACGGCCCCCGTCATCGGCACCCCGTAATGAACCTCGATCATCTCGGGCGTGTTGGCGAGCATCACCGCGACGGTGTCGCCGCGCCCGATGCCCCGGGCGGCCAGGGCCGAGGCGAGGCGGCGGCAGCGTGCGTAGAGATCCGCATAGCTGCGGCGCAGGGGGCCATGGATCACGGCGACATGGTCGGGAAACACCCGTGCCGCCCGGTCGAGGTAACTCAGGGGCGTCAGCGGCTGGTAGTTCGCCGGGTTCCGGTCGAGGTCGCGATCGTAGATCGTCGGCGCGGCCCTGTCGGCCGTCGTGGAGGCGGTCATTGGCGTGTCTCCCTGGGGCGATACGATACCGCGTCACCGGGATTCGACAAATGGAACGCGCCGGTGCCACGATCTGCGTGCCCTCCTGATCCGCTGACCCCCTTCAGAGGCGGCCGTGCGCGGCCGGACCCATCATGCGCCGTAACCGTCACGCCAAGATCGTCGCCACCGTCGGCCCCGCCTCATCCACGCCGGAAATGCTGCACGCCCTGTTCCTGGCCGGCGTCGATACCTTCCGGCTGAACTTCAGCCACGGCACGCAGGACGACCACGCGAAGGTCCATGCCGCCATCCGCGACCTCGAGCGCGCCGTGGGACGCCCGATCGGGATCCTTCAGGATCTGCAGGGGCCGAAGATCCGCGTCGGAACCCTGGCGGGCGGGCGCATCGAGGTGGCCTCCGGCGAGGCGATCCGCTTCGTCCTGGCGGGCGCGGAAGGCGGGCGCGACGCGATCCCGCTGCCGCATCCGGAGATCTTCGCGGCCGTGGCGCCGGGCCAGGATCTCCTCATCGATGACGGCCGGGTGCGCGTGCGCGTCACCGGGCTCACCGCCGACAGCATCGACGCCGAGGTGCTGGTCGGCGGCGTCATCGCGAACCGCAAGGGCGTGAACCTGCCCGGCACGCTGCTCGAGGTCTCGCCGCTGACGGCCAAGGACCGCGACGACCTCGCCTTCGGCCTCGACCTCGGGATGGATTGGGTCGCTCTCTCCTTCGTCCAGAAGCCGGCGGACGTGATCGAGGCGCGTGGGCTGATCGGCGACCGGGCCGGCCTGATGACCAAGGTCGAGAAACCCCAAGCCCTGGAGCGCATCGAGGACATCATCCGGCTCTCCGACGCCGTGATGGTCGCGCGGGGC
Organism: Methylobacterium sp. FF17; assembly: GCF_025813715.1. Taxonomy (NCBI): domain Bacteria; kingdom Pseudomonadati; phylum Pseudomonadota; class Alphaproteobacteria; order Hyphomicrobiales; family Methylobacteriaceae; genus Methylobacterium; species Methylobacterium flocculans. The sequence continues at coordinate 2,155,773 of NZ_CP107532.1, forward strand.
GATCTCGGGGTCGAGATCCCGCACGAGGACGTGCCGGGCCGCCAGAAGGAGCTGATCCGCGCCTGCCGCCTCGCGGTCAAGCCGGTGGTGGTGGCGACTCAGATGCTCGATTCCATGGTCTCGGCCCCGACGCCCACCCGCGCCGAGGCGTCGGATGTCGCCACCGCGATCTACGACGGAGCGGACGCGGTGATGCTCTCGGCGGAATCCGCCACGGGCCGCTACCCCGTCGAGACGGTGGCGATGATGGCCCGGATCATCCACCGCACCGAGACGCACAAGCTCTACCGCTCCCTGATCACTGCCTCGGATCCGGGCGAGGAGGAGACGCCGCCCCACGCGATCGCGACCGCCACGGCGGCGCTCGCGGACGCGGTGCATGCGGCCGCCATCGTCGCCTATACCTTGAGCGGCACCACCGCCGCCCGCGTCGCCCGCCGGCGCCCGGCCGTGCCCATCCTGGCCCTGACGCCGGATCTCGCCACCTCGCGGCGCCTCTGCCTGCTCTGGGGCGCGCACAGCGTCCAGGCAGACGAAGTCGCCACCTACGAGGACATGGTGACGAACGCCGTGGCGCATGCCGTGGAGGAGGGGTTCGCCGCCCCGCAGGACCGCGTCGTCATCACGGCCGGCATCCCGTTCGCGGTCGCCGGCACGACGAACAACATCCGGATCGCTCAGGTTTAGACCCGTCCCGGATCGGGCCGTCCCGCCCGGCGTTCCAAGGAGCGGATCAGTCTGAGGATCTGGACGTCTCGCTATCGACGGGGGCGGCGCTTCGGAAGGCAGCGCGCCGGTCCCATCCCTTCCGGCCTTCAGCCAAACCGTGCTGGAGGAAGTGGAGGAGGGGGTTGATCCGTATTGCCGATACGTCAGGATTGGCGATCAGGTATCCCTCGGTGCTGAAATCCTCGCTCGGATCGTACCGCAACCTCCAACCGACAAACAAATAGTGCTCCAGAGGACCGAATTGATAATCGGCGACTTCAGGATACGTTCTGAGGTAAAATTTTTCGTCGAAATATCGAAGAGAAGATCGGGATCTTGTCTTCTGGCGAGCGAATGATCCTAGTCTCGAACTGAATGACATCTGCCTGTGCTCAGCTTGCGGCCCGATCGCCAAACGCAACCTGAGGTCAATAACAAAACTTAGAGTTAACTCGCAAGGCCTTGATACGGGATTCGTTTCCCCATGCGTTCACATCTCGCGTCGTCGCGAGCCGTCCGGGCCGTCAGGTAAGGTCGTCAGGGAGCCCAGCGCCGCATGGCACGGACCTGGATGTAGCCGAGGGCGACGAGGAACCAGGCGATGTGGGCAATCGTATAATATTGAAGAAACGGGTTGCTCGACGAGTAGAACATGACGATCGTCATGCAGCAGATCGACAGGCCGATCAGCGCATAGGACTTGTTCTGTCTACGCGCGAGGGCGATCCCGTCGAAGAGGAATCTGCAGATCAGCAGCAGGGCGGCATTGTAGAGGACATAGCCGACGACACCGGACTGAAACAGGATCGAGACGTAGTCCGAGTGGATGGCGGCCAATCCGGTCGGGTAATACTGGAGCCACCAGGCGAACTTGCGGCTGAGCGCCACGCTGTTGGCCGAGGAGAACATGGCTCCGAAGGCGACCGACGTGTCCTGCAGGCGGTCGATGGCGAGATCCTGGATCGCCAGCCGGAAGAAGGTGTTGGATCGGCCCTGGAGGAGATCCTCCTTCGTCCAGGTTTCCGCATCGGTGATGAACGTCTTCAGGTCCGGCGACAGGTACAGTGCGATGGGAGCGACGGCGGCGCAGAGGATGACCGCGTAGGTCAGCGCCCGGGCCGTCCGCATCCACCCGCGCGACATCGCCACCGCGATGGGCGCGCACAGGAACAACGCGGCAATCAGGCTGGAGGATGGGCGCAGGATCTGCGAGACCACGAACAGGGCCGCCGTGAGAGCCAGACTCGTGCGATCCCGCCGAAGGATGGCCAGGCAGGCGCTGGCTACGAAGATGAACGACTTGATGTGGTTGGTCTGGTTGAGCACGTCTTCGAAGTAGGCGAGACCCGAAACACTCCGGACCGTCAGTTCGACGATGTACAGACCGGACAGGAGCAGAAGCAGCTTCTGAATGATGCGCGCGGTCCGCACGGGCTCGATATGGTAGCGCTCGACATCGAAGATCGCTGCCGCCGAGACCAGCAGCGTCGCCAGGAAGGCTCCCGCATAACTGTTGTTCTGGACGGGGCTCACCATCTGGAAGCCCAAAGCCGTCACCGATAAAGCCGTGAAGACCAGGAAGATCGCCGGTCCGTCGAGGCCCATGTTGATGCGCCGGGTCGTCAGGCAGATCGTCAGGTACAGCGTCACGATGAAGACGAAGTAGGCGTACTTCACCATGCTCTCGTACCCGAGGGACGAGACGCTGAGGACATTCGCGCAATCCAGGTAGACCAGGACGCTGATCGCGCAGCAGGCGCGAAAGAAGAATGTCCCGGCGATATCGCTCCGCGCCGTTACCGCACCCTGTCTCAGCAGGGTGAGATTCGCCGTCGGGGACATCTGCATGGCCATCTCCGTTCAGCCGGAACGATCGCACGGGGCGCGCAGGCCGCCGCCGTCGCGCCCTGAAAGCCTCCTCCGAGGGGGCGGAGGGGGGGCTCTCACGGCGTGGTTCGGTCGCATCGCTCCCGGTCGGCGCGAAACTATCCGCAATGACCGTGAAGCGGCGGTCAACGAAGGATTAGTCCGTTCGATACTGATCCGTCCCAGCAGAGATGCCAGTGGTAGCCCGTATAAAACGCAATCGATCAGACTTACCGGGTGACTAGGAGGCTGCTTCACTTAAGATCGACGGGAATGAAATGACGGTTTCGGGCGGGGCAACGTCGTATCCGCGCGATCTCGGGACCGTGACCACCCTCTTTGCGCGTGCGGGCCGTCCGGCTGTCGTGTCGGCCGCCCGCCTCTTCGCTCCTCGGAGAACACACATGGACCGCGCCGACGTGAACCTCGATGCATCGCTCCTGATGCGATGCGTGATGCGCCACAAGGTGCGCTTCCTGTTCGTCTTCGCGACGTGCTTCAGCGTGATCACGCTGGGGATGCTGGTGATGTCGCCGAGCTATGAGGTCTCGACGGTGCTCATCGGCGGGCAGCCGGACCTGGAACCCTCCACCAACGCCACCAAGCGCTCCTCGGATTCCGGGATTTCGCTCGCAGGGATCGCCGAGAGCGAGGAGGTCCTGCGGGCGGCCATCGCCATGGTGGGCCTGCGCAACCTCGTCGGACCGGCGGAACTCGACACGCGCTCGATCTTCGAGAAAGCGCGCGGCGTCCTCATCAACTTCCGCGACACGCTCAAGTCATCGGATCTGAGCACCCTCAGTATCCGCACGCCGACGAAACCCGATTCCGGCGCCGATCCCAAGTCGTTGGATGATGCCAAGCTGCGGGATGATGCCATGGCCCAGGCGGATGCGGCCTACACGCTGGTCAGCCGTGCGGTGAAGGTGAAGGCGGAGCCGAACTCCGACATCATCCGCATCTCCTTCCGCCACAAGGACCCCGCCGTCGCCGCCGCCTTCGCCAACGCCTTGAGCCGCGCCTTCATCGAGCGCCAGGCGGCCATCTTCAGCCGGCCCGGCGCCTCGGACTTCTTCCGCGCTCAGAGCGCGCGCTTCTCGACGGAGTTCAAGCGCGTCTCCAGCGAGCTCAAGGACTTCATGGTCACCAGCGCCGTGTACTCCGTGGAGGAGCAGCGCCAGTTGCTGCTGCGCCGGCGCAACGACGTGCTGCTGGCCCTGACCGCGACCCGCTCCACCATCGCGGAGAAAGCCGCGCAGAAGGTTGCGATCGTCGCCCAGCTGCGCAAGCTCGCGCCGGTGGCACGCTCGCCCTACGTGTCCTCCGTCGTGAACAGCATGAGCGACGACAAGCTCGATCGAGGCGCGCCCGAGCCCCGCACGCCCTCCGATCTCCTGAACGGCGAGTCGCCGTTGCTGCTGGTGAAGGTCTACCAGGATTCCATGGCGACCCTGTTCAAGGTCGATGCCGATCTGGCCGGGATGGACCGGATCCGGGAAGTCCAGACCGCCGAACTCGACACGATCACCCGCGACCTGCAGCGACTGGCCTCGAACGAGTACCAGTATCTGACCCTGAAGCGCTCCGTCAGCATCGCGGAGGAGAATGCGCTGATGTACGAGAAGCGCATGACGGAAGAGAAGATCAACGCCGAGTCGCGGGCCGCGAACTTCCTCGCGGTGAAGGTCGTGCAGAAGGCGACGCCGCCCTCGTCGCCGGTCTTCCCGAACTACACCCTCGTGACCGCCATGGCCCTGATCGTGAGTTTCCTGGCCGCCGTGTCCGCATCCGCCCTCCGGGGCCTGCGCGATTTGCGGCACCTGCCCCGGCACGACCGCGACGAGCCGAGGCTCCCGAGGATCGCGGCCTGACCGGAAGGCCCTCATGCCGAGTCTGACGGGCTCCGACCCCAGGGTCGGGGCCCGTGACGTTTGTCGGAGGGCCGCCGTCGCGCGGGCAGACTTCGATGAATCGGGCTGATCCAGGTCCGGCAAAAGACTCAGGCACCGTTGGGCCGAGCGGATCGATCCGCCGGGGGCGCGAGATCCACGCGAACCCCCGACGTTCAGGTCCTTCGAGAGCGGGTCACGGCCGGTGAGGGGATTTGGCCCCGTACGGCCTGGACCCCGCGTTCAGCGATCCCTGTACCAGTCCCAGACCAGGAAGGCGGGGACGGGAAGGACGATGGCGAAGAAGATCCAGTCGAACATTTGCGGCATGGGAGAGCCCGTCCGTTCGTCGGTGTCTGCCTGCGTGAAGGAAGCCACCGAGCGGAGAGTTCCGGACCCGCGGCCGAAGCCGGCTCCCCGCGGCTTCGCGTCCGCAGCCTAAAAAAACGCAGAACGGGCCCGCGCGTCGCGCGAGCCCGCCCCAGGCGGAACGATCCCGGTCCTAGCGGCCGACGGCGACGTAGTGGAAGGCGTGGGCTGCGACGGCCTCGGCCCCGTAGACGTTGCGCAGGTCCACCATGACCCGCATCGCCATGGACGCCCCGAGACGCTCCAGGTCGAGGGCCCGGAAGGCGTTCCATTCGGTGACGATCACGACGGCATCCGCATCGATCGCGCAGGCATAGGGATCGGCCGCGTACTCGATGTCCGGCATCAGCTGGCGCGCGTGCCCCATTCCCTCGGGGTCGTAGGCGCAGATGCGGGCACCCGCATCCTGCAAGCCGGCGATGATGGAGAGCGAGGGCGCGTCGCGCATGTCGTCGGTGTCGGGTTTGAAGGTGAGGCCGAGGATGGCGATGGTCTTGCCCCGCACCGAGCCGCCGCAGGCCGTGATGACCTTCCGGGCCATGGCGCGCTTGCGTTGATCGTTGACCGCCAGCACCGTCTCGACGACCCGCACCGGCGTTCCCGCCTCCTGCGCCGTCTTGACCAGCGCGAGGGTGTCCTTGGGAAAGCAGGAGCCGCCGTAGCCGGGGCCGGCATGCAGGAACTTCCCGCCGATCCGGTTGTCGAGACCCATGCCGAGGGCGACGTCCTGGACGTCCGCGCCGACTTCCTCGCAGAGGCTCGCGATCTCGTTGATGAAGGTGACCTTGGTGGCGAGGAAAGCGTTGGCGGCGTACTTGGTCAGTTCCGCGGTGCGCCGCGAGGTCGTCAGGATCGGCGCCCGGTTGAGGTAGAGCGGGCTGTAGAGCAGCCGCATCACCTCCGTGGCCCGCTCGTCCTGCGTGCCGATCAGGATGCGGTCGGGCCGCTTGAAGTCGTCGATGGCCGCTCCCTCCCGGAGGAATTCCGGATTGGAGACCACGGCGAACTCCGCGTCGGGCCGGGTCTCCCGGATGATGCGCTCGACTTCGTCGCCGGTGCCCACGGGCACGGTCGATTTCGTGACGACGACGCAGTAGCCGGTCATGGCCGAGGCGATGGAGCGCGCCGCTTTGTAGACGTAGGAGAGGTCGGCGAAGCCGTCGCCGTGCCGGGAGGGCGTTCCCACCGCGATGAAGACGACCTCCGCCCCGCCCACGGCGCCGGCGAGGTCGGTGGTGAAGCTGAGGCGCTCGGCGCAAATGTTGGCTTCGACGAGTGCGTCGAGACCGGGCTCGAAGATCGGGATGCGGCCGGCCTTCAGGGCGGCGATCTTCTGCGGATCGACATCGACGCACGTCACCGTGTGCCCGAAATCGGCAAAGCACGCTCCTGAGACCAGGCCGACATAGCCGGCCCCTACCATCGTCACGCGCATCGGAAGTCCTCTCGGGGTGGGTTGACGCGAAAGCGTGGTGCGGCGCCGGGGCAGGGGCGATGCCCCGCAGGGGGCTCCCGCGGACCTGCTTCCCCGAGGCGCGCGCGTGGCCTGTTCAGGCCTCCGGAGGAGCCTAGCGGGCGCCTTGATATTCTGCGCGCGCAGCGTGCAGCGGCCTGTGCCGTTGCGCGGGAGACCGCTAGGGCTACCGGAGCCCCCCGCCGCCCGCCGAACGGGAGCATCTCAAAAGTACGCGCTCTCGCGCAGGTGGAGCTTCCGCTGGAGCTTCCCGGACAGCTTTCCGAACGTCCAGTGCGGGTTGCGGATGTTCAGCCAGCTCTTCAGGACGGTGCGCAGGAAGAAGCGGGTCGAGGCGGATTTCGGTCCGCGCTCCTCGAGGATCAGCCGGTTCTCGTCCATCGACCGAGCCCGGTTGACGACGCTGTTGTTCTTCCCCGTGCGCCGGAAGCAGGTCAGCGGCTTGTCGATGCGGGCATAGGGCGCGCGCGACAGGGCGCGGGCGAACATGTCGTAGTCGCCCGAATCCTTGAAGGTGATGTTGAAGCCGCCGAGCTCCTCGTAGAAGGACCGCGAGAAGTAGGTCGACATGTGCATGATCGGGTTCCAGCCCAGGCTGGCATGCATCTTCGGCGACATCCAGGAGGGTGGGGCCGCGAGTTCGCCGAGGCTCTGGTCGTTCTCGTTGGTCCAGCGGATGCCGCCGACGACCCAGCGCCGGCCGCTCCTCCGGTAAGCCGAGACGATGGCCGCGACGGCACCCTCCAGCATGGTGTCGTCGGCGCCGAGGAAGCCGAGCAACTGTCCCTCCGAGTTGAAGGAGCCCTTGTTGATCGCGTCGAAGATGCCTTTGTCCTTGCCGGTGAGGACGCGCAGGCCCTGCGACTCGGCATAGGCGACCGTCCCGTCCGTGCTGCCGCCATCGACGATGACGTGGTCGATCTGCACGCCCGGCGTCTGGTTGCGCTTCACCGAGTCGATGCAGCGCGCGAGGAATTCCATACCGTTGAGGGTCGGCGTCACGATCGTCACGATCATTGCGGATCTCCGGAGAGGGAAGGGAGTTTGACGCGGGCCGGGCCGCGCAGCGGCGCCCCGGCCCGCGATCGGCTACTCGGCGGCGACCGCCGTGGGCTTCGCCTCAGCGTGCGCGGCCAGTTCGTCGGAGATCCACTTGTAGGTCGGCGCCAAACCCTCGCGGATCCGGATCGACGGCTCCCACCCGAGAACCTCGCGGATGCGGCTGTTGTCGCTGTTGCGGCCGCGCACGCCCTGCGGCTTCGTCAGGTCGTGGCGCATCCTGATCGTCTTGCCGGCGATGCGGCTGGTGATCGCCACGAGATCGTTGATGGAGATCATCTCGTCGGTGCCGAGATTGAGCGGCGCCGTGTAGTCCGACTGCATCAGACGGAAGAGGCCCTCGACGCAGTCGTCGATATACATGAACGAGCGGGTCTGGAGGCCGTCGCCCCACACCTCGATCTCGCCGCCGTCGGGGCAGAGGGCGACCTTGCGGCAGATGGCGGCCGGAACCTTCTCGCGGCCCCCGTCATAGGTACCCAGCCACCCGTAGACATTGTGGAAGCGGACCGAACGGGTCGAGATGCCCCAATCCTCGTGCATGTATTGGCACAGCTTCTCCATGTAGATCTTCTCGAGCCCATAGCCTTCCTCCGGCTGGGCCGGCCAGGCTACGTCCTCATGAAGCGGGGTCACGTCGGGCGAGGTCTGGAGATGTTGCGGATAGACGCAGGCCGAGGACGAGAACAGGAACTTGCCCACCTTGGCGTCGTGCGCCGCCTTGGCCATATGCGCGCTGATCAGCGTGTTGTTGAGGGTGATCTCCGCGTGCGATCCGCTGATGAAGCCGATGCCGCCCATGTCGGCGGCAAGGTGATAGACCTCATCCATGCCGGCGGTGGCGGCCTGACACGCATCGTGCAGGCGCAGGTCGACCTGCAGGAATTCGTGGGCGGCCGTCGCTTCGTATTCGGGCATCTTAATATCGGCGCCGCGAACCTTATACCCCTTCGCGACAAGATACTTGACGAGATGGTGGCCGATGAAGCCGCCTGCGCCCGTGACAAGAACGTTTTTCATATGCGTGCCCTTCTTCGCTGACCTTCCATCAACGATTGGCATGACCCGCTCATGATTTGATAGGTGTTCTGTGGGACTAGTCCTTATGGAGATATTCATGCTCGATAGTCTTCGTTCGAGCAGGAATTCCATCGGCCACGCGTCCGGCCCGTCGCGCGAACGGGCGCGGCACGACACCCGGTCGGCGGGGCTCAATCGCTGGCGGGCGTGACCGGATCGGGGCGCCGGATGCAGCGGGACAGCGGCGCCGCGCAGCGCTTCAGGAGGGGTCTGACCCGTCGGACATAGGCGAGGACGAGCCAGCCGGGCAGCCGCAGGGGCACCACGACATCGTGAACCGGCATGGCGCCGTTGGCCCACTCGGTCTTGTGCCGGGTGGCGGGGGCCAGGAAATCGAACACCTCGATCCGCAGCGCCGCGGCCCGCTCCAGGATGTGCCAGAACACCAGCCGGCCGGGTCCGTGGGGCGCGAAGCGGCCGTCGTAGCTCTGCACCAGCGACCAGTAGCGGCCCTCCCTCAGGACACCGCCCTCGACCGCGGCCGTTCTCGTCCCGACCTTGAGGCGTGCCATGAAGAAGTCGTCCTGCGACGCCAGCGCCTTGAGGAAGGCGGCGTTGGCCGGATGCATGTAGCCGGCGCTGACCTGCGCCGTGCGCACCAGCCAGGCATGCTTGAGGTCGAGCATCTCGCGCATCGCCGCGACGCGCTCCGGACCGTCCGCGATGACCTCGAAGGCGACCTCGCCATGGTCCGACAGGTGGCGCAGGTGGCGCAGGAGCGCGTTGCGGGTTCGGCCGCTGCGGCGGCGCACGCCGCCGGCCGAGGCGCGGAAATCCGTGAAGGGCGCGGCGTCGGTGCGCGTCACGTGCGCGTGGCGGCGCGTTCCGAGGAGCGGCGCCACGGCGGAGTCGGCGCGGATGCCGGTGATCCGGACGGCATCGATCCCACGCATGCTCCGGATGCTGTCCCAGGCCAGTTCGAGCCATCGCCCCTGGTGGGGGCCTTCCTCGATGAGGGCGTCGCAATATTGTGTGGCCGGATGGGCGAAACCCTGCAGGACCCGGAAGGGACCGAGCCTCCGCACGGCGAGCGGCCAGAGCAGGACGAGCCGACCCGCGCTCCAGACGGTGACGATCCGCGGGTCCTCCGGACAATTCGCGTCGCGGCCGGCCTGCGCCCAGGCGCTGCACCAGGCGTGACTCTGGAAGAGGGTTGCCGAGGCCCGGGCTTCGAGACCGAGCCAATCTTCGCGAAGGTCAGTGAGCTCGCGGTAGACCACGGCTCGGCAGAGATCCACGATGGACGTCGCCCCATCCGCCACGGGAAGCGCGTGCTCGAACTCCAATGGCGCGAAGACGTGGCTCATGGCGGAACGGTTCCATCTTGATTTTGCTTTGAGTGGATGCTGAGGTTAACCGCGACTACCCCTGATAAGATCTAGGATAGTCAATCTGTATTTGAGTAGGTATGATACCCAGCCCTTTCGAACGCCATGCCGAATCCGGATAGTGCCTCTACCCAGTGGGGATACGCCGAATGCGCCCTGCGGCAGGGCGGACTTTTCCTGCAGACTGGAATCCGGTCTCCAGGGTGCCTCACGGAACGCCCGGTCGTCGCCCCGTGCTCATGCCCGGCGGGACGGCGCGGGTGAGAATCCGCGAGCGACATCCGGCTTGGGCACCGCACCCTGGGAGGGGCAGGAATGCAGACGGACATCGTCGTCGTCGGGGGAGGGCTGGCCGGCTCGCTCGCCGCCGCAATGCTCGGCCGAGCCCGGCGGAACGTGGTGCTCGTCGATCCGCACACCGTGTATCCGCCGGATTTTCGCTGCGAGAAGCTGGAGCAGGGGCATATCGCCGTCCTGCGCCGGACCGGACTCGCCGGCCCGGTGATTCGCGCCGGAACGTGGACCGACAGCCTGTGGATCGCCCGCTACGGCCGGATCGTCGACAAGCAGCCCTTCGATCAGTACGGCATGGCCTATGAGCGCCTAGTCAACACGATCCGCGCCGAGATCCCGGGGCATGTACCGGCCTGTCATGCCTGCGCGGTTGCGATCCGCACGAGCCCGCAGCGGCAGCGGGTGGAACTGTCGGACGGACGCGCGATCGATGCCCGTCTCGTCGTCCTGGCGAGCGGGCTGAACTGGAACCTGCGCCGCGATCTCGGCCTGAGCCGCGATCTCGTCAGCGCCTGCCACTCCCTGACCCTCGGCTTCGATCTCGTCCGCGCGGACGGGCGCGACTTCACGTTCCCGAGTCTGCAGTACAATCCGGAATCGCCGGATTGCGGCGTCGGCTACCTCACGCTGTTTCGCATCGGTTCCGTGATGCGCGCCAACCTGTTCGTCTATGCGGGCCTGAAGAGCCCGGCGATCGCGGCCTTCCGCACGGACCCGGATACGGCGCTGCGCGCGCTGCTGCCCAAGCTGGCGCGCGTGATCGGCGACTACTCCGTGACGGGGCCGGTGAAGGTGCGCCCGACGGATCTTCACGCCGTGCGCGACTTCCAGCAGCCGGGCTTCGTGCTGGTGGGAGACGCCTTCGCCACACCGTGCCCCGCCACTGGCACCGGATCGCTCAAGGTGCTCACCGACGTGGAGCGTCTGTGCAACGTCCACATCCCGCGCTGGCTGGCGACGCCGGGCATGGGGGTGGAGAAGCTCGGTGCCTATTACGAGGATCCGATCAAGGTCGCGTCCGACGCGCTCTCGGCTGGCAAGGCGCACCAGTTGCGCGCCCTCGCCACGGGCCGGACCCTGAATTGGCGCCTGCAGCGCGGGCTGCGCTTCTATTCCCGGCTCGTGAAATGGTCCCTGCGCTCCGCCCTGCGCAGGTCCTCGGCGAGGCCGATCCAGGTCGGTGGCACGGGCCTCCCCTCCGCGGTTCCGCTGCGGGGGCGGCCGGACCCGGACCTGGGCGCGTACCGGGAAAGCCGCACCTAGCCGTATCCGGAACCCGGCCGCATCGGCCCCGCCGAAGGCTTGGTTCCGGTGGGCTTCCCTGGTGATGGGCCGCGATCCACCGCAACGGGAATGAGGTCCGTCCCCGTCCGCCCGATCCCTCCCACGAACCCGGTCGCACGCTCATGTTCCGCCGCGCCTTGAATGTCTCCTGGCCGCTCGTCGATCAGGCGGTCGTCAGCATCGGGACCTTCGTCATCAACCTCATCCTGGCGCGCAACCTTCCCCAGGCGGAGTACGGCGTCTTCGCCCTGCTGATCAGCGTGTTCCTGACCTTCCAACTCCTCAACGCGTCACTGATCTTCCACCCGCTGATCTTCGGTCTTTCCGCCGCCGAGGGGCGAATGCCCGCGCGCCTCGTCAGCGCGACCTGTCTTCTCACCTTCGGCACCTCGCTGCCGTTGGCGATCCTGGTCGGCGCGGGGCTCGTCCATCTGGGGCGGGGCGACCTCGCCCCCTATGCGGTGGCGGCCTTCCTCGCCGGGCAGGGTCAGGAGGCGCTGCGCCGCTGTCTCTTCGCGCAACTGCGCCACAGCGCGGCGCTGCCCGGGGACGCCGTCAGCTACCTCGGGCAATGCGCGCTGGTGCTCGGCCTGATGCCCCTGGGGCATCTCGGCATCGAGACCGCGCTCGCCGCGATGGCCGGCACGTCGGTGCTCGGCATGGCGCTTCAGGTCGGCTGCCTCCGCTTCGGGCGTGTGACGGGGGCCGAACTTCGGCGCGTGGCCGCCGATTTCTGGGTGATCGGCCGCTGGATCCTGGCCTACAGCGCGGTGACCCTCCTGCGGCTCCAGGTCTTCCCCTGGGCGCTGGCGGCGACCTCCGGGCCGGCCGCGGCCGCGATGTTCCAGGCCGCGATGAACGTGCTCAACGTCGCGAACCCGATCCTGCTCGGGCTCAGCAACGTCATCCCTCAGGTGGCCGCACGCGCCCTGACGCCGCCGGCCGAAGCCGAGGCGGGGCGCGTCCGGTCCGAACCGGCACGGCACCATGCGCGCAGCTGGCGGGCGGTGCGGCCCTACCTCCTCCTCGGTCTGCCCCTGGTGTGCGGCTTCTATGGGCTGGCCCTGGTGATGCCCGGGCCGATCCTGCGCGTCCTCTATGGCGCCCATTCCGAGTATCTCGGTCTCACCGCGGTCGTGCAGGTCCTCGCGTTGTCCGCGATGGTGTCCTACGGGGCGGACATGCTGTCCTCCTTCCTGCACGGCGTGAACGCGGCGCGGACCGCGCTCGCCGTCAATCTCACGGGCGCGGCGGTCGTGATGGTCCTGGCGGTCCCGGCCATCCGGATGCTCGGCCTGATGGGCTGCGCCCTTGTGCTCGCCGCCGCCGGCATCGTCCGCCTCGCCAGTGCCGCCGGCGCGGTCGCCCTGCTCACCCGCGAAACCCGCGGGTCCGCCGATCTCGCCTCGCTCCAGCCCGTGGCGCCCCGTCCGCGATAGGCCGCATCCCCCGCATTCGGGACGGCGGCGCGCCCGGTTGCGCCGCGATTTCGGTGCCTTGGATGAGCGGCGGGAAGGGGGCGGGCTACCTCGAAATTTCCAAATCCGCACCGAACCAAGGTGTTGGAAATCCAAAATTTCACTTGCTATCAGTACATAAAAATGGAGCCTTAAATAATCGATGGCTATCCTGAGGTTCTGCAGATGAAATCTTCGGCTCAGAGGGCTGGACGTTCAGTTGTCGGGGTAGTTCCCCGAAACAAGAAACAGGTTCGGCACACCGTCGACACGGTGCTGATCGAGCCGAGTAGCCTGTTCCGGGTCGGGCTCGAGTACCTTCTCGCGCAGACGCAATTCCGGGTCGTGGCGCGGATGGAGAGCGGTCTGCTGGAGGACCTGCCATCGGTCTCCCCGAACGCGCCGCTGCTCTTCATCCTCGGGGCGCCCGACAGCCTGAAGGACACCATGAGGACCGCTGGCAGCGTGAAGGCGCGCTTCCCAACCGCGCGCATCGCCTGCATCCGCAAGAGCTACGACTCCGCCGACATGACGGCACTCCTCGGTTCCGGCGTCGACGGACTGCTGTTGCGGAGCATCGATGCGAAGATCCTCGTCAAATCCCTCGATCTGATCATGTCCGGAGAAAGTATCTTTCCGCATGATCTGCTGAAGTTCGGTCGCCGGGATGATTGGGGCGCTGTCCGCTGCGACGGCGCTTCCGAAACGGTGGCCGAGGCGCCTCCGGAAGCTGGCGACCTCTCCCATTGCGCCCTCTCGGCGCGGGAACGCGACGTCCTCCGGCTCCTCGTCAACGGAGACAGCAATAAGTTGATCGCGCTCAAGCTCGCGATCACGGAGGCAACGGTCAAGGTTCACGTCAAGGGTGTTCTGCGCAAGATCCAGGTTCAGAACCGGACCCAGGCCGCAATCTGGGCCGTTCATTGTCTTTCGGACGATAAATCCTCCCTGTGATCGGGGTGGTGCCGCGCCACGGTCGGCCGGATCGGATGTTCCGTACGTGTCCCGATCGAGGCCTGTGATCCGAGCGCGAGGAGCGCGTCCGGTGGTCGCCTTGTGCGTCGCACCCTCGTGGGGCAGCCGTTTTCGCGCAGCCCGGCGGCCGAGCGCAACGCGGCCGCACAATGCGGGCGGGAGCGCCATCTATCCCCTGCCGATCAGCGCGTAAGAGTACGGATCATTCGATTGGAGGATATGCAGAACTGGCACAGATGTGTCAGCAATCCGCGACGTTCACGACATTGAGACTCTCCAATGTTAAAGAAACAATTGATATATTGAGAATCTCGTTGTTGATCGTTGATGATTATGTATTATGCCTTCTCAAGATCGGTCCTCGGTGTGCGTAATCCGTTCCAGTCTCGTGGATGCCCCAGCGGTGAGGAGTGTACATTGGCCGGCCTCGAATCTGCTAAAGCTGCAGCGAATGCTCGCAGACGCTATGGGGCCTCCAGAGGTGCCCTTCTGAAATCACCGGCTCGAAAGGCTGCCGGGGAAACCGTGCCGGTGATCCTCGTCGGTCCCCCGGGACTGTACGGGGAAGGTCTTCAGCAGGTCCTCAAATCCCACGACTTCGCCATCGTGGCCGGATCCTCCACCCTCGAGGCCGTCGATCCGGCGCGTGCCGGCGAGGCGCAGATCGTCATCGTCATGGACCCCTCGGGAGAGCCCAACCTCCCCCGGACCGTCGCGACGCTGCAGGAGCGGAATCCCCGGTTGCGCTTCGTCCTCCTGGTGGACACGAGTGACTCGGGACGGATCGCGGCAGCGCTCCAGGTCCCCGCGCACGCCTTCCTCTGCCAGAAGATCGCCTGCGAGCCACTGCTGAAGGCGCTCGATGTCGTGCTGGGCGACGGGGCCGTCATGTCCCTCGACCTGATGCCCTACCTGCTGGCCCATCCACGCGAGGAGGCCGAGCCGGTGGCGCCGGAACCGGAGCCGACGAGCGGCCCGATCGCCGGGTCATGTCGCTCCCTGTCCGAGCGGGAGGTGGACATCCTGCGCTGCCTGACCGACGGGGCCTCGAACAAGCTCATCGCCCGTCGCTTCCAGATCGCCGAATCGACCGTCAAGATCCACGTGAAAGGGATCCTCCGGAAGATCAACGTGCGCAACCGGACCCAGGCCGCGATCTGGGCGCTGTCGCAGACCTCCTCCTTCGCGGGGGCGGCGAAGCCCGGCACGATGCGTCCCGGCGGCGAGTTGCTGGCGAAGGCGGAACTCCGCCCCTGACGCGGGTGGCTGAAGGGAAAATCCGGTGATGGCCCGAGGGTAGCGTCGAGGTGCAACCTCGACGCTACCCTCGATCGCTTCACGGGGGAGTGCCGGATCCCACTGGGGAACGCTCTCCCGCCTCGTGTGAGCCTGCACCGGCTCGGCCGCTTCCCACAGGCCGACGGTGCTCTCCGCTCCGCACATGCTGCGCTTCAGGGAACCGCCAATAGTCGGACCGCTCGCCCGATGCGCGGCTGTCGCTCGACGCAGAAGGCGCGGACCCTGGGCCGGGTCCGCGCCTGGATATCGCGCAGCGCGATGTCCGAAGGGCATCAGCGGGCGCCGGAGCCTCCGAGGACGGCCGGGACGGTGGCGAGGAGGATGTACAGGTCGAGCCAGATCGACCAGTTCCGGATGTAGAAGCTGTCCTGGCTCTTCTGGGTCTCCAGATCGCCGTCGCTGCGCGACGAGACCTGCCATAGGCCGCTCAGGCCCGGCCAGACACTCGCCCTGAGCTTCTGGAAGTCGGGGTCGAAGCTGTCGAGGTGATAGGACGGGAACGGGCGCGGCCCGATCAGGCTCATGTCGCCCCGTGCCACGTTCCAGAGCTGGGGCAGTTCGTCGAGGCTGCTGCGGCGGATGAAGTTGCCGATGCCGGGCAGGATGCGCGGATCGTGCGTGAGCTTGAAGAAGAGCCCCCATTCCTCGCGCGCCTGCGGATCGGCGGCCAGGTGGGCCATGAGACGGGGTTCGGCGTCGATATACATGCTCCGGAGCTTCAGGACGCGAATCGGCTTGCCGTTTCGCCCGACCCGGGACTGCACGTAGAAGGCCGGTCCGGGATCCACCCACTTGATCGCCAGGGCGAGGAGCCCGATCAGGGGGGCCGCGAGCAGGGTCGCCGGCCAGGCCAGGAGGATGTCGATCGCGCGCTTCAGGCGCAGGTTTCGGCTGCGATAGAGATCGCGTCGGATCTCGAGGCCGAGGACGCCGCCGAGGGGGCGGGTCTGGAGCCAGAGACATTGCAGGGCCTGCGCATCGTGGGCCACGACCACGCGGGAGAAGGGCAGCGCGCCAGGATTGGCGAGATCGTTCGCCGCGAACTCGGCGCTCGAACAGAAGATCGCCACCTCGATCCGGCCCTTGAGCAGGCCGGCGGTCTCCAGGGTGCCGAGGATGGGCAGGCGGCCGGTGTCCGGCGACCCCGCGCCTTCGCCCGGCCGGCCAATGAAACCCACCGGACGCAATCCGAGCTCAGGTTGTGCCAGCAGGGAGCTCGCCAGCGCCGGGCCTTCGCCCTCGAGGCCGATGATCGCCGTCGGGGCCCCCCACATCCGGCGCCGGATCAGGAAGCGCCGGATCGCGACCTCACCGTAGAATCCGAACGGGACGAGGAGGAGGGCGGTGGCCGCGATGCCGGCGATCCGGGATGCCAGGACGCCGGATCCCGCCAGCACGAGGGCGCAGGCGACGGCGAAGGCGAGGCTGCCCCAGGAACGCAGGCGCAGGCGCTCGGCCGGGCTCGGGCCGTAGCCGCCGTAAAGTCCGAACACCCCGTAGATCGTGCAGGCCAAGGCCGGCGTGACGAGGTGATGGAATGGGCCCGCCACGCCTTCGAACGGGGCGGCCCCGAAGACGACTTGTACGCCCGCCGCCGCCGTGAGTGCCGCGAGCGCGTCCGTTGCGGACAGGGCGATGGCGACGGCGAGTCGGCGGGGGCGCCCGCCGCCCACGGCGGCGGTGAGCCATCCGCGGGACCCCGCGAGCGCGCCCGGCCAGGCCTGTGCGCCCGGTTCGGCGTCCTGCGGGATCAGCCCGTCGGCGCTCAAGACGCGCGCACGCAAACCGGCCATTCAGGCTCTCCTCAGATCAGGGATTGTCGATATGCTCTGAGGCTTCAGCAAAACGGGCGAGAAGACCAGAATTTATCAGTATTAGTCCGTTCTGGTTCCCTGCGGGGCTGGAAGACCTTTCGAAGGCGCGCGCTGCAGGAGCTGGGTCGCCGCCAGGATGAGAAAGCCCGGGACGATGCGCAGGTAGCGGCCGCCGAGGCGCCTCGGTTCCGAGGCGAGGCGAAACAGCCATTCGAGGCCGCCGCGCTGCATCCAGCGCGGGGCCTGCGGCTTGGTACCGGCGAGGAAGTCGAAGGCCGCGCCGACCCCGATCAGGACCGGCGCCTCGATCAGGTGGCGATGGGCCTGCATCCAGCGTTCCTGCTTGGGCGTGCTGAGGCCGACCCAGACGATGTCCGGGCGCGCCGCGTTGATCGCGTCGATCATCGCGTCGTCCTCCGCCTGGGTGACCGCCCGGAACGGCGGGCTGAGGATGCCGGCCACGCACAGGCCCGGATAGGTCTGGCAAAGGACGTCGCGCAGTCGCTCGGCAAGGCCCGGCGCCCCTCCGAAGTAGAAGTGCCGGTAGCCGTATTGCGGCGAGAGCCGGCTCACCTCGCGCATCAGGTCGGGCCCGTAGACCCGCCGCACCCGCCCGAACCCGAGCCGGCGCGCCATCCACACCAGCGGCATCCCGTCCGGGGTGACGAGGCCGGCCTCGTTGTGGATCCGGCGCAGAGCCGGATCCCGGCGGCACTCCATCACCCCGTGGACGCCGGTGATGCAGACGTAGCGACGCTGGCGCCGGGCGATCCAGTCCCCGATGGTCCGGACCGCGTCGCCGAGGTCGATCGCGCTGACCTTGACGCCGAGGATGTCGACGCGGGGGGAGGCCGGCGCGGTCACGAGGCGGCCCGCATGGACAGGCTGAGGAGGGGGCTGGCACCGCTCAACCGGGTCTCGAAATAGGCGATGGTGCGCATGAGGCCGTCGTCGAGATTGACCTTCGGGCTCCAGCGCAGGCGCTCCCGTGCCTGGCCGATGTCGGGGCAGCGCTGGGTCGGGTCATCCTGCGGCAACGGCCGGTAGGTGACGGCGGAGCGGGAATTGCACAGGGCGACGATCCGCATCGCCAGTTCCTCGACGGTGAGTTCCACGGGATTGCCGAGATTGATCGGCATCGAGGCCGTCTCGCAGGCCATCAGCCGGACGAGGCCCTCGACCATGTCTTCGACGTAGCAGAAGGAGCGCGTCTGCGAGCCGTCGCCGTAGAGAGTGATGGGCTGGTTGGTCAGCGCCTGGATGATGAAGTTCGAGACCACGCGGCCGTCCTGCGGATGCATGTTCGGGCCGTAGGTGTTGAAGATGCGCGCCACGCGGATCGGCAGCTGATGCTGGCGCTGGTAGTCGAAGAACAGGGTCTCGGCGCAGCGCTTGCCCTCGTCGTAGCAGGCGCGCGGGCCCGTGATGCTGACGCGGCCGCGGTAATCCTCGGTCTGCGGATGGACATCGGGGTCTCCGTAGACCTCGCTGGTCGAGGTCTGGAGGATCGGCACGCGCAGCCGCTTGGCCAGCCCGAGCATGTTGATCGCCCCGAGGATGCTGGTCTTGGTCGTCTGCACCGGGTCGCGCTGGTAATAGATCGGCGAGGCGGGGCAGGCGAGATTGTAGATCTCGTCGACCTCGACGTAGAGCGGGAAGGTCACGTCGTGACGAAGGAGCTCAAAGTTCGGATTGTCCATCAGGCCAAGCACGTTGGCGCGCGAGCCCGTGAAGAAGTTATCGACGCATAGAACCTCGCTCTTCTCCTTCAGGAGCCGCTCGCAGAGATGCGAGCCGATGAAGCCCGCCCCACCCGTCACGAGTACCCGCTTGGCCATCTTAGCTGTTCCTTCGCATGCCGGAATCCGGTCCTGCGCGGGCTGAGATGCGCGAGGATTCCATCCTCGTCGTCCACCAGCCTCGGCGCGGCCGTCGCCAGCGATGCTCGCCCCGGCGGTCTCCACCGGCAATGGGCGCATCGGGCCAGGGCGCCCGCAAGGGCAAGCCAAATGGAACTACTCCCTCCCACGTCCCGGGAAGACTGCTCCACGTCCCGGGAACACTTCGCGCCGGCACGGCCCCGCGTCGTGAATTGCCGCGTCGGCCGGACGTTTCTCCGATGAACTAGCTCCAAGTGAGTGTGGCGCCTCACCCCAAAGAGAACTTCATTTCTTATTTAAGCTTTCCTAGGATTGGTCGTGATCTGAAAGATGTGCGCTTCATCAAGGGATCGATTGATGAATATCTGCGAGTATCTGCCCTTGGTTCTCGAAGTTCTTGCTCTGAGCCCCGCCGGCGGCGAGCGCACCGCCGTTCCGGTGTTTCCGCACGCGGTTCAGCCCGGATCGCCCGACATCTGACGCGTCCGTCCATCGACGTGTCGTCACGAACGTCGTCGCGACCGGCCCCGGATGGGGGCGACACGGCGCGTACCGAAATCCCGCACCGGGATCTCCGCGCCCGTCCCTTCCCGTCCACGTGGTCCCGTCGCGGCGGCGCCCACCTTGCTCCCGCCCCGTCCAATGATCCGGCGCGGCCGTGCCCTCCAGGAGGACCCCCTGATGACCGAGATCCAGCCCCTGATCATGTGCGGTGGCGCCGGGACGCGCCTGTGGCCGACGTCGCGGGAAAGCTTTCCCAAGCAGTTCGCGAAGCTGCTCGGGCCGCGTTCGAGCTTCCAGGAGACCGTGCTGCGGGTGCGCGGACCGGGCTTCGCGCCGCGTCCCGTCATCCTGACCAGCCGCAGCCACTACCACCTCGTGGAGCAGCAGCTGCAGGAGATCGACATCGAGGCCGACATCCTGCTCGAACCCGCCCGCCGGGATTCCGGACCCGCGATCTTGGCCGGCACGACGATGATCGGCCGCGTCGATCCGGAGACGCCGATCCTCGTGGTGGCCTCCGATCACGTCATGCAGGACGGCGAGGCGTTCCGGGAGGCGGCACGCGCCGGGCTGGCCGCCGCCCTCGCCGGCCGCATCGTCACCTTCGGGATCACGCCGACCCATCCGGCGACGACCTTCGGCTACATCGAGCCCGGCACGCCGACCGAGGGCGCGACGCACGCGGTGCAGCGCTTCGCCGAGAAGCCGGACGCGGCGACGGCGGTGCGCTTCGTGCTCGCGCGCATGCTTTGGAATTCGGGCAACTTCCTCTTCACCGCCGCGACGATGCTCGACGAATACAAGCATCACGACCCGGTGACGGTGGAGCGCGTGGCGCTGGCGCTCGACGGAGCCACCCACCATGCGGGCGCGCTTCTCCTGGAGGAGGAGGCCTTCAAGCGGGTGGAGGCATGCTCCATCGACTACGCCGTCCTGGAGAAGACCGCCCGCGCCGCGGTGACCCCGCTCGCCTGCGGCTGGTCGGATATCGGAACCTGGGAAGCCATCTGGGAGCTCGGCGAAACGGACGACTCCGGGAATGTCCGCCAGGGCGACGTCGAAGTCTTCGATTCCTCGGATTGCCTCGTCAGCACGGACGGCCCGCTGACCTCGCTCCTCGGCGTGAAGGACCTGATCGTGGTCGCCCATCGCGACGCGATCCTCGTCGCCGACCGCCGGCGCAGTGCCGAGGTGAAGGGCATCGTCGAGGACCTGCGCCTGAAGGGCCGCAAGGAAGCCGATGCGCATGCGCGGGCCCATCGCCCCTGGGGCTGGTACGAGGTGATCGATTTCGGCGACCAGTTCCAGGTCAAGCGCATCGTCGTCAATCCGGGCGGCCGGCTGTCCCTGCAGACGCACCAGCATCGCGCCGAGCACTGGGTCGTCGTCACGGGCCTCGCCCGCGTCACCGTGGGCGACACGGTGGAGAACCTCGGTCCCAACCAGCACGCCTACATCCCGCTCGGGGCCGTGCACCGCCTGGAGAACCCCGGCAACACGCCGGTCCAGCTCATCGAGGTCCAGAGCGGGGGCTATCTCGGCGAGGACGACATCGTCCGTCTGGAAGACGTCTATGCGCGCGTCTGACCCGCAAGTCGGGACGGTCGCCGCCATCGAGCGAAGGGCGCGGGGGTCGCGCCGCCGGGACGCGGAGGCAACGCCATGAGGATCATCGTCACCGGAGGCAACGGCTATGTCGGGCGGGAGGTCACCCGCCGCCTGATGCGTGAGCATACGGTGCGGGTCGTGGATTCGTTGCGCTACGGCACGATCCGCTTCCGGCCGGACGAGATGTCGGCCTTCCAGTTCCGGCAGGCGGACATCAACGACGCGGGGGCGATGCGGAGCGCGATCGGGGACTTCGAGCCCGACGCCGTGATCCACCTCGCGGCGATCCACTACATCCCCGAATGCGAGCAGGATCCGGCACTCTCCGTGCGCACCAACGTGTCCGGCACGCAGAACCTCCTCGCCGCCTGTCCCCCGGGCTGCCGCTTCGTCTTCGCCAGCAGCGGGGCGGTCTACAAGCCGGACGAGTCGCCCCACCGCGAGGACACCGCCCTCATCGAGCCGAGCGACATCTACGGCTACAGCAAGCTGCACGGCGAACATTACGTCCGCTACGCGGCCGCCGCGCATGGCCTCTCGGCGGTCGTCGTCCGTCTGTTCAACGTCATCGGCCCCGGCGAGACGAACCCGCACCTCCTTCCGGAGATCGTGGCCCAGCTCAAATCCGGCCGGACGACGATCCGACTGGGCAACCTGTGGCCCCGGCGCGACTACATCCACGTCCAGGATGCCGCCGCCGGCTTCGTCGCGACGACGCTGAGCCGCGCCGTCGGGACCGGCGAGACCGTTACGGTGAATCTCGGCACCTCCCGCTCGTATTCCGTGGCGGACATCCTGGGTAAGCTCAAGGCGATCACCGGCAGCGACTTCGAGCTGATCCAGGACGAGACACGGGTGCGGGCGGTGGACCGGCCCTTCCTGGCGGCCGACAACAGCCGCATCCGCGACCTGTTCGGCTGGAACCAGGCGCACTCCATCGACGAGGCCCTGGCCCATCTCTGGCGCGAGCCGGAACTGTCGATCCAGCTCACGGAGAAGTACGCATGATCCGGGTCCTGGCGCCCCTGATCGTGCCGCCGCACATGTCGGTGAGCGGCGGCGCGCGGGCGGGCGAACAGTTGAGCTTCGCGCTCGCGCAGCAGTGCCGGATGAGCGTGGCCAGCATGCTGGCCACGGCCGATGTCGCGCCGGTCGATGCCGCCGGCGTGTCCCGCGTGCCCGTGCGGACCTGGCTTCCGCCCGGCCTGCCATGGTCGCGCCTGCCCCAGCGCTACCGCACCCTGTTCTACCGCTCCGATATCCCGGATCGCATCAGGCCCGGAGCCTTCGACCTGATCCACCTGCACAACCCGATGCCCGCCCTCGAAATGGAGCGGGTCGCCCGGGCGGCACGGCGGGCCGGCATTCCCTACCTGGTCTCGACGCACGGCTTCAACGAGATCGCCAACGGGCGCACCGTCTACGGGTTCGACCGCCTGCGCGGCGAGGTTTGGCGGCGCTTGGTGGAGAACCCCGTCCGTCGCGTCGTGCGGGGGGCGAGCGCCATCCTCGCCCTGTCGCCGGCCGATTTCAGCATCCTCGACGGCATGGGCTACCAAGGGCCGATCCACGTCGCCTCGAACGGGGTCGCCGGCGGTGCGGCGCACGATCCGGAGGCCGAGGCCGCGATCCGGCACAAGTTCAACCTGCCCGCCTGCAGCCCGGACACGCTCACCTGCCTGTTCCTCGCCAACCACACGCCGAACAAGGGGCTGCCGATCCTGCTCGAGGCCTTCCGTAGCCTCACGATCCCCTATCGGCTGATCGTGGCGGGCGACACGCGGCCGGAGATCGACTATGCCGCGTGGCGCTCGCAGCGCCCGGACCAGCACCTCGTGGTCACGGGTCGCCTCGCCGACGCGGATGTGGCGCCGATGATGCGGAGCGCCGACCTCTTCGTCTTCCCGACGCTCGCCGACACCCTGCCGCTGGTGGTGCTCGAGGCGATGGCCGAGGGCATCCCGGTCCTCGCCTCGGCGATCGGGGGAATTCCCTACCAGCTCGAGGGGGGATGCGGCGTCCTCGTGCCCCCCGGGGATGCTCCCGCCCTCGCCGAGGCCGTCGCTCGGATCGCCGCGAACCCGGCCAAGCGGGCCGAGATGGGCAGCCGCGCCCGCGCCCGGGTGGCGCAGCACTTCACCTGGGAGGCGGCGGCCACGAACGCCCTGCGCGCCTATGAGCAGGTGCTGGCCGGCCAGCCGGACTGGAATGAAATCCCCCTCGCCCTGGACGACGCCGCCTGATCGGTGGGCGGAGGCCGGCACGAGGTGCGCGCGTGCCGGCCGCGAGCGCAGCGTCGCCCGAGGCAGGCCCTCGTTTCCCCATCCGAGGCCCCGCGTCCCGGCGCTGTCCGCACCGTGCGCGCGTCGCGGTTCGCCCCCGCGACGCGCGCGGCGATCTCAGGCGTAGATCGCCCCAGGGACGCTGTCCGGAAGATCGAGGAACGTGCGAAACCTCAGCGTGCCGAACAGCCACCGGTCCTCCTGGCGGACCAGGTAAGGGGCAAACCCGGCCTTCTCGCATCCCCGCAGCGACGGGATGTTGTTGCTGTCCACGAAGGTCACGACGTACCGGCACTGGAGCGCGGCGGCCCGTTCGGCGATCTGCGCCATGGCGGCCGGCATGATGCCGTTGCCGCGATAGGCGGGCGGTGTGTACGCGTTCTCCAGCAAGGCCTCGTTTCGGGCAAGGACCGGAAACCAGGTCTTGGGAAAGAACGCCTGGATCTTCGCGTTCTGGTCCGGTCCCATCAGCCACTGGAAGTAGCAGGGCTGGCTACTGCGTTGATCGACGGCCACGTAGCACCGGTCGATCCCGGCTTTGTAATGCGCGTGCCGGGTCGCGATCTCGATCGTCTCCTTCCTGTTGAGGATCGTGCGATCCTCGGGAAACAGCGCGCCGACATCGTCTTCGGAGAAGGCGCGGGTCGTGATCGGAATCTTTGCCTTGGGCGCAACGAAGGCGACCTGAAGATCCCGGCGCAGGCCATAGGTAATCCGTCGCTCGTAGATCAGCCCCGCGCATCGCTTCAGGAATTGCTTGAACTGCCGTTCCCGCAACAGTTCGAGGGCGACCGTGAGGGCATTGGGGACCTTGAACATCGTACCTCCACATGCGCGGTTGGAAACTCGGACGCCTGTTCGAATCCTGCCCGCGGAAACAAGACAAGCTCATCGAGATTTCGAGTGATCGAAGCTTCAGCCGAGCGGGCGCGGATCGCGATCCATGCTCCCGCCGGTCGACTGAAGCGATCATCGTAATATGTAAATCCGATCGGCGCGATTTTTGTTCTGAAGGTATTCGATTTAGCCCGAAATTTATATTCTGAGCGGGGAATAACCGCGCTGATTATTCGTTGAGTTATTGCCGTCAACCGGGTCGCACCGCGGCAGAAGGCCTGCTCGGATCGCTCACGACCGTGTGGATCGAACGGCATCGGGGCGCTCGAACGCACGGTGTCGGATGCCACAGGTCTGCACGCGCATCACGGTCGCGTGAGCGTCCGCGACCAGGAAAGACCAGTCTTCGGCGGTCTCCGGCGTCTGGCCCGACGGCCTCGAGGCCCGGGGAACTTGCTAAAGGTTATTTGTAGTACTCCGAAATGACCTGGGAGATACACTCCGAAATCCGAACTAACGTAGGTGAATTAATGCACGGTGCGGGCTTCGTATTCATATGACGTGCAGGAAGAGGAACGCATGCCGCATCATCTCATTCGCAAGCTTGAGCACTTCACGAAGCTCTCGTGCGACGACCGGCAGGTCCTCGGAGCCGTGGCGTCCAAGCGGCGGACATTTGCGGAGCATTCCGACATCATCGAGGAGGGGAACGACCCAAGCCATGTCAACCTGATCCTGGAAGGCTGGGCCTGCCGCTACAAGCAGCTCGATGACGGTCGCCGCCAGATCATCTCGTTCTTCGTGCCCGGGGATCTGTGCGATACGCACATCTACATTCTGCGTGAGATGGACCATTCCATCGCCGCGCTCACGCCGGTGAAGGTGGCCGAGATCTCGCGGGCGAGCCTCGACCGCCTGATGGACGAACATTCCCGCGTGACGAAGGCCCTGTGGTGGGACAGCCTCGTGGGGGTGGCCATCCAGCGCGAGTGGACGGTCAATCTCGGCCAGCGCACCGCCATCGAGCGCCTGGGCCACCTGTTCTGCGAACTGTTCCTGCGCCTGCGCGGGGTCGGTCTCACCGAGGGCGACAGCTGCGCGCTCCCGCTGACCCAGATGGAACTGGCGGACGCGCTCGGCCTCTCGAATGTTCACATCAACCGGACGCTACAGGAACTGCGGCGCGCCGGACTGATCGTGCTGAAAGGCGGCTGCCTGACGATCCCGGATCTCGCCGCCCTGCAGAAGGCTTCCCTGTTCAACCCGAACTACTTGCATCTCGACCGCGAGGGCCGCAACCTTGATGCCAACGAACCGGCATCCGACTGAGATGTTTCTATCCGGAGGTAGATGGGGGAGCTTTGAGGACGATGGAATCCGACGCGACCGGCGCCGACGCGCAAGCGATCCTGCTGGCCGAGTTGCAGCACCGGGTCCGTGCCACCCTGGCGACGACCCGGATGATCGCCCGCCGCTCGGCCGAACTCAGCGAGAACCTGGAGGAGTATGCCGCGCATCTCGATGGGCGGCTGGCGGCCCTGGCGCGGGTGCAGAACGTGATCCTCCAGAACGTCAGGGCCGGCGTCGATTTCGGTCGCCTCGTCACCGACGAACTCACGAGTGTCCGCGCCTATCGGGACGGGGGGGCGCGCGTCTCGGGTCCCGATGTGCGGTTGCACCTGCGCGCGGCCGAGCCCTTGGCGCTGGCGCTGCATGAACTGACGACGAACGCCCTGAAGTTCGGCGCCCTGTCGGAGGCCGGGGGACGGCTGACGGTGACGTGGCGGATCGAGGAGGGGGATGGCGGCCCTCAACTGACCTTCGACTGGGTCGAGAGCGGTCAGAACCTCGACACGCAGGCGCCGCGCCGTCGCGGCTTCGGCAGCGTGGTGCTGCTGGAGATGCTGGCGCACAACCTGGACGCCGGGGTGAGCCTCAGCTTTGCGGCCGATGGCCTGCACTACCGGCTGGTGCTGCCCCTGACCGAGCGCATGCTGCACGAGGCCTGAGGCACGCCGTGCCTTCATCCAAGATCGGCGATGACCGCGCCGACCTCGCCCGCGCACTGACGGCGCGGTTCTCGCCCTCCTGCTTCTTGGCCGTGTGACCCGGCAGGAGGGCCCGCGCAGGGGTCGGTTCGGCTTTGCGAGGGCGTTCGAGGTCTCGGAAGGTGTGCAGCCTCATGGTTTCACATGAGCTGTCAGGTCGAATTTCCGAGATCGTGAAGTGGAAGTTGCACAGGATATAAATTTACAATGCAACCTGTGAGCGCTCCGGATGAGGCGGCAGGTTTAGTTTTTCCATTTGAAAGGGATTTTTGGAGCGGTTAGCTTGAGCCTCGAAAGAGGTGCTGATGGAAGCGGGGGAAAGGCTTGTCGGCGCACGTGCCCGTCGCCGCATTCTGGTGGTCGGAGACTGCATGCTCGACCGGTACGTCTACGGTCACGCGGGTCGCGTTTCCCCGGAGGCACCCGCGATCGTCCTCGCTGCCCAGGCGCAGGAGCAGATGCCCGGAGGGGCCGCGAACGTCGCCGTCAATGTTGCGGCCCTCGGTGCCGAATGCGTGCTCGTCGGGCTGGTGGGGGCGGACGAGGAGGCCGATCTCCTGCGGCGGGCCCTGGCCTCGTGGGAGGGCATCGACACGGTCTTCGCCGCGGACAGGACGCGGCGCACGACGCTGAAGACCCGCTTCGTCAGTCCCCAACATCACACGCACCTGTTGCGCGTGGATTGGGAGACATCCGAGGCCCCATCCCCTGAAGTGGCCGCGCGGATCACGACGCTCGCGCAAGCCCGCATGGGCGAAGGCGGAATCCTCGTCCTCTCCGATTACGGCAAGGGTGCGCTCTCGGATCATACGATCCAGGCGTTGATCGAGGCGGCGCGCGGGAGCGGCATGACCGTTCTCGTCGATCCGAAGGGAAGCCGGTTCGAGCGCTATCGCGGCGCGACGCTCATCACGCCGAACCTGACGGAACTCGGCGCCGCGATCGGAAGGCCCGTGCCGCAGGACGACGGCGCGGTCGAGGCGGCGGCACGGGAATTGTCGCAGCTCACCGGCATCGCGGAGGTTCTGGTCAAGCGGCACGGGTTCGGCGTTCACCTCGTCCAGTCGGGGCGCACGACCCTTCGCCTCCCGGCCCTGGCGCGCTCCGTCAAGGACGTTTCGGGCGCGGGCGATACGATCCTGTCGACCCTCGCGGTCGCCCTGAGCGCGGGCGCCGGGATCGCGCACGCGGTGCGCTGGGCGAATGCCGCCGCCGCCGTCGTCGTCGCGAAGCAGGGCACGGCCGCGCCGACGCGGCAGGAGGTCGATGAGCTTCTCGAGGGCGAAGCCCCTTACGCGCCGGCCCGCAAGGTGAGCCCGAACCTCGCCGCGCTCGTGGAACGGGTTCGGGCCTGGAGAGCCGCTGGATTGTCCGTTGGATTGACCAATGGCTGCTTCGATCTGCTCCATCCGGGGCATGTCGCCCTGCTCACGCAGGCGCGGGGACAGGTGGATCGCCTGATCGTCGCGATGAACAGCGACAGCTCGATCCGGACTCTGAAGGGCTCGACGCGGCCCATCATGGATGCCGAGGCCCGCGCCGCGATGCTCACCGCTCTCGAGGCGGTCAGCGCCCTCGTCCTCTTCGATGAGCCGACCCCGATCGCGATCATCGAGGCGGTCCGGCCGGACGTCCTGTTCAAGGGATCCGATTACGCGATGGACGACGTGGTCGGACGCCACTGCGTCGAGGCGCATGGGGGGCGGGTCGTGCTGATCGAGCGGCGTGCCGAGATCAGCACGAGCGCCGTGATCCAGCGCATCCTGTCGCGCTAGCGGGCGCGCGGCGACGTGATCCTGTCCCCGGCCATCGAGCCGCTCCAGTCCTGCCGGCCGATCCGGCCGATCCCGCCCGGTCGGGCCGCCCTGTTCCTGGACCGGGACGGCGTGATCATCCGGGACACCGGGTACGTCGCTCAGGTCGCGCAGGTGGATCTCCTGCCCGGGGCGGCCGAGGCCATTCGGAGGATGAACGGCGCCTCGTGGCCCGTCGTCGTGGTCTCCAATCAGAGCGGCCTCGGCCGGGGGTATTTCGACCACGCCGCCCTGGAGGCCGTCCAGGCCTGCGTCGAGGCGCGCCTCGCAGCCCAGGGCGCATGGCTCGACGCGGTTCTGATCTGCGGGGCAGCCCCCTGGGATTCCACGACGGCGTTGTCGTGGCGCAAGCCCAATCCCGGAATGTTCCTGGCGGCCCGGGACCGGTTCGCCCTCGATCTGGCGAACAGCATCATGGTCGGCGACCGCATCACGGACCTGGTCGCCGCGCGCGATGCGGGCGTGGCGCGCCGGATCCTGCTGGCCGAGCCGGGCGATGCACTTCCCGAGGCCGCGACCGACGTCGCGCGGGACCTGATCTCCGCCATTCGCGGGATTGCAGGGCCAGGGCTGGCCTTCGTCCTTGGCTGAGCCGGGCCTTGAGGCGCTGACGCGCGTGGTCGAGACCACGGATCGATGGCTGCGCGCGCAGGCCTGGCCGCTCTGGCTCGAACACGGGGTCGATTGGGACCGGGGCGGCTTTCACGAGCACCTCTGCCCGTCGACCCTGCGGTGCGACGCCCCGTTCCGCCGCCTCAGGGTGGCGGCGCGCCAGGTCTACGCCTTCAGTCACGCGGCGAGGGCGAGTCTTCCCAAGGCGCACGATGCCGTGGAACTGGGGCTGCGAAGCATCCGCACCCACTTCGCGCTGTCGGGCGGCCGCTACGCGACGCGCTGCGATGTGCAAGGGACCGTCATCGACGCGCGCGTCGACCTCTACGACCAGGCCTTCGTCCTCCTGGCGCTGGCCTCGGCCCACGCGCTCCGGCCCTGCCATCGCCTGCGGCACGAGGCGCACGCGCTCGTCCGATTCCTCGACACGTCGCTCCGGCATCCGGGAGGGTCCGGTTTCCGGGAGGGCTTACCCGACCGGCTTCCGCGCCGGCAGAACCCGCACATGCACCTCCTGGAGGCTTTTCTGGCCGCCGGGGAAAGCTTCCACGACGACCTGTTCTTCGTGCGCGCCGCCGAAATGGTCGACCTGTTTCTCGATGTCCTGTTTCAGGACGCTGCAGGCGCCCTGCCGGAATCCTTCGACGCGGCGTGGCGGCCGCTCGCGGAGTCGAAGGTCTTCATCGTCGAGCCCGGCCACCATGCGGAGTGGATCTGGCTCCTCTCCCGCTTCGTCGACCTGACCGGAGACCGGTCGGGCCGGCGGGCGCGGTGCGATGCGGCGGCGCAGGCGTTGGGGCGCTTCACGCAGCGGTTCGGGGCCGGCCCCTTGTTCGACACGGTGTGGAGCGACGGGCGCGTGCGGTCCCCCGGACGCAGCCTCTGGCCCCAGGCCGAGGCCCTGAAGGCGGAGGCCTGTCGGGCGGATCGAAGCACGGACGGGTTGCTGCGCGCGTATGCGAATCTCGGGCGTTTCCTCCTGCCCGAACCGAAGGGGCTCTGGAGGGAGCAGATCGGCCCCGGTCGCGAGGGGCCGAACTCAGTCGCCCGGGCGAGCAGCCTCTATCACCTCACCGGCGCCATCACCGAGGCGAGCCGGAGGCTGTCGCACGGACATGCGCCCACCGCCGCTCCCGACCGTGCCCCGCCGGACGGCGGCGAGGAGATCGTCGGCCACCCGCGCGATGACCGGGCCCCAGTCCCCTGAACGGGTTTGCCGGTACTCGCGCAAGGTCGGGTACCAGCGATTGCATCCTTCGGACCGGCCCCAGCGCCAACAGGTGTCGTGCCGGTTCAGGAGCCAGACCGGCTTTCCGAGCGCCGCCGCCAGATGTGCCACGGCCGTGTCGACGCTGATCACGAGATCGAGGCCCGTGACGAGGGCCGCCGTGTCGGCCAGATCCGAGAGGTCGGGGGTCGGATCGTAGAGGTCGAGGCCCGCCGGAGTCTCCCGTAGCCGGGCTTCGCCCAACTGGAGGGAAACCAAGCGTAGGCCCCCGATCCGGCCGAGCGGCGCCAGGACATCCAATGTCAGCGAGCGCCGGGCATCCGCTGCCAGCGTCGGATTGCCGGCCCAGACGAGACCGACGCGCAATCCCTCGAAGGCGGTGAGCCGCGCCCGCCAGCGGGCCACGTCATCCGGGTCGGCGGCGAGATAGGGCGCTCCGTCCCGCCCCGCGGGCTCGGCGTCGCCGAGATGCCGGGGCAGGCTCAGCAGCGGCACCTGATACCGGGCGTGATCGGCCGCTTGAGCAAGGTCGACCACCTCGACGCTCCGGTCCCGGAAACTCGTCCGCAGGAGTCGGACGAGCGGTGCCTGAACCTGGAGCAGGATGCGGACGCCCGACGGCAGGGCACGCAGGTAGCGGACGAACTGCAGGGTATCGCCGAGCCCCTGCTCGGCGTGGACGAGGAGGGGCCCGGTTCCCGGCTCCTGCCCCTGCCAGGATGGAACCCGCGCAGGGCTCGCCCGCGACCTCCAGGCTTCCACCCGCCATCGCGCCTCGTACAGGAGCCAGCCTTGCGCGAAGCGTTCCGTCTGCAGGAGGAGGAACGCGAGGCTGACCTGGGCTTCGGGGTAGTCCGGACGCAGTGCCAGAGCCGCCCGCAGCGCGACCTCCGCCTCTTCGAAGCGGCCGACGTTCCTCAGGACATCACCCAGCGAGTTGAGCGCTTCGGGGTAGCGGGGGTCCAGGGCGATCGCCCGACGCAGGTGGGCCTCCGCAGGGGCGTAGCGCCCGGCCTCGGCGGCCAGGATTCCGAGGCCGAGGGCCGGCTGCGGCGCGCCGGGCGCCCGGACGGCGGCGGAGTGCCAGGCCGCCTCCGCCTCGGCGAACCGGCCCGCCGCGTGGAGGACGCTGCCCTGCTCGATCAGCGCCGCCACGTCGGCGGGGTCGGCGTCGAGGATGCGGCGCAGGATCGCTTCGGCCTCCGCGAGGTGTCCGCAGTGCCGGTGCCCCTGTGCGAGGGCGACCTGTGCTGCGGCGTCGGCCGGCTGAAGCCGTGCCCATGCCGAGAGGGCCGGAATGGCCTCGGCAAAGCGGCCCTGCGCGGCGAGCAGAGCGCTCAGGTTCCGATGGGCGGTGGCCGAATCCGGCCGCAGGCGGAGGGCCGTGCGGACGCTGGTCTCGGCCTCGCGCAGATGTCCGAGGGCACGCTGGGTCACGCCGAGGTTTTCGAGGGCGTCGGGATAGTCTGGCCGAAGCGTCAACGCTCGGCGAAGACTGGTTTCCGCTTCGGCAAAACGCCCCTGTTCGTGCAGCAGGTTGCCGAGGTTGCTGTGCAGGCTGGCGACCTGGGGCGCGGCGCGCAAGGCCGCCCGCAGGTACGCCTCGGCCTCGGTCCGCTGGCCCTGCATGGCAAGAGCAACGCCCAGCATCGATAGCATGTCCGGGTCCGATGCCGAGTGGGCCTCGATGATGCGGAGTAAGGCAATGGCCTCCGTCAGAAGACCCCGGCTCAAAAGCGCGCGAACTTCCCCGATGTGCCGCGGCGACATGCCAATGTCCCTCTGAGATATGCCACGTAGCCTCCCTAACATCTAGGTTGCTACGAGCGATCGACATACAACCATGTCGGTTTCACTTGCCAGCAAGAAACCTTGAACATACCATGAGCTCATCACGCCTGGGAATTGCCTGGAAGGTCCGGGCGGCGCGCACCTGCGCGCTTGGCGTCGGGAGCCTTGAAGGTATTCGTTAAGGAAACATCCCTCAGAGATTAAAAGCGCTTGAATTCATTTTCTATACGCTAGATGATCTTTCTGCTGAAGTGCGATCCTGTCCTAAGAGGCATTTTTACAATGCTTTACTTAAGAGACGTGGGTATTGCGCGGCATGAACATGGGATTGTTCTCTGATGGCTTTGACCGCCCTTTCTCCCGAAAGCGGGAATGAATTCGTCGACGCGTTTATCAACAATGGCCGGCATTACGTGAACGATGCCGGCGTGGAGGGGCCGTTCGTCGTCAAGTATTATTTCGGCAAATTGACCGGAACAGCCGTCGACGGAAACAACACGGGCTATGATTGGCGCCCCTTCGAGAAGGCGCAGTTCAGCAAGGCCATCCAGAACTGGGAGAACGTCGCCAACGTCGATTTCCAGCAGGTCGCGACCCAGCCCGAGGCACTCTTCGTCGAGCGCCTCGAGAACCAGGCGACCGCCGGAGGAACGGTCTCGGCCTCCCACAATCTGCCGAGCGCCAACGCGAATGCCCAGAGCAACGGGACGTACAACTTCGAGGCGGTCGGTGTGCGTCAGTGGACGCCCGATCAGATGGAGCCGGGGGGCAACTTCTATCGCACCTTCATCCACGAGACCGGCCACGGTCTCGGTTTGAAGCATCCCCACGATTCCGGATCCGGCGCCTTCGCCCCGAACTACTTCCCCGGCATCGAGGCCACCGACCCGGCCGCGGAACGGCAGCGCGACTTAGGCCTCTACGATCTGAACCATATGTTCGGGTCGGTGATGTCCTACGCGCACGGCTACACGTTCGACGACAAGGGAATCATCGTCGAGGAGCCCACGCGCCAGCGCCCGGTGGCCGAAGATTACTTTCTCGATCACGGTTTTGCCGCCGCACCGATGGCTTACGACATCGCCGCCATCCAGTACCTCTACGGCGCGAACACCACCTTCGCGAGCGGGAACAACGTCTACATGCTGCCCGACAGCAACGACCCGCGGCCGTTCCTGCCGGGGCCGCCGAACGAGGCGGGCGTGCCAGAGACCATCGTGTACCAGCCCGATACCGCGTTCTGGCAGAGCATCTGGGACACCGGGGGCACGGACGAACTGCGCTATGACGGCACGCGCAACGCCATCCTGGATCTCACTGCGGCGACCCTCGATGCGACGACCACGAGCCGCGGCGTCCTCAGCTACGCGGCCTTCATCGGCGGCGGCTACACGATCGCCAACGGCGTCGTCATCGAGAAAGCCACGGGCGGTTCCGGCGACGATACGCTGACCGGCAACGCCGTCGCGAACGTGCTGACGGGGGGCGCCGGCAACGACACGCTCGACGGCCGGGCCGGCGATGATGTCCTCGACGGCGGCAACGGCCTCGACAAGGCGGTGTTTGGCTACGCCCTGAGCGAGGCGACCGTCAGTCTCGCCGCGAGCGGCCTGCTGGTGGTCTCGGGTCCGGATGGCCAGGATACCGTTCGGGGCATCGAGCAGTTCCAGTTCAGCGACCGCATGATCGACACGGCGGACGGCAACCCCCTGGTCGACGACCTGTACTACCTCCTGACCAACCGGGACGTTCTCGCCGCCGGCCAGGATGCGGATGCGCACTACGCCGCCTACGGTGCCGCCGAGGGCCGTGACCCCAACGCGTTCTTCTCCACCAAGGGCTATCTCGGCGTGAACGCCGACGTGGTGAAGTCCGGGGCCGAGGCGCTCACCCAATACCAGCAATCCGGCTTCAAGGAGGGCCGCGACCCGGGCGCGCGCTTCGACAACGAGTTCTATCTCGCCCGCCACACGGACGTGCGGGACGCCGGGCTGAACCCGCTGGAGCACTACCTCCAGTACGGCCAGGCCGAAGGCCGCGCCATCTTCGACGCGGTCGGCAAGGCCGCCGACATCAAGGCCGGGTTCGACGCCGAGTTCTACCTGCTCGCCAACGCCGACGTGCTGCAGGTCGCGCAGAGCACGGGCGCGAGCGACACCTTCGCCTTCGCCCGCCAGCACTTCGACACCGATGGCTGGAAGGAAGGCCGCGATCCGAACGCGGTGTTCGACACCAAGGGGTATCTGGCCGCCTACGGCGACGTCGCGGCGGCGGGCATCAATCCGCTCGCCCACTACGACACCTACGGCTGGAAGGAGGGCCGCGACCCCTCCGCCGACTTCGACAGCTCGGAATACCTTGCGGTCAACGGCGACGTGGCCCAGGCCGGGCTCAACCCGATGCAGCACTACCTGCAGTACGGGCTGGTCGAGAACCGCGCCGTCCTCAACGACGGCACCTTCGGCTACGGCAACATCGCCTGAGGCTGGACGGGCGACGACCGGGCCGTTCTCGGTCGTCGCGCGCCGCGAGCGGTCTCCTTAACCGGCATCGGATCGCCGGATCGATTGACGAAGCGTCAGCGCGTCGGGGGCATCCCCCCGGCGCGCTTGCGTGCTGTGCCATCCTGCTGCCGTCTCAAGTCCGTGACTCCCGAGGACTGCTCCTTCAGGCCGCAGGCGATGTGGGTCCGCCGAAGCGCATCAGGGCACCGACGCGGGGCAGGCCGTGAGCGGAAAGGGGTTCGGTGAGGGCGTGGTCGCCGGTCTCGGGTTCGCTTCGATGGCTCGGCGTTATGCCGGACCTCACGCATCCGGACCGGAGCATCGGATCCGGTCCCGCCGGCCTCGTGCGGGAATTCGGCCGACCGCCACAGGACGCCGCCCAGCTGTTCTGCATCCATAATTCCGTTGGCCCGAGGTTTGCTGGAGCCGTGTGACAGACACGGAGGCTCCATGACGGCTCCCAAGGTCCAGCTCAGCTTGGATGGTATCCGCAAGTCCTTTCCCGGCAAGGGTGCGCCGGTGCCGGTTCTCGACGGGCTCAGCTTCGACATCTACGAGCGCGATTTCGTCAGCATCATCGGTCCGAGCGGATGCGGCAAGACGACCGTGTTCAACGTCATCGCCGGACTGCTCGAGCCCGACAGCGGCACGATGACGTTTCGCGGCGAGCTGGTGCCGGGGCTGCAGGGCCGGGTCGGCTACATGATGCAGAAGGATCTGCTCTTTCCCTGGCGAACGGTCCTGCAGAACGTGATGCTCGGCCTCGAGATGAAGGGCGTCGACCGGGCCCAGGCGCTCGATACGGCCCGTGAATACCTCTCGACCTTCGGCCTGTCGGGCTTCGAGAATGCCTACCCGAAGATGTTGTCCGGCGGCATGCGGCAGCGCACCGCCCTGATCCGGACCCTGATCATGGATCCGGATATCCTGTTGCTGGACGAACCCTTCTCGGCCCTCGACTACCAGACCCGGCTCTACCTCGAAGGTGTGCTCCTCGACGCGGTGGAGACCTTCCACAAGACCGTCGTCCTGGTGACCCATGACATCGACGAGGCTGTCGCCCTCTCGAAGCGCGTGGTCGTGCTCGGCAACCGGCCCACCAAGGTGAAGTCGATCCATGAGATCGGGCTCGATGCCCGTTCGCCGATCGGTGCCCGCAGCGATCCGCGCTTCTCCGACTACTTCCAAACCCTCTGCGGCGAGCTCGAAATCCAGACCCGGCAGAGGGCTGCCTGATGGCGACACAAGCCTTGAACACCTCCGTTCCGGCCTCGACGCGGCCCGCTCGCGCGGCCTCGGCGCGACCCCGCTCGAAACCGGGCCGCGTCGCACGGGCGGCCGACACGACACTCGGGCGCGGCATCATTCAAGTGCTGGCCGTCTCCGTCTTCTTCCTGGCCTGGGAGATCGCGGTCCGGGCCGGCTGGCTCACGGAATTCCTGGTCGGCGCCCCGTCGGGCATCTGGCGGGTCTTTCTCAACTCGATGCTGGACGGGTCCCTGCCGGTTGACACCTGGTACACGCTGATCGAGGCGATCATCGGGTTCCTGATCGGCACCCTCCTGGGATCGGTGGCCGGTCTCGGATTGTGGTACTCGGCCTTCGTCGCACGGCTCGTCGAGCCCTTCATCGTGGCCATCAACTCGGTGCCCAAGATCGCGCTGGCCCCCATCGTGATCCTGTGGTTCGGAACCGGCTTCGTCTCGAAGGTGGCGCTGGCGGTCTCCCTCACCGCCTTGGTCGCCCTCATCGCGGCCTACCAGGCCGCGCGCGACGCCGACCCCGACCTGCAGGCGCTGCTGGCCTCGATGGGCGCCTCGAAGAATCGCATCTTCAAGAGCGTGATCGTGCCCTCGACCCTGCCGGCCATCATCGGGATGTTCCGCATCAACATCGGCTTCGCGCTCGTCGGCGCGGTGGTCGGCGAGTTCATCTCGTCTCAGCGCGGCCTCGGGCACCTGATCTACGCGGCCTCGAGCCTCTACGACCTCAATACGGTCTGGGTCGGCCTCTTCGTGCTGATGTTCGTCGGCTTCCTCCTCTACCATGTGATCGATTTCGCCGAGCGTCGCATCCTGCCCTGGCGGCAGATCACCACG